>NZ_JBFAIM010000010.1:0-274858 GCF_040654715.1 Nonomuraea sp. NPDC050643 | reverse complement strand
CTCCGGCCGACGATCTCGGCGACTTCGGCGAAGGGGTAGCGGAAGACGTCGTGCAGGATGAACGCCACGCGCTCGGCCGGTGTCATCGACTCGAGCACGACGAGGAAGGCCATGTTGACCGACTCGTCCAGGGTGACCCGGTCAGCCGGGTCGACGCCCGGCCCCCCGCCGGGCCACTCGTCGCGATCGGGCAGCGGCTCCGGCACCCATTCGCCCACGTAACGCTCCCGCCGCACCCGCGCCGAGCCGAGCAGGTCGAGGCAGATGCGCCCGGCGACCGTCATCAGCCAGCCGCCGGGCGACCGGACGGCCTCCCGCTGCCGCGGGGTCATGGCGTACCAGCGGGCGTAGCTCTCCTGGACCACGTCCTCGGCCTCGGCCAGGGAGCCGAGAAGCCGGTAGGCCAGATTGATGAGCTGCCGCCGCTCGCCCATGATCGCACTCAGACCCGGATCGGCTCCGGCTCCGCCGTGCCCTGGCTCGGATGGGGTGGTCATGGTGTCGCCGGCTCCCTGGATCGCGTCTTCCCTCACCGGATCCGACGAGACAGCGCGCCGGACTGTGAGGCCGCGTGCCACCTCACATTCCCGGCGGTCACGTCGTCAGGCTACTGAGACACCATCCGGCGCTCAGACAAGGGAGACCTCACGATGTCCACATCCACGACGGCCGAGCAGCACGATCTCCAGTCGCGGCTGCCCGAGCCCGGCCAGTTCTTCCCCGAGCTGGGGGGAATCGCCGCGGCCATGACCAAGGCCACCCGGAACGGTTCGATCCCGCAGACCACCGTCGGCCTGGTGCAGCTCCGCGCCGGGCAGCTCGTCGGCAGCACGTACCACATCGTCCGGCAGAGCGGACTCCTGCGCCAGGCCGGGGAATCGGAGGAGCGCATCACCGCCGTGTCGTCCTGGCGGGACGCCCCCTACTTCACCGGCCCCGAACGGGTCGCCCTGGAGCTCGTGGACGCCGTCCTCACCCCGAACCCGTCCGGGGAACGCGTCCCCGACGACCTGTACGCCAAGGCGGCCGTCCACTACGACGAGAAGGCCCTCTGGACGCTCATCCTGGCGATCGCCCAGATCAGCTTCTTCATCCCCGTCGCCCTCATCGCCAAGCCGATCCCCGGCAAACCCCTCGGGAAGAACTACAGCAGTTAAGGACGCGTCACCGGGCGCCCTGGGTACGCACAGAGCCGGTCACGATTCCGGCACCTGCATGGTAACTTAGAGTAATGATCGAGTCGCAAAATGTGACCGAGAGTGACCATGCTGGGCAGGGGATCCTGCTCACCGGAGCGACAGGTTTCATCGGCGCCCATCTTCTCCGCAGGCTCCTGGAGAGCACCACCACCCGGATCCACTGCCTGGCCCGGGGCGCGACGGCCGCGGCGGTCGCGGGACGGCTTCAGACGACGCAGTCCCGCTACCGCCTGGGCCTGCTCGACCCGGGCCGGATCGTGGCCGTGCCCGGCGACCTGGCCATGCCCGCGCTGGGCCTGACGACGGACCGCTTCGGCGAGCTGGCCCGGCAGGTGAGCACGGTCGTCCACGCGGGCGCCCAGGTCAACCTCCTGCAGCCCAGCCGCATGCTGGAGGCCGCCAACGTGGTGGGGACGCGGGAGATCCTGCGGCTGGCGGAGGCGGGCGGGGCCACCGTCGCCTACCTGTCGACGTCGGAGGTGTTCGGCCCGGCCGACGGCGCGGTCGACGAGGACACCGTGCCCGTCGGCCCCCTCCAGCCGGTGTCCGGCTACGGGCAGACCAAGCGCGCCGGCGAGCTGCTGGCCCTGCGGGCTCGGGACGACGGGCGGCCGGTGCGGGTCCTGCGGCTCGATCGCGTCGCGGGCGACAGCCGTACCGGCGCCTGCCAGCCCGACGGCGACGACTTCTGGCTGCTCGTACGCTCGGCGCTGACCACCGGCGTCCTCCCGGACACCACGGTGAACCTCACCCCGGTCGACTTCGCCGCCGAGGCCGTGCTCGCCCTCGCGACCGCGACCGGCGGGCCGGGCCCCGTCGCGCACATCTGCCATCCCCGGCCGATCCGCATGGGGGACGTGGCGGCGGCGCTCGGCGGCACCGGGCGGCCCGTACGCGTCACGTCCGTGGACGAGTGGGCCGCCACGCTGCGACAGCTCGGAGAGCGCCCCTACTGCGACCCGCTCGTCCGCCTGCTCCCCCTCATCGCCGAACGCGTCCTGGGCGGCAGGCCGCGCTTCCAGGCTCCGCGGACCACCACCGCCCTCGACCGGCTGGGGCTGCGCTACCCGCCGGTCGACGGCCCCCTCCTCGCCCTGTACGTACGGCATCTGCGCTCGACCGGCTTCCTGCCGGCCTCCGATCCGGACGACCAGACGATGAGCATCGACCTCCGGGGCTGAGAACACCCGGTGCCGCAGCCGAGCGCGTCACCATCCACCCCCGGCGCAGACGGTTCACCTACGACGAACCGGCACGGCGTCAGCGCGGTCGCCTGGCGTGGGTGTCGCGCTCGCGGCGGACGGTCGGCCGCCTGCCCTTGATCGTGGCGTGGCGGAGGGCGTCGATCACCTCGTCGACCGCCGCCTGCGGCACCTCCACCAGCGAGAACCGGTCGGCGATCTCGATCGCGCCGATGTCGCGCCCGCTCAGGCTGGACTCGCCGGCTATCGCGCCGACCAGGTCCTGCGGCCGGATGCCGGCGCTGCGGCCCAGGTTGAAGAAGAGGCGGGCCATGCCGCCGGCCGGCCCGCGCCCGCGCCGGTCGCCCTGCGGGGCGGAGTCGCGCTGCCCGCGCCGGTTGTCCAGGGCCCGCGGGGCCACCTCGGGGATCTCCTGCTCGTCCAGCGCGGCCCCGCTGGACTCGTGCGCCAGCTTGACCGCGGCGAGCGCCACCTCCATGAGGTCGAACTCGTCGGTGAGCGACTCGACCACGACGTGGTAGGACTCGAGGTCCTCCTGGAGCAGGCATTCCTCCAGCGCGGCACGGGTCAGCTCCATCCGGCGCGCCCGCAGGTCGGCGACGGTGGGCAGGCGCTCGACCCGGATGCGCTGCTTGGTCACCCGCTCGATCGACTTGAGCATGCGGTGCTCGCGGGGCTCCACCAAGGTCATGGCCACCCCCTCGCGACCGGCGCGGCCCACCCTGCCGATGCGGTGCACGTAAGCCTCGGGCGCGGACGGGACGTTGTAGTTGACGACGTGGGTGAGCTGCTCGATGTCGAGCCCGCGCGCCGCCACGTCGGTGGCGACGAGCAGGTCGGCGGTCCCGGCCCGCAGCCGCGCCATCACCCGGTCGCGCTGCTCCTGCTCCATGCCTCCGTGCAGCGCCTCGGCGCGGTAGCCGCGGCCGTTCATGGCCTCGGTGAGCTGGTCGACCTCTTCACGGGTGCGGCAGAAGATGATCGCGGCCGTCGGCGCCTCGATGTCGAGCAGGCGGCCGAGCGCCGCCGGCTTGTGCGCCCTGGCGACCAGGTAGGCGATCTGCTCCACCAGCGGCGTCGCCTCGCGCCCCTCGGCCGCCGCGCGCCCCATCTCGATCCGGACCGGGTCGCGCAGGTGACGGCGGGCGATCCCGTCGATGCGCGGCGGGAGCGTCGCGGAGAACAGCACGGTCTGGCGATCCTCGGGGGTCGCCGCGAGGATCTCCTCGATGTCGTCGGCGAAGCCCATGTCGAGCATCTCGTCCGCCTCGTCCAGCACGACGGTACGCAGCCCGGCCAGGTCGAGCGTCCCCCGGCCGATGTGGTCGAGGGCGCGGCCCGGCGTCGCGACCACGACGTCGACCCCGCGCTTGAGCGCCTGCAACTGCCGGCCGATGGGCGCGCCGCCGTAGATCGGCAGGACGCGGGTGCCGAGGGTGCGGCCGTAACGGTGGAACGCCTCGGAGACCTGGACGGCCAGCTCGCGCGTGGGCACGAGCACCAGCGTCACGGGCCCGGAGCCGTCGGTGGAGGGCGGTGTGCGCTGCAGCACGGGCAGCGCGAACGCCGCGGTCTTCCCCGTGCCCGTCGCCGCCTGCCCGAGCAGGTCACGCCCCTCCACCAGCGGCGGGATCGCCTCGGCCTGGATCGGCGTGGGCTCCTCGTAGCCCAGGGCGGACAGCACGTCCAGGAGCTCGGGGCGGAGCCCCAGGTCGGCGAAGGTGGCCTCACCGCTGGTCGCGTTCATGGTCATCGCCGACTCCTTACGTACTTCCACAGCTTTTCGACACTCCTGACACCTGGTCGTCCTCCAGAAGGGCGGTGACGCACCCCATCCCCTGACGGGCGGGAGCGTCAGGGCCGCGTCAGGGCACTGACGCCACCCCGCCGAGCACGGCTCAGAACACCGTCCCACCGTGCGCAATACCGCAGCTCTACCCAGGCGGACAGCCTGGGAACGTCTCGAATCACCCTTCGGGCGGCAGACCCCGTCGCGATGAGCACGACGCTGGAATCGCCCCGGCGGGGAGCGGCGGCGGCAGAAAGCAGGGAGGACTTCGAGGCCTGTCACGACCACGACCGGCAGGTCGCCGGAGACTTCGCCACCCTGATCATACTGAGCGGAGAAAGTAACCGCACCTCTGCCCCCCTCGCGACCGCCACGGGCCGGCTCGGGGACGGCGGGCTCAGCTGAACTCCCGCCAGGGCGCGAAGGCGTTGCGCACCCCGCTGAGGGCCGGGGCGAGCTCGGGATGATGGCGCCGCAGGACCTCGGTCATCCCGGTACGGTCGATCCAGTCCAGCCCTTCCGGGCTGTAGATCTCGGCCGTGTGCAGATCGGTGAAGAACGGGTCGCTCTTGAGCCGGCGGGACGCCATGAGCACGAAGATCCGGAAGGCGCTGTCCGACAGCGCGAAACCCGCCGGTTCGGCCCCGGCGAGCAGCCCGACGCTGGTGTCCACGCTTTCCAGGTCGCCGCCGTCCCACCAGTGCGTGACCGTGTTCTCGAACGTCGGCGGCGCTCCGGGCACGGTGTGGCCGGTGGGGTGGGACCAGGTCCGGCGCACCCGCAGGGGCCGTTCGCCGCCCGCCCCCGTGGGTGTCGTGCAGGTTGTGCCTGGAGTTCTGCCTGGTCTACACGCTTCCCGCGTTCCTGCGCGGCGCCGTCGTCGGCAACCCCGCGCGCATGCGCCTGCTGGCCGCACTCGACACGCGCGCCAGGGGCGCGGCGTCTTCGGCGCCGTGCACCACCGAAGTCCGCAGATCGACTACGCCGACGCCTTCACCCGCGAAGCCTGGCTGGACGGGACGGCGCAGGCGGACTGGTGGATCGTCCCGTTCGCCGGCGGGCCGGGCCGCTGCCCGGGGGCCGAGCTGGGGCTCCAGGTCACCGCGTCGGCGCTGGCGCGCTGCTGCGCCAGGACGACCTCCGCCCGATCGGCCCGGGACTCGTACCGGTGACCCGCGGCAACTTAGAGTGAAAGTGACACGCCGCCCGGCGGGGAAGGGTGGCAGGCATGGACCTACGCCAGCTGCGCTATTTCGTCACCCTGGCCGAGGAGCTGCACTTCGGCCGGGCGGCGGCTCGCGAGCACATCGTGCAGTCCGCGCTGAGCCAGCAGATCCAGCGGCTCGAACGCGAGCTGGGCGTGCAACTGCTGGAACGCAGCACCCACCACGTCGCCCTCACCCCGGCGGGCGCCGCCTTCCTGACCGAGGCCCGCCTGATCCTCGACCACGTGGGCCGGGCCACGCGGGCCGCCCGTGACGCGGCGACGCCGACACCTCCGCTGCGGGCCGGCATCGTCGACGCGGGCTACGACTCCATGCCGCAGATCCTGCGCGAGGTCCAGCGGCACCATCCCGGCCTCACGATCAACCAGGTCGAGGCGGGCACCCCGGAGCAGTACCGGCAACTGGCGGACGGGCGGCTCGACATCGGGATCGGCTGGGCGGCCCAGCCCGTTCCCGGCGTGGCATCGGAGCTGATCCGGCTCGATCCGCTCGGCGTCCTGCTGCCCGACGAGCATCATCTCGCCGGCCTGGAGACCGTGCCCGTCGTCGCGCTCGCCGACGAGCTGCTCCTGTTCGGCGAGGAAGGCCAGACGCCTGAGCTCAACACGTTCGTCAGCGAGCTGTGCCGCTCGGCCGGGTTCACGCCCACGCCCTACGAGGGGACCGTGGAGAGCACGCGCGCCGCCGCGGACCTCGTGCTCCGGCGCCGCTGCGTCTCCTGCCTGCCGTCCTCCTTCCGCTCCTCCAACCCGCCCGGCACCACCTGGCGTCCTCTGTCCGAACCGGCCGCCCACTATCCGTGGTCGCTGCTGTGGCGCGAGTCCAGCCCTTCCCCGCACGTCTCCGCCGTCATCAACAGCGCCAGACGGCTCGCCCGGCAGCTCGGCTGGCTGGAGCCCGCGCGGCCGGAGCGAAGAGACCCGGCCGTCGACGACCTGCCCTCCTGAGCCATGCCGGGTCCGCGGTCGCTCAGGGTGAAAGGTCAGTCATCTCCGGGGCCGTCGTCGCCCGTGTCGAGGAG
Organism: Nonomuraea sp. NPDC050643; assembly: GCF_040654715.1. NCBI lineage: Bacteria > Bacillati > Actinomycetota > Actinomycetes > Streptosporangiales > Streptosporangiaceae > Nonomuraea > Nonomuraea sp. NPDC050643. The sequence continues at coordinate 268,421 of NZ_JBFAIM010000010.1, read as the reverse complement.
GTGGGCACCGGCGTCGTGCAGGGTGATGCCGTGGCCGCTCGGCTCGGGGCCGGAAGGCGCCTTCTCATCCGGCACGGCGGTGGCCCTGAATCGGGTGTCGCGGGTCGGCCCGTCGCCCACGAGGTGGCCGCGCAGGTGGCCGGAACGGTCGTACACGGCCCAGCGACCGGCCCCCACCTGTGGCATCGCGTCCGGGTTGTCCTTGAGCCACTGCGCGTTGGCCGCGTGCACCGCCCGTTCGTCGGGCGCCTCCGGCTGGGCGGACGCCTCGGCGGCGGCGAGATCTGGGGTGTTGCGAGCACTACTCATGTTGCGTCTCGCTCTCCGATTGTGGCCGATGCCCTCCGAACCTCGGAGGGACGGTCTTCGGCCTGAGAACTCATGCTACCGGCGCGCCTGACACTGCCCTGGACGCGCGCGGGTCGGGCGGCGCGAGACGATACGGTGAACTGTCACGAACCGATGCGACGACGTCCTCCCGTCCCCGGCACGGGCGAACGCCGCGAAAGGGGCCTGCCATCATGAGCGCCACCGGGCCGATCCGGCGGGCGGCCATGGCGCTGGGAGCGGGCTGGCGGCGAGCCCGTGACCGTCATGCCCGGCTCGACCACCTGGTACGCGCCGTGGTGCGCTACGACCACGCCGACGCCGGGCGGTTATCGGCCGCGCTCACCTACTACGCCTTCTTCGCCACCTTCGCCCTGGCGCTGCTGGCCTTCGCGATCCTGGCCTGGATCCTCGACGACCCGACCGCCCTGGCCACGGTGCAGCAGTACCTGAGCGAGAACTTCCCGCGCCTCGACGTGCAGGCGTTACGTGACGCCACGGGCACCGCCGGCGTGGTCGCCCTCGTCGCCCTGCCGCTGACCGGCCTGTTCTGGATGGACACCCTGCGATCGGCCAGCAGGGCGATCTGGCGGCTGGAGGAATATCCGGGCAACTTCTTCCTGCGCCAGCTCATCGACCTGGCCGTGGTGGCCGGCCTCGGGCTCCTGCTCGGCATCTCGCTCGCCCTCGCCTTCGCCGCCGAGCGGCTGCTGACCTGGCTCACCGCCCTCACCGTGGGCGTGGACGCCCTTCCCGCCCAATGGGTGCTCACCGCCGCCGCGTTCCTGCTCGGCTTCGGCATCAACACGCTGCTGGCCATGGCGCTGCTGACCGCGCCGCCCCGGTTGCGGCTGTCGGCGCGCCGCGTCATCAGTCCCGCGCTCGTCATCGCCGTCGGCCTGGAGATCCTCAAGACCCTGGGCCAGGCCTACGTCAACCTCACGGCGACCAACCCCGCGTACCAGGTCGTCGCGGGCGCCGCCGGGATGCTCCTGTTCCTCAAGGTCGTCAACCAGCTCATCCTGTTCGCCACCGCCCTGGCCGCGACCAGCACGGCCGGGGACGTCACCGACCTGGCGGCCCAGCGCGCCCCCTGAGCCTGCCTGCTCATCGCGATTGGTGATGGGCCTTGCTGGCATTGGCCGTTTCCGTCGTACCGCCGAGCGCATTGACTGGTGGGCGAGCAGCAGGCGCATCGTGCACCGCTGTCATGTGAGGCGGTCGCGATGTCCCTGGACGCGGAGGGAACGAAGGCGGCAGCGCGTGCCGGACTGAACGGTCAGGTGCCGCGCTGCGATCATGTCGACGTGCTCCCCCTCGTGGAACCCGGGAGACGTGAATGCCTGCCATGCCTGGCCGCCGACCGCGCCTGGACGCGGTTGCTGATGTGCCTGAGCTGCGGCTGGGTGAGCTGTTCCGGCGATTCGCAGGGCGGCCACGCCAAGGCTCACTACCAGGAGACCGATCATCCGGTCGCCGCGTCCCTGGAACCGGGGTCGACCTGGCGCTGGTGCTATGTGCACCGGCGGAATGTCTGAGCGAGACGAAAGAGATTTCATGACCATTTCCGAACAACCGGTGAAACGCCGCAAAGACTACGACGGCACCTCACCGTTCCCCGAAGCGGGAGAGCACACTCCGGGACGCCCGATCCAGGTGGCGCTGACGGCGGCGATCGTGATCCTGCCGTTCATCGCCCTCGGTGCGACGATCTTCCTGGCATGGGGGCAGGGAGTGGCTCTCACCGACCTGCTCCTGGCGGCGTTCTTCTACGTGGTGACCGGTCTCGGCGTCACCGTGGGATTCCACCGGCTGCTGACCCACGGCTCCTTCACCGCGCGGCCCTGGCTGCGGGTGGCCCTGGCGGTCGCGGGATCGATGGGGTTCCAGGGCAACGTCATCGACTGGGTGGCGGTGCACCGCCGCCATCACGCGTTCACCGACCAGCCGGGCGACCCCCACTCCCCCTACCGGTACGGCACCGGCCTGCGCGGGCAGCTCCGGGGACTCGCCCACGCCCACCTGGGCTGGCTGTTCTCCGACGACCAGACGCCCGCGGACCGCTACGCCCCGGACCTGCTGGCCGATCCGGCCATGACGCGCGTCGCCCGTGCCTTCCCCGCCCTGTGCGCGCTGTCACTGGCGCTGCCGTTCCTGGCCGGCTGGGCGATCACCGGCACCCTGTACGGCGGCCTGACCGCCTTCCTGTGGGCCGGGCTGATCCGCATCGCCCTGCTCCAGCACGTCACCTGGAGCGTCAACTCCCTGTGCCACGTCATCGGCAGCAGGCCCTTCAAGACCCGCCGCCACGACCGCGCGACGAACCTGTGGCCCCTGGCCCTGCTGTCCTTCGGCGAAAGCTGGCACAACGGTCACCACAGTGACCCCACCTGCGCCCGTCACGGCCTCGATCGCGGCCAGATCGACCCGTCCGGAGGCACGATCCGCCTGTTCGAACGGCTGGGCTGGGTGAGCGACGTACGCTGGCCCGACGCCGACCGCCTCGAGCGCCGCCGCGCCGACGCCCCGCCACCAACCCCCTGACCGCCGTTCCTGACCGCCATGCCCCTGACCGCCCCATGCCGCTGACCGCCGTCCCGCGCACGTGCCACCGTCGAGCACGTGCCACGCGGGCTCATGGCACCAGCGGCAGCCGCCGGTCCAGGCCGGTGATGCGCAGCAGCCGGCACATGAACGGGCGTGGTGCGGCCAGGGCGACGGAGATGCCCTGAACGCGGGCGCGGGACTGCAGGCCCACCAGCACCGCCAGCCCGGACGCGTCGCAGAACGACACCTCGGAGAGGTCGAGGATGAGCGTGCTGGTGCTGTAGTGCAGCGTGTTCAGCAATTGCTGACGCAGTGCCTCACTGGTGAAGAGGTCGATCTCGCCCCCCAGACGGACGATGGTGGGCTCCGATGGCCCCGCCACGCCCAAAGGCGATGCGTCGATGACGGTCATGGAATTCTCCGATCGGAGAAGTGCAGGAGCGAGGGAATTTCCGTGCCGGCGGACCGGCCACGGCGCCACAGGGAGTACGTTCGCCAGGTCTCGCCCACAGCGACGCGCCGGACCGGGATTCCACGGGAATGTCGAACCGAAACCGGAATCGTGTGAGCGACGGGGGCTTGCCAGGCCCGATGGCTGCTTCTCGTTGATCGATTTTGTCGTCGCGGGCGACGCCGACCTCGGTGTCGACGCACGAAATATCCCCGGACTTATAAGATTACCTGCCGCAACTCACCAATAAAGGGGCATTTAATCGTCCAGGCCAAAGCTTGGCGCTCTTTTGCCTTCCACAATCCGCCGCGCGGGCAGAAGGGACGTGCCGCCTACTCCTGCTTGTGCACCGTGACGGCCTGAACCGCGGTCAGCAGGATCGTGTGCACCGGGGACTCGTGCCGCGTCGAGGCGGATCCCTGCGCGTATTCGTCGAGCACGACGGTGTTGCGCGTGCGGTCCAGTTCGACGACGGCGCCTTTGAGGGATTGACCCCCGTAAAGGTGAACCGTTACCCGCTGCTGGTTGCCTTCCACGCCGGACAGTACGTGCATCCACACGTCCACAACGGCCATCTGTCCTCCACCCGAATCCTGGGAGCGGCGGGAACGTCGAGGTCTGTCCCTATTGTCCCATGTCAGGCCGGAGGGCTCCGGATGGGTGCCCGTCGAACGGCTCGCAGCCATGCTCACCTGACCGCCGGCATCGACAGGCGGCCTCGGATTCCGCCGGGCGGGCGGGGTTCCGGCATGCAGAAGTCGGCATGGAGAAGACTGCCGACCGCGAATGAGCTCTCCGGCTTCACCCAGGATCGACAGATTCGGTGGCGTCGCGGCAAGCCGACCGTCTCGTCACACGCTGCCGGCGGCTCGTCAAGGCCGCAGGCAGGTGGCACGCCGGCCGTCGCCTGCCTTACGACTGGGGAACGGCCGTCGTCATCACAGCTTGACGAGTTTGGCGTACGGCGCGGTGATGCGGCGAGTCTCCTCACCGAAGTCGACGAGAACGGCGAGGTTCTCCTCCACCACCACGACTCGGCCGAGGCCGTACTTGTCGTGGCTCACCTGGTCGCGCACGGCATACTGCTCGACTGGGGGTGGTGGGGCCTCCGGGACGTTGAAGGGACTTCCTGGCAGGCGTGGCCGGGCCGCGGCGCGAGTATGCCTCATTTGTGTCAGTATGTGCCATGCTGGCGAATAAAGCGACCTGTTTGGCAGAAACCGTGTCCAGGCTGCTCGCGTGCCGGCACTCCGTCACCCTCGCGCTCAGGCTACAAGGCCCGCGCCCCGGGCGTCCTGCCATCTCTCACCTGCGACGTCCCGCTCTGCGAGATCTGGGTCACAACCGGACACGCGCAGGGCCCCTCCCGGGTGCCGGGAGGAGCCCTGCGCGATCGGTCCTGAGCGTCCCGCCCGGAGGCGGGCCTGCGGTCAGGGCAGGTTCGGGTCGCGACCGTAGTAGTCGCCCACCTGCTCCCGGTAGCCGGGGTCGGTGTAGGTCGCCTCGTCGAACTCCGGCGCGTTCTTGATCTCTTCCTTCGTCCGCGCCAGGAAGACCTTCTTGTTCTGGGGATCGACCTCGGTCACGGTGCTGGCCGGCAGGACGACCTTCTTACCGAAGATCCAGAAACCCGTGTCGACGACCAGGTAACTGTCGCCCACGGCATTGCTCTCCTCGTCGACCGACCCGATCTTGCCGTCGGTCGCTTCGACGTCGAAGCCGATCAGGCTCAGGCTGGTGTCGGAGTTGACGCCGTCGCGATAGCTCCACGGCTGGCTCATAAGCGGGTTGCTCCTGTCGTTGATGGTGTGACTGCAGTGCGCTACCCCGTGCCCGGCGGGCAAACCTGCGGCCCGCCCGTGGCGCCGGCTACTGGTCGGCGCTGGGGATGTCGAGAGGGTCGTGCGGGGCGTCGGCCTTGGCCTTGGCCATCTGCTCGCCCAGTTCGCGCAGCCGGTTGCGGCCCATGGCCTCGCGGACCTTGGGGAACCAGTCCTGCTCCTCTTCCTCGACGTGGTGGCGCACGTTCTCCATGAGGACGGTCATCTTGGCGTCGTAGCGCTCGTCGGCGGGGTCGAGCTTCTTGAGCTCCGACAGCATCCAGACGACGACGTGGTGCTCCTCGACGCTCTCCAGGACGTGGTCGTCGGTGTCGGGCGCGCCCTCGCGGACCGCCGGATAGAAGATCGTCTCCTCGATGAAGGTGTGGGTGGTCAGCTCGTCGATGACCCGGCCGACGATCTTCTGCTTCTCCTTGTGGGCCTTGGGCCCGGCCTTCTCGAACTGCTTGAACAGTCTCTCGACGGTCTTGTGGTCGTCTTTGAGCAGGACGATGGCGTCCATGAGGGTCTCCTCGGGGGTCTGTCTCTTCGGAGGAACGGGTCTCCCCGCGTACCCCGCGGCCACGCCTTCACACGCGGTCTACGCCCTCCCCGGAGGGTTCGGCGCGCGGCGTACGAGATCGAAGCGTTATGGCCAGGAATGCACCCGTTCGTTTCCCGTCCGGAACTGAGGGCAGTCGTGGCGGCATGGCTACCCTCCTTTGGATCATCGCCGTCGTCCTCGTCATCGCCGGCATCTACGTGCTGCTGGCCCGTCGCGACATTCTGTGGGGCATCGTCCTCATCGTCGTCGGACTGCTGATCGGTCCCGGCGGTGTGAGCATCTTCAACGTCTAGGCGCGCTACCAGCCACTGCCGGGCCGCGCCTCCGACGTGGCCCGGCAGTGGCGCACCCTCAGGGACCGCACGTTGTTTCGTACGTTGTGAGGTGGCAGCTTGGAACGCGAACGGGACGTGAGCACCGAGTCACACGGTGAACGCGCGGACCGCAACTTCATGGAACTGCTGCAGGGCTCCAGGGTCGCGGTGACGGGCGTGCAGGTGCTGTTCGCCTTCCTGCTCACTGTGCCGTTCTCCCAGGGCTTCTCCGCCCTGGCCATGGCCGACCGGTGGCTCTACTACGTGGCGCTGGTGAGCGCCGCGCTGGCGGCCATCTGCTACATCGCCCCCGCCAGCCAGCACCGGGTGCTGTTCCGCCAGGGCCACAAGGAGACGCTGGTCCAGCGGTCCAACTTCTACGGCATCGCCGGCGCCCTGGCGCTGGCCGTCGCCATGACGAGCGCCACCGCGCTGGTGATCGACTACCTCTTCGGCAGCCCGGTCGCGTGGATCACCGCGGGAGCGCTGGCCGCTCTGGCGGCCTGGACGTGGTTCGTGCAACCGGCGGTCAGCCGCGCCGGCGACCCGCCCGCCGATCCGCCCGGCGACCCGTCCCCCGGGTCGGAGCCGGCGGCCGGCGCCCACGAGCCCAACCGGCTCTGACACCGCCGATCGTCGTGCCGCCGTTCCCTGGCGGCACGGCCGGGCCGTGCGCCTCGCCGAGGCGCTCCCCGGCCCTCCTGGTCACCCGGCCTGCGGCGGCAGGGCGTCGGCCATGTGCGGGCGGCGGTCGAAGACCCGCGCCAAGCCGGTGATCGCCAGCCAGCGCTCCAGATCGGCCTGAAGACCGGTGAGCACCAGATGGGTGGAGGCGGCCCGGCAGCGCCGCAGGGCGTGCACGAGCGCGGCCAGCCCGGACGAGTCGCAGTGCCCCGCCGCCGACAGGTCGATGATCATCGTGGCCGGGGGCGGCCCCAGCAGCGCGGCGTCCACCTCCCGGTTCAGCAGCGAGGCGTAGTGGAAGTCCAGGGCGCCGTGAACCTCGATGATCAGCGCGTCCGCGCCGACGGTCATGCTGACGGCGCAGAATGTCGGCTGTCGGTGATCCATCGAAGTGATCAGCCCCCTTGTGAACGACGCGTACCGGATGGATGCATCGATCCAGGCGGAGTCGGTCATCTCCTCTACCGGCAAAGGGCGGCTTGTAACCTGACACTTTCCGTGCGCACGTCGCCCGGGTGGGCCGATGTCACAGTGGCCGGTGCATGATGTGCAGGCCGACGTACCCCTGGGCCGGGTGGTGGAAGCCCTCCGGCACCGTTCCGATGATCTCGAAACCGAGCGACCGGTACAGCCGCACCGCGTGCGTGTTCGTCTCCACGACGGCGTTGAACTGCATGGCCCGGAAGCCCGCCACGCGTGCCCATTCCAGGGTGTGCTCGCACAGCGCCCGGCCGACGCCGTGTCCCGTGTGCGCCGGGTCGACCATGTAGCTGGCGCTGGCGACATGGGCGCCGTTGCCCGCCTGGTTGTTGTTCATCTTGGCCGTGCCCAGGACCGTGCCGTCGGGGTCGACGGCGACGACGGTGCGGTTGGGCGCCTGGAGGAGCCACCAGTCCCGGCCCTGCTCCTCGCCGAGGTCCACGGGGTAGGTGAAGGTCTCGCCCGCGGCGACGATCTTGTGGAAGAAGGGCCAGATGGCCGGCCAGTCCTGGGCGGTGGCTTCCCTGATCAGCATCGGGTCATTGTGCCGGACGGGCGTGCGCGCGTTCCAGCCACTTTCCCGCCGGCACGACGGGCACGACGGCCGGGTGCCGGCCTCACCGGTTACTGGCCCTGGACCAGGGCCACGATCACCGAGGTCAGCGCGACCGGGCCCATCACCGCCACCGTGACCACGGTCGCGCTGTGGCCGGGCAGGAGGCGGTGGAGGGTACGCGAGGCGGCGCGGCGTACCGGGCCCGCGCCGGGCAGGACGAACAGCCCCAGCGTGAACACGCCCGCTGCCAAGGACTCCGCGTGGCTCGTGCCCAACCGGCCGGCCATGTTCAGGAAGCCCGCGGCGACGACGCCGAGCGCCAGCGACAGCAGCAGGTGGCCCACCGTGACGAGCGCGGCCTTGGACAGGGTCGGCCGGTCCTCGCCGAAGAAGTAGTCGCCGGCACGCAGCGCCACCGAGAGCGCCGCCGCCAGCAGCCCCACGACGACCGGCATGATGACGGTGAACGCCATCAGCGTCACGAGCGCGAGCACGCCGACGAACCCGCTGCCGGTCAGGAACCGCCGGAGGTCGAAGGGCTGCGCGGGTGGCGCGGGCGGGCGACGGTCCTCCGGGCGGTCGGTGTGGAGGGTCGGCGCCGGGGCGGGCACGTAGGGGGGCGGCCGCTCCTCCTGGCGCCTCGGGGCGTACTCGACCGGCGGGAGCAGGTCGGAGACGATGTCCATGGTCAGCGTACGGTCGGCGAGGCCCTTGCCCCCGCCCGGACGGCCGGCCCGGTCAGGCGCCCCGCTCCCGCGGCCGGTCGGGTCGAGCGCGCCGGACATCCGCAGCAGTTCGCGCGCGCCGGGCCGGGCGGCCGGATCGACCTGCAGCGCCCGGGTCAGCCAGTCCCGCAGCCACGCCGGCGCCTTGTCGAGCTGCGCCCGCCCTTCCATGGTGTTGAAGCAGACCGCCTCGAACGTCCCCGTCCCGAACGGCGGCAGCCCCGTGGCGGCGAAGAACACCGTCGAGGCCAGCGCGTGCACGTCGGCCGCCTGGGTGATCTGCGAGTCACGGATGATCTCGGGGGCCAGGTAGCCCGGCGTGCCGACGAACATCCCGGTCTGCGTCAGCCGGGAGGCGTTCACCAGGTGCGCGATGCCGAAGTCGATGACCAGCGGCCGGCCGTCGACCAGCATCACGTTGGACGGCTTGAGGTCGCGGTGGATCACGCCGGCCGCGTGGACGTCCACCAGCGCCTGGCACAACCCCTGGGCGAGCGTGACGACCTCGGCCGCCGCCAGCGGGCCGTCGGTCAGCACGGCGCTCTCCAGCGTGCGGCCCGCGGCGAACCGGGTCACCACGTACGGCCGCCCGCCCGTCAGCTCGGCGTCGATCACCTCGGCCACGTACGGGCTGCGTACCCGTCGCATGGTCTCCACCTCGCGGAACAGCCGGTCGCGCGCCTTGAGGTCGGCGGCCACATGCGGGTGCAGCACCTTGATCGCGACTTCACGACCCGCGCCGTCGAGACCGAGGTGGACGACCCCCATGCCGCCCTCGCCGATCTTCCCGATCACCCGGTAAGGGCCGAGATGTTCCTGGGTCTGTGTGCTCATTCCCGACGTCATCCTCCGTGATTCCCCCGCACGAAGCGCCTTCGTGCGCACCGGCCCGGACATTGTCCCGCAGCGCTCCCCCCGATTTGCACAGTAAGCGAAGATCGGCCCGAACGCGGCGCTTGTGCGTTCCGCGGGCCGGTTCCCGCGCCCCGGAAGGGCCGTGTGGCCGGAGCGGGCGCGTACTTGTGGACAGGCCGGTTCACACGGTAGAAACAGGGCGAGAGAGCGCTCTCTCGCCGCCTCGTCCACCCCCCGATGTCCTCTCTCATACAGAGGCGCTGCGCACGTAGCGGAAAGGACGACCCCTATGACGACCCAGCCTCCCGGCGACGAGAGCCACCCGAGGCGGCGCCCCAGGCGGATCCGCCGGGCGTTCACGTTCGGCCTCGCGCTGGCGACCGCCGTCCTGTCAGCGGGAACGGCCGCCGCCGACACCGCCGCCACGCGCCCCGTCGGCACCCCCGATCTCGGGCCGAACGTCACCGTCTTCGATCCCGGCATGCCCGTCGGCACCATCCAGGCGACCTTGGACGCGGCCCACGCCGCCCAGGTCGACGACGAGATGGGCACCGCGCGCCACGCCTACCTCTTCAAGCCCGGCACGTACGGCACCGCCGAACAGCCCCTCCAGATCAAGGTCGGCTACTACACCGAGATCGCCGGCCTGGGCGCCTCACCCACCGACGTCGTCATCAACGGCAAGGTCGAGGTCTACAACCGCTGCCTGGCGGACGGCGGAACCGGCAACTGCCTCGCGCTCGTCAACTTCTGGCGCACCCTGTCCAACCTGTCGATCAACGTCAACGCGGCCGGGCAGGACGGCTGCCGGGCCTCGGCGAACTTCTGGGCCGTCTCCCAGGCGGTGTCGCTGCGCCGTCTCAACATCAGCGGCGGCAACCTGTCGCTGATGGACTACTGCACCGCCAGCCCGCAGTACGCCAGCGGCGGCTTCATCGCCGACTCCAGGCTGCCCTCCGTCACCAACGGCTCGCAGCAGCAGTGGCTCACCCGCGACAGCGAGGTGGCCGGCTGGTCGAACGGCGTGTGGAACCAGGTCTTCTCGGGCGTCGTCGGCGCCCCGGCCGAGACGGGCTTCCCGGCTCCGCCGTACACCACCCTCGACACCACTCCCGTCAGCCGGGAGAAGCCCTACCTGTTCGCCGACACGCAGGGCCGGTACGGCGTCCGCGTGCCCGCCGCCAGGAGGAACACGCGGGGCATCACGTGGGCCGACGGCATCACGCCCGGCCGTACGCTGCCGATCACCGACTTCTTCATCGCCAAGCCGTCGGATCCGGTGCAGGTCATCAACGACCACCTCGCCCGGGGCAGGCACCTGCTGCTCACCCCCGGCGTGTACGACATCGCGCGGAGCATCGAGGTCAGGCACCCGAACACGGTCATCCTCGGCCTCGGGCACGCCACGCTGACCGCCGTCAACGGCTCGACCCCGCTCGACGTGGCCGGCGTGCCCGGCGTCGTCGTCGCGGGCGTGACCATCGACGCCGGCCCGCAGAAGTCGCCGGTCCTGCTGCGGGTCGGCAAGAAGAACGGGGGCGGCCGGGGCACGCCGGACAACCCGACGACGCTGTCCGACGTGTACTTCCGGGTCGGCGGGCCGCACGTCGGCAAGACCGACGTCGCGCTCGAGGTCAACAGCCACGACGTGCTCATCGACCACGCCTGGGTGTGGCGTGCCGACCACGGCGTCGAGGGCTTCACCGACACCCAGCGCTGGAACATCAACACCGGCCGCAACGGCGCCGTCATCAACGGCGACCGCGTGACCGCGACCGGCCTGTTCGTCGAGCACTTCCAGCAGTACAACACCGTCTGGAACGGCGACGACGGCACCACGATCCTCTACCAGAACGAGCTGCCCTACGACCCGCCCACCCAGGCCGACTGGATGAACGGCGCCGTCGAGGGCTGGGCCGGTTACAAGGTCGGTGACGATGTGCGGCGGCACCGCCTCTACGGCGGCGGGGTCTACGTCTTCAACCAGAACAACCCGCAGATCCACACCGAGAACGGCTTCGAGGTGCCGCGGCGGCCCGGCGTCCGGCTGCACCACATCATGACCGTCAATCTCAGCGCCGGCACGATCGACCATGTCGTCAACGGCGTGGGCGACGCGGCCGACACGACCAAGGTCGGCGCGCCGGTGTACGTCACCGACTACCCGGCTCCGTAGGGCCGCCCCGGCGGGCCGGAGTCCATCCGGCCCGCCCGGGCGGTATACCGAAACCGGCGTCAGGCCGGTACGCGCTCCACCGGGATCCACAGCTCGGCGTCGGCCTGTGTCCCGTCGGCGGACAGCCGCGTCGAGGAGATCTCCGGTCCCGGCCGGCTGCGGTAGGGGTTGGCCGGGAACCACTGGGTGAACACGTCGCGCCACAGGTGCTGCAGCGCCTCCGGGAACGGCCCGGAGCTCTCGAACACCGCCCACGCGCCGGCCGGGACGGCGATCGCGTCCAGCCCGGCCGGGGGCTCCGCGCCGGTCACCACGCCGACCCAGTAGTCCAGCTCGGACCCCTCCGCCCGGTCGCCCGGCAAATTGTCGCTCACGTTGACGATGCCGCGCGGCTCCTGGTCGGACAGGTGCCCGAGGCGGTCCAGCGCCTCCTGGCCGACGCCACGGACGAAGGCCACGATGGCCGGGTTCATGCCCTCGTGCACCAGCGGCACGCGCGCCTTGTGCCCCGCCAGCGTGAACGCCTGCTTCTCCACGATCCGATATCGCATGGTGCTGTTCCCTTCAACGATGAGGCGGAAGGACATGCGGGGCTGGGAGCGCAGCGCCGTACCGGTGCGCCGGGCCTCGCCCGGTCCCACCCCGTGCACGGCGCGGAACGCCCGCGCGAACGCCTCGCCGGAGCCGTAGCCGTGGCGGACCGCGATGTCGAGCAGCGGTTCGGCACCGCCGATGACCTCCGCGCCCGCCACGGTGAGGCGCCGGCGCCGGATGTACTCCGACAGCGGCATCCCGGCCAGCGCCGAGAACAGCCGCCGGAAGTGGTATTCCGACGTGCACGCGATCCGCGCCAGCTCACTGCCCTCGATCGGCTGATCGAGATGGCCCTCGATGTAGTCCAAGGCCTGATTGAGCCCGTCCAGCACGTTCCGCCCGCCTTCCTTGCTTGCCTCACCACCGTAGGAAGCAACCATGGTGCCGCACCCGACTATCCATGCCCGGTTCGGTCGGGTGCGGCCCGCCCTCACGACACCGATCAGGACAGCGTCAGGGTGAGCGTCGCGGTGTAGGCGCCCGGCCTGGTGGCGGCCGGGACGGTCAGGGTGAGACCGGCCGCGCACGCGGAGGTGCCGGTCCCGGTGCCGGTCGCGGCCGAGCAGAGGGTGGTGGCCTCGCCCAGCGTGGCGCCGGGGCCCGGGGCCGCCGTGCCCTGCGTGCTCGGGGTCCAGCCCAGGGCCGAGGCCGCGATGGCGCCGCCCGCCGCCGAGGTGAAGTCCGTGACCTGGCCGACCAGGCTCCACCCCGCCGCGGTCCCGCGCTGGTCGGCGACCGTGGCGGTGTTGAGCGACCCGGAGGCGGACCGACCGGCCGGGGCGGCCGAGAGGGTGGCCGCGGTGCCGGCCACGCTCAGGGTCAAGTGGCCCGCGACGACCTGCGCGCTGACGGTCTGGGCGGCCGCCGCGCCCCCGCCGACGGTCAGCAGGGCGGCCTTGGTGGCGATGCGGCCCGCCGCGTTGGTGAAGATCGCGCGGTACTGGGTCCGGTCCTGGTCCGCCCGCACGGTCAGGGTGCCGGTGCCGGCGCCGGGCACGTCGGCCCACTGGCCGCCCGGGGGCCTGGACTGCCAGGCGACCGTGGGTTCCGGCACGCCGGTGGCCGCCACGGTGAACGTGGCCTCCGCGCCCCGGGCCGCCGTGGTGCTGCGCGGGTCCTGGATGATCGTGGGTGACAGAGCGCGGGTCAGGACGGTGAGGCGGTCCTGGGTGTTGTCCGGAACGTAGAGCCTGTCGTCGGGGCCGATCGCGATGCCGTACCGTGCGACGCCGCCCGGGATGCCCTCTTCCACGAGTTCGCCGTGCCGGTAGACCAGCACGTCGGAGCCGAGGGCGCGGGACACGTACAGGTCGCCGGTGCGCGGGTTGACCCCGAGGGCCGTCTGGTAGAGGACCGTCCGGAAGATCTCGGTGCCCGATGAGGTGATCCTGGCGGTGTTGCCGAAGAGGCTGCCCGCGTAGAGGACGCCGTCGGGTGCGAAGGCGAGGAGCTGGTAGGCGTCCTCGACGACCGTGGTGGCCGCCAGGGTGGCCGGGTCGTGGCGGGTGACGCCTGGTCTGACCCCGGCCCCGGTGTACGGCGTCCCGTCCGGCGCGACGGCCACCGACGACGCGTACGGCCGGTTCACGGTGGCCGCGACCCTCCAGGTGTCCCCGTCGCGCGTGATCAGCGACAGCCTGGCGTCGCCGAGGTTGGCGCCCGCCTCGTAGTGGATCACGTAGACGCGGTCGCGGCCGAGATCGAGCGTCAGGGCCTGGGCGTACGTGGCGTTCAGGTCGAGGACCTTGGTGCCGTCGGCGCGCCACAGGGCGACGGTGCTCTGGTCGCCCTCCTTGCCCCAGGTGCGTCCGGTGAGCACGTAGGCGTCGCCGGTGGCGGAGTCCACGCGTACGTGCTGGGCGCCCGGAATGTCGGTGGCCGTTCCCCCGGGGAGGGTGGTGACCCTGCCGCCGCCGGCCGCGTACACGCGGTTGCGCTTCTGGTCGACGTCCACGCTCGTGATCCCGGAGTCGTACCCGAGGGAGGTCGGCTCGGAGGTGTGCCTCGCGGTGCCGGGCGGCGTCCACTCCTCGCCGGGCTCGCCCGGCCCGCCGCCGCCCGCGCCTTCGGGGATCGGCGCGGCCGAGCCGGGCGCCGGAGCGCCGCCGGGGCCGTCATAGGCGACGGTGACCGGGTCGAGCGCCTCGCCCTGGCCGTAGAAGCCGGCGAAGGCGGGCACCCCGGCCGCGGTCAGGGCGGCGGGCAGGTCCGTCCACGCGCTGCCGTCGGGGGTGTCGAGCGTCAGGGTCGCGAGGTCGACGACCGGGTACGAGACCGGCTTGGTGCCGTCCAGCGGGAGGCTGGTGACGTCGGCGTACAGGGTGCTGCCGGTGGCGCCGATGGCCACCTGCGGATTGGCGATGATCAGGTCGAGGGCGCCCGCGTGGCCGGTGAAGCGGACCCGGCCGGTGTAGGAGAGCAGGGCGGTGCGCTGCTCGCCGTCGAAGGAGCCCTTGGCCAGGGGGAAGCGGAAGGTGCCGTCGCCGTTGTCGATGGCGCCGTCGCCGACGGTGATGGTGCCGTGGGCGATGGGGCCGGTGATGTAGGCGCGGAATCTCTCCTTGACGCCCCAGTCGAGGGTGCCGGCGGTGATGGGGACGGTGTCGGCGCTCGCCGACGGAGCGGCGGCCAGTAAGGTCGCCGCGGCCAGCATCGAGGCGATCATGCCCCGGAGTACACGCATGGTTCAGCCTTCTCGTGTCGGCCCTACGACGCTGTCGTCGAAGGGAAGCAGGGTCTCCGCCCAAGGGAAGATCACGAACCAGAGCAGGGCGGCGGCGGTCGCCAGCAGGACGGCGCAGCACAGCAGCCGGGTGGCCCGTCCGCCGGGCAGGCGCCGCCAGAGCCAGGCGTACATCTCAGGTGTCCTTCCGGGCGGTCTCGTCCAGTTCGGCGTGGACGACCAGCCGCTGCTGGTCGGCCATCTTGGGATGGCAGGTGGTGAGCGTGAGCAGGCGCTCGCCGGGCCGGGCGGCCAGCACCTCGACCGCCTCGGGCGCCACGACGAGCCGCTCGGTGACGCGGTAGACGTAGGAGGCGCCATGCGTCTCCACCACGACGGGGTCGCCCTCGCGCAGCAGGTCGAGGTCCCAGAAGAAGGCGGGGATGCGGTGGGCGGCGACGGCGAAGTTGCCCTCCTGGCCGGGGTGCGCGGTCTCCGGATAGTGGCCGGGGCCGCGCTTGAGCGCCTTCTGCGAGACGCCCTCCACGACCACCCAGCTCTTCTTCAGCCGGGGGATGCGCATCCGGCTGACCGGCTCCTCGGGCTCCGGTGCGCTCGCGGGGGCGGCGGCGGGCCGGACGGGAGCGGTCCACACCGTGGACAGGCGGGCCTGCTGCCGCTCGATCTCGCCGTCCGTGCCGTACAGGCCGTAGACGGCGAAGAAGGTCAGCACGATCCCGCAGGTCAGCACCAGCTCGCCGAACGCTCCCGCGGCCCGCGCGGCCAGCAGCCTCATCGCCTGGCCACCACGAGCGGAACCCCCGTCCGGGGGTGCGGCAGCACCTCGATGGCGTGCCGGTAGACGCGGGAGAGCAACTCCTCCGTGAACACCTCGGCCGGCGGGCCGCACGCCGCCACCACGCCCTCGGACAACACCGCCACCCGGTCGGCGTACGCGGCGGCGAGCGCCAGGTCGTGGAGCACGACCACGACGGCGTCGCCCTCCCCCGCCCGCGCGCGGGCGATGCCGAGCACGGCCTCCTGGTGGTGGATGTCGAGCGCGGCCGTCGGCTCGTCCAGCAGCAGCATCGGCGCGCGCTGGGCGAGCACCCTGGCCAGGGACACGCGGGCGCGCTCGCCGCCGGACAGCTCCTGGAAGGAGCGGGCGCGGAACCCGCGGGTGGAGGTGCGCTCCAGCTCGGCCTCGACGATCTCCTCGTCGTCCCGCTCCTGCGGGGTACGAGCCCACGGGGCGCGGCCCATCATGACCACCTCCTCCACCGTGAAGGGGAAGGACAGCGCGAGCTGCTGGGGCAGGACCGCCCGCCGCAGCGCCTGCTCGCGGGCCGTCCATCCGGCCAGGGACCGCCCGTCCAGACGCACGGCTCCCGCTGCCGGCCGCTCGTCGCCCGCCAGCACGGCCAGCAGCGTGGACTTGCCGGAGCCGTTGGGCCCGACGAGGGCGAGCACCTCACCGGCCACGATGCTCAGGTCGACGCCGCGCAGCACCTCGGCGCCGCCGTAGCCGAAGCGCACGGCGCGGCTCTCGGCGTAGACCGCGCCCGCCTCGGGGCGCCGCGGCGTCATGCCCAGCCTCCCTGCTTGGCCCGCGTGCGCATGAGCAGCCAGAAGAAGAACGGGCTGCCGATCAGCGCGGTGAGCACGCCGAGCGGCACCTCGGCGGGCGCCGCGACGGTCCTGGCCACCAGGTCGCCGCCCGTGAGCAGCACCGCTCCGCCCAGGGCGCTGGCGGGCAGCAGGACGCGGTGTCCTGGCCCGGTGATCATGCGGATGAGCTGCGGCACGACCAGGCCGACGAAGGTGATGATGCCGGCGACCGCCACCGCGGCCGCGCTGAGCAGGGCGACGAGCACGACGCAGACCAGCCGGACCCGCTCGACCTCCACGCCCAGGTGGCGGGCCGAGCGCTCGCCGAGCGAGAGCAGGTCGAGCGGCCGGGCCAGCCGGGGTGCGGCCAGCAGCCCCAGGGCGGCGCAGGGCGCGACGGCGAGCACCGTCTGCCAGCTCGCGCCGCTGAGGCTGCCCAGGGTCCAGAAGGTGATCGAGCGCAGCTCGGCGTCGTCGGAGAAGAAGGTCAGCAGGCCGATGGCCGCACCGGTGAAGGCGTTCAGCGCGATGCCGGTCAGCAGCAGGGTGATCACCTCGGCCCGGCCGCGGCTCCTGGCGACCAGGTAGACGCCGATGACCGAGGCGAGCCCGCCCAGGAAGGCGGCGGCGCTCACCGACCAGGTGCCCAGCAGCGTGAATCCGGCCACGATCGCCGCGACGGCGCCGAGCGCGGCGCCGGAGGAGATGCCGATGACGCCGGGTTCGGCCAGCGGGGTGTGGAAGACGCCCTGCATCAGCGCCCCGGCCACGCCGAGGCTGGCGCCGATGAGCACGCCGAGGACCACGCGGGGGAAGCGCACGTCCCACAGGACGGTCTCGGTGAGCCGGTCGAGCGCGGCGCCCTGCGCCAGGCCCACCCTGCTCAGCACGGAGCCGAGCACGTCGGCCGGCCCCGCGGGGTAGGCGCCGCTCGCGCCGGAGGTCAGGAAGATGACGGCCAGCGCGCACACGAGCCCGGTGATCAGCACGGTGCCACGGCGGGCGCCGGTACGCGGGCGTTGAAGCCGCCGCGTGCTCATGTCGCGTACAGCCGTTCGACCAGCGTCTCCAGCACGCGGGCGGTGCGGGGGCCGAAGTTGAGCAGCGAGCCGTCCTCGATGTCGACGACCCGGCGCCCCTGGCCGGCGGGCGTCTGCGCGATGCCCTGGATCTTGACCAGGCCGTCGACGCCGCCGACGGAGGCCAGACCCTTGCTCATGACGAGGATGACGTCGGGCCGGGCGGCGATCAGCGCCTCGGTGGTGATCGGGGTGAACGCCTTGGTCAGGCCCATCGCAGAGCCCGCGTCCACGCCTCCCGCCGCCTCGATCATGGAGTCGGCCCCCGACCCCTTGCCGCCGATCAGGTAGACGCCGGCCGTGCCCCGCAGGTAGAGGAAGGCGACCCGGGGCTTGGCCGCCGCCGGGGCCTTGGCGCGCGCCGCGCGTACCTGGGCCTTGGCGCGCGCCGCGCGTACCTGGGCCTTGGCGCGCGCCGCGCGTACCTGGGCCTCGGTGCGCTCGGCCAGCCGGTCGCCCGCGCCGGCCACGCCGAGGGCGCGGGCGATCGTCTTGATGCGCGGGGTCACCTCGGGCAGGCTCCACGCGGGATCGACGATGACGACCGGGATGCCGGACCCGCGGAGCTGCTCCATCGCCTCGGGCGGGCCGGTGTCGCGGTCGGCCAGGATCACGGTGGGGCGCAGCGACAGCACGCCCTCCACGGAGACGTCGTGCGCGCGGGTCACCAGCGGCAGGTGCGCGGCCTCGGGGAACGTCGCGGCGATGTCCCTGCCGACGACGTTGCCGCCCAGGCCCAGGGTGAAGACGACCTCGGCGATCGCGCCCGTGAGCGGAAGGATCCTGGAGACGTCGGTGACCGTGACCTTCGTGCCGTCCGCCGAGGTCGGCTTCACGGGCAGGTCCGGCCGGGGCTCGTCCGGGAGGATCTCCAGCGGCGGGACGGACGGCGGGGCCGACGGTACGGGCGCGCGCGGCGGCTCGGCGCGCGCGCACCCCGAGACGGCCAGGGCCAGCGCCACCAGCCAGGGGGCGAACCTCATGCCGGCCTTCTCCTCCGGGCCACGATCACCGCGCCAGCGGCCAGCACCAGCACCCCGCCGACGCCCGCCGCCACCGGGCCCGTGGGGAAGCCGCCGGCGAACGTGACCGGCACGAACACGTCCTGGCTGCGGTCGGCGGTGCGCGTGTGGTCGGCCCGGGTGACGATCCCGCAGGAGAGCTCGCGGCAGTCGAAGACCTGGGAGCCCTCGGCCGCGACGCCGATGACCGGGCTGATCTTGAGGGTGACCGTGAACGATCCGGCGTCACCGTACGGCTGGGCCAGGCCCTCGCCGTACTTGGGCGGGTTGGAGGAGATCCACTTGGACGCGCCGGACGCTCCCGACAGGTCGGCGCCGCCGCCGCAGGGCGTGGGCAGTTCGCCCGGTTTGGGCAGGACGCAGAAGGCGACGTAGACGCCCTTGGACGCGTCGTACCCCGAGCCCGTGACCGTGATCGTCTCCCCGTCGGGGGACAGGCCCGCGGCCTGCGAAACCGTCAGCCGCTGACCGGCCGCGCCGGTGGCTGCGGGAGAGGGCGAGAGGGCGAGAGACAGGGGGAGCAGCAGGCACGCGGCGCCTACTTTATGACGTTGTGTCATCAAAATGTTGACTTCTCCCTCGGAAGGTGATCCAATCACGGCGCGAACTTAGGTAAGGCTCACCTAACAAGGTTAGATCAATGTACAGGGGAGACAAGGGAGTGTCCACGTGGTGGTTCCGACCCGCCTGCTGCTCACGGCGGGAATCCTGGCGATCGCGGTGCCCCTGCTCGCAGGACCGGCACAGGCCGCGGACGAGTCGGCGACCGGACCTCAGGGCCAGACCCTGACCGTCTCCAAGGCCGCCCTCAGCCCGGCCGGTGAGGAGATCACCGTCACGGGCAAGGGCTACGACGTCGCCAAGGGCATCTACGTGGCCGTCTGTGTGGACAAGGGCGCCGGGCAGCTCGCCACTCCCTGCGTGGGCGGCGTCGACATGAGCGGCGGCAGCGGCAGCTCCAAGTGGATCTCCTCCAACCCGCCCGACTACGGCAAGGACCTCGCCCTGCCGTACACCGACGAGGGCGGCGGCAAGGGCGGCTTCAGCATCAAGCTGAGTGTGAAGGCCAAGGACGACATCGGCACCGACTGCACGGCCGCCGGCGTCAGGTGCGTCGTCTACAGCAGGGCCGACCACACGCGCAGCGCCGACAGGACGCAGGACGTCAGGATCCCCCTCACCTTCTCCGCCGGCGGCGGCTCCACCAGCCCCTCCCCCACTCCCACGCCCACCCCGAGCGCGACCCCGTCAGCGAACCCGTCTGTGACCCCGTCTGTGACCCCGTCTGTGACCCCGTCCGCCACGCGGTCGCCCGAGAGCACGCCGAGCGGGGACGTCGAGACGCAGATCGACGCCAAGGTCGAGCAGACGCCGACCCCCGAGCCCACCCGGCGCGCCAAGCTCGCCAAAACCGGCGTGGACGTGTGGACGGCCACGGTGGTCGGGCTGGCCGTGCTGGCGGGCGGCGGGATGCTCATGTACATCGGCCGTGAGATCCGCGCCGGCGCCCGCCGGTAGAAGACGTCGCCGGAGACCCCTCCGGCACGACCGGGGCGTCACCGCCCCGGTTCCCGCCAACAGAAAGTGAGGACCATGAGCACCCTGAAGCTGCGGCGCGCCGCAGTGGTGGTGGCCGGACTGGCGTTGGCTCTCGGCTCCCTGGCCGGCCCCGCCCTGGCGGACGTCAGCGCCACCGGGCCCCAGGGCCAGACGCTGACCGCCGCCAAGGCCGAGATCGATCCCGCCGGTGAGAGCATCCGCGTCACCGGCACGGGATACGACATCGGCAAGGGCATCTACCTCGCGCTGTGCGTGTCCAACGGCGCGGGGCAGGTGGCCACGCCGTGTGTGGGCGGCATCGACATGACCGGGCAGAGCCACGGCATGTACTGGATCTCGTCCAACCCGCCGCCGTACGGGGTCGGCATCGCCAAGCCGTACACCGACGAGGGCAACGGCAAGGGCGGATTCGACCTCACCCTGGACGTCAAGGCGACCGACGACCAGGGCGCGGACTGCACGGCGGCCGGTGTCCAGTGCGTCGTGTACACCAGGGCCGACCACACGCGGGGCGGCGACCGTACGCAGGACGTGCAGATCCCCGTGACGTGGAAGAGCGGGGGCGGCGACCCCGACCCCGATCCCGACCCGGGGACCGACCCGGTCGCGACCGCCGACCAGACCCTGTCGGTCGACGTCACCGGCGGCGCGCTGTCGCTGTCGGTGGCCGGTGACGCGGTGGCGCTGTCGGCCGCGACGGTCGGCGGCACGGCCACCGGGCAGATGAACGCCGCGACGGTCACCGACCAGCGCGGCAGCTCGGCCGGGTGGAGCCTGGTCGGCCAGATCGGCGACTTCACCGGCGACGCGGGCACCATCCCCGCGGCGCAGCTCGGGTGGGCGCCGACCGCCACGGGCGACGGCGTCACCGCCGGCGGCGTGGTGCGGCCGGGCACGGGCTTCGGCACTGCGGCGGCGCTCTGCACCGCCCCGACCGGCAAGGGCGCGGGCTCCTCGGACTGCGGGGCCGCGCTCAACCTCGGTATCCCGGGTGGGACCAAGCCTGGCGGCTACAGCGCCACGCTGACGCTCACCCTGTCGTAAGCCGGGTGGTGGACGCCTGAATCGTCCACCACCCTCTTCGTGAAGGTTAACCGCTATGAAGAAGCTGGCCGCCGCCTTCGCCCTGCTGGTCGGCTGGGCCGTGCCGAGCGCCGGCGAGGTCCTCCGGGCCGCGCCGGCCTCCGCCGGCGTCCACGGGACCGCGCCCGCCGCGGACGACCTCCGCTGGGCCGTGCAGCCCTCGTCGGCGAGCGGCCCGACCGGCCGCGACTACTTCGTCTACGACGTCCGGCCCGGCCAGACGATCACCGACTACGTCGGCGTCACCAACCTGGGCGGTGACCCGCTGACCGTGAACATCTACGGCACCGACGCCTTCACCACCCCGGACGGCTCGTTCGCGCTGCTCACCGCCGACAAGGCGGCGTCCGGCGCCGGCACCTGGATCGCCGTCTCCACCGCCACACACACCATCCAGCCGGGCAGGCGGACCGACGTCCCCTTCGCCATCACCGTGCCCGCCGACGCCACCCCCGGGGACCACGTGGGCGGCGTCATCGGGTCGGTCTCCGGGGAGGCGCTCTCGGGGAACGGGCAGCGCATCAAGGTCGACCGGCGGGTGGCGGCCCGCGTCTACCTGCGCGTGGCGGGGCCGCTGCGGCCCGCGCTCCAGTTCGACGCGCTCGACGTGGCCTACGACGATCCGGTCAACCCGTTCGCCGGCGGCGGCGCCGAGGTGACCTACACCCTGCGCAACACCGGCAACGTACGGCTGGGCGCGGGCAGTGAGGTGAGCCTGGCCGGCCCGCTGGGCTGGTCGCTCGGGGAGCGGGGCAAGGAGCTGCCCGAGGTGCTGCCCGGGAGCACGCTGACGGTCAAGGAACGGTTCGAGGGTGTCTTCCCGGCCGGCCGGGTCACCGCCACCGTCACCCTCAGCCCGCGCGTGGCGGTGTCCGAGCCGATCGCCCGCGCCACGGCGCGCTGGGCCGTCCCCTGGCTCCTCACCGCCGTCCTCGCCCTCGCCGTGGCGGTGATCGTCGTGGTACGGATCCGGCGGCGCCGGCGATGAGGGCCCTCCTGCTGCTCGGCTGGCTGCTGCTGGCCCCCGCGCCCGCCCCGGCGATCGGGCTGGACCGGGCGGAGGCGGCCGTGGGTGAGACGATCACCGTCGCCTTGAGCGGCTGGCCGTCGGGCAACGTGCTCGTCGAGGTGTGCGGCAACGAACGGCGCGGGGGCTCGGGCGACTGTGCCGTCTCCGGCGGGGTCACCGCCGTCGTGCTCGACGGCGGCGCCACCCGAACCTCCCTCCCCCTGTCCGCCCCGCCGGTCGCGTGCCCCTGCGTGGTGGCGGCCACGGGGGTGACCGGCGGGGCCGTCGTGACCGCGCCCCTCCGGCTCACCGGCGCTCCCGAGACGGCGCCCGCCCCCGCGGCCCAGGGGACGTCCCGGCTCACGATCGTCGGCACCGCGATGCCGGACGGGCCGTCGTGGTGGTGGCTGTTCGGCATGTCCGGCACCAGTCCCCTGGAGATCACCGTGCGGAACGACGGCACGGCCCCGGCCGTCGACCCTCCGGTCACCCTCTCGGCCGGCCCTCGGGGGGCGCCGGGCGCGGTCGTCGCCGCACCGGGGCTGGGGACGATCCAGCCGGGCGAGCAGCGTACGTTCCGCGTGGAGGTGCCGCTGGAGGGCCCGGTCTTCGGCGACTACGAGATCACGGGGACGGTCCAGGACGCCGTCGTGCGCGCCGGCGACTCGGTCTACCCGTTCGCCCTGCTCGCGCTCCTGGTCGTCCCGCTGCACCTGACCACCGCGTGGATCGTCTTCAGCGCGCCGATACCCGCGTCCGGGCGACGCGAACAGGAGCTCGTCCCGTCGTGACGGCAAGGCCGCGCCCGCCCGCGAGCCGGAGGCCACCCTGGAGGTGGTGAGAAGAGGAGGGAAGGAATAATGCCCCCCATGATCAAACGCCATCTGACGAGGTCAGTCGCCCTTGCCGCCCTGTTCATGAGCGTCGCCGCCCCCGCCACGGCGGTGGCGGACGGCGAGCCGGCCCCCTCGACGAGTCCAGGCCCGGTCTTCAAGACGGTCACGGACAAAAGCGCCCTGCTCTCGCTGCAGACGTTCGGCCGCCCCGACGGGAAGGACATGATCTTCCGGATCTCCGGCAGTGTCTATGCCAACGTCGAGGGCAACAGCCTGGACCCGGCGTTACGCCACGGCCAGAAGCTGTTCAACATCGAGGGCTACAACATCCGCCGCCTCTACCGGGTGCCGGACACCAACCAGCTCTACCAGCTCTCCCGCGAGATCGTCTTCTACACCGACCCCGCCGACCCGACGCGGATCCTGCGGGAGTGGAAGAACCCCCTCGACCAGAAGACCTACCCGGTCGTCCCCATCAACAACGACACGGTGAACTTCGGCCCGTTCACCGTCACCCCGTCCTACGTGGGCCCGCCGCTGCGCCAGTCGTACGACGAGAGCGTCTGGACCAGTGACATCCCCGTCCGCACCGACTTCGGCACCGGTCTCGGCGAGCGGTTCGGGCTGGTCGGCGGCGTGTACGCGGCGCAGGAGATGTTCGACTTCTCCGTGGACGACCGCGAGGTGGCCGCCCGCGCCGTCGCGGGCAGGGTGCCCTCCGGGGCCATGAAGACGAAGATCAGTTGGGCGCGCACGAGCCCGTGGACGCCGTTCATGTGCCTGGCCGAGAGCGAGGTGCGCGGGCAGCTCACCTACCGCGCCCGAAGCTGGTCGCTGAACTCCTACGCCGACATCGAGTCGTGGCTGCGCGCCGAGATCGAGGCGGACTACCCGCTGTACAAGAGCACGCCCAGCGCTCCCGGCCCGAGCGAGAACTCCTGGAGCTCCTTCTACAACAAGCAACTCGGCAAGGGTGCCACCACCTGGGCCGGCTGGTGCGCCGCCAACGGGCGCGCCTGACCGCGCCGGTCCGCGCCCGTCCGAGCCCGTCCGCGAACCTCGGCGCCGCAGCGGCGCCGAGGTCTCAGGGCTTGGGCAGGCGGGAGATCAGCCAGGTGACCGCCAGGGCCGCGGCGCACATGCCGGACAGGGCCCACAGCCCGGCGTCGAAGGAGCCGGTCGCGTCCTTGAAGGCGCCCAGCCCGAACGAGAAGGCCACGCCCCCGAGGTTGGCGCAGAAGTTGCCGAACCCGGTGACCAGGCCCGGGTTGGCGGTGCCGACGTAGCGCAGCGGCACGGCGAACAGGGGCCCGAAGTAGAGCTGGAGGAAGATCGAGTTCACGGCGATCACCGCGATCAGGGCCGGGAGGGCGTCCACCCAGGGGATGAGGAAGATCGTGACGGCCAGCATGCCCAGGGAGAGGCCCACGACGGCGAGCGGGCGGCCGAGGCGGTCGGACACCCAGCCGCCCAGGAAGTTCGACGGGGCCGTCACCGCCGCGCCGATGGCCACGACGGCGCCCGCCACGGCGAGCGAGTGCCCCTTGTCCTCGACGATGAGGCTGGGCAGCCAGAACGCCATCCCGGTGACCACCGCCAGGCGGACGAACTGGATGAAGCCGGCCAGCCACACGGCCCGGTGCGCCAGGAGCTCGCGGGCCTCGGTCCAGGTCGGCGGCTTGGCGCCGGCCTTGCGCGGGGCCGGGGCGCCCAGCTTGGCGAACGCGAGCAGGACCAGCAGGCCGCTGGCGGCGAAGAGGATCAGCAGCCAGCGCCAGCCGAGCGGGCCGACCAGCGCCGGGCCGAGCGCGTTGAGCAGGATGTTGGAGGAGAAGCCGCCGGCCACGTACAGGCCCATGGCCGTGGCCCGGCGGTCCTCGCGGAACTGGCGGCTGATCAGCATGAGGCCGGGGGCGAACACCAGCGACCGGAAGATCCCGGAGACCGCCTGGTTGGCGAGGAGCCAGCCGTAGGAGTCCAGCAGGGCGAAGGTGATCGAGAGCAGGTTGGTGCCGAGCAGCCCGGCCACGAACAGGCGCTTGGGGTCGAACCGGTCCGACAGGTAGCCGGACGGGATCTGCATGAGCGCGTACGTGAACGTGCCGGCGGCGGCGATCAGCCCGGCCTGGGACGGGCTGATGCCGAGGTCCCCGCGGATGAGCGGCAGGAACAGGGCGATGCCGCCGAAGGCCAGGCCCTGCATGCTCTGGCACACGACGATCAGCGCGATGTTGAGCCTTCGTAAGCGTGCCGACGGGCCGACGGTTTGTGTGGTCATCAGACGTGACGATAGCCCCCAGGGCGAATTCCGCCACGGTGGGGCCTTCGCGCCGGGAACCGCCCACTGGTCGAAAGTTTCGGCGATCGCCAGCCGAAGCGAGCGAAGACTGCCTATTTTCAGCTAGTTTCCGAAATTTTCGACGGTTCTCGCTGCTCAGATATGATGTCAGCCGAAATATTTCGGCTTCTGCGTTGACATGTTTCGGGACGATTCTCAGACTGATCGCCAACACCCCCACCCCGGAAGGGAGAGCCCCGGTGATCAAGATCCTTTCGAGGGTCGTCGCGCTGGCGGTGGCGGGAGCGGTGACGCTGGCGCCCGTCCAGAGCGCCGCGGCCGCCGGCGTCGAGAACGAAGGCGCCGACTGCGCGGTGCCCACCCTGCCCGACGCGGGATCCTTGCCCACCAACTCCCGGCTTCCCGATCCCTTCAGGAAGCTGGACGGCACGCGCATCACCACCAGGTCCGAGTGGCGGTGCCGCCGGGAGGAGATCAAGAGACTGGCCGAGAAGTTCGTCTACGGCGAGAAGCCCGCGAAGCCGTCGAGCGTCACGGGCACGGTCTCGAGAACCGGCATCACGGTCAACGTCAGCCACAACGGCAGAAGCTCCAGTTTCTCGGCGGGCGTCTCGTTGCCCAGTGGCTCCGGACCGTTCCCGGCCGTCTTCGTCCTGGGCGGATTCGGCGCGGACACGGCCGCCATCACCGCGGCCGGCGCCGCCGTCATCACCTACGACCCGTACGCGGTCGGGCGCGAGGGCACCCCGCGCAGCAACAAGCAGGGCGCCTTCTACAGCGTGTACGGCTCCTCGAGCAGCACAGGGCTGCTGCTGGCCTGGGCCTGGGGCGTGAGCCGGGTCATCGACGTCATCGAGCAGTCGGGCGGCGCCATCCTGCGGGCCGACGCGACCGGCGTCACGGGCTGCTCGCGGTTCGGCAAGGGCGCCTTCGTGGTCGGCGCGTTCGACCAGCGCATCGCCCTGACCATGCCGATCGAGTCGGGCAGCGCCGGCGTGCCCATCTTCCGCGGCATCCCCGGCGAGGGCGCCCAGAGCCTGAGCAGCGCGTACGGCGAGCAGCCCTGGCTGGGCGACGCCTTCGGCACCTTCACCGGCAGTCCGGGCCGGCTCCCGGTGGACACGCACGAGATGGTGGCCATGGTCGCGCCGCGCGGGCTGTTCATCATGGACAACCCGCACATCACCAATCTGGGCCCCAGGTCCGCGAGCGTGGCGGCGCTCGGCGGGGCCGAGGTCTACAAGGCGCTCGGCGCCGGGGAGAACATCACGTACTGGTCCGACGTCCAGGACGGCAGCCACTGCGCCAACCGGCCGGAATGGCGGACCCCGTTGCAGCAGAACATCCAGAAGTTCCTGCTGAAGACGGGCAACGCGCCCGGTGCGATGCGGATCTCGTCGAGGGCGAGCGGCAACCTGGCCGAGTGGCGGGACTGGCAGACGCCCACCCTCGGCGACTCCGGCGACACCACCGCCCCGAGCACGCCGGGCGCCCCGGCCGCGTCCAACGTCACCGCCACCGGCGCCACGCTGACCTGGGCCGCCTCCACCGACCAGGGCGGATCCGGCCTGGCCGGGTACGACGTCCACCGCGAGCAGGGCGCCACCGACCCGCGGCTCGGCCAGTCCGCCACCAACTCGATCACCCTCACCGGGCTGACCGCGAACACCCAGTACCAGGTGTACGTACGGGCGCGCGACGGCGCGGGCAACCTGTCCGGCGAGTCGCCGCCGGTCACGTTCACCACGGCCACCGGCGGTGGCGACACCTCGCCGCCGACGGCCCCGGCCGGCCTGGTGGCCTCGGGCACCACGGCCACCGGCACGACCCTGAGCTGGACCGCCTCGACCGACGACACCGGCGTCGCCGGTTACGACGTCCTGCGCGCCCCCGGCGCGAGTGGCGGCACGTTCGCCCAGGCCGGCACCTCGGCCACGACCTCGTACACCGACACGGGCCTGACGCCGAGCACCACGTACCGCTACCAGGTCAGGACGCGGGACGCCGCGGGCAACGCCTCACCGGTGTCGAACACCGCGGCGGTCACCACCCAGCCCGGCACGTCCACCGGAACCTGCACGGCCGTCCCGACCGTACAGACCCAGTGGGCCACCGGGTACGTCATCCAGCCGCTCACCATCACCAACACCGGCACCTCGACGATCACCGGATGGACGGTCACCTTCACGCTGCCCGCCGGGCACACGCTGACCGGCTCCTGGAACGGCACCGCCACCGCCAGCGGCCAGACCGTGACCATCAGGAACGCCGGCCACAACGGCACCCTCGCCCCGGGAGCCGCCACCACCGGCGTCGGCTTCCAGGCGACCCGCCCGAACGGCGACACCGCCCTTCCGTCCGGATACACCTGCGCCTGACCTCCCGGCCCCCTGAGCGAGGGGCCGGACCTCAGGCCGGCTCCGTCGGCTCGGCGCGGTCGAGCGCCCGCACCGCGGCGATCGCCTGCTCCACGTGGTCGTACACGGTCACGGCCCGCCAGGCGCCGGTGATCTCCAGCAGCCGGGCCACCCTCGTCTGGAGCCCGGCCAGGTGCAGGGCCGCGCCGTGGGCGCGGGCGAGGGTGGCGGCGGCGAGCAGCACGGCCAGGCCGGAGCTGTCCAGGAAGGTCAGCCGGCTCACGTCGATGATCAGGTGCTCGTGCAGGTCACGGCGCACCCGGTCGACGTAGGTCTCCAGGTAGCCGGAGGTCGCGGCGTCCACCTCCCCCGACAGCGTGATCAGTGTCACGCCCGGCAGGTGGCGGCTGGTCAGCTTCATCACGTCCGCCCGAAGCGGCCGGTGGGGTGATCGAGGATGGCGGTGGTGGCCTCCTCCACCCCCGCATGGATGTTCATGGCGTCCCACACTCCGGTGATCTGCAGGATCCGGGCCGGCAGGTCCTGCACGGCGGCCAGGTGCAGGGCCCCGCCCTCCCGCCGTACGTCGGCGTGCACGCGTAACAGCGCGTGCAGGCCGCTGCTGTCCATGAAGGTCAGCCCGCCCAGATCGAGGACCAGAGGCCCGCCCGGCAGGCGCGAACGGCCGACTGAGGACTCGAGGTGGTCGGCGTTGGTGGCGTCGAGCTCGCCGGCCACGGTGATCAGCACACCCGCGGGCAGCGGCCGGCAGTTCAGACTGAGGGGAGACATGGCGACCTCGGCTGCGCGGCTCAACCTGTCGGCATGTGGGCGACGGTGACGAACATGAGTGGTCCCCCAAGTAGGTCGGCTACGGCTGTGACGGCGTCGATGCCGTCACGGAAGAGGCTACGGCCGAAGGCTGTTACGCGAAAGACAATTCGTCATAAGATCTTCTGGTAAGGATTTCGTCCGCCTCCGGAAAGCGGAGAGCTCAGGCGGAGAGAGCACAAAGGGCCGTGGCCACTTCGAAGGACCGCCCGTCAACGTGGACGTTTCTGACCCATCATGCCCGGGTGTTGGTGGAGATCGCCCGCGATCCCGAGGCGCGCCTGCGTGACATCGCCGAAAGGATCGGCATCACCGAGCGGGCGGTGCAGATGATCGTGTCCGATCTCTACACGGCGGGCTACCTCAACCGGGAGCGCGTCGGCCGGCGCAACCGCTACAGCCTCGACCTCGACCTGCACTTCCGCTATCCCACCGAGTCCGGCCTGCCCGTCCGCCTGCTGATCGGCATCTTCACCGACCACGACCTGGAGCCCTGAACGGCTCGGCCCGGCGGCCCGCACGGATCCTCAACACATCCTCAACCGTCCCCGGCCTACGTTCCTCACGTCGATCACCACGAGAGGAAGGCCAGAACATGACCAGGACATCCATCCGCCTGCGCGCCTCGGTCGCCGGCGTGGCCATCGCCGGCGCGCTCTCGGCCGGGCTGTTCGCCACCGCACCGGCGGCGAACGCGAGCGTCACGGCGGTCCAGGCCGCGGGCGCCCAGGCGCTCGGGGGCACGGCCCCGGCCTGTGTGGCCCGCTACGCCGCCAAGCCCGTCGGGACCATCGTGCTGCGGAACAAGTGCCGCAAGACCATGCGGGTCAAGGTCATCGTCAAGCGCGGCCCGGACAGCCCGTGCTGGACCGGGTTCAGGCCCGGCCAGATCCGGGTCTGGAAGTGGCTCGACTCGACCTTCGCGCGCTACGAGAGGACCGTCACCTGCTGACGGCGCCCATCGGCGGTCGCCCCGCACGGGCGACCGCCCGCGGGAGGGGAGCCCGTCGCCCGGCGGAGAGCCGGGCGACGCGATGGGACGGACGGTTACGCGGCCTTACGGATAGTTGCGTCGACCCGTAATGTGTCAGGAACCGAACCGAACGATCGTCAAGGACCACTGCCATGGCCCAGACCAGTCCCCCCAGTCCTCCCGTAGCCGACGGCAACGACCCGCCCGCCCTGAAGCAGGTGATGGGCCCGGGTCTGCTGTTGCTCTTCATCATCGGTGACATTCTCGGCACCGGGATCTACGCGCTGACCGGCCAGGTCGCCGGCGAGGTGGGGGGCGCCGCCTGGCTGCCCTTCGCCATCGCCTTCATCGTCGCGTTGATCACGGCGTGCTCCTATCTGGAGTTGGTCACCAAATATCCGCAGGCCGCGGGCGCCGCCCTCTATGTCCATAAGGCCTTCGGCAAACACATTCTGACCTTCCTGGTGTGCTTCGCCGTGATGTGCTCGGGCATCACCTCGGCCTCGGCGGCGTCGCGGGCCTTCGCCGCGAACCTCGCCACCGGGTTCGGCCTCGACGTCGGCAACGGCGTCATCCTGATGATCGCGCTGGCCTTCATGCTCCTGGTCCTGGCGGTCAACCTGCGCGGCGTCGGCGAGAGCGTCAAGGTCAACGTCGTCCTCACGGCCGTCGAGCTCTCGGGTCTGCTGCTCGTCATCGTGATCAGCGCGTACTTCATCTCCGGCGGGAACGCCGACTTCTCCCGTGTCGTCGCGTTCGAGACGCCCTCCGACAAGAGCGTGTTCCTAGCGGTCAGCGCCGCGACGTCGCTGGCCTTCTTCGCCATGGTCGGGTTCGAGGACTCGGTCAACATGGCCGAGGAGACCAAGGAGCCGGCGCGGATCTTCCCCCGCATGATGTTCACCGGCATCGGGATCACGGGGCTGATCTACGTCCTCGTGTCCATCTGCGCCGTCGCCGTGGTCCCCGTCGGGGAGCTCGCCGCCAGCGAGACCCCGCTGTCCACGGTGGTGCAGACCGCGGCGCCCGGCTTCCCGATCTCCGACCTGCTGCCGTTCATCTCGATGTTCGCGGTGGCGAACTCCGCGCTGATCAACATGCTGATGGCCAGCCGGCTGCTCTACGGGATGGGCAAGCAGGGCGTGCTGCCGCCGTTCCTGGCCCAGGTGCACGCCACGCGGCGCACCCCGCAGGCGGCGATCCTTTTCACCACGCTGCTCGCGGGCGGCCTCATCACGTTCGTCTCGCTCGACCCCGACAGCCCGGTCGTCTCGCTGCTGGGCGGGACGACGTCGCTGCTCCTGCTCGCGGTCTTCGCCCTCGTCAACCTGTCCGTGCTCGTCCTGCGCAAGGACAAGGTGGCGGGTCAGCACTTCCACGCGGGCCGCGTTCTGCCCGTGGTGGGGACGATCACGTGCCTGTATCTGGTGCTGCCGTGGTCCTCAGGGCGTCCGGTGGGCCAGTATCGGATCGCGGGTGTGCTGCTGGCGATCGGCCTGGTCCTGTGGGCGGTCACCTGGTTCACCCACCAGCGCCAACGCTCCTAGCCTCGGAGCCGGCCGAGCTCGCCTGGCGACGGCCGCGGGTCGGGTCCCGCGTGACGTGCCGGGCGAGCAGGGCCGCCATGGCGACGGCGATCAGCACCAGGCCGAGGTTCGGCCAGGCGAACTCGCCACGGACCACGTAACTGAAGACCGAGACCGTCAGGACCCCTCCCGCCCAGCCGAAGGCGAACAGCAGCGCGGTGGGCGCGTGCCTGGCCGGCAGCGCGCTCCTGATCGCCAGGAACGCGGCCACGGCCACGTCCGGCCACAGGAAGGGGTCGTCCGGTCGATGAGCGCCGTCCAGGGCCAGGTAGCCGGCCATGATCAGGCTCATGAGGGCGGCGGCGCAGCAGGCCCCAGAGGAAGGCCAGCGGGATCGCGGCGAAGGCGACCTGCACGGACAGGGCCACCGCCAGCCGGCGACGAGACCTCACCCGCCACGCCGTCACGCCCGCCACGAGATAGGCCGCACCGGTGACGATCGGCACGAGCGGCCATCCGGGCAAGCCCAGCGTGTCCAGGGCCGGCCTCCCTCACTGGTCCGACGAAGTCCACTGAGAGAACGCGGTGAGCCCGGCGGGGGTTCCCACCGGCATCCCGGCCGACCCGCCCCCGTGCCGCTGGGCCGGACCAGGCGTATTCACGGCGGCTTCAGGGCGGCTCCCACGGCCACCCGTGGTGACCTACCCGCCGCACGCTCCTGACGGCTCCACGCCGAGCACCGGTCGGCGGTGTACGCCTACGCGGAATGGCGGACCAGGTGGGCACGGACGCTCTCGACGTCGACCCCCTGCTCCTCGGTCCGGTCGATGCCGAGGCCGCTCAGGATGGTCAGGACGTCGATCCAGTGCCGGCAGGCCTCCCCCGGCCGGTCGAGCGCGGCGTGGGCGTGGGCCAGGCCGTCGTGGGCGCGGGCCCGGTCGCTGGGCTGGTCGAGGTCCGTGGCCAAGGCGAGCGCCTGCCGATGGCTCTCCAGCGCCTGCTCCGCCCGCCCGCTCTGGAGCTGCAGCCGCCCCAGGCTGTGGACGGCCTCGAACTGCCAGTTGCGGTTGCCGATCTCGCGAGCCAGGTCGAGGGCCCGCCGGTAGCCGTCGCGGGCCCGCTCGTGCCGCCCCTCCGCGCGATGCAGGTCGCCGAGCGCGTTGAGGACGCTGAGCTCGCCCAGCCGGTGGCCGGCGTCGCGCGCCAGGCTGAGCGCCCGGGTGAAGTAGCCGATGGCGGGCTCGTGCCCGCCCCGCTTGAGATGGATGCGGCCCAGGCCGATCAGGGCGCGCAGCTCGCCGATGCGGTGACCGATCGAGCGGGCGATGCCGAGCGCCCGCGTCAGGTCGGCGACGCACTGCTCGTGCTGGCCGAGCAGCCGGTGCACGTTGCCGCAGGCGATCAGCGCGTCCAGCTCACCGGTGCGGTGGCCGATGGCCGTGGCGATGGCCAGCGCCTGGGTGAAGTGGCGGGCGGCCAGCGTGTATTGTCCTTGGACCCCGAGGATCATGCCCAGGCTGTTGAGGGCCCTCACCTCGCCGGAGCAGTGACCGATGGCACGGGCGACGGTCAGGGCGCGCGTGATGTCCTCGGTGGCCCTGTCGCGCCGGCTCTGCATGCGGCTGATCTCGCCGAGCGCGATGAGCGCCTCCGCCTCGCCCAGGCGGTCGGCGGTGGCGCGGGCGACGGACAGCGCCCGCGTGTGCAGGCCCTCGGCCTCGGCGTAGCGGCCACGGGTGAACAGGCACCGGTGCAGCGTGGCCGACAGGTGCAGGACGTGGCCGGGCAGGCCGTGCTGGGCGAGGGCCAGCAGGTTGGCCAGCTCCGCGTCGAGCCAGGCGGTGGCCGCCGCCACGTCGGGCATGGACGCGGTGCCGGACGGCGGGCGCGGGCGCGTGTCGGCCTCGTAGGGGTAGAGGCGGTCCATGGCGGCCGAGGCGGCCCGGCTGTAGTGGTCGAGCAGGCGGGTCAGCGCGGCGCGCCGGTCGGCCTCGGGCTCCTCACCGGCGGCGGTCGTGGCGGCGTGGGCGCGGATCAGGTCGTGGAAGCGGTAGCGGCCGGGCACCGGCTCCTGCAGCAGGTGCGCCTCCAGCAGCCGGTCCAGTGAGCGGCCGGCCTGGGCGGGCGTGGTGTCCAGCAGCGCGGCCGCCGCCTCCGGCGCGATGTCCACCCCGGCGTGCAACCCCAGCAGCCGGTATGCCCGCCGCTCGGCCTCCCCCAGCTCCCGATATGACAGGTCGAGCGCCGCCGCGATGCTGCGCTGCCCGGCCCGCAACTCGCCCAGCCGCCGCCGGTGCTCCTCCAGCCGCTCCAGCAAGTGGCCCACGCTCCACGCCGGATGCGCCTTGAGCCGGGCCGCGGCCAGCCGGATCGCCAGCGGCAGCAGCCCGCACCGCCGCACCACCTCGGCCGGCTCGTCGCGCGCCGCCCCGGCCACCCGCTCCGCCCCGGCGGTCTGGGTGAACAAGGCGATCGCGTCGGCCAGGGGCAGGACGTCGACCGACACCGTACGGGCGTCGTCGAGGCCGACCAGCCGCCGCCGGCTCGTCACCAGCACCACGCAGCCGCCCACGCCCGGCAGCAGCGGGCGCACCTGCGCCTCGTCGGCGGCGTTGTCCAGGACGATCAGCATCCGGCGACCGGCCAGCACGCTGCGGTAGAGCGCGGCCCGGTCGTCGGCGTGCTGCGGAATCGACTCCCCCGGCACGCCCAGCACGCCGAGCACGCGGGCGAGCGTGTCGGCGGGATCCGCCGCGGCCACGCCCTGCGTGTAGCCGTGCAGATCGACGAACAGGTCACCGTCGGGGAAGCGGGGGGCCAGCCGGTGTGCCGCGTGCACGGCCAGCGCGGTCTTGCCGACCCCGGCCATGCCGTCGATCGCGGTGATCACGACCGTCGCGGCGTCGCCCACCTCGCCGAGCAGGGCCAGCTCCCGCGCCCGGCCGACGAACGCCGGCACGTCGACGGGCAACTGCCGTGGCGCCTCCCTCCGGGGTCCCCCGCTCCCGGTCGCCCACCGGAGGCCCGCCACCCGGCCGCCCACCACGTGCGGGGAGCCCTCTCCGCCGTCCGCCCACGGGGTGCTCCCCGCCGGTGGGAAATCCTCCGCGGTCCCGCTCGCCGATCGGGAACCGGGCGCGCTCTCGTCCGCCGCCCGCCGGGAATCCTCCGCGTTCGCGTTCGCCGCCCGGGTCAGGGCCGCCAGCTCCGCGTCGTCCAGCTCCAGCGCCGCGGCCAGCGACCGCACCGACGTGCTGCGCGGGCGCCGCAGCTCACCCGCCTCCAGCCGGCGCACGCTGCGGACGTTGAGCCCCGCCCGCGCCGCCAACTGCTCCTGGGTCAGCAGCGCCCGCTCACGCCACGACCGCAGCAACGCGCCCAGCGGGCCGGCGACGGCACCCCCATGTGCTCCTGACGCCATGAACACAACCCCCGCGCTCACTTGCCCGGATCAGAAACCGACTATTTCACACAGCGCCGACAATCCCGGGGCCCGGACGGCCGGTCACCGGACACGATTCTTATGCCCGGTGAATGTCCGGTTGGCGACCTGGTCCGGCCCCGGCCGGACCTGAAGAGTTGGACACCATGAGGTCCCCCTTCCTGAGCAACGGTCTTCGCGTGGCGCTCCTAGGACCGCTGGAGGTGTGGCGGGACGACGCCTCGGTCGCCCTGAGCTCGCATCGGCTCCGGACGCTGCTGGCCGTCCTGGCCATGGCCGCCGGCCGGACGGTCTCGGTGGACCAGCTCGTCGTCGCGTTGTGGGCGGACGACGTGCCGGCCAACCAGCGGCGTACCGTGCAGACCTACATCTCCCGGCTGCGGCACGAGCTCGGGTCCGAGGTGATCCGCACGACGCCGGAGGGCTACCGGCTGGACGTGGACCCGGACCGGATCGACGCGCTGCGGTTCCGCCGGCTGCTGGGCGACGCGACGCTGTCGCGGGGCACCCGGGCGGAGCTGGACCTGCTGGAGCAGGCCCTCGCCCTGTGGCGGGGCCGGCCGTTCGACGGGGTCGACTCGCCCGCGCTGCACGGGGCCAAGGCCACCCCCCTCGTCGAGCTGCACCTGTCGGCCGTCGAACGGTGGATCGACCTGGGGCTGGCCGAGGGACGCCATGCCGAGCTGGTCGCCGAGGTACAGGAGCTGGCGGCCCGCCATCCGCTGCGCGAGCCGCTGTGGGCGCGCCTGCTCCTCACGCTCGACCGCTGCGGCAGGCAGGCCGAGGCGCTGGCCGGGTACGAGCGGCTCAGGCGCCGCCTCAGCGAGGACCTGGGCGTCGACCCCTCCCCCGAGCTGCGGCGGATCCACCTGGCGCTGCTCAAGGGCGACACGTGGCAGGCCACGCCCATGGCGCCCCGCCAGCTCCCGCCGGGTGTGGCCGAGTTCGCCGGCCGCGGCGACGCGCTGAAGGAGCTGGACCGGCTGTTCGGCGAGGGTTCGAGGACCTGTGTCCTCACCGGCGCCCCCGGCGTCGGCAAGACCGCGCTGGCCCTGCGCTGGGCGCACCGGGCCGCCGAGCGTTTCCACGACGGCCAGCTCCACATCGACCTGCAGGGGTTCGGGCCGTCCGACCTTCCGGTCCGGCCCGACGCGGCGCTGTCGGCCTTCCTCCAGGCCATGGGCGTGCCGCCGCAGCGGGTCCCGCAGGGGCTGCAGGCCAGGGCCGCGCTCTACCGGACGATGCTGGCGGGCAAGCGCATGCTGGTCGTCCTGGACAACGCCCGCGACGCCGAGCAGGTGCGCTGGCTGCTGCCCGGCGGCGCCGAGTGCACCGTCCTGATCACCAGCCGCCAGGGGCTGAGCAGCCTGGTCACCACGGAGGGAGCCGCGCTGCTCACGCTCGGCGTGCTCTCCCGGGAGGAGTCCCTGGAGCTGCTCGCCCACCGCCTGGGCCATGAGCGGCTCGGCTCGGACCGGGGGGCCGCCGAGGAGATCGCCGACCTGTGCGCGGGGCTGCCGCTGGCCCTGGCCATCGTGGCGGGCCGCGCGGCGGCCGGCCCGTCCTTCCCGCTCGGCGCGCTGGCCGCCGACCTGCGCCGTGTCCGCGACGACATCGGGGCGCTGGCCACCCGGGACGCCCTCACCGACATGCGCACGGTGCTCTCCCGCTCGTACGACCTCCTGCCCCCCGACGTGGCCCGCCTGTTCCGGCTGCTGGCCCTGCACCCCGGGCCGGATCTCACCACCGCGGCCGCCGCCAGCCTGGCGGGCGTCGACCGTGCGCAGGCGGCCCGGCTGCTCGACACCCTGCTCGACGCCCACCTGCTGACCGAGGTCGCGCCCGGCAGGTTCGGCTTCCACCCGCTGCTCCACACGTACGCGCGGGAGCTCGCCCGCGTCGTCCCGGCCCATCGGGAGGTGGCGCGGCGGGCGATCGAGCACTACCTGCACACCACGTACGCGGCCGCCCGGCTGCTGGAGCCCGGCACGCGCCTGGTCGCCCTCGACCCGCCCGCCCCCGGCGTACGGCCTGAGCGCCTCGCGAACCACCGGCAGGCGACGACCTGGCTGCGCGCCGAGCACAGCGTCCTGCACGCCGTCCTGCGCCAGGCGCGGGCCGACGGGTTCCACGCCCACGCCGTCCGGCTCGCCCCGGCCCTGGCGGCCTGGTGCGACTGCCGGGCCGAGCGGTTCGGACACCGCGCCCTCGACCACATCCCGCTGACCAGCGCCGATTCTTGACCGGGACTTACCGCGACATAGGAGGATCGCTGCGATTGCGCCCGTTAGCGTGGCGCTTATGACCTCGACGAGGGAGACGGCGTTCACGGTGAACGGCCGTGCCGTCCGTCTGGATCTCGACCCGCGCGAGTCGCTGCTCGACGTCCTGCGTGAGCGGCTGGCGCTGACCGGGACGAAGAAGGGCTGCGACCACGGCCAGTGCGGCGCCTGCACCGTCCACCTGGACGGGCGCCGGATCGTCTCGTGCCTGACGCCGGCGGTCCAGGTGGACGGGCGGCGGGTCACCACGATCGAGGGGGTGGCCGAGCCCGGCGGGGACCTGCACCCGCTGCAGCGGGCGTTCGTCGACCACGACGCCCTGCAGTGCGGCTACTGCACGCCGGGGCAGGTGATGTCCGGGCTGGGCTGCATCGCCGAGGGGCACGCCGGCGACGACGACGAGATCCGCGAGTACATGAGCGGCAACCTGTGCCGGTGCGGCGCCTATCCGGGCATCGTCGCGGCGGTGCGCCAGGCGGCCACCGGCGAGCGGGACGGGTGAGGGTTCATGCGGCCGTTCGCCTACGAGGCCCCCACGACCCTGCCCGACGCGCTGCGCGCGCTGTCGGCCGCCGGACCGGGCACGAAGGTGCTGGCCGGCGGCACCACCCTGTACGACCTGATGAAGCTGGACATCGAGACCCCGTCCGCCGTCGTGGACGTGCGCGCCCTGAGCGAGCTGGCCGGCTTCGACACCGGCGGGCCCCGTGAGCTGACGTTCGGCGCCGGGGCGCCGATGGCCGACGTCGCGGCGGACCCGGTGCTGCTGCGCGACTATCCCGCGCTGGCCGAGTCCCTGGCCAAGGCCGCCTCCCAGCAGTTGCGCAACATGGCCACGGTCGGCGGCAACCTGCTCCAGCGCACCCGCTGCGCCTATTTCCGCGGCGGGCCGCCGTTCCCCTGCAACAAGCGGCTCCCGGGCAGCGGATGCGGCGCGATCGGCGGTCTCGACCGCGGGCACGCGCTGCTCGGCGGCAGCGACGCCTGCGTCGCCACCTACCCCGGGGACTGGGCGGTCGCGCTGATCGCCTTCGACGCCGTCGTGGACGTCGCCGGGCCGCGCGGCGAGCGCACGATCGCCCTGGCCGACCTGCACGTGGAGCCCGGGGACACGCCGGAACGCGAGCACACGCTGGACTGGGACGAGCTGATCGTGCGCATCCGGGTGCCGGTCGCGCCCGCCGGGCGCGGCTCGACGTACCACAAGGTCAGGGACCGGGAGTCGTACGCGTTCGCGCTGGCCTCGGCCGCCGCCGCGGTGGAGCTGGACGGGCGGGGCCGCGTCGAGGACTGCCGCATCGCGGTGGGCGGGGTCGCCACGCGTCCCTGGCGGTGCCGCGAGGCCGAGCGGGAGCTGGTCGGCGGGGTGCTGGACGGGCCCGGCGCGCGCCGGGCCGGCGAGGCGGCCCTGTCCGGGGCGCGTCCGGGCAGGCAGAACGCCTTCCGTGTCGAGCTGGGCGTCCGCACGGTCGCCGAGGCGCTGCGCATCGCCGGGGAGAGGGCCGCGCGATGACACGTCCGCGGCTGCCGCGGGTCGGCGCCAGGGAGAAGGTCACCGGGGCGGCGAAGTACGGGGCCGACCACGCGCCGGACGGGGTGGCGTACGCGATGCCCGTCGTCGCGACCGTCGGCAAGGGCCGGATCACCGACCTCGACGTCCGGGCGGCCACCGCGGTGCCGGGCGTCCTGCTCGTCCTGTCGCACCTCGACGACCTGGGCATCACCCCGGCGGGGTACATCATGGCCGGCGGCTACGCCTTCCAGAGCCTGCAGCCGATGCTGGACGACCGCGTCGCCTACCGCGGCCAGCCCGTCGCGCTGGTCGTGGCCGACACGCTGGTCGCCGCCACCGAGGCGGCCGGGCTGGTACGCGTCACCTATGACACCGAGCCGTTCGCCGTGGAGGTCGGCGCGGCGGGCACCGAGACGGTGCTCCAGGAGGAGGCCCTCCCGCTGCCCTTCCTCGCCGACGTGGTCGTGGGCGACGCCGAGGCCGCGTACGCCGCCAGCCCCGTGCGGGTGGATCAGAGCTACCGGAGCGGCCCGCAGCACCAGGTGCCGATGGAGCTGATCGGCGGCGTCGTGGAATGGCAGGGCGACACCGTGGTCGTGCACGAGGGCACGCAGAGCGTCGGGGCGCTGCGCGGCGGCCTGGCCGGCCAGCTCGGCATCGACCGCGAGCGGGTCGAGGTCATCTCCCCGTACGTGGGCGGGGCCTTCGGCCAGAAGAACTCCCTGCAGCCGCACCTGGGGCCGCTGGCCGTCGCCGCGCGCCGGATCGGGCGGCCGGTCAAGCTGGTCCTGCCCCGGGCGCACACCTTCCACGCGGCCAGCTTCCGCCCCGTGGCCCGGCACCGGATCCGCCTCGGCGCCGACCGGGCGGGCCGCCTGCTCGCCGCGATCCACGAGGTCGACCAGCAGGCGTCGCGGCAGGATCTGCTGCCGGCGACGTATACGGAGATCACCTCGCGCCTGTACGCCATCCCGGACTTCCGCGGCCGGCAGCGGCACGTCAGGACCGACACGCAGACCCCCGGCTACATGCGGGCGCCCTTCGAGCACTCCGCCGCCTTCGCCCTGGAGTCGGCCATCGACGAGCTCTGCCACGTCATCGGCCGGGACCCGGTCGCGCTGCGCCTGGACAACGACGCCGCGACGGATCCGGTGACGGGCAAGCCGTTCTCCTCGCGGCATCTCGGCGAATGCCTGCGCCTGGGGGCCGAGCTGTTCGGCTGGGCGGACCGCACGCCGGAGCCCGGCTCCATGCGCGACGAGGACGGCGCCCTGATCGGCTGGGGCGTGGCGGTGGGCGCCTATCCGTCGCTCACGGTGCCGACGCAGGCCCGGTTGCGCGCGTACGCGGACGGGCGGCTCGTGGCCGAGGTGGGCGGGCACGAGATGGGGCAGGGCATCACCACGGCCCTGACCTGCGCCCTCACCGAGGACCTCGGGATCGTCCCGGAGGCGGTGACCGTGGTGGTCGGCGACACGCGGGCCGTGCCCCACCACCTGACCGCCGGGGCCTGGGGGACCAACAGCACGCTGCGGGCGGCGCACGAGGCGCTGCGTGAGCTGCGCGCCGCACTCGGCCTCGCCCCCGAGGGCCCCGTCGACCTGGCCGCCGCCGTGACGGCGTCCGGCCGCGACCCTGTCGAGGTGGAGGTCGTCACCCAGGGCCCCGGCCAGCCGCCCGAGATGATCGACCGGATGCGGGCCGGCCTGGTGGCCCTGGCCGGCCCGGACTATCCCGGCTACGTCTCGTTCAGCTTCGTCGCGCACTTCGCCGAGGTCCGGATCGAGCCCGTCGTCCACCGCGTACGCGTCCCCAGGGTGGTCAGCGTCGCCGACTGCGGCCGCGTGGCCAGCCCGGTGACCGCCGAGGCGCAGGTACGCGGCTCGGTGGTGTGGGGGATCGGCGCGGCGCTGCGCGAGCACAGCGAGGTCGATCCGCGCTACGGCGGCTTCCTCAACACCGACCTGGCCGAGTACGTCATCCCGGTCAACGCCGACATCGGCCGGATCGACGTCGCCTTCGTCGACCGGCCCGACCACGTGCTCAACCCGATGGGGGCCAAGAGCCTCGGCGAGGTGGCCCTGGTCGGCATGGCCGCCGCCGTGGCCAACGCCGTGCACCACGCGACGGGGCGGCGGGTGCGCCACCTGCCCATAATGATCGAGGACGTCATGTGATCGGAGGCGCGAGGTGGGCCTGGGCGAGCTGGGGGCGTTCCTGAAGTCGCGCAGAGACCGGCTGAGCCCGGAGAGCGTCGGGCTGGCCCGGGCCCTGCGGCTCGACGACGACGAGACCGGCCACCTGTTCCACCTGGCGGGGCGGCCGGCGCCGATCGGTTCGGAGGCGACCCTGGTGCAGCACGCGCTGCGCGGGCTCCTGGATCGCCTGCGCGACACCCCCGCCATGGTGATCACCGACCTGCACGAGGTGGTGACGCAGAACCACGCGGCGCAGGTGCTCGTCGGCCCGCAGGCGGGGCTGACGGGGGTCCAGGCCGGTTTCCTGCACTGCTGCCGCCCAGCGGCTGCTCTGGTTCGTGCCGGACGGCGCCGGCGTGGTGGCGGCGCTGCACGCCCTCGACCCCGCCGACGTCTGGCGCGACATCCCCGGCCCGGCGTTCGGGCTCCGCCGAGGCCGGGGTTGACCACCCCAGGCTGCGCGCTGTCCCCACGAGCCCGATGACGGCACGCTGGAAGGTGGCGGCGCGATCGCGTGCCGCCGGGAGGAGATCATCATGCGCGCAGCAGTCGCGACCGGGGTGAACGCCCCGCTGTCCCTGACCGAACGCGAGATCCCGGAGCCGGGTCCGGGAGAGGTCCTGGTCGAGATCACCGCCTGCGGCGTGTGCTACACCGACCTGAACCTGGTGCGCGGCCACTACCCGTTCGCCCGTTTCCCGGTCGTCCCCGGCCACGAGATCACCGGTACGGTCGCCGCGCTCGGCGCGGGCGTGCCCGGCCTGGCCGTGGGCGACGCGGTCGGAGCCCAGTTCCTGTACGACTCGT
This sequence comes from Nonomuraea sp. NPDC050643, assembly GCF_040654715.1. NCBI lineage: Bacteria > Bacillati > Actinomycetota > Actinomycetes > Streptosporangiales > Streptosporangiaceae > Nonomuraea > Nonomuraea sp. NPDC050643. The sequence goes on along the minus strand of NZ_JBFAIM010000010.1, from coordinate 227,240 downwards.
GCGGCCACTGCGGCTACTGCGTGTCCGGCGACCAGATCCTGTGCCCGACCAAGCGCGTCACCGGCATCGTCGCCGACGGCGGCTACGCCGAGTACGGCCTGTTCAAGGGCGGCTACGTGACCCCGCTGCCGGTGGGGCTCGACCCGGTGGCCGCGGCGCCGCTGATGTGCGCGGGGCTGACCGCGTTCAACGGCCTGCGGCGGGCCGGCGCCACCCCGAGCTCACGGGTCGCGGTCATCGGCAGCGGCGGCATCGGCGCGCTCGCCGTCCGGTACGCCCTCGCCATGGGCGCGCGGGTCGCGGTGATCGGCCGCTCGGCCGACGGCGCGGCGAGCGCCAAGGAACTGGGCGCCGAGCTGTACGTCGCGAGCCGCGACACCGACCCCGCCGCGGCGCTCAGGGCGTGGGACGGCGGCGCGGACGTCGTCCTGAACGCCGCCCCGTCCAACGAGGCCGCCGCCGCGGCCCTCGGCGGGCTCGCCCCGGACGGCACGCTCGTGCTGTGCGGCTACGACAACACCCCGCTCACCCTGCGGGCGCAGCCGATGGTGCTCAACCGGCTGCGGGTCATGGCCTCGCCGTCCGGCTCACCGCACGACCTGCGGGACACGCTGGCCTTCTCCGCGCGGCACCGCATCCTGCCCGAGGTCACGCCGATCACGCTCGACCAGGCGCCGGAGGCGCTGGAGGCCATGGGCGGCGGGTCCGGCGGCGGGCGCCGGGTCATCACCTTCCGCTGACCCGCCGGGGCCGCTGTCGCTTCTGTACAAGCCCTGGGCTCGCCTTCCCGCCTAATCTCCTAGGCGCCGAACGCGACAAGGAGGGCTTGTGAAAAAGCTGGTCATTTCTGAGTTCGTCTCACTCGATGGCGTGATGGAGGGTCCGGGCGGCGAGCCGGGCTTCCGGCACAGCGGCTGGGTGCTGGAGCATTTCACCCCGGAGCACGACGCCTGCCGCTACGAGGAGCTCATGGAGACCTCGGCCCTGCTCCTCGGCCGGGTCACCTACGAGGGCTTCTCCGCCGCCTGGCCCAAGATGGGCGGCGAGTTCGCCGACCGGATGAACGCGCTGCCCAAGTACGTGGTGTCCGCCACTCTGCCCGAGCCGCTGACCTGGAACGCCTCCCTCCTCAAGGGCGACCTGACCAGCGCGGTCGAGGCACTCAAGCACCAGGACGGCGACGGGCACGTCTTCGTCCACGGCAGCCGGTCGCTGGCTCAGGAACTGCTCAGGCGGGGCCTCGCGGACGAGCTGCGGCTCATGGTCTTCCCCGTGCTGCTGGGATCCGGCGCGCGCCTGTACCCCGAGACGCCCGACAGGCTCTCGCTGACGCTGGCCGGAAGCCGCACGTTCGACTCCGGCGTGGTCCTGCTGACCTACGCCCGCGCCTGACGCGCCACCCGGTCAGCGGACGCGCCGTGGGCCATCAGGTGGGCGGCCGCGAGCGCCTGCCAGGGCCGCCACCGGTCCGCGGCCGTGGCGGGGTCCAGGCCCAGACAGGCCAGGGCGGCGCGGAGGTCCGGGTCGCCGGCGGGGAAGGCCGCCCGACGGCCGAGCCGGAACGCCAGGTCCTGCCGCAGGTCGTCGTCGTACGACAGGGTGTCTGTGCTCGCGTCCGGGCTCGCGTCCGGGCTCGCGTCCGGGCTCGCGTCCGGGCTCGCGTCCGGGCTCGCGTCCGGGCTCGCGTCCGGGCTCGCGTCCGGGTCGAGGGCGGCCGGTGCCGTGAGCGCGCTCACCTCGTCGTCCGCCAGCCCCGCGTGGGACAGGGCGGCCGGCGTCAGGGCGGCGGGCTCGGGGAAGGTGTGGGTGAGGCCGCCCCGCAGGCCGGGGACGACGGTCCCGGCTCCGGTGACCAGTGCCTTCAGCACCGTGGCCGCCTCCGTGGGGGTCCGCCTTCGGCGTACGACCGCCTGGACGGCGGCCTCGAGGGCGGTCCACGCTCCCGGCACCGCCAGCCCGGGGCGCCCGCGTACCAGGGGGCCGAGCAGCGGGTCGGCCGACAGGGCGGCCACCCCGGCCGCCTGGTCGAGGTCGGCGCCGAGCACCCGCCCCACCTGCCCCACGACGTGGATCAGGCCCTCCCAGTACGGCAGGTGCGCGCGCAGCAGCAGGAACCCGTCCCCGCCCGGCGACACCTCCAGGACGCCGGGGGCGCCGTCCACGGTGATCGTCCGCCGGTACGTGTCACCGTCCGCCTCCTCCACCCCCGGCACCGCCCGCGCCGCGAGCAGCCGCAGCACGGCGGGCCAGTCGTAGCCGGGCACGTGCGGCAGCCGCAGCGCCAGCCCTCCGTCGGCGGCCAGCCGGTCGGCGCGGTGCCGCCGGTCGCGCAGGTCGGTGGGCGAGGCCCGGAAGGTCTCCCGCATGATGCGGTTGAACTGCCGCAGGCTCCCGAACCCGGACGCGAACGCCACGTCCAGCACCGTCAGATCGGTGTCGTCCAGCAGCCGCCGCGCGAAGTGCGCCCGCCGCGACCTGGCGAGCTGGTCGGGCGTGGCGCCGAGGTGCCGCAGGAACAACCGGCGCAGGTGCCGCGGCGACAGGCCCATCCGCCCGGCCAGCGCGGCCTCGGCGGCGGCCGGATGCTCGTACGTGCGCGTGTTGCGGGCCAGCGGCCGGGCACCGCACCCGGGCCGGCAGTAGATGCCGGTGGTTACGACGGCCGAGTACGTGGTCATACCTCATGTGTACGCCCACCCGCGGCCCGATCACCGGCCGGATCCGGACATACGACCCCGGCCATGTGAGAGACCCGGTGGTGATGTCCGAATCCGGCCGGACACGCTCGCGTCGCGCCCGCCATCCTCTGATGGCGAATCCGCTCATCCGACGAAGAGGACCATCATGATCGACCAAGCCGCCCGGTTCCGTGCCCTGCACCAGGGCCCGGTGCTCGTGCTGCCCAACGCCTGGGACGCCGCCTCCGCCGCCGTCATCGAGGCCGCGGGAGCGCACGCGATCGCCACGACGAGCGCCGGCGTCTCCTGGGCGAACGGCACCCCCGACGGCTCCGGCCTCGACCGCGACCGCATGATCGACGCGGTCGCCCGCATCGTGGCCGCCGTGAAGGTGCCGGTCACCGCCGACGTCGAGGGCGGCTACGGCGACGTCGCCGCCACCGTGCGCGCGGTGATCCGGGCCGGCGCGGTCGGCGTCAACCTGGAGGACTCCCCCGGCCCTGACGGCGCTCCCCTGCTCCCGGCCAAGGACCAGGCCCAGCGCATCGCCGCCGCGCGGGCCGCCGCCGAGGCCGAGGGGGTGGACCTGTTCGTCAACGCCCGGACCGACGTCTACCTGGCCGGGGTGCCCGGCGACCGGGTGGCCGAGGTCGAGGAGCGGGCGCGCGTGTACGCCGACGCGGGGGCCGACGGGCTGTTCGTGCCGGGGCTGGTCGATCTGGACGTCATCGCCCGGCTGGCGGGCGGGCCGCTGCCGCTCAACGTGATGGTCGGCCCGGGGGCTCCGGCGGTGCCCGAGCTGGCGGCGGCGGGGGTGGCGCGGGTGAGCCTGGGCTCGGCGATCGCCCAGGCCGCGTACGCGACCGCCGCCCTGGCCGCGGCCGAGGCGCTGGGCGAGGGCACCTACGAGACGCTCGCCGGCGGGCTCGACTACGGCACCCTCAACAACGCGCTGCGGTGATCCCGCCGGGCGCGACCCGATACCCGCTGGAGGTCTGATGCGTCTCGACACGCTGTTCGTCAACGGCCGGTTCACCACGCTCGACGCCGGCCGGCCGGCCGCCACCCGCCTGGGCGTGCTCGGCGGCCGGATCGCCGGGCTGGACGAGGAGCTCGACGGCGTCACCGCGGACGAGGTCGTCGACCTGCGCGGGGCGCCCGCCGTGCCGGGGTTCAACGACGCCCACCACCACCTGAGCCTGCGCGGCCAGCGGCTGCGCGAGCTGGACCTGCGGGTGAGCGACCTGGACGAGCTGTACGCGCGGGTCGCCGCGCGGGCCGCCGCCCTGCCGGGGGGCGCGTGGGTCCGGGGCTCCGGCTACGACCAGAACAAGCTGGGCGCCCACCCGGCCCGCGAGGCCCTGGACCGGGCGGCGGGCGGCCGTCCGGTCTGGCTCCAGCACACCTCCGGCCACATGGGGGTGGCCAGCACGGCGGCCTTCGCCCTCATGGGCTTCCCCGCCCTGGAGGAGGTGCCCGACGTCCCCGGCGGGTCGGTGGGCCGCGACGAGCGGGGGCTGCCCGACGGTCTGCTCGCCGAGCAGGCGCAAAACCTGGCCCACCGGCTGCTGCGCCCGCTCGCGCACGAGGAGTTCGTCGAGGGCATCGCGCTGGCGAGCGCGGCCGCGGCGGCGGAGGGCCTGACCAGCTTCACCGAGCCCGGCGTCGGCGCCGGGCTGGCGGGCAACGGCCCCTGGGACCTCGCCTGCTTCCAGGACGCCGCGCGACGCGGCCTGCTCGCGCAGCGGGCCACGCTCATGCCCGGCTCCCCCAACCTGCACGCCGTGGACGCCGAGTTCGGCCTGGACCTGGGCGTGCGTTCGGGGCTCGGCGACGAGTGGCTGCGCGTCGGGCCGGTCAAGCTGTTCTCCGACGGCTCACTGGTCGGCAGGACCGCCGCCATGTGCCACGACTACGAGGGCGACCCCGGCAACCGGGGTTTCCTCCAGGAGGAGGCGGCGGCGCTGCGCGCGTTCATCCTGCGCGCGCACGCCTCCGGCTGGCAGATCGCCACGCACGCCATCGGCGACGCGGCCATCGACGTGGTCCTCGACGCCTACGCCGAGGCACAGGCCCGGCACCCCCGTCCCGGCGCCAGGCACCGCGTCGAGCACTGCGCGGTCACCAGCGACGCCCAGGTGGCCAGGATCGTGGCGCTCGGCGTCATCCCGGTCCCGCAGGGCCGGTTCATCTCGGAGCTCGGCGACGGCATGCTGGCCGCGCTGGGCCCGGAGCGGGCGCGCGGCTGCTACCGGCAGCGGTCGTTCCTGGAGGCGGGCATCGTCCTGCCCGGCAGCTCCGACTGCCCCGTGGTGGCGGGCGCGCCGCTGCTGGGTATCCACGACCTGGTCAACCGGACGACCGCGAGCGGCGTGCCGTTCGGCCCGGACGAGGCGCTGCGGGCCTACACGGCCGGCTCCGCGTACGCGGTGCACGAGGAGCACATCAAGGGCACGCTGAGCCGGGGCCGGCTGGCGGACTTCGCGGTGCTCTCCGACGACCTGCTGGCGGTCGGCCCTGAGACGATCAAGGACCTCACCGTGACCGCCACGGTCGTGGGCGGCCGTCTAGTCCACGACCGCCGCTGACCCCGCCCGGCGTCCCTCGTGGGCTCGGTCAGGCGAACGGCTGGGCGATCTGGTCGAGCGCTCGCGTGGTGAGCTCGTTCAGCATCAGCGTCTCGTTCTCGGCGCACCACCAGTGGGCGGCGACGCGCAGCGCGGTCAGGAACGCGGCGGTGACCATCTCGGGTCCGACGTCACCGCGCTGGTCGCCGCGCCGGTCGCCATGCTGGTCGCCGCGCTGGTCCCGCCCGGCCAGCCCGCGCTGTTCCCGCCCGGCCAGCGCCTGGCAGAGCTCGCGCTCCAGTCGCACCCTGCCGGCCAGTTGCCTGGCGAGCAGGGAGGGGTGGCGCATGGCCAGGCGGGCGCGGAGATGGTACTCCCGGTCGGGGCCGCCGCTCTCGGAGTAGAGGCTCTCCAGCGCGCCGCGCAGCGCCTGCCAGGCGGACAGGCCGGCGGGCTGCTCGCGTACGCGCCGGACCAGGGTGCCCAGGAGTTGCTCGTCGCCGTAGAGCAGCGCGGCCTCCTTGCCGTCGAAGTAGTTGGAGAACGTCCGCCGGGAGATGTTGGCGGCGTCGGCGATGGCCTCGACGGTGACGTTGTCCAGGCCGTGCTCGATGGCGAGACGCAGTGCGGCCTCGTGCACCGCCTGGCGGGTCTCGGCCTTCTTGCGCTCACGCAACCCTGCTGTGCTGTCCATGATGCGAGCAAGCTTACCCAATGGGAATAAATGCTCAATGAGCAAAGTTGCCGCTTGAGCATGTATGGTGTCCGGGTTGCATCCCATTTCCCCTTGATCGGAGGTTGCGTGTGAGTGCCCAGCCGGCAGCGCCGTCCGCGGCGGAGCCGATGACCCATCGCCAGATTCTCGAAGCCCTCAGCGGCCTGCTGCTCGTCCTGTTCGTCGCGATGATCAGCGGCACCATCGTCTCGGTGGCGCTTCCGCAGATCATCGGCGCGCTCGAGGGCAGCCAGTCGCAGTACACCTGGGTCGTCACCGCCTCCCTGCTGGCCTCGACCGCCTCGACGCCCATCTGGGGCAAGCTGGCCGACCTGTTCAACAAGAAGCTGCTGCTCCAGATCTCCATCGTGATCTTCATGGTCAGCTCGCTGGCCTGCGGGCTCGCCCAGAACACCGGCCAGCTCATCGCCTTCCGCGCCCTCCAGGGCCTCGGCATGGGCGCGCTGCAGATCCTCGCGCAGGTCATCATCGCCGCGATGATCTCGCCCAAGGAGCGGGGCCGTTACAACGGCTACCTCGGCGCCGTCATGGCCGTGGCCACCGTCGGCGGCCCGCTGCTCGGCGGTGTCATCGCCGACACCTCCTAGCTCGGCTGGCGCTGGTGCTTCTTCATCGCCGTGCCGTTCACCATCGCCGCCTTCGCGCTGCTGGCCAAGACCCTGCACCTGCCGACCGTGCGCCGTCCCGACGTGAGCATCGACTACTGGGGCGCCACCCTCATCGCGGCCGGCGTCAGCATCCTGCTCATCTGGGTCACCTTCGTCGGCAACTCCTTCGCGTGGCTGTCCTGGCAGAGCGCGGTCATGGCCGGCGGCGGCGTGCTGCTGCTCGCTGCGGCCACCTGGGTCGAGTCCGTGGTCAAGGAGCCGGTCGTGCCGCTGCACGTCATCCGGCGCCGTACCCCCGCCCTGGCCATCCTGGCCAGCCTCGCGGTCGGCATGGCCATGTTCGGCGGGTCGGTCTTCCTCGGCCAGTACTTCCAGATCGGCCGCGGGTACGGGCCCACCGCCGCCGGCCTGCTGACCATCCCCATGATGATCGGCGTGCTGCTCTCCTCGACGATCAGCGGCAGGATGGTCTCCAACAGCGGCCGGACCAAGCCGTACATCCTCGTCGGCCTGGTCGTCCTGCTGGCGGGCTTCGCCGGTCTGGCCACCATCGACCACGAGACCTCACTGGTGCTGATCTCGGCGTACATGCTGGCGGTCGGCGTCGGCGTCGGCATGTCCATGCAGAACCTCGTCCTGGTCATCCAGAACACGGTCCCGCTGCGCGAGATCGGCGCGGCCAGCGGCGCGGTCACCTTCTTCCGCTCGCTCGGCGGCACCGTGGGCGTCTCGGTGCTCGGCGCGGTCCTGGCCAACCGGGTGGCGACCGGCATCGCCGAGGGCCTGGCCGAAGCGGGCATCCCCGCGGCGGGCAAGGCGGCCTCGGGCAGCCTGAACATCGCCGCCCTGCCCGAGCCGGTCAGGGAGATCGTCAGGGCCGCGTACGGCGACGCCACCGGCCACATCTTCCTGATCTCGGCGGCCATCGCCGTCGTCGGCCTGATCGCCGCTGCCTTCCTCAAGCCGGCCCCGCTCCGCGACAGCCTGGACCTGCCCGAGCAGACCCCCAAGCAGGAGGCCGCCACCCCAGCCTGACCCGGACCCCAGCCCTGATCGCACCCCGCCTTGATCGACCCTGGCCTGATCGCCGCCGTCAGACCCGGGCCGACCTGACCCGGAAGGTCGCGTTCTCGCATCGCCCGCGGGGACGCGGCCTTCCGTCTTTGAGTCGCTTGACTTAACTAAGTAGGGTGACTTAAATGGCGTCGAGCCGACCAGAGGGAGAGCGATCGTGACCGAGGCGCCCGAATACCCCTTTCGCAACCCGAGCGCCCTGGAGCCGCCGCACGAGTGGGCCGAGCTGCGGCAGGGTTGCCCGGTGGCGCCCATCCGGCTGGCCAGCGGCGACCGGGCCCTGCTGCTGACCCGCTACGACGACGTCAAGCAGGTCCTGTCCGACCCGCGCTTCACCCGCCAGCTCGACGCCGAGGACGCCGCCCGGGTCACCGCCAACGAGTCCGGCGGCGTGTTCGGCAGCGGCGGCAACCTGACCGGGGAGAACCACCGGGCGTGGCGGCAACTGGTCGGCAGGGCGTTCACCGCCAGGCGGGTCACCGCGATGCGGCCCCGGATCCAGGCGATGGCCGAGCAGCTCGTCGAGCGGATGGTCGCCACGGGCGCGCCGGCCGACCTGGTGAGCGCGGTCGGCTTCCCGCTGCCGGTGTGGGCGATCTGCGACCTGCTGGGGGTGCCCGACTCCGACCGGAGCCGGTTCGCGTACTGGTCGGACACCATGCTGAGCATGACGAGGTTCGGTCAGGACGAGATCGACGCCGCGCAGGCCGAGTTCGACGCCTACCTGATCGCGCTGGTCGAGGCCAAGCGCGCCGAGCCGGGCGACGACCTGATCAGCGAGCTGCTCTCGATCGTCGAGGGGCTGGACGGCCGGCTCACCGAGCAGCTCATGCTGGGCACCGCCAAGGGCCTGCTGGTGGCCGGGCACGAGACCACCGCGAACATGATCGGCAAGATGGTCTCGATGCTCCTGGCCGACCGGGCCCGCTGGGAGGCGCTGGTGGCCGACCGTACGCTGATCCGCCCGGCGGTGGAGGAGGTGCTGCGCTTCGACGCCAACCCCGGCTTCGGCATGCCCCGCTACCTCACCGAGGAGGTCGAGGTGGCCGGCGAGACCCTGCCGAAGGGCACCACGGTGATCTGCAGCATGGCCTCTGCCAACCGGGACGAGCGGCAGTTCGAGGGCGCGGGCGAGATGCGGCTGGACCGCTCGCCGAATCCGCACGTCGCCTTCGGCGTCGGCCCCCACTCCTGCATCGGCCAGGCGCTGGCCCGTACCGAGTTGCAGACCGTGCTGGAGGTGCTGCTCGACCGCCTGCCCACGCTCGAGCCGGCCGTCCCGGTCGGCGAGCTCAGACGCCGCGAGGGCCTGATCGTCGGCGGGCTGGAGCGCGTCCCGGTCCGGTGGTGACGGTGCCCGGCAGAACACCTGGAACAGCACCCGGCAGAAGCGAGCGGGCGCTGGAGACTCGTGAGGCCATCCTCGACGCCGCCGAACGGCTCTTCGCCGAGCACGGGATCGGCGAGGTCTCCAACCGGCAGATCGGCCAGGCGGCCGGGCAGGCCAACAACTTCGCCGTCGGCTACCACTTCGGCACCAAGGCCGACCTGGTCCGCGCCATCGTACGCCGCTACACCACCGGCACCGAGGAGCGGCGCCTGCGCATGCTCCAGGCGATCACCGACTCCTCCGACCTGCGCGCCTGGATCTCCTGCCTGGTACGCCCCGCCACCACCCACCTCGACGCGCTGGGCGTGCCGAGCTGGCGGGCCCGCTGCCTGGCGCAGGCCGCCCTCGTCCCGGCCCTGCGCCGGATCGTCGTCGAGGAGTCCGCGGCGACGCCCTCGATGCGCCGCACCCTGGAGGGCATGTTCCGGCTGCTGCCCGGCCTGCCCGACGAGGTGCACGCCGAACGCGGCGACATGAGCCGCCTGCTCATCATGCACACGCTGGCCGAACGCGAGCGCGCCCTGCACGAAGGCGGGCCGACCGCGCGCACCACCTGGGAGACCACCGCCGTCGGCCTCATCGACGCCCTGGCCGGTCTCTGGCCGGCACCCGTCACGAGAACGGACCCGTCATGCGCGGACTGAAGGACAAGACGATCGTCGTGGCCGGCGGCGCCACCGGCATCGGCGCCGCCACCGCCGAACGGCTGGCCGAGGAGGGCTCGCGGGTCCTGGTCGGCGACCTCGACCTCGAAGGGGCCGAGGCCACCGCCGCCCGGATCGCGGCCGCCGGCGGCACGGCGGTGGCGGCCGGGTTCGATCTGGCGGACGAGGCGTCGGTCGCCAGGCTGTTCGAGCGGGCGGTGGCCGCGTTCGGGGGCGTGGACGGGCTGTTCAACGTGGGCGCCGACCTGTCGCCGGGCACGCTCGGCCGTGACGCGGACCTGCTGGCGATGGACGCGGCGGTCTGGCGGCGTACGTTCGAGGTCAACCTCATCGGGTTCGCCCACACCTGCCGCGCCGCCATCCCCCTGCTGCTGGACAGCGGTGGCGGCGCCATCGTCAACACCTCGTCCGGCGCCGCCTACGTCGGCGAGCCCGTACGACCCGCCTACGCCGCCTCCAAGGCCGGCATCAACACGCTGACCCGGCACATCGCCTCCCGCTGGGGCAAGAAGGGCATCCGCTGCAACGGCCTGTCCCCCGGCATGGTGCTCAGCGAGACCGGCCTGGCGACGATGAGCGAGGAGTTCAGGGCCGCCGGGCTGGCCGCGAACCGCAGCACCCGCCTGGGCAGGCCGTCCGACCTGGCCGCCGCGGCGGCGTTCCTGTTGTCCGGCGACGCCGAGTGGATCAACGGCCAGACCTGGTGCGTCGACGGCGGCGGCCTGCTGCGCGACTAGCCGGCCGCCGCCGGGGCGGTCACGGGCCAGGCGGCCGCCGGCGCCCCCGCCTGCCGGAGCACGCACAAGGTGCGGGCGACGGACCCGGCCGTCCGCCCGCTCCTAGAGGATCTCGATGGCGCGCTCGGGGCAGTTGGACACCGCCAGGCGGGCCTCGTGCTCGCCGTCCGGCGACACGATGCCGTCGCCGATGACCTGCCCGTAGCCCTCGTCGTCCTCGCCGAACAGCTCGGGGGCGAGGTCATAGCAGCGGCCGTGGCCCTGGCAGCGCTCCGGATCTATGCGTACCTTCATCGTTCGTGCTCCATTTCCGTCGTCTTCCGTCGTCGAACCGGCTCAGAAGATGATGATCGCGCGGCCGGAGGGGCGGATGCGGGCGGCGCGCGGCGGTGTTCGTAGCTTGCCGGCCGGCCACGTCGCGGTCCCGGGGTTCAGAGCTGCACGGAGGTGGTGGTGAGGAACTCCTCCAGGCCGAAGCGGCCGTACTCGCGGCCGTACCCGGACTGCTTGAAGCCGCCGAAGGGGGCCAGGCCGTTGTGCGCGCCGTCGTTGACGCGGATCTGGCCCGCTCTGATCCGCCTGGCCACGCGGCGGGCGCGCTCGGGGTCCGCGGCGCGTACGCCGGCCGCCAGCCCGTACGCGGTGCCGTTGGCGATGCGGACCGCCTCGTCCTCGACGTCGTAGGGCAGGATGACCAGGACCGGCCCGAAGATCTCCTCCTGGGCGATCCGGGACTCCGGGCTGACGCCGGTCAGCACGGTGGGCCGTACGTAGAAGCCGCGGTCGAGCCCTTCCGGCTGCTCGGGGCCCCCGGTGAGGGTCGTCGCGCCGTCCTCGTCCGCCGCGCGCAGCATCTCGCGCACCCGCTCCCGCTGCGCCGCCGACACCAGCGGTCCGAGCCGGGTGCCCGCGTCCCGCGGATCGCCGGGCGTGTACGTCAGCGCCTCCTCCGCCGCGATCCGCTCGGCGTCCGGCAGCCGCTCGCGCGGGACCAGCAGCCGCGTCAGCGCCGAGCAGGTCTGGCCGGAGTTCAGGTAGCACGCGCCCACGCCCTTGCGCACGGCGTCCTCGAACCCGGCGTCGTCGAGGTCGTCGAGCAGCACGTTCGGCGACTTGCCGCCCAGTTCGAGCGCGGTGCGCTTCACACCGGCCGCGGCCAGCTCCGCGACCCGCCGGCCGGCGCGGGTGGAGCCGGTGAACGAGACCATGTCGACCAGCGGGTGCGCGGCCAGCGCCTCCCCCGCCTCGGGGCCCGTACCGGAGACCAGGTTGACCACGCCCGGCGGGAACCCGGCCTCGTGCATCACCTCGGCCAGCGCGAACGCGTTGAGCGGCGTGACCTCGCTGGGCTTGAGCACCACCGTGCACCCGGCGGTCAGGGCGGGGGCGAGCTTGGCGGCGATCTGGTGCAGCGGGTAGTTCCACGGGGTGATCGCGCCGACGACGCCGATCGGATCCCGGTACACCACCGAGTCCCCGATCCGCTCCTCGAACCCGATCCCGGCCGCCACGTCGGGCATCGAGGCGAAGGTCCGGATCGGCGCGCCCACCTGGATGAGCCTGGTCAGTGGGAGCGGCATGCCCAGCTCGTTCACGATCGTGTCGGCGAGGTCCTCGGACCGCTCCTTCAGCGCGCCCGCCACGGCCGCGCACAACGCGGCGCGTTCGGCGGCGGGCCTGGCGGCCCAGGCGGGCAGCGCGGCGGCGGCCGCCTCGACGGCCCTGACCACGTCTTTGGCGCCGCCGCGCGGCACCTCGGCGATGATCTCCTCGGTGGCCGGATTGACCACGGGGATCGCCTCGCCCCCGCTCGCCGCCATCCACTCACCGTCGACATAGATCCGGTACGGCATGCGCCCACCCCAATGATGAGAAACCGATTCTAGATTATGATTCTAGACCGATTCATGATCCACCGATGCGCAGGGGAAGGGCGCGGGGGCCGCGTACCTGGCTGGCCGCCCAGGTCACCGCCTCCGGCTCATCGAGGGAGAACTCCGGAATGCGCTCCAGCCACACCTCGAGCGCGACCCGCAGCTCCATCCGCGCCAGATGCGAGCCCACGCACCGGTGGATGCCCAGCCCGAACGCGGCGTGCCGGTTCACCTCACGGTCGATCACCACCTCGCCGGCCCGGTCGAACTGGGCCGGGTCGCGGTTGGCGGCCGGGAAGGAGAGCAGGATCCAGTCGTCGGCCTTCATGTCGACGCCGTTCCAGCTCATGTCCTCCCTGACCAGCCGCGCCATCGTGACCGGCGCGTAGGCCCGCAGGAACTCCTCCATCGCGGTCGGCAGCAGCCCCGGCTCGGCCACCAGCCGCTCCCGGTCGGCCGGCGTCCTGGCCAGGTGCCACAGCGACGCGCCGATCGCGCTCCACGTCGTGTCGATGCCCGCGATGAGCAGCAGCATCATCGTCCCCACCACGTGGACGGGGTCGAGCTTGCGCCCGTGGAGCTCGGCGTTGACGAGGTAGGTCGTCAGGTCGTCGCGCGGGTCGGCGAGATGGTCGTTGATCTGCGCGACCAGGTAGCCGGACAGCTCGTTGAAGTGCTCGAAGCGCTCCTCGGGCGGCCGGTCGACGCTCTCCAGGACGTTCTCGACGAACTCCCGGAACCGCGCGCCATCCTCCGGCGGGAAGCCGAGCATGTCACCGATCACCCGCATCGGGATGTGCTGGGCGTAGTCACGGGCCGCGTCCACGACCTCCTGCCCCTCCAGAGCGTCGATCAGCTCGTGACAGTACGCCCGCGTCGCCGCCTCCTGCCGGGCCACCGCCGACTTGGTGAACGCCGGCAACAGCAGCCTGCGGGCGTCATGGTGGAACGGCGGATCGGAGGAGATGGGCGGGGCGCCGCCCACCGGGGCCAGATCGATCGACGGCTTGACGTTGGAGACGATGACCGACCGCGAGGAGAACCGCTCGGTGTCGTACGCGATCGCCGCGACGTCCTCGTAGCGGGTCGGCAACCAGACACCGCCGAACCGCTCGGTGCGCGCGATCGGGCAACGCTGCCGGAGCTCGTCCTGGATGGGGTACGGATCGGCGGCCCATTCGGGGTCGACGTGGGAGAAGTCGGTCGCCCAGTCCGAGACCGGGTCGGTGACGATCTCGCTGATGGTGCCGGTTGGACGGTTCTTGCGCGCTTCCTCGATGCCTTGCCCGAAGCGGTCGTCCACGGTCATCGTGCAACTCCATCCCTGGGGTCGTTCACACGTTGTGGGTCCGGCTCGTCGCGGCATGCCGCTTGGAAGAATTAAAAAAGCATTCATTTGCACCCGTCAAGAGGCACCCTCGTTGTCTTGACTCAGGGGAAGGGCCGGCTTCCTTCATCGTCACCTGCGCCGAGTTCGGCCAGAGATCGCTCGCCACGCCGACGACTCCATCGACAACCCCATCCCGGCGGCCCTGGCACTCGCCAGCCGCATCACCACCATCGTGATCAGCCCACGACACCTTCGCCGGCCCGTCCTCGGTGCTGCCATACTCCGGCGCCTACCGCTGATCCGCCGGCGTCGAGACGGTGGGCGGTACCACCGAGTGTTCCGGACCGGGTCGGGTTGGGAGGGATGGACGGCTACCGTGAGTCTTGATCATCGGTGGGCAGCGGGATGCGGCGGAAGAGCCGCCACAGGGCGAGGTCGTAGCCGATCTTCGCGATCCCGGCGAACAGGAACGGCGCGGCCAGGCTGACCGATGTCAGCGCACCCGCCAGCGCCGGTCCCAGGGGCCTGGTGAGGTAGCGGGCGGTGTTGGTGATCGCGGCGGCGGCGGTGCGTTCCTCGGGCGGGACCATCGCCATGACGTACGCCTGCCGCACGGGCACGTCCATCGACGACAGGCAGGCACGCCCGAGCAGGAGGGCGATCGCCAGCGGGAGGGAGGGCGAAAACGGCACCGCGGCCAGCATGACGTTGGCGGGCAGGTGGGTGAAGACCATCGTGGGCAGCAGCCCGATCCGGTCGGCCACCCGCGGCGCGGCCAGCAGCGAGGCGGTCTGGAGGATCCCGGCCACGGCGAAGGTGATCCCGATCGTGTGGGTGGTGGCCCCGAAGCGGACCGCGAGCCAGTAGCCGACATAGGCCTGAATGACGAACCCGCCGGCGAGGCTGTCGGTGGCGAACAGGCCCGCCAGGCGGGCCACCGGGCCACGGGAGCGGGCCATCATGCGCGACTGCGGTAGCGCGGGCGCCGGAGCTTCGACGGTCGCGGGCAGCCGGAGGGTGAGCAGCATTCCGGCGGCGGCCGTGCCGGCCAGGATGCCGCCGAGCAGTCTCCTATCGGCGGGCAGGCTCCCCAGGAGCGCGCCGAGCGTCCCGGCAACGGCGGCGATCGCGTTGTAGAAGCCGAATCCCCGCACGACCTGCTTCTGGGGACGGCCGGTGCCGGCCAGCATGACCTGTTCCAGCGTGGTGAACGGCCCGGACTCGATGACCTCGACCGACATCGCTCCGCTGAGGGCGGCCACGGCCAGCAGCCACCAGGGCAGGCCGGTGGCGATGACCAGGCCGCACAGGAGCAGGGCGGCGTACAGGCCCGCGTAGGCGCGGCGGCGGCCGAGGCGGTCGCCCCACCGAGCCAGGACCAGACTGGTGAGAAAGCTGCCGGCCAGAATGGCCGCCAGCACCAGACCGACCTCGGTGGCCGACAGCCCGTCGCCGCCCATGAGAGCGCCGAGCTGGACGGCGGCCACGCCGTACCCGAGACCGCGAAACGCCTGCGAGGTCAGCAGCACGCCCACGGTGCGGTCACGGGCAGCGCTCATGCCGGTGCGCTAGCCGGCGGGAGGATGTACGGGAAGGTCCATGGTCCCGATCTTGTACCGAAACCCGCCCCTGTGACGACTGGTTTTGTGGCGTCAACTCCGGACGAGGTCGGCGGTGCGGAACGGATGCCCGCCCCCTGAAGGCTCGAAGCACAGCACTCGATCTTCAGCGGGTCCCCTGTCATCTTCGCCCAATCCAGAGGCGCCGGCTGGTGTCAGCACGGCCGCATTGAAACAAATGCCGGACTTGGTTCTTTCGGGTTATGTCAACTGGCGAGACCGCCACCTGTTAGATTCGGATACCAAGATCAAGAAAAGGTGAGCGTCAGCGGTCCTCGCCAGGGGCCGCCGACGCGTAGGCGGGTCTCCACGGATCGAGGGGGATCGACGCTTCGACGGGGGCTTGATCCTGTCCTGCGCGGCCGGTGAACGCAGCGCGGTCAGGAGCGGTCGCGTGCCGTGTGAGTGGCCCGCTCAGCCGATCGACGATGGGAGCAATGTGCGAAGAAGAACATCCGTGCTCGCCACCGCTCTCGTGGCGATGGCGACGCTGTTAGCCGTGCCGACGGCCGAGGCGGCCGACGCGGCGACCCCGGGGGGCGACGTCACGGAGGCCGTGGGAGAACACGGCATCACCTGGGGACCGTGCGAGGAGGACGACACCGTCGAGTGCGGCACACTGGCCGTGCCGATCGACTGGTCCAAGCCGAACGGGCCCACCCTCGACCTGGCCCTCGCCCGGCGCAAGGCGACCGACCCCGCGGCCCGGATCGGATCCCTCCTGACCAACCCGGGCGGACCGGGCGGGTCGGGCGTGAACAACATGCTCCGCCCTTCCGGCTTCAGCGAGGAGGTCCAGCGGCGGTTCGACATCGTCGGCTACGACCCCCGAGGCGTCGCCCGCAGCAACGCGGTGACCTGCTCGGCGTCGGTGTACAACGAGATGCCGAGCCCGGTCATGACCAGCCAGGCCGACTACGACACGTGGATCGCCTACAACAAGAGGCTGCGCGCGGACTGCCGCAAGCGCACCGGTCCCGTGTACGACCACGTCGACTCGGCCAACGTCGCGCGTGACATGGACGCCATCCGTGCCGCACTCGGCGACGACAAGCTCACCTCGTACGGCGTCTCGTACGGCACGCTCGCCCAGCAGATGTACGCCGAGCTCTTCCCGAACCGGATCCGGGCCATGGTGCTGGACAGCAACATGGACCACAGCCTCGACGTCAAGGCGTTCCAGGAGACCGAGGCGGCCACCGTCCAGGACAGCTTCGACGAGTTCGTCGCCTGGTGCGAGCGGGACACCGACTGCGTCCTGCACGGGCGCGACGTCCGGGCGCTGTGGAAGGGGCTGCGCGACAAGGCGCAGCGCGGCGAGCTGTACTACCCGGGCGTCACCGACCGCCCGCTGAGCGCCCACAACCTCCTCTGGCTGGGCGTGGTGCTCAACGAGGGCCCCGCCTGGCGGCAACTGGCCAAGGCGCTCCTCGCCCTCGACGGCGGGCCGGTACCGCCGGACATGCCGCCGCCTCCCGGCAACGGACCCGTGGGCGGGCAGTACGCCGAGCTGCCGACCGCGGTCCTCTGCGAGGACTACAACCTGGGGCTGCGGAACTACCGGGAGTACGCGGAGGTCATGCGCAGCTCCAACGCGCTGGCTCCGGACATGCGCTACAACCCGATGCCGATGGGGGACATGCCGATCTGCCAGGGCCACCCCGTCAACAACCCGCAACACCGGCTGCGGTACACGGGTAGCGCCCCGCTGCTGCTGGGCAACTCCCTGCACGACCCGGACACGCCTTACGCGTGGTCGGCCAACGTGGCCCGCCAGCTCGGCCCCAAGGCCGTGCTGCTCACCTACGAGGGCTGGGGCCACGGCGTCTACGGCATGACCGGCTGCACCACGGCCGCGATGGACGACTACCTGATCTCGCTGACCGTGCCCGCGCCGGGCTCCCGCTGCCCGGCGGAAGAACCCGAGGGCTAGACAGATCGAGACGTGACCCCCGTTGCCGGGCCGGCGCGAGCCGGCCCGGCAACGGCGCGGTCGCGAACGGTGTTCGAGACGAGGCGTCGGCGCCGGGCGCTCACGCCTCGGTCAGCACGACGTCCTCGCTCTTGACGAACATGACGCGGTGGCCGAACTGGATCTGGTGGTACTTCTCGTTACCGCGGACCACGCGATGCTGCTGGTCGTCGAAGGTCGTCGCCTTGTAGAACTCGCCGGTCGTGGTCAGGCCGACCGTGTACGACTGCCCGGCGGAGAACGTGTACCGCAGCGGCATCGGCGGCTGCACCTCCACGTCCGCCGGGTACGCCGCCGGCTCCGGGTAGGCGCGGCCGTACACGGGGACCGACTCCAGGCCCTGCCGGGGCGTCGCGAAGAGCGTACGGCTGGGCACTGCCACCGGGTCGGAAGCCGGGTTGTGGAACCACGCCTTCTGGCCCAGGTACCAGATGGCCGTCCAGTCGCCCTGTCGCTCGGCGACGACGTAACGCTGGCCGGTGACGGCGCGGGCGGCGTGGTCGTACACGCTGTAGGTGGACTCGCCCGTCGGGTGCTTGCCGATGTCCTTCACGAGGGGCGACTCCCAGCGCGGCTCGGTGTGCAGCCAGATGGAGGCCGACCCGTGCGGTGGGCAGGCGGCTTCGGGGTGGTCCTTGTCGCAGCCGGTGTAGTGCGGGCGGTTGCGGTAGTAGTCGGGCAGGATCATGACCGTGGCCGTGCCGGAGTCGCCGTCGGCGCGCAGGGGCGCGCCCAGCAGGTCGAAGAAGTGGGCCCAGTCCCAGTACGGGCCCGGGTCCTCGTGCATCCCCTTCACCTTGCCCGGTGTCAGTCCGGGCACGTTGTCGTGGCCGAGGATGTGCGCGCGGTCCAGCGGGATGCCGAACCTGTCGGCCAGGTAGCGCACGAGCTTGGCGGACGTGCGGTACATCGCCTCGGTGTACCAGGTGCCGCCGGCGGCGAGGAAGCCCTCGTGCTCCAGGCCGATCGCCTTGGTGTTGACGTACCAGTTGCCGGCGTGCCAGGCCACGTCCTTGGTGCGCACGTGCTGGGCGAGGTGGCCGTCGCGCGAGCGCAGCGTGTAGTGCCAGCTCATCTCCGTCGGGTCCTGGACGAGGCTGAGCGTCTTGTCGTACAGCTCCTCGGTGTCGTGGAGGACGATGTACTGGATCGTCAGGCTGGAGGGTCGGTCGGCGATGTCGTGGTTGCCGTACTTGCCCCCCGGGAGTCTCCTGTAGAGCGCCGGGATCCACTCGCAGGCGATCGAGTCGGGGCTCTCCACGCCGTCGGCGACGGCCAGGTGCGGCAGGTTCAGCCGGGTCAGCCAGGAGCGGGACGGGTGCACGTCGGGAGAGGGCGGCAGCGTCACCTCCGCACCGGTGTCGGTCGTTCGGGTGGCGCCCTCGTGGATGACCTCGTACACCTCGTCGGCGAAGTCCGCCGCGATCTCCTCGGCCGAAGCGCCCGAGTAGCGCGCCACCGCGCCGTACCACTCGGCGGGGTCGGCGCTCAGCGGGGCGCCCAGGGCCTGCTGGTAGTCGGCGAGCAGCGCCGCGCCGCCGTCGATGTTGGCCGCCGCGTCCTTACGCAGGCGCTCGAGGCTCTCCCCGGTCAGCTCGGCGGCACGCTCCAGGGTGTGCGGGGGCGGGGGATGGCCGTTGTGCCGCCCCGCCGGCTCGGTGGGATGCAGCTCAGGGCGGGAGTCGTCGCCGCGCGGGTCCTCGTCCCCGTCGATGTGGTGGTGCCGCGACCCGCTCAGCACGGCGCCGTCGGTCAGGTGCATGGGGCCGAAGCCGGCGGCCGTGCTGAGCCTGCCGCCGTTGCCGTCCCAGCGCGACTCCATGTAGGACACGGCGAGCAGGACGCTCTCCGGTACGCCGCGCCGCTTCGCGGCCTGCGCGAACGCTTGAGGCATCGTGGTCATCACAACCACCTCCTACCTGCACCGTCGCATGGACGCCCGGCCCAACTGGAGGTGAAATGGCGTGATTTTCCGCTTTCTTGTGGCAATGCGAAGAGACTTTTCGCGGGTCGATGCGCCCCTGTCGCTGGAACCACATCCGCTAAGATCTTGCACCTTCGCAGGCCTAGGGATGGAGCACTCCCATCGGCGTTGAGATCAAGCTCTTGGGGCCGTGGGAGGTCACGGCCGACGGCGCCGTGCTGAAGCTGGCGGGAGCACGGCGGGCGGGCGTGCTGGCGCGGCTGGCGCTGAACGTCGGGCAGGTGGTCACCACCGAACGGATCCTGGCCGACGTGTGGGCCGACAGCTCGGCCGCCACGGCGGGCAAGCAGCTCCACATCGTGGTCTCCAAACTGCGGGAGGCCCTGCCGGGCGAGGTCATCGCCACCGTGCCCGGCGGCTACCGGCTCGACCTGCCACCGGAAAGCGTGGACGCGCACCACTTCTCCCTGCTGACCCGGCAGGCGCGCGCCACCCGGGCACGGACCACCGCGACCGGCCTCTACGAACAGGCGCTGGCGTTGTGGCGCGGAGCCGCGCTGGCAGGCCGGAACGACACGTGGGCCCAGATCGAGGCGGCACGCCTGGAAGAGGAACGCCTCACGACGCTGGAAGACTTCATCGACCTGCGCCTGACCAGCGGCGCCCACCATGCCGTGGTGAGCGAGCTGACCGCGCACGTCGAGGCGCACCCCCTGCGCGAACGCCCCCGCGCCCAGTTGATGCTGGCCCTCTACCGCGCCGCCCGGCCCGCTGAGGCGCTGACGGTGTACCAGGAGACCCGCCGCGTCATGGTGAACGAGCTGGGCATCGAGCCCGGCGTCACCCTGCGCAGGCTGCACCGCGCGGTGCTGACCGGCGACCCCGCGCTCGACCTGGCCCCCGAGCCCGACGCCGGCACCGCTCAGCACGTGGCCTGCGCCGAGCTCCCGGCCGACACGCCCGCCTTCACCGCCCGGTCCGCCGAGATCGCCTGGCTGGACAGGGTGCTCACCGACGCCCCGCCCGGCTCACCGGCGATCACCGCCATCGGCGGCCCCGGCGGGATCGGCAAGTCCACCCTGGCGGTGCACGCCGCGCACGCGGTCGCCGACCGGTTCGACGACGGCGTGCTCTACGTCGACCTGCACGGTGCCACCGCCGGCCTCCAGCCGGCGACGCCGATCGAAGCGCTCGGCCGGCTGCTGCGGTCGCTGGGCCTCGACGGCGCCTCCATACCCTCCGGCGTGGAGGAGGCGTCCGCCCGCTACCGGTCCCTCACCGCGCACCGCAGGCTGCTGCTCCTGCTCGACAACGCCGTGGACGCCCGCCAGGTCCGCCTGCTCATTCCCGCCGGGGCCGGCTGCGCCGTCATCATCACCAGCCGCCGCCCTCTGGTCTCCCTGGACGGCGCGGAGCACCTCCACCTGACCGGCCTCGGCCCCTCCGACGCCACCGCACTGCTGGCCCGGGTCGCCGGCCGCGAACGCGTCCAGGCCGAACCGGAGGCCGCCGACCGGATCATCGCCTTGTGCGGCGGCCTGCCGCTCGCCCTGCGCATCGCGGCCGCCCGCCTGGCCGCCCGCCCCGACTGGACCCTCACCTACCTCGCCGGGCAGCTCGCCGACGCCACCGGCCGCCTGGACGCCCTGCAACACGCCGACCTGGCCGTCCGCACCGCCATCGCCGTCAGCCACCACCACCTTCAGGACGAACCCACCGGGCGCGACGCCGCCCACCTGTTCACCCTGCTCGGCCTCCTCGACACCCCCACCCACACCCCGGCCGCCACGGCGGCACTGACCGACTGGCCCGATCACCGGGCCGAAACGGCGCTGGACCGCCTGCTGGACGCCCGCCTCCTGGAATCGGCCGGCCGCGACCGGTATCGGATGCACGACCTCGTCCGCCTCTACGCCCGCGAACTGGCCGCCGGAGGCCCACCCGAAGCCGGACGCCTCGCCGTCCGCCGCACGCTTCACCATTACCTGGCCACGGCCAAGACGGCCAGCCTCCTGCTCGATCCCACGTCGGCCCACGCTCTTTCCGACCACGACGCCGACCGTCCCGGGATCGCGCTGGCCACCGCGCAGGAGGCCGGCCACTGGACGGACGAGGAGCGCGACAACCTCCTCGCCGCCGCCCGCCAGGCCGCCGCCGTCCACGACGACCCCCAGACCGCCATCGGCCTGGCCTGCGCCCTCTACTCGCCCTTCGCCAGCATGTCCCTGCAGCAGGAACTGATCGACCTCCACACCCGCGCCCTCGAGATCGCCGTCGCGTGCGGCGACCTCGCCGCCCAGGGGCTGGAGCACAACCTCCTCGGCATGCGGTACCAGGAGATGGGGCGGCCGGCCACCGCGGCCGAGCATCTGCGGCAGGCGCTCACCTGCTGGGAGCGGGCGGACCGGCCGCGGCGCATGATGTCGGCCTACAACGGCCTCGGCATCGCCTACGCCCAGCTCGGACGGTACGACGAGGCCCTCGACGCCATGGAGCAGGGCCAGGCCCTCGCCAGGACGAGCCGGCTACCGGACTTCCAGGCCATCTTCCTGAACAACCGCGCGATGATCTACCGCAAGCTGGACCGGCTGGCCGACGCGATCGCGACCGCCCAGGCCAGCGTCGCCCTCTGGGCCGGGCTCGACAACCCGTTCTGGGAAGGGAACGCCCACGACACGCTGGCGGACGCCTACCGCGGGTCAGGCCGGCTCGACGAGGCCGAGTCCGCCTACCGGACGGCCATCGAGCTCCAGCGGGAGGCCTGCCAACACCTCGGGGAGGCCACCTCCTCATGGGGCCTCGGCCAGACCTACCACGACCTGGGCCGGCACGACGAGGCCTGGACGTGGTGGCGGCGATCGCTCGACGTCCTCCGCGACGTCGAGCTGCTGACCCAGGAAGAGGTGGATCACTTCCTGGGGCAGGCTGTACCCGACATACCCGGCCCGATCAAGAACCGCCTGTGAGTCCCGCCGGACGGCGTGCGTCTGCCCGTCCATCACCCGGCGCGCAGGCCGGTATGGGCGGCGCAGAAGGCGAGGACGTCGGCCTGCAGCGCGAGCCAGCGGCCGAGGGCGCGTGGGCCGTGGCCGACGCCGCTCTCGCACCGCAGCAGGACCGGCCGGCCGGAGGAGGTCGCGTGCTGGAGGGCGGCGGTCATCTTGCGGGTGTGCAGGGAGTCGACGCGTGGGTCGGTCCGGGGGCAGGTCAGCAGGATGGCCGGGTAAGCAGTGCCGGGCCGGACTCGGTGGTAGGGCGAGTAGCCGAACAGGGTGGCGAACTGGTCGGGGTCGTCGGCGGTGCCGAACTCCGCCGTCCACAGATGGCCGAGGCCGAAATGCTGGTAGCGCAGCATGTCGGTGACGGAGTCGGAGCACACGGCGGCGGCGAACAGCTCGGGAGCCTGGGTGAGGGCGGCGGCGACCATGAACCCGCTGTGGGAGCCGCCGCGGATCGCCAGTTGCCGGGACGTGGTGCGGCGGTGATCGATCAGCCAGCGGGCGGCGGCCAGGAAGTCGGCGATGGCCTGGGGTTTGTTGGCACCGCTGCCGGCCGCGTGCCAGCCGGTTCCCTCGTCGCCGCCACCGCGTACGCTCGCGATCGCGTAGGCGCCGCCGGCCTTCACCCAGGCGGCGATGGCCGGTGAGTACGCGGGCGGCATGCAGGCGCCGAACCCCCCGTAGGCGGTGAGCAGGACCGGGCACGGCCCGGTACGGCCGGGCGGGGCGATCAGATGCAGGCGCACCGGGGTGCCGTCCTGGGAGGCGTAGGTGATCTGTTCGACCACCGGCCCGGCGGCCGGTCGGCTCGCCCTCGAGCCCGCCACGGACCCCGGAGCGTGCCGGGCGCGGGGTGTCCGGGCGGGTGGGCCGGGATCGGGGACGCAGCGCCGTTCGGTCAGGTCGAAGCGGTGCACGGTGGGCGGGGTGACGAAGTCGGTGTAGGTGAACCAGGCGCTGGGCCCGCCCGCGGGAGGCGCGGTGAGCCGGGAGATGTGCCCGTCTCCTGGGGCGGCCACCTGGGCGAGGAGGACTCCGTCGGCGGTGTGCAGCCGCAGCCGGCTCAGGCCGTGGCGGTTGTGGGTGGTGAGCAGGTACGGCTCGCCGGTGGCGGGGTCGGTGAGCGTCACGCAGGCGGCCAGCACGCTGCCGGGCCGCTGGCCGATCACCGTGCGCCAGCCCTTCGCGTGCGGGTCGGCCGCGTGGACCGCGCACACGTGGCCGAAGGGGGCGTCGGCGTCGGTGATGGCGTAGATCCGGCCGCCGGGGGCGAACTTCAGCGCCGCGCGGGTGTTGTCCGCGGTGCCGTCGAAGACGGGGACGGGCCGCGGCCGCTCGCCGGGATGGCGCGGCACCCGGGCCAGCCAGAGGCGGTTGCCGCTGGTCGCCCCGGGCGAGGCCGACAGCGCCAGGTGGGCTCCGTCCGGGCTGGTGGCCACCGTCAGTTGCGGCAGCTCGGTCGTGAACAGCACGGGGTCGTGGCGGGGGTCGGCGCCGACGCGGTGCAGCCGCAACTGCCGGCCCGTCCGGCCTTGGGAGGTGCCGATGTAGAAGAAGCCGCTGTCGTCCGCCAGCCAGGCGACCGCCGTCTTGCGTCCCGGGTCCAGCGGCCCGTCCACGACGGTACGGCCGGCCACCCGCAGGACCCGCAGCCGTGGGCGTTCATCGCCCTGGTAGGAGCTCTGGCAGGCCACGAGGTCGCCGCTGGGCGAGGGCCGCCAGGAATCCAGTGTCGTCGCGCCGCTGGGGTCCGCGTCCAGCGGGTCCAGCAGGACCTGCGCGGGCCGGCCGGGCTCGGCGACCATCAGTGCGGGCAGCGGCCGGCCGGGTGAGTGCCGCAGGAAGAACCGGCGCCCGCCACGCCACACCGGTGGCATGCTCGCCTCTCCCCCGAAGGCGTCCTCGAGAAGCCGCTGCCAGGAGGCGCGGCCCGGCCAGGCCGCGGCGCTCTCGGCGAACAGGTGGGCCTGCTCCCGCAGCCAGGCCGCGCACTCGGGGCCGTCACCGTCCTCCAGCCACCGGTAGGGGTCGGCCACGGTGCGGCCGTGGAGTTTTTCGATCACGGCGGCCCTGCGGGGCGAGGGGTGGCCGGGGGGAGATGACGCCGGCGCGCCGGACATGGGTGGCCGTCCTTCCTCGGACAGGACGAGGCTCCCGAAGAAGATCCGGGAGCCTCGTGTGCGGCTCTTGGGCGGCGCGGCCGGTCAGTCCAGATCGCCTTCGGCCAGTTCGACGCGCCAGTCCTCCAGGGTCACGGCCTCGTCGGCCAGGATGAGGGGAAGGCCGAGATGGGTGGGAAGCTCGCTCATGACATCTCCTGTCGATAGGGTTTCTCATCTCCTTCCCTCACCGTGAGTGATTATGCAAATACACATGGTTGATGGGGGATGCCTAGAAGAGGTCGCTCCGGTCGACGCTCTCCAGGACGTTCTCGACGAACTCCCGGAACTGCGCGCCGTCCTCCGGCGGGAAGCCGAGCATGTCACCGATCACCCGCATCGGGATGTGCTGGGCGTAGTCGCGGGCCGCGTCCACGACCTCCTGCCCCTCCAGAGGGTCGATCAGCTCGTGACAGTACGCCCGCGTCGCCGCCTCCTGCTCGGCCACCGCCGACTTGGTGAACGCCGGCAACAGCAGCCTGCGGGCGTCATGGTGGAACGGCGGATCAGAGGTGATCGGCGGGGCGTCGCCCGCCGGGGCCAGGTCGAGTGGGGGCTTGTTGTTGCTGATGATGATCGCCCGGGACGAGAAGCGCTCGGTGTCGTACGCGATCGCCGCGACGTCCTCGTACCGCGTCGGCAACCAGACGCCCCCGAACCGCTCGGTGCGCGCGACCGGGCAGCGCCGCCGCAGCTCGTCCTGGATGGGGTACGGATCGGCGGCCCATTCGGGGTCGACGTGGGAGAAGTCGGTCGCCCAGTCCGAGACCGGGTCGGTCACGGTCTCGCTGAAGGTGCCGAACACCCGGTTCCTGCGTTCCTCTTCAAGCCCTTGGCCGAAGCGGTCCTCCACGCTCATCGCTGCTCCGTCTCTGACGTCGGTTCTCGCGCCGGGCCTCCATTCCCTCGATACGTCCGTCGGCCGCCGCCGGATTTCCCGGAACCCCGCCGATGGCCTTGACCGCGCCGGCCGCTCACTCCTGCGGGGCGTCACGGCGCCGCCCGATGAGGATCATCCACCTGGCGTTCGCCGGCCTGCCGGGTACCCTGAAGACGGCGTCCGTCCGCGCCCAACCTCCGGCGACCCGCCCCAGCCGGGTCACCTCAGGAGGCAAAGGGAGGTCCACCTCCCGGCCGGGGCTTCGTTGTCGATCGTGCGTCCGCCGCACCGGTCGCTGGGGGATCCGCGAGCGGGCCAC
Organism: Nonomuraea sp. NPDC050643; assembly: GCF_040654715.1. NCBI lineage: Bacteria > Bacillati > Actinomycetota > Actinomycetes > Streptosporangiales > Streptosporangiaceae > Nonomuraea > Nonomuraea sp. NPDC050643. The sequence goes on along the minus strand of NZ_JBFAIM010000010.1, from coordinate 201,709 downwards.
GGGAGATGACGATGACCAAGAAGGCCGACTTCAAGCGACGCGTGCGCGCCCGCATGGCCAAGACCGGCGAGTCGTACGCGACCGCCCGCAGCCACCTCCTGGCCGAACGGCCGGACCCGACGGACGTGACCGGCACGACCGGCACGACCGGCACGACGGCCGCCGGACTCGACGACGAGGCGATGGCGGCGGCCCTGCACGTGAGCAACGGCGACGCCACCGACCTGCCCGGAACCGGGCTCACGCCACGCCTGGTGTACTGGCGCGACGTCCTGCACGAGGGACCGGTGCCCGCGGTGGGTCTCGAGGAGCTCCGCCGGATCAGGGCCGCCTTCCTGTCCGGGGCGGGCGCGGACGACCGCGCCGAGGGCGCGGCCATGTTCGCCGAACGGGACCGGACCCTGGAGGCCAACCGCGACGGCGAGTACGTCCTGTGGTTCGAGGCGGATCTGTACGACCAGTTGCAGATCATCCAGATCCTCGACCGCCTGGCCGGCCTCGGCGTGCCGGCGGAGCGCATCACCCTGATCTGCATCGGCGAGCACCCCGGCATCGCCCGCTTCGGCGGTCTCGGCGAGTTGACCCCCGCCCAGCTACGCGAACTGCCCGCCACGAACGCGTGCGCCCGGCTGACCCCCGCCGCGCTCCAGCTCGCCACCCAGGCCTGGGCCGCCTTCCGGGCGCCGACCCCGGAGGGGCTGCGCGCGATCGCCGGCAGCCGCCTGGCCGAGCTGCGCTTCCTGGGCGAGGCGTTCGACCGGCTCAGCCGGGAGTACCCGGCGGCGCGCGACGGGTTGTCGCTGACCGAACGGCGGATCCTGGCCGCCGTCGCCGACGGGGCGGCCGACGCCGGGACGGCGTTCGTCCGCGCCGCGTCGCGGGAGACGCGCCCCTACCTGGGCGACACCTGGGCGTTCGCGATGACGGACCGGATGACGCACGTCCCCGTCCCGCTCCTTCACGCCGATCCGGCGGACCGCCCGGCCGACCACGGCACCGGCCTGCGCCTGACCGAGGCCGGGACGCGAGTGCTCGCCGGCGCGGCGGACCACGTGCGGCTCAACGGCATCGACCGGTGGATCGGCGGGGTGCACCTGCTCGGGCGGCACGTGCCGTGGCGCTGGGACGACGGCACCGAGACCATCGTCCGTCAGGCGGAAGACCCGCCCCCCGGGCCGCTGTGATCCTTCTCGCCGGTGGTGCTCCTCCCGCGACGGGGAGGAGCGCCCTAGCCGATCGGCTCAGTTGAAGGGATTGTCATAGGTGAACCAATCCTTTTTCCAGGTGGCGGTCTGGCCGTTGAAATTGACGCCCTCCACCTCGAACCGCACGTTCCTGACCGTGCTTCCGACGTAATCCGTCTGACCGTAGAGCTGCGCCGGGTACCTGCACTGGGAGATATCCGTGTTCCCGTAATTCAAGCTGTACGAAGCGCGCTGGGTCGTCCGGTCGTTGATCCACACATACCCGCCGGCGGCACTGTAGCTCGACTCGCGGCACAGGTAGAACTGGTACGTGTACGTGTTGCTGTCGTTGAACTCGATCCAGCCGTACATGCCGGACAGCTTCTGGTTGTTGTCCCCGCGTACTTCCAGGAAAATCGTGACCGGGGCGCTTCGGGCGGTGGCCTGGGCCGCCGGGGCCGGCAGGGCGATCGTGGCCAGTAGCGCGAGAACGATGGTCACAAGCCTTGTGGTGCGGTTCCGCAGGATGGTTGATAACAATTCTTGCCCCTTTCGGCTCGGTGTCGCCAGGTGCTCGGAGGCTATTGGTTGAAGATTAATCCGTCCACTGGACGATTCGTCCCGACAGGAATCGGGCGGGCGTTAATGGGGTGGATCGCCGGGCTGATAAGAGTGGCTTCTTTTCGCCACTGGCGATGATGGCGGCGGCTCGCACCTGGGCCTTCCACGGCCGTGTCATGAAAGTTTCACGACCGAAACTTTCGGCGCCCATCGGGGGCACGGGAATGGCCGGGGCCTGCTCACCGTCCGGCCCATGGAAGGACCCGGTGAACACGGGCGCAGCCGAAAGACCCTTTCGCCGGGATCGGCCCCGCTCGTGGCGGGCCCTCCGAAGAGGGCGGCGCAAAGTTGCGGCGCATTGTGGGAGTTTTCTTGACGATCTACGATCCGAAGATGCGGCTGGTGGATATCCGTATTTATCCCGTTAAGTCGAGCGCCGGGTGCCCCCTGCCCGACGCCACCGTGGAGCCCTGGGGCCTGGCCGGGGATCGGCGGTGGGCGGTCGTCGACGAGGCGGGCGGCGATCTCTGGCTCGCCGAGCATCCCCGCCTGGCCTCCGTGCACGCCCAGAACACCGACGACGACGGCCTCCTCCTGGCCGCCGCCGGCCTGCCCGACCTGAAGGTCCCCCCGGCCACCGGCGGCCCGGTCCCGGTGGGCTTCCCCGGCCTGGATCACGCCATCGCCGCCGGCGACGACGCCCACGCCTGGTTCACCCGGCTCCTGGGCCGCCCCGTCCGCCTGGTCTGGCTGGACGATCCGCGCCGTCGGGCCATCGAGCCGTCCCACGGCGGCCTGCCGGGCGAGGTGCTCTCCTTCGCCGGGGACGCGCCGCTGCTGCTGACCTCAGCCGCGTCGCTGCGCCTCCTGGACGAGCAGATCGGCGGCGACACCCCGCTCGACATGGCCCGCTTCCGCCCCAGCGTGGTGATCGACGGCGCCGAGCCGTACGCCGAGGACTCCTGGAGCGAGGTCACGATCGGCGAGGTCCGCTTCCGCGTCTCCGAGCTGTGCGACCGGTGCGCGGTCACCACCATCGACCCGGTGACCCTGGTCAAGGGCAAGGAGCCGCTCCGCACCCTGGCCCGGCACCGCCGCTGGGACGGCAGGACCTGGTTCGGCATTCGCCTGGTGCCGCGCGACCGGGGACGGCTCAGGGTCGGCGATCCGGTGCGCGCGTCTGGACGCCCGGACTCCTAGCGCACGCGGCGGATCCGGATGCCGTGGGCGTCGGCGCGTTCGGTGCCCGTCGCGTCGACGTTGGTGATGGGGATCAGGCCGCGGACCTGGCCGGTGCGGCCGTCGGCCGTCATGCGGACGACCAGCAGGCCCGGGTCGTGGCCGTGCGAGGAGTGCGGGTCGCCGGAGAGCGGGTTCGGGCCGCGGGTGGAGGCGAACAACCACGCGCGGTCGGGCGACGAGGCGAACAGGTCCACCGTCGGGTCCGCGCTGTACGGCGACGTCAGCGGCACCGTGCCGGCCCGCGCGCCGGTGCGGCCGTCGAAGACCTCCGCCACGTTGCCGTCGCGGTCCCCCACCCAGACGTACCGGTCCTTGGCACTGACCGCGGTGCCGTGGGCGTCGCGCTCCGGCGAGTCGTCGTCGTACAGCCGCTGCACGGCGGGGGTGTTCGGCGGGTTGGTGGCCGCGTAGCCGCTCCTCGGCAGCCGGAAGACGCTGAACTGGTCGAGGTTGGCGGGGGTGCCGCCGCCTCCGTCGCCGAAGACGGCGCCCTTGGCCTCGACGAAGCCGCAGCCGTTCGCGGGGACGTTGGCCCCGTCGTACTCCCCCACGATCGCCATCGGCGTGGCCCGCCAGTCCACGACGAACAGGCCGCCGCCCCGCAGGCTGATGAAGACCGGGCCGTTGTCCGAGGCGATGAACGGGCAGATCGGGGCGTTGTCGGGGCGCGTGGCGGGCGCCTGGCAGGGGGCGCCGCTCGGGGTGGTGCAGCCGGCCAGGTCGAGCGTGGCCGCGGGCTCCTGGGTGAAGGTGTTCGCGGCGTAGTCCGTACGGACGCGCTCCAGCTTCTTGCCGTTCTGGTTGGCGATGACGAGGTACCGGTCGTCCTCGGTGGGCCAGAGGGCGTGCGCCTGGCGGGCACCGCCCGCGCCCACCTCGGTGGCCAGGCAGGCGAGCGGCCGGCGGGTAAGGGCGTCGAAGATCACCACGTGACCGCTGGCGACGAAGGCGAGCGCCGCGTGGGTGTCGGCCTTGTTGAAGACGATCATGTGGGGCCGGACCGGGTTCCGCCCGGTGCTCGCCAGGCACAGGGACGAGGTGGCGGCGCCGAGGTCGATCACGTCGGCGGGCCGGGCGGCGGACAGGCGTCCGGTGACGTCGCCGCCGTCGTACACGTGGATGGTGCCGCCGTACGCGAGGCCGTTCGTGTCGGACTGGTCGACCAGCCAGATCTCATAGGAGGAGCCCTTCGGGGCCTCGGCCGCCCCCACGGTGAGGGCCATCAGTAGCGCGACGATCACGGCACGCCATCTCACGGCGCCTCCCCATCCCGTCCGTCCCCATCGTCCAGCAGGGGCTCCGCTCGCAGTGTCTCCGCGATCTCGTATGAGGACAAGAGGGGATTTATCGTCCAGACCGACCCCCCGTGGTGCAATTGGCAAGGGTAGCCTAACCTTAGCTTCATGACCGAGGAGATCTCTCTCCGCGGCGCGGAGCTATACCTCAGCTACCACGGCACCACCGTGGTCGAGGACGGTCGCATCACCTTGCGCCCGGGCCACGTGACCGCCCTGGTGGGCCCCAACGGCAGTGGCAAGTCCACGCTGCTGCGCGCCCTGGCCAGGCTGCACCGACCCGACGGCGGCGCCGTGACACTGGGTGACGGCACCGACGCGCTGGGGCTGTCGGCGCGCGACTTCGCCAGGCGGGTCAGCCTGCTGGCGCAGAGCCGCCCCACACCCGGCGGCGTACAGGTCCGCGACGTCGTCGGGTACGGCCGCCACCCGTACAGGCGGCGCTGGCAGGCCACCGACCCCGAGGGCGCCACCGCCGTCGCCAGGGCGATGGAGCTGACCGGCGTGACCTCCATGGCCGAGCGGCCCGTGGACGAGCTGTCCGGAGGCGAGTTGCAGCGCGTCTGGCTGGCCACCTGCCTGGCCCAGGACACCGGCGTCCTGCTGCTGGACGAGCCCACCACGTTCCTCGACCTGCGCTACCAGGTGGAGTTGCTGGAGCTCGTCCGCGATCTGGCCGACGAGCACGGTGTGGCGATCGGCGTCGTCCTGCACGACCTCAACCAGGCCGCCGAGATCGCCGACCACGTCGTCCTGCTGCACCAGGGCCGGGTCCGCGCGGACGGCACACCCGCGGAGGTCCTCACCGAAGAGCTGCTCAGCGACACGTACGGCCTCCGCATCGAGGTCAGCACCGACCCCGCCACGGGAACGGTGACCACCCGGCCGATCGGCCGGCACAACACGAGCAAGACAAGCGTCGCAACGACATGACAGGAACCAGCATGCGCAGTGCCCTGACGGCCATCGCCGCCATCGTCGTCCTCGCCGCGTGCGGCACGACCGAGGCACCCGTACCCGAGCAGGCACCCACCGGCGCCGGCACCGCCTCGGCCACCGCCGCCCCCGTGACCGTGACCGACGGCCGGGGCAAGGAGGTCAAGCTCGACCGGCCGGCCACCCGGGTCGTCAGCCTCGAGTGGGGCGAGACCGAGATGCTGACGAGCCTCGGCGTCATGCCGGTGGGCGCGGCCGACGTCAAGGGCTACACCACCTGGGTCTCCGCCGCCAAGCTCGACCCCTCGGTCAAGGACGTCGGCACCCGGCAGGAGCCCAGCGTCGACTCCATCAGCGCCCTCCAGCCGGACCTGGTCCTCATGGAGGCCGAGCGGGACGCCCCGCTGGTCGCGCAACTGGAGAAGTTCGTGCCGGTGCTGGTGTTCACGGGCAGCGACGCGACCCGCAACCTCGACCGCATGCGCGAGGACCTCAACCTGATCGCCACGGCGGTCGGCAAGACCGACGCGGCCGCCAAGCTGCTGACCGCGTTCGACGCGGCCATGGCCGACAGCAAGCAGAAGATCGCCGCCGCGGGCGCCGCGGGCAAGCCGTTCGTCATGGCCGACGGATGGAAGCAGGGCAGCACGATCTCCATCCGCCTGTTCGGCAAGGGCGCGCTGGTCTCCGACGTCGCCGAGCTGGTCGGGCTGAAGAACGCCTGGACGGGCAAGGTCGACAAGGCGTGGGGCCTGGGCACCACCGACGTCGAGGGCCTGACCGGGCTCAAGGACCCCGACATCCGCCTGTTCTACAACGCCCCGGAGGACGACGTGTTCGCCGACGGGCTCGCGGGCAACGCCATCTGGAAGTCGCTGCCGTTCGTGGAGAAGCAGCAGGTCACCAAGCTGCCCAACGGCATCTGGACCTTCGGCGGCCCGCTCTCCTGCCAGCAGTACGCCGAGGCGCTGGTGAAGGCGTACACGGCTTGAGCACAGACGTCCTGACCCCGGCGGACGCGCCGCCCGACACGCCGCTGCGGCGGATTGGCACCGCCGGGGTCTTCCTCCTCGCGCTGGCCGCCACCGTCCTGGTGGCCGCCGTGCACGTGACGCAGGGCACCTCGTCGATCGGCGCGTTCGACCTGCTGGCCCTGCCGTTCGGCGGCAGCGACGAGGCCGCCCGCGTCCTGCTGGCCTCCCGGCTGCCCCGGCTGCTGGCCGGCGTCTGCGTCGGCGTCGCGCTGGGAGTGGCGGGCTCGCTGCTGCAGACGATCGCCCGCAACGCGATGGCCTCGCCGGACACGCTGGCCGTCAGCGCGGGCGCCTACCTCGCGATCGCCCTGGCGGCCGCGCTCGGGCTGACGTTGCCGCTGCCGGTGTCGGGCGGGCTCGCCCTCATCGGCGGGCTGGCCGCCGCCGCCCTGGTGCTGGCCCTGTCGGCGGGCGGGCGCAGCGGGACGACCCGGCTGATCCTGGCCGGCTCCGCCACCGCCCTGGCGCTCAGCTCCCTGACGAACCTGTTCATGATCCTGTTCGAGCAGGAGACCACCGGCCTGTTCGCCTGGGGCAGCGGCTCGCTCGTGCAGAGCGACCTGGACGCCGTCACCCAGTTCGGTCCCGTGATCGCGGTGGCGCTGGCCGTCGCGATGCTGGCCGGGCCCCGGCTGGACATCCTCGGCCTGGGCGACGACACCGCCACGGTGCTCGGCGTGAACGTCCGGCGCCTGCGCCTCTACCTCACCATGCTCGCCGTGCTGCTGTCGGCCGCCGCGGTCACGATCGCGGGCCCGATCGGGTTCGTCGGGCTGTGCGCGCCGGTGATCGTGCGGCTGCTGCCCCGCTCCATTCCCGGGCTGCACCGCAACCGGACGATGCTGCCCCTGTCGGGGCTGGCCGGGGTGCTGGTCGTGCTGGGCTCCGACATCGCGCTGCGGGCCGTGCTGGGCGGTCAGGCCGGGGTGGAGGTGCCGCCCGGCGTGGTCACCACGGTGCTCGGCGCGGTCGTGATGGTGTGGCTGGCCCGCCGCTACCGCGACGCGGGCCCCACCCGGCAGCCGCCGGCCGTGCGCACCGGCGCGAGCCGCTCGCGCGCGGCCTTCCTGGCCGTGGTCGCGGTCTGCGCGGTCCTGGTCGCGGGCGCGCTGGTCATGGGCATGCTCGCCGGTGACCGGTGGCTGCTCACCGGTGACGTGGCCAACTGGATCCAGGGCCGCAGCGGACGGGCCCTGACCTTCGTGCTCGACCAGCGCTGGCCGCGTGTGTTCGCCGCCGTGCTGGCCGGCGCCGCACTGGCCGTGGCCGGCTCGGCCGTGCAGGCCGTGTGCCGCAACCCGCTCGCCGAGCCGGGCGTGCTGGGCGTCACCGCGGGAGCCGGGGTCGGCGCGATCTCGCTGCTCACGCTCGTGCCGGTGGCCGGCATCTGGACGATGTCCGCCGCCGCGGGCATGGGGGCGCTGGTCGCCTTCGCCCTGGTGTACGGGCTGGCCTGGCGCGGCGGGCTCAGCTCCGACCGGCTGGTGCTGATCGGCGTCGCCGTACAGGCCGCGTGCACGGCCATCACGATCCTGATCATCGTGCTGTCCGACCCCTGGAACACCGCCAAGGCGCTGACCTGGCTGTCCGGCTCCACGTACGGCCGCGTCCCGGCCCAGCTCATCCCCGTCGCGCTGGCACTGCTGCTCGTCGTCCCGCTGCTGGCCTGGCTGCGCCGGGACCTCGACCTGCTCGCCCTGGACGAGGACACCCCGCGCATCCTGGGCGTCCCCCTGGAGCCGGTACGGCTGGGCGCGCTGGCCGGCGCCGTGCTGCTCACCTCCACGGCGGTGTCGGCGGTCGGGGTCGTCGGCTTCGTCGGCCTGGTGGCCCCGCACGCCGCCCGCGCCCTGGTCGGCGCCCACCACACCCGGGTGCTCCCGGTGGCCGCGCTGCTCGGCGGGCTCCTGGTGAGCCTCGCCGACACCCTGGGCCGTACCGTCATCGCCCCGGCCCAGGTGCCGGCGGGCCTGGTGACGGCGCTGCTCGGCACGCCGTACTTCGTCTGGCTGCTGTGGCGCGCCCGCGCGCGCAGCGGCTGAGCGCGGGTCAGGTACGGAACGGACCCGTCACGCAGTACGTGATCCCGCCCGACGACGATCCCGAGGTGCCTCGCTGGGAGGAGAAGTAGAGCCGGTCGCCGGCGGGGCTGAAGGCCGGCCCGGTGATCTCCGAGGCGCTCTGGCCGTTGATCCGCAGGAACGGCGAGATCTTGTCGTCCTGCGTGATGAGGCAGACCTCCATGTTGCCGCCGTCCTCGGCCACGTAGAGGTCGCCGGAGGCGGAGCCGGTGACGTTGTCGACGCCGGTGAGCGGTGGGGTGCCGGGGCTGACGAGGCTGTCGTCGTAGGCGAGCTCGTAGGTGCCGTCGGCCAGGTTGACCTGCCAGACCCGGTTGTCGCCCTTGGTGGTGAACCACACCGTGTCGCCGGCGCAGTGGCAGCCCTCGCCGCCGTTGAACGACTTCGACCCGGACACCTGGCTCCGCGTCGCCGTCGGCGAGCCGTCGGGGTCGGGGACGTTCGCCCAGGTGAACGCGCCCGACGTGGCGGAGCCGGCGACCAGGACCTGCAAGGTGCCGGCGGACAGGTCACCCCACGTCGCCGGGACGAACCGGTAGAAGCGCCCGTTCGTCTCGTCCTCGGTCAGGTAGACCACCCGCCGCACCGGGTCGGCGGCGGCCGCCTCGTGCTTGAACCGCCCCATCGCCGGACGCTGCACGGCGGCGCCGCCGAACGGGTCGCTCTCGTAGACGAAGCCCCTGCTGACCTCCTCGCACGACAGCCACGTGTCCCAGGGCGTCTTCCCGCCCGCGCAGTTCGTCCTGGTGCCGGACAGGATCCGGTACGCCGACGTGACCGTGCCGCCCGCGTCGAACCGCAGGGCCGAGGCGCCGCCGCCCGGGTTGATCTCGGAGTTGGAGACGTAGATCCAGCCGGCGCCGTCGCTGAAGCAGGCGCCGCCGTCGGGGGCGTCGTGCCAGGTGTAGGACGTGCCCGGGACGGCCTGGCGGGAGCGGGCGATCACCTGGCTGGTGAAGCCGGCCGGCAGGTGGATGCCGTTGGCGTCGGCGGCCTGTAAGGGGCCGTAGGGACCGGGGGCGTTCTGGGCCGGCGCGGCCAGGGCGGCGCCCTGCCAGAGACTGCCGGAGAAGGCGACCGTGCTCGCACCGAGCACCGACGCGCGCAGGAAATGACGACGTTCCATCGAGCCTCCTTGAAAAGGGTGCTGTCAGAAAACCTAACGACTCACGGCCGGACGGGAAGGGGTCGCCGCGCCTGCGCCGGAGCGGAAGGGACGTCCCGCCGACCAGGACCTGCCGAGCCGCTCATCCGGGCGGCAGGCCGAACCGGGTCAGCGCCTTCCTGCCGTCCGTCACGATGACCGTGAAGTCGTCATCACCCTGCGAGAAGGCGAGCTCGTCGTCCCCGTCGCCGTCGTAGTCGCCCGACGACAGCGGCGCGGCCCGGCCCACCCCGTCGATCCCACCACCGGCGCGCAGGCCGCCGGAGCCGCCCCAGAACATCCGGACGGGACGGTCCGGCCCGCCGAAGGCGAGGTCGTCGCGGCCGTCGCCGTCGAAGTCGCCCGCGACCAGCCGCCCCGCCGCGCCCTTGAACGTCGTGGCACGGCCGTTCCCGTAGGAGACGGTCAGGGTCTCGTGGACCGAGGGCGCCTCCGTCTCGTAGCCGGGCTCGTTGTTGCGGTTGCCGTCGTCGCCGACGGCCACGTCTCTGGCGCCGTCGCCGTCGAAGTCGCCGAACGCGGCCGACATGCCCGGGGTCAGCCTGCGCCCCTGCTTCGCCAGGCCGCCGGGGCCGGCCGCGAGCAGCCGGCCGGAGGTCTGCTCCCCGTCGTCGGCCTCGTACACGATGAGCCCCGTCGCGCGCCGTCCCTCGATCCGGTCCACGGTCATCCGCCAGAACTCCGCACCGGTCGGGGACGGCTGGACGGTCTGGCGGGCCGGGGCGCCCGCGCGGCTGAAGGGGCCGTACAGGACGGCCAGGTCGGTGTCGCCCTGGCCGGCGGCGGGCGGCGTGGACATGGCCACGTCGGCGGCGCCGTCGCCGTCGAAGTCACCGGCGACGGCGCGGTAGGTGCCCGCGTCGCTCGCCACGGGCAGCGGCACCGGCACCGGCGTCGCGCCGAGACCTCGCGGGCCGCCCCAGAAGACGTGCGGGCGCATCCGCTCGTCCGGGCCGCCCGGCCGGCCGTAGCCCAGGACGTCGCCGAACCCGTCGCCGTCGAGGTCGGCCCTGACGCCGACGTCGATCAGCCACGAGGAGAACGTGTCCGGCGAGATGACCGTGCGCCTTTCCGGATCGAGGCCCTGGGGCGAGCCGTAGACGGCCGCGAGGTAGCGCAGGTCCTTGCGGACCAGGTCCACCTCGACGAACAGGTCCGCGCGGCCGTCACCGTCGAGGTCGTCGGGGTGCCCCTGCTTGACCGCGGGGCGGGAAGGAGACGGGGTGGCGGACGCCCGGGGCTCGGGCCCGTCACCGCAGCCCGCGAGCACGAGGAGGGCCGACACCAGCCAGATCATCACCCTTCTCGGCACAAGCCCGAGCTTAGTGCGCCGTACGAGCCCGGGCCCGCACGGCGCGGGGGGCTTACCAGTCGCCCCGGTAGAGCTGGCCGCGGATCGCGCCGCCGGGGAACTTGGCGGTGTGCAGGTTCACGTACCAGTTCTTCGGGTTCTTCCAGATGCGGCCGGCCGTCGCCTCGGAGGTGGTGGTGCTGCCCGCCAGGCCGTTGATGCCGGCCGGCAGGCCCTTCTCGGCGGCGAAGAAGGGCACGACCACGGGCCCGTTCTTACCCTTCGGGGCGCGGTGGATGTGCGCGCCGACCGGTGCCCCGATGTGCCTCCAGGCGCTGGCGAACCACACCCGGTCGCCCTCGGGCTGCACGAGCCAGCCGGCGCTGCCGTTGCCGTCGCCGACCTTCGTGTTGGGCGCCGGCACCTCCTGGTCGCCGTCGGCGCGCGCGGTGAGCGTCTTGCCGAAGCCGTGCGACAGCACCGACTCCAGCTCCACGGGACGGATCCGGTGCAACTGGGCCCGTACGGCGCCGCCGCCGAACTCGGCGTTGTGCAGGTTGGCGTACCAGTTGCCGGGGTTGTTGACGATGCGGCCGAGCAGGCTGCGGTCCTTGACCAGGACCGTGCCCTTGATGGCGTGCAGCGTGGCCGGCAGCGCCTCGCCCAGGAACGGGATGCGGACGTCGCCGTTCTCGTCCGGCCCGCCCCGGTGGATGTGGAACCCGCTGGGCGCGTTCACGTTTTGCCACCGGACGGCGTAGTCGACGCGGTTGCCATGGATCCGGAACACGGCGAGCGCGCTGCCGTCCTGATCTCCTACCTTCACCCCCTCTGCAGGCACTTCGTTGGCTCCTTTGAGCGACGCGGCCAGGTAAATGGGAGTGCTGGCCTGCGCCGATGCCGGGCTCACCAAGGTGGCCATCAGTACCGTGACGACTGACAGGCCGGGGACGGCGAGGGTGCGCATGTTCATGATTACCCTTTCGATGCTCTCTCGGCCTGGTACGGCTGCCTTCCCCGCGGGGTTCAATGGTCACTCTGGGTTCGTCCCGTCTCAGCCCTTTCACCCTGGCCGGCGAACCCGCCACAGTGTCCGTAACCGGACAATTCGCTATGACGTAGCCGGATTTATCGACGAATCTCCCTAAGTTGGCGGCGAGCGGGCGAACCGTGATCTTCTGATGACCGGAGGGGGAGGCGTGAGAACACCGTTGCGCCGGTCACTGCGGACGCGGCTGGCACTGCTCGCCAGCATCGCCATGCTGCTGCTGAACATCGTCGTGAGCACGTTCGCCCTGATCAGGGTGCGCGACGACGCCATCGAGGTGCGGGCACGCGAGGTGTCCGGAGCCGCCCTGCAGGTCCTGCTGCAGCTCAAGCGGGGCCGGTTGCCCGACCTGCTCCCGCCGCGCGGGCTGGACGGCATCCAGGTGGTCAATCCGTCGGGGTGGGTGGTCTCCTCGACGCCGAACCTGATCGGCGAGCCCCGCCAGACCTCCGCCTTCCCGAGCTCCGACCAGGCCAACGACGTCACGGAGCTCTGCGACCTGCCCGCCTTTCCCGGACAGTGCGAGATCGTGGTCGCCCTGCGCGCGTACCAGCCGGAGGGGACCTACGTCATCTACGCCTTCGACCGGACCGTCCCCTGGTACGTCAGCCCCCAGGTGTTCGTCTTCCACCTCTGCGTGGCGGCCGGCCTGGTGGCGCTGGCCTGGCTGGGCGTGTCGCGGATCGTGAACAGGACGCTCGCGCCGGTCAGCGACATCACGCGGAGGCTGGCGGAGATCAGCGCGGGCGGCGGCGGGATGCGCGTGCCCGTGCCGGAGACCGACGACGAGATCCGGGCCCTGGCCGACACCGCCAACCAGACGCTGGAGCGGCTGGAGACCGCCATGCGGCAGCAGGACCTCGCGATGGAGCGGCAGCGCAGGTTCGCCGGTGACGCCTCGCACGACCTGCGCAGCCCGATCACCGCCATGCGCGCCCAGGTCGAGGAGGCCATGCTCCACCCCGAGGACACCGACTGGCGGGAGACGAGCACCGAGGTGCTGGCCAGCCTCGACCGGCTCCAGGCCATCGTCACGGACCTGCTCACGCTGACCAAGCTGGACGCGCACGCCCCGAGCCGCCGCGAGACGGTGGACCTGAGCGACCTGGTCGTCAAGGAGAGCGCCAGGCCGCGCACGAAGCACGTCGTCACGCGGGTGGAAGGCGGCGCGCTCGTCACGGGCGACCGGTTGCAACTGGCCCGCCTGCTGACCAACCTGCTGGACAACGCCGAGCGGCACGCCGAGTCGCAGATCGCCGTGACGCTGTGGCGACGAGAAGGGCAAGCCCTGCTCGAGGTGCTCGACGACGGCGGGGGCATCGCGCCCGACCAGCGCGAGATCGTCTTCCAGCGCTTCACCAGGCTCGACGACTCGCGTAACCGCGACGCCGGCGGCACCGGGCTCGGCCTGCCCATCGCCCGCGAGATCGCGATCGCCCACCGCGGCACGCTGGCCCTCGAGGACTCCGACGTCGGCGCCCGGTTCGTGCTGCGGCTGCCGCTCACGACCGCGGAGCCGCCCGAGAAGTCGGCCGCGGAGCCGGTGGAGGAGCAGGGACAGGAGTAAACGCTCGCCCCAGAGCCGGTCAGCGTTCTCCCCACCGGTGTTGCGCCACTTTTGGCGCCCCTTTGTCCGATGCCTATAACGGAGCGTCATTGACCTTCGTCGCAAGGGCGGGGAAACCGTGTTGATCACCAAAATAGGACGAACGGCCACGGGAGTGGGCCTGCTCACCGCCCTGTGCGTGCCCGGGCAGGCGGTCGCCGACGAGCCCAGCCGCCCCGCCCCCGCCGCGGCGGCGGCGCCGATGACCCTGGTGCTGGACGGCGATTCGCTCTCGCTCCGGGACGCCTTCGCGATCCTCGACGGCCGGCCCGTCGCCGCCAGCCTCGCGGCGGCCGCGCAGGCGACGATGAACGAGACGCGGGCGGGCGCGCTGAGGGCCCTGGACGGTCAGCGTGTGTACGGCTGGAACCAGGCGCTCGGGCCGCTGAAGGACCGTCCGCTCTCCCTTGAGCAGGCCGAGCAGTTCCAGCGCAACATCCTGCGCTCCCATGCCTCCGGCGTCGGGGAGCCGCTGCCCGACAACGTGGTCAGGCTGGCCCTGATCCTCAAGGCGAACCAGATGGCCAGGGGCCGGGTCGGCGTACGCCCCGAGGTCGCCCAGCGGCTGCTGGCGATGGTCAACGCCGGCGTCGTGCCCCGGATGCCGCAGATCGGCTCACTGGGCACCGGCGACCTGCAGCCGCAGGCGGCGGCGGGGCTGGCCGCGCTCGGCGAGGACGCGCCGGTGCGCTTCCGGGGTCAGGAGGGCCCCGCCTCCCGGCTGCTGCCGCAGGCCGGGCTGCCCAGGGACTTCGCCTTCCAGGCCGGGGAGGCGCTGCCGATCATCAGCGGCAGCACGGTCCTGGCGGCCTCGCTGCTGGACGCCGTGCACCGGGCCACCGCGCTGGCCGACCAGGCGGAGGGCGCCTTCGCCCTGTTCATGGAGGCGACACGGGCCGAGCAGGGCTCGCTCGACGCGCGTACCCACCAGGAGCGCCGTATCCCCGAAGAGGACGCGATCGCCGCCCGGCTGCGGGCGATGGTGGCGGGCTCGGGCTGGATGACGGAGGACGGCCGCAGGCGTCTCGACCCGGCGAACTACGAGCCCCGCATCCAGGACGCGGTGTCGGTGCGGGCGGCGCCGCACATCATGGCCGGCCTGCGGCAGGTGCTCGCCGACGCCCGCAGGACCCTCGTACGCGAGGCCAACGCCTCGACCTCCAACCCGCTGGTCTTCAAGCGCAAGAGGGGCCAGGGGTACGAGTTCGTGATGGGCGGCAACTGGGACGGCTCCGTCATGGGCCATCTCGCCGACTCCCTGAACGCGGAGATCACCGACGTCGGGGTGCTGTCGCAGGAGCTGTCGGGCCGGCTGCTGTCGCCCCGGTGGAGCTACGGCCTGCCGGCCAACCTGGCGGGCGAGCCGGTCGGCCTGAACTCCGGCATGGTGCAGGTCCAGACGGTGGCCGCCGCCCTCGTCCCGGAGATGCAGGTCAGGTCCACGCCGGCGGGGACGCTGTCCCGGCCGGTCAAGGACGGGCAGGAGGACCACAACACGATGGCGATGGCCTCGGTCCGGCACCTGCACGAGAACCTCGACCGGCTCGAGATCGTCCTGGCGGTCCAGTACCTGATGGCGGCCCAGGGCATCGACCTCATCGCGCCGAAGATGGCGGGCCTGCCGCTGGGGACCGCCACGCGGAGCCTGCACGCCGAGCTCAGGCGGTACGTCCGGCCCCTGGCCGAGGATCGTTATCTCACCCCCGACCTGGAGCGGGCGATCTGGCTGGTGCACAACCGGCGGCTGCGGCCGTCCGTCGCGACATGAGCCACGTCCGGCCCGGCTAGGGCAGCACCGAACGCACGGCCTCCTCCGAGCGGCCGACCACCGCCGACCCGTCGTCGGCCGTGATGATCGGCCGCTGGATCAAGACGGGGTTCTGTGCCAGCGCCTTGACCCACCGGTCACGGCTGCGCGAGTCGCGCGGCCAGGCGTCCAGGCCGAGCTCGGCCGCCCGCGGCTCACCGGTCCTGGTGAGGTCCCAGGGTTCGAGGCCGAGCTTGGCCAGGACCTCGCGGATCTCGGCCTCGTTCGGCGGGTCTTCCAAATAGCGGCGCACGGTGTAGTCGGCGGCCTCGGCGTCCAGCACGGACAGCGCGGAGCGGCACTTGGAGCACGCGGGGTTGATCCAGATCTCCATGACACCCGACCGTATCCGCACAACCGCTCTTCGGGCGCCCCGGTGAGCCTGCATCCTCGTCGCCGGCTGCGGGATGGCATCGTTCACGACTGGTGGGCCCGTGCCGGGCGGGCGTTCTAGGATGCCCGCAGATGCGGAGGAACGTCAGGCTCGTCCTGGTGAAGGCGGCGGGGCCGCTGCTGGTCAAGGCGGCGGTCCTGTCGCGCATGGACGGGCGCGGCCGGGCGGTCGTCGTGCTCAACCTCGCCCTGGTGTACCTCCTG
Organism: Nonomuraea sp. NPDC050643; assembly: GCF_040654715.1. Lineage (NCBI taxonomy): Bacteria > Bacillati > Actinomycetota > Actinomycetes > Streptosporangiales > Streptosporangiaceae > Nonomuraea > Nonomuraea sp. NPDC050643. The sequence continues at coordinate 185,862 of NZ_JBFAIM010000010.1, read as the reverse complement.
CTCACCGCCGTGCTGGGCGTCGTCTACTTCGGGATCATCGGGGTGGGCGGCCGGCTCGGCTCGTGGTCGGGGCCGGCCGCCGCCCTGGCCGCGGGCGCGCTGTTCCATCCCGCCCGCCTGCGCCTGCGGGAGCTGGTGAACCGGCTGATCAACGTCGAGCTGGACCCGTACCGGCTGGCCGACCGGGTGAGCCGGAGCATGCGCGAGGCCGACGGGCCGGTGGAGGCGCTGGCCTCGGCGGTCACGGCCACCCGGCTGACGCTCGGCGCGGACGGGGTCGCGGTCGAGGTGGTGCTGCCCGGCGGGCGGGTCCGCAGCGTGGCCGACGGCGAACCGGGCCCTGACCTGTCGGTCGTCCGGCTGGAGTGGCAGGGCAGGTCGCTGGGGCGGCTGCTGGTCTCGGGCGAGCCCCGCGACCCGGCCCTGCTCGGGATGCTGGCCAGGCAGCTCGCGGAGGTCGCGCACGCCGTACGGCTCAGCGCGGATCTGCGGCGTTCGCGTGAGCGCATGCTCGTCACCCGCGAGGAGGAGCGGCACAGGCTGCGGCGCAACCTGCACGACCACCTCGGGCCCACGCTGACGAGCCTCGCGCTCAGCATGGACGAGGCGCGGCGCAGCCTGACCGGCGACCCCGGCGCTGCGGCTGACGGTGTCCGACGACGGGATCGGCCTGCCCGAGCAGCGCCGCCAGGGCGCCGCGCTCATGCGCGCCCGCGCCGAGGAGGTCGGCGGCACCTGCGTGATCGGGCCGCGCGCCGCGGGCGGCACGGAGGTGGCGGCCCTCCTGCCGGGGTGACCGCCACCGCCCGCGGGCGTCACGCGGAGGCTCAGGCCCCCGCGTAGGTGATGTTCGGCCGGGGCGGCTTCGTCATCCCGGAGCCGAGGAAGTAGTCGACGTGATGGGACTGCATGTACCCCTTGAGGGTCATGCCGTTGCGGTAGGCGGGGTTGTGGGCGAGCGTGTACAGGCGGGTGGTGCTCGGCTGGTTCGTGGTGAAGACGATCAGCTCGTTGTGGCCCGCGTTGGTGTAGACGGCCTCCTCGCGCCAGTCGCCGAGAAGGTCGCCCACCAGGGTCGGCCCGCCCTGGGCGGCGGTGACCGCACCGTACTGCGAGGCGGTGAGCAGCCGCGGCAGGCTGTTGGTCGGCCTCGGGTCGGCCGGGTTCCACTTCTCGAACTTGCCGTCGTTGAGCAGTTCCATGGTCACGTCGCCGTCCCACCACAGGCCGAGCTGCGGCCACGGCCGCAGCGAGGTGTCGGGTTCGGTGAGCTGGTCGGTGCGGGCGTTGTAGAGGCCGGAGAACGACCAGACCTCCATGCCGGGGAAGCGCGGGTCGATGTCGCCCGCCATGCCGCGCCCGACGTCGGCGGTGCCCGCCTGGACGTGCTTCCAGATCATGGCGCCGGTGCGGGCGTCGTAGTAGTACTCGCGCAGGCCGCTGGGGTTGACCTGCTGCACGCCGTAGCCCTGCAGGCCGGCACGGCTCGGGTCCATCTTGGCGATGTGGAAGCGGTCGCCGTGGATGATGCCCGCGCCGGCCAGCGAGTAGCGCAGGGTGCCGTCGCCGTTGAGCACGAACCCGATCTCGGCGACCTCGTCCCTGCCGTCGCCGTCGACGTCCACGATGCGGGTGTTGTGGCCGTCGGGGAGGTCCTGGTTGCCCCGCAGGAACTTCCACTGCCTGGTCAGGGCGCCGCCGGTGAACTTCCAGGCGGTGTAGACGAGGTTGAAGCCGCCGTCGCCGACGCGGTTCTTCATGTACGCGACCAGGCTGTTGCCGGTGCCGTCGAGGGAGCCGATGCCGAAGCGGGCGTACAGCGGGCCGTCGGCCAGGTAGTCCGTGGGAACGGGCGCCGTGGCCCGGGGCGCGCCGGTCCGGCCGTCGAGGATGGCGATGGACTGGCGGACGTTGTCGCTCTCGGTGTGCCTGGCGCCGTTGCCGAAGGTGACCCCGTTCGCGACCCGCACGGCGACTTCGGCGCGGCCGTCGCCGTCGAGGTCGCCGACCGTGACACCGTCGTTGTGGCCGACGTCGATGGTGGCCGAGCCGCCTTCGATGTTGTCCTGGTCGGTGCTGTTGGGCCCCATATTGACCGACCACAGGAACGTGCCGTCGCTTCGATAGGCCTCGATCGTCTGGGGGGAGGTCTGCCGGTCGATGACGTAGTCGTAGGCGCCGTCGCCGTCGAGGTCGCCGGCCCAGGTGAACTTCACCGGGCCGCCCGCGCGCAGCGGGACGCGGACCACCGGCTCGACGGCGTGGTTCGCGGTCAGCGTGAAGGATTCGCTCGCCGGCTGCCAGACTCCGTCGATCACCGGCCGGACGTAGTAGCTGTTGCGCCGGGTGAGATCGGCCGTGGCGTCCACGAAGTTCGTGCCGCCGGTCAGCAGGTCGGCGTTGAGTTTGACGGCCGCGCCGCCGGCGGTGGACCGGTAGACGTTGAAGCCGATGCCGTCGGGGTCGAGGCCCAGCAGCCGCCAGGTGACCAGGACGCTCGTGGCGCTCGAACGCACGGCGACGACGCCGCGGCCGAGGTTCTCCATCGGGCGGGCGGCCGCGCCGCTCGCGGACGTGGGGACGGCGACCACGGCCGTGCTCAGGGCCAGGATCGCCGAGGCGGTGACGGCGGCTCGGCGTAAGGCTTTCATGGGGACCTCCTTTGTCCGTGCGGGAAGGTGGTCTGTCCGTGCGGGAGGGTGATCTGTCTATGCGGGAAGGTGGTCGCCCACGAGGGCGAGGCACTGGATGGCGGCCAGGCCGTACTGCGCGGAGGCGTTGGCGGAGGTGAAGGCGGCCTCGTCGACGGGCTTGAGCACCTTCGGCCCCTCCACCCGCACCGACGCGAACTCCAGGGTCCGCGGGTAGCCCGCGTGGCCGGTGTCGAACTCCTTCCACGCCCGCGCGGCCAGGGTGGCGTCGCCGAGCTTGGCGGCGGCGTAGGCGGTGAGCCGGGAGTGGGCCTGGCGCAGGTTCTGGTTGCCGAACGACTGCCCGGTCTCGGCCTGCTGCTCGGCGGCGGTGCCGTTGTAGAGGCGGCAGTACTGCAGCCACGCCTTGGTGAACGCCTCGTCGCCGGTCGCGGAGATCAGCTCGCTGCAGAGCTCGACCAGGCCGAACACCGCGCCGAGCGAGCCGACGCTGACCGCGGGCTCCGTGGGCTTGAAGGTGCCGTCGTCGAGGTCGTACAGGCCGCTGCCGCGCACGAACCCGTTGGGCATCGCCGCGATCGAGCGCATGCCGTTCAGCAGCTTCTCCTTGGCGACGGGAGCGCCGCCGCGCTCCCACTCGGTCAGCCAGGCCAGCGCGAGGCCGCTCCAGTCGGTGCCGGTGCTGACGCCGAGCGCGTGCGGGTCCGGCTCGTACGGCTCCGTGCGGATCTTACGGATGGGGTCCAGGACCAGGAACGTCCTGTCCACGTCCACGAGGTCGCGCAGCAGGTCGCCGATGCGCTCGTCGGCGGTCAGGTAGTAGAGGAAGCGGCGGTAGCCGGCGTTGCTGATGCGGGCCTGCTTGGCGCTGTCGGCGTAGTGCTGCACGCCGTGCCGGGTGCCGAGATCCCGCCATTTGCCCAGATGGTAGACGTCGACCTCGCCCGTGTGGCGGGTCATGGCCTCGGCGAAGCGGAACGCCTCGGCCTTGCCGGTGCGCAGGTAGTGGTACCAGAGCCACAGGTCGGTGGACAGCTCGGAGTTGTCCCAGGCGTAGCCGCCGACGTCGTAGCGCCAGACGTGCCGGTCGCCGTCGTAGCTGTGCATGATGTCGCCGTAGTCCCAGAAGCCGTACCAGGAGCGCTGCTCGGTCTGCTTGCTGTGGTGGTCGAACAGGAAGTCGAGCCGGTCCTCGATCAGCCTCCTGGCCGGGGTCGAGCGGTCCACCGGCGACCAGTCGCCGAACACCCGGGCCGCGTGCAGGTGCGCCGGGGGCGCGACGACCAGCGGCGGCGTCCGTACGGCAGCGGTCAACTCGGCGATCCTCCCGGCGGCGGGGGTGGCCGCGAGGGCCCAGAACACCAGCTCCGTGGTACGCGCGATGCCGTACGGGGTGCCGAAGCCCGGCTCGTAGTCCTCGTAGGTGATCTCCAGCCCTTCGAGCTGCTCGGCGTAGGTGTCCTGGCCCAGGCCGTCGTGGTAGAAGCGCAGGTCCATCGGCCCGGCCTCGGGCGACCAGAGCCACACCGTGACCTCGGCCCTGTCGCCCGCCGCGCCGCGGATGTCGAGCCCGGTGGGGTGCAACTGCCAGAAGTTGCGCATGCCGAACGCGAACCCGCCCTCGGGGCCGCCCACGTAGCCGAGGCCGCCCGCCCGGCTCCCGGCGTCCACCGGGATCCAGCCGTGCCCGGCCTTGGTGCGCTTGCGGATCTGGAAGCCGTCCGCGGTGAGCTGGCGCAGCGTGTAGTCGCCGAAGGCCGGGATGAGGTGCAGGCGTGAGCCGACCCGGGGGTCCCACGTCTCGACCGGCGGGGTGGCCTGCCCGGCGACCTGCGCCTGGCGCACCGCCGCGCCCGGGTCGCGGCGCAGGCCGGTGATGCCGCGCACCGCCTCCGACAGCACGCCGTCGCCGGGGCCGGCGAAGCGTACGTGCCGGTTGTACAGCTCGCCGCGCATCGGCACCTCGAACCGGATGCCGAGGCCGCGGACGAAGTCCTTCTTCTCATCGCCGTCGTAGACGAAGCTGTGCACCGCGCGGATGCCGTCGCCGCCGGCGTAGAAGTACAGGCGCACGGTGAACGGCAGCCACGACCGGCCGCCGCGCCGGTGCGCGCCCTCGATCCGGACCACCGCGCGGACCGGGCCCGACTGCTCGACCGTCACCTTCTCGGTCCGGCCGGTGAACCGCTCGGTCTTCACCGAGCCGCCCTCGTCGTCGTCGATCTCGTCCTGGCGCAGGCAGACCAGTTCGCCGTCGCGGGCGATCTCGGTCTCGCCGCGCAGGATGGCGCGTACGAGCCTGTCGCCCTTCCTGGGGATCCGGCACCTGATCACGCCGGTGTCCACCTCGACCTCGTCGCGGCCGTCCCTGACGGTCACGGCGGTCGCGGGCGCGGCGGGGGCGCCGGCGGCGAGCACGTATCGCTCGGCCGGGGCCACCTCGGCGCCGATGGCGTGCGCGGTCCACTTCAGCGACCCGTCCGGCCAGTACGCCGTCGCCCACGTCTGCACCGGCACCTGCTGACCGGCCGCCGTACGCAACGCGAACGCCTGATCCTTGGCCACGGTGCCCTTCGGCCACGGCACCCCCCAGGTGGACCCGGCGGCGAGCTGTTTCGGCGCGCCGCCTTCGAGCCACGTGAGCTGGACGCCGTCCTCGAGCGGGCCGGCCGCCGCGGCCTTCTGCGCGGCGCTCGCCGGGCCGGCCGTCCAGCCGATCTGTCCGGCGGCGCCGACCGCCGCCGCGGTGAGGAGCAAGTTACGTCGGGACATCATCGCCATGGGGGGCTCCACGTGGGATCGGCGCATTGTTTAACCGTTTACTAAGCGCTGATCGCAGCATGGCGGGGCAACCCTGTCAAGGGTGAACGGCTTCGTCGGGTATGCGTTTGCAGCGACAACCCCAGGCCGATGGCGTCCGGATGCCCGGCGGCGAAGTTCACCGCACGCCGGGGCTTGCACGGATGTTAGGGAAGCGTTTTAATCAACCTGTTCCCTCTATCGGAAAGCGCTTACCCTCTAGTGACGAGAATCCCGTCGTCGTCGCTGAACAGCTCAGCGCCGGGGCTGAAGGTGACACCGCCGAACGTGACGGGCACGTCGCGTTCGCCGTCGCCCTCCTTGGCGCTCTTGCGCGGATTGGAGCCGAGCGCCTTGACGCCGAGGTCCAGCTCGCGCAGGGCCACGACGTCGCGTACGGCGCCGTGGATGACCACGCCCGCCCAGCCGTTGGCGACCGCGAGCCCGGCGATGACGTCGCCCATGAGCGCGCAGTGCAGCGAGCCGCCCCCGTCCACGACGAGCACCCGGCCGGCGCCCGGCTCCATCAGGGCCGACCTGAGCAGGACGTTGTCCTGGTGACAGCGGACGGTGGCGATCGTGCCGTGGAAGGCGGCCCGGCCGCCGTACTGGCGTAGCTGAAGGTCGCACGAGTCGAGCTCGTCGCCGCGCTCGTCGTAGAGGTCCGCCGTGGCCATGCTCATGCCGGGGTCTCCCCATCCTGTTCCGTGTGGTGTTCGCGCCACGCTACCGGCCCGGCGCTCGCCCGCCGTACGTCCCGGGCGGCCCGCCGGCGGGTGCGGGCGAGACCGTCAGCGTCTCGCCGCTGACCAGCGACGCGTCGTCGGAGCACAACCACACGACGGCGCCGGCGACGTCCTCCGGGCCGCCGCCGGGCCCGGTGGTCACGGCGTTGATCCGGACCCCCGAGCCGGCGCGGTCCCGCGCCGCCGCACGGGTCAGCTCGATCACCGAGGCGGTCGGGGCCAGGTTGACGATGCGGCCACCGGGCCGCATCGAGGGGAGCTCGTACGTCATGGCCAGGGACACCGCACGCGTGTACGCGTGGTTGAAGGCGGCGTCGAGCCGGCCGAACGCGCCGAGCGTCTGCTCCACCAGCCGCCGCACCGACACCGGATCGGCGAGATCCGTGGGGACGGCGACCGCGTGACCGCCCGCCGCGCCGATGCGCGCGGCCAACTCCTCGATCGCCCGGCCGTCGCGGGCGGCGAGGACCACCCGGGCTCCCGCCCTGCTCAGCGCCCACGACACGGCGGCGCCGATGGCCCGGCCGGCGCCCGCGACGATGACGGTACGGCCCGACAACGCTTCCCCTGCCATGGCGACCTCGGCTTCACTGGTGACCTCTGGCCGACGCTAGGAGCGGGGTCGCCGGGCCCGCATCAGTGAAGTCGCCGGTCCCGTAGGCGTTGTCACCGGTTCCCGGGCTTTCTATGCTCGCCGTGTGCTGGGGAGAGACGCCGAGATCGAACTCCTGGATTCGTTGCTGCGGCAAGCGGGCGAGGGACACGGCGGCGGGGTCGTCCTGCACGGGGAGCCCGGCATCGGCAAGACCGCGCTGCTGTCGCATGCGGAGCAGCGGGCCGCCGGTTTCCGGGTGCTGCGCGCGGTGGGCGTCGCGCCGGAGGCCGAGCTGGCCTACGCCACGCTGCACCAGCTCCTGCTTCCGGCGCTCGGGTCGGTGGAGGAGCTGCCGGGCCCGCAGGCGCAGGCCCTGAACATCCTGTTCGGACGCGCGCACGGCACGCCGCCCGATCCGTTCCTGGTGGCGCTGTCCACGCTGTCGCTGCTGTCGCTGGTGGCCGGGGAGCGGCCCGTGCTGTGCGTCATCGACGACGCGCACTGGGCGGACCAGCCGACGCTGAAGACGCTGGCGTTCGTGGCACGGCGGCTGGACAACGAACCCATCGCGGTGGCGCTGGCCGCCCGCGCCGACGAGGGCCACGACACCGGCCTGCCCAACCTGCGCCGCGTACCCCTGATGGGCCTCAAACCGGACGCGGCCCTGGCCCTCCTGGTCGAGCGCGACACGGACGGGAGCGGGGGCAGGGGCAGGAGCGCGTCCGGGCGGCGGCTGACCGACGCCGAGCGCAGCCGCCTCCTGACCGCCACCGGCGGAAACCCCCTCGCCCTGCTCGAACTCGCCGGGACCGAGGTCCCGCCGGAGGGCGCACAGGAACCGCTGGCCATGACCGACGAGCTACAGCGCTCGTTCCTGGAGAAGGTGCGCGCGCGTCACGCCTCGGCCCTGCCGCTGCTGCAGCTCATGGCCGCCGACGGCTCGGGAGGCGTGGAGACCATCGACCGGGCGGCCACCTCACTGCGGATCACCACCGATCCGCTGCACCGCGCCGAGCTCGACGAACTGCTGACCTACGACGGGCCACGGCTGGTGTTCCGGCATCCGCTGATCAGGTCGGCGATCTATCACAGCGCCACGGTCAACCGGCGGGCGGCGATCCATCGGGCGCTGGCCTCCGCCTTCGACTCGCAGGCCGACCAGCACCGGCGCGCCTGGCACCTCGGGCAGGCCGCCGTCGGCCATGACGAGCAGGCCGCCGAACAGCTCGAACGCTCGGCCGAGCAGGCGGCGCTGCGGGGCGGGCCCGCCGCGGCCATGACCGCGCTGAGGCGGGCGGCCGAGCTCACCGCGGACGGCCCGCGCCGGGGGCGGCGGTTGTGGAGCGCCGCGCTCGCCGCCGTCCAGGGCGGATTCACCACCGTGGCGGCCGAGCTGATCGAACGTGCCGACCGCGAGCCCCACCTGGCCGAGGCGGACCGGATCGCGCTGGCCGCGGTGAGGGCGATCGTGGCCGAATTCGCCGGCTCCACCGAGGACGCGCTGGACCTCATCCGTCCGTGGATCCCCCGCGCGCTGCGCATCGACCGCCGCCTCTTCACCCCGACCATCGCCATGTACGGCGACCTCGGCTCCCGCGCCAACCACCCCCAGGCCTGGTCCGACCTCGCGACCTGGCTCGACGACCTCACCCCGCTGTCGGGCACCTCACCCTCGCAGTCACCCCACATCCGGCGGCCCGGCACCGCGTCCGGCGACCCGGAGGACGCGGTGCTGCGCCTGCTGCACCGGCTCAGCCTCGCCCGAACCGGCCACGACCCCGCCCTCGCCGGCCACGAATCCGAGCCGCCCCACGGCCACAGCCCGGCCCTTCCTGGCCCCGACCCCGAGCCGCCCCACCGCCACAGCCCGGCCCGAACCGGGCCTGGCGTCGAGCCGCCGGGCGGTCACGGCCCCGTGCTTGCCGGTCGTGATTCCGGGTCGGCGGCGGATGGTGGTGCTGCGGCCGGTGGCCGGGTTCAGGGTGGGGGCGCGGGAGACGATCGGGCCCAGGTCGAGGCGCTCAGTGATCCGGTCACGATGACCCTGGCCGGGGCGATCGCCCGGCGGCTGGGCGATCACGAGCTGAGCCGGCGGCTGTATCGCGACGCCGGGCGGCTGGCGCGTACCACCGGATCCCTTGGCGCGCTCGCCTGGAACCTCGAATACCAGGCCGTGGACGAGATCGCACGCGGCCGGTACGGGTTGGCCGAAGCCCATGCCGAGGAGGGCTGCCAGTTCGCCGAGGACGCCGGACAGCCGAACACCGCCTGCCGCAACCGGGGCCTGCTGGCCTTGTGCGCGGCGCTTCGAGGCAGGCCGGAGGCCGGCGAGCTGGCGAGTGAGGTGCTGGCCGAGGCGAGCGGCCGCAAGCTGTGCGACGCCTCCGCGTACGCCAGGCGGGCGCTCGGCCTGGTCGAGCTGGTCGCGGGCCGTCCGGGCGAGGCCGCGCGGCACTTCGAGGCGATCGGCGACCGGGACGGCGACCCGCCCGCGGACCTGGCCATGGAGGTCGTCCCCGACCTGGTCGAGGCCCTGGTCCGGGCCGGCGAGCACGACCGGGCCGCCGCGGCCACGGCGCGATACGAGAGGTGGACCGCGCACACCCCCTCCCCCGAGCTGGGCGCCCTCGCGGCCCGCTGCCGCGCGCTGGTCGGCGGCGACGCCGACGCGGGCGTCCATTACGCGGAGAGCCTGCGCCTGCACGGCCTGTCCGACGCCCCGCTGGAGTGCGCCCGCACCGAACTGCTGCTCGGCGAGCAGTTGCGGCGTGAGCGGCGGCGTACCGAGGCTCAGCGGCACCTGCGGGGCGCGGCGGAGGGGTTCCGCCGTGTCGGCGCGCTGGCCTGGGCCGAACGGGCGCTGGGTGAGTTGCGGGCGACCGGGGAGTCGGCGCGGGCGCGCACCCCTGAGGCGGGGGCCCTGAGCACGCTCACGCCGCAGGAGCTGCGCATCACGCTGGCCGTCGGCGAGGGGCTGACCAACCGGGAGATCGCCGCGCAGCTCTTCCTCAGCCCGCGCACCGTGGACTACCACCTGCGCAAGGTCTTCCAGAAGGCCGACATCACCTCACGCGCCGAGCTCATGCGGCTGGTCCTCGCCGAACGCCCCTCCTGACGACCCCTCCTGACGACCCCTCCTGACGACTGCACCGAACGACTCCGCCGAACGACCCCGCCCGGAGGCCCCGGCCAGATGACCGGCGACTTCACTGATTCGGTGGCGGGGCCGGCGTTCCTAACGTCTGTGGCATCACGTCCCTCACGTCAGGAGTCCGGAAATGATGTCAAAAGCACGTACCGTCGGCCGGTTCGTCTGGCACTACGCCGAGATGGTCGTCGCGATGATGCTCGGCATGCTGCTGCTCGCCCCGCTGTGGGGCGCGGTGCTGCCGGAGGTCACCCGGGTCGATGTCGATGTCCTGATCATGGCCGCCGACATGACCATCGGCATGGCGGTCTGGATGCGGGTCCGCCGCCACGGCTGGGGCGCGATCGCCGAGATGGGCGCGGCGATGTTCGCGCCGTTCCTGATCCTGCTGGTCCCGTACTGGTTCGGCGTCTTATCGGGAGAGATGGTGATGTCGGCCGGTCATGTGCTCATGTTCGTCTTCATGGGCCTGGCCATGCTGCGGCGGCGCGAGGAGTACACGCGGCACCGGCACAGGCTCGGCATCCGGCCCGCGTGGCTGAAGCGGGGCGCCGTCGTGCTGGTGGCGCTGCTGGTCCCGGCCGCGGTGTCCGGGGTGAACACGGTCGGCAAGTTCGGCGACCTCTACCGGGCGCGCCCGGACGCCGTGCGGGTCCAGCCGGCGTCGAACCAGCCGGCGTCGAAGGCCGCGGCCCACGATCCGGCGAAGCCCACGGTGGCCCTGCTGCTCGGCGGCGGCACCAACGTGGCCGACCTGCTGGGGCCGTACGAGGTGCTGGCGGGCAGCGGCCGGGTGAACACGTACGTGGTGTCGGCCGAGGCCCGGCTGATGCCCCTGACCGGCGGCCTGGATCTCGTGCCCGACCTGACGTTCGACCAGCTCACGAACCTCATGGTCGAGCGGCGGGACCGTCTCGACGCCGTGATCGTCCCGGCCCTGCAGCCGCCGGCCCCGGCGGAGCGGGATTCGATCAACGACTGGCTGCGGCGCCAGTCGGAGGCCGGCGCGCTGACCGTCAGCGTCTGCAACGGGGCCCGTACGCTGGCGGGCAGCGGGCTGCTGGACGGCAGGCGGGCGACCTCCCACTGGCTGCGGCTGTCGGGGCTGCGCGCCGACTTCGGCAAGGTCGACTGGTCGAGCGGCGTGCGGTACGTCGACGACGGCAACATGATCACCACGGCCGGCGTGCTGTCCGGCATCGACGGTGGCCTGCGGATCCTGGAGCGCCTGGTCGGCATGGACGCCGCCCGCGAGGCGGCGAGCAGGGTCCACTGGCGTCACTACTCCCCCGGCGCAGCCGGAGGGATCCCCGAGTCCCGTCTGGAGGCGGCGGACGCGGTCGTCGGGCTCAACGCCTCGTACCAGACCGGGCCGTCGGACATCGGCGTGCGGCTCGTCGAGGGCGTCGGCGAGCTGGAGCTGGCGTCGGCGTTCATCTCCTACACCGAGCACGCCATGGTCGGGCGCACCGTCGCGGTGGCGGACGGCCCGGTCCGCTCCAGGCACGGCCTGACGTTCGTGCCGCGCTCGACGGTGGCGTCGGCGGCCGGCCTCGACCGGCTCCTCGTCCCCGGGCTGGACGCGGCGCGCGATCGCGCGGCGGACGTCACCGGAGGCGGAGGCGGAGGCGGGGGCGGGGGCGGGGGCGGGGGCGGGGGCAAGCGCCCCGAATATCTGCACGTCAGCGCGGAGTTCGCGTTCGACCCCGTGCTGCGCGACATCGCCCGCACCTACGACGTGCAGACGGCCCGGTGGACGGCGAAGACCCTCGAGTACCCGGTGCTGGACGTCGAGCTGAGCGGCAGCGCCTGGCCGTGGGCCGCGACGATCGTCCCCCTGGTGCTCGCGTTGCTGGGCGCCGCCGTGGCGATTGGGGCCGGCCTGGTGTTCCGCCGGGTACGGGCCTCGCGGAGCCGTCCGTGACGGCCGGGAGGCGGCCGGCGCCGGTCTGGCTCGGATGAAGGCCGGTTATGGTGTGGATCATGCTTTCCTGGCACCCGTCCGTCGATGGCTCCGGTCCCACGTACGCCGAACCCCTCCAGTCGCTGAACCCGGGCGCCCTGCCGCCCGACGTGCACGCCGACCTGAACGCGTGCCTGCGGGCGCAGCTCCAGGGCGCCGAGAACACGCTCCGCACGGGCGCGGTGACGTCCGTCCTGCTGCCCCCGTCGGGCATCGTCCTGGCCGACGGGATGATGGACGGCGTCGCGGACTACGAGGTCGACTACTACTACGACGAGGGAGCCGTGCTGACCGCGCTGAACAGGATGTTCGGCGAGATCACCGGGCGGGCGGCGGAGCTGCGGTGCATGGCGCTCGGCTACAAGGTGCGGATGCGGTCGGTGGGCGAGGGCGTGCCGCAGGAGGTCACGATCGCCCGCCTGAGCGACTGGCAGCAGCAGGACGAGGGACGGCCGCCCGGAAGCACCGACGCCGTGTGCGTGGACATGGAGCACCGGGCGGGGATCGCGTTCCGGGTGTTCATGCCGTACATGTACCAGCAGCAGCGCCTGTTCCTGGGCGGGCTGACGTCCGTGCCGCACCAGCCCCGGGTGTGGGTCTGAGGGCCCCGGGCTATGACAGGGCGGCCAGGTCTTCGGGGGTGAGCCGGAGGGCGGCGGCGTCGAGGTTCTCCTCCAGGTGGGCGAGCGAGCCCGTGCCGGGCGTGGGCAGGATGACCGCCGAGTGGTGCAGCAGCCACGCCAGCGCCACCTGCCCGCTGCTCGCCCCCAGCCGCGCGGCCACCTCCGCCGGCCGCCCGTCCGCCGCCGCCAGCGAGCCGTTGCCCAGCGGGAACCACGGCAGGAACGCCAGCCCCCGCTCCTCGCAGATCCGCAGCACCGGCTCGGACTCGCGGTCGAGAACGTTGTAGCGGTTCTGCACGGAGGCGATCGGCGCCAGCTCCAGCGCCCGTTCGAGCTCCGGCGCGGTGACCGTGTCGAGGCCGATGTGCCGGATCTTGCCCTCCTGCCGCAGCTCGGCGAGTGTGCCGAGCTGGTCGGCCGACGGCACGTCGGGGTCGAGCCGGTGGAGCTGATAGAGGTCGATCGTCTCGGTCCTGAGCCGGCGCAGGCTCGCCTCGCACATGGCCCGCAGCCGCTCGGGCCGCCCGGCGACGTGCCACACGTTGGGCCCCGTACGCACGACTCCGCCCTTGGTGGCGATCACCAGCTCCTCCGGGTACGGGTGCAGCGCCCGCGCCACCAGCTCCTCGGCCAGGTCGGGCCCGTAGTTGTCGGCCGTGTCGACCAGCGTGACCCCGCGCTCGACGGCGCGCCGCAGCACGGCGACCGCCTGGCCGGGCTCCAGCCGCGGCCCCCAGTAGCCGGTCCCGGTGAGCTGCCCGGTGCCGTAGCCGAGACGGTTCACCCGCAGCTCGCCGGCGATGTCGAAGCTCTGACTGATCACGGTGTCCCTCTCGATGGCTCTGGCCGGTCGTGCTGTCTCAGTAGCTGTGGCTGGCCGTGACCTCGGCCGAGGCGGAGACCGCCCGCTCGGCCGGCTCTCCGCGCAGGGCGAGCACGATCATGGTCAGCGTGTCGATGACGGTGAGATGGGCCAGCCGGCCGGCCACCGCCTCCATGCCGAAGACCAGGTCCTGGCCGCCGCCGACGAGCGCCCACGTGCTCAGCTCGGTCAGCGGCGAGCGGGCGTAGCTGGTGACCGCCACGACCTGCGCCCCGGCGGCGCGGGCGCGGCGGGCGGTGTCGACCGTGCTGCGGGTGGCGCCGCTGTGGCTGATCGCCAGGCAGACGGAGGACTCGGGCAGCAGCTCGGCGGCCAGGTGGGCGGTGAGCGGGTCGGGCGGCAGGTCCACGGCCAGCCCGAGGGCCCGCAGCCGGTAGGCGGCGTCGATGGCGGTGGCGCCGGACAGCCCGGTGGCGGCGACGAGCACGCGGCGGGCGTGGCCGATGGCCTCGGCGGCGGCGCGCAGGTCGGTGGGCGACAGGGTGGCGGCCAGCCCGCCGAGCGCCTCCTGCCCGGCCCGGACCGTCGCGGCCAGCACCCTCGCGGTGGGGTCGGCGTCGTCGCCGGGCCCGTCGTCCTGGGGCGTCTCCCGGGCCGCCGCGAGCTTCAGCTCCTGGTAGCCACGGAAGCCGAGCCGGCGGCAGGCGCGTACGACGGTGGAGGCGGACGTGCCGGCCAGCCCGGCCACGTCGCTCACGCTCTGGTGCACGAGCGCCGCCCCCTGCTCGAGCACGACCTGCGCGACCCGCGCCTCGGCGTCGTGCAGCCCGGCGAGCCCGGCCCGCACGACCGCCGCCAGAGAATTCCGTTCCACAAGGGAAGGCTAACAGAGAACCAAATTCCGCCCGTCCCAGGGCAATCCCTAGGGTGCTCCCCAGGAGACGGCTCGACGACCTGCGCTCACCCCCGCCGGTGGCGGTTGGCGTGCTTGCGGGCGGCGAACCGGTACGCCTCGTCCAGCAGGGCCCGCACGTCGCCGAGCGTCTTCGTGGCCGGGTCGACCACGCACACCCAGTGCTGGGAGGCGTAGTGCGGATGCGGCATCACCTCGTCCCGGCGGGAGTGGTCGAATCCCGTCTCCAGCACGCCGTGCTCGTCGCGACGCGTCGGCCGGGGGCCGAAACGGGAGGTGTAGGTGGCCTTGGTCAGGCCGATGTTGAGCCGGTACGAGCCTGCCGCGCCGAGGTCGGAGACCGAGTCGTAGGTGTCGCCGGTCACGACCGTGGCGAAGAGCAGCCACTGGTCTCCGGGCGGGCCGTAGGTGAAGAACGTGTCCCCGGAGCTTTCCACGCCCCGGGCCTGGTCGAAGGTCTCGCTGATGTAGCGCGTCATGGCCGCAGCGTCCACGCCGATGCCCTCCTCACTGGGTCACGTCAATTGTTTCATTGACGCTCCCAGTGAAGGTTTCAGCGCATTTCCCTGCATCGAGCGGCGGCAAGTCTCAAAGATGAGTGTCAGGCGGGGACGCGGTCGCACGGGTGTACGGGGGTGCCGCTCCTGGCCAGCCAGGCGCCCATGGTCCAGGGCACGTCGGCGTTCTGGTTGTCGCGGAACTCCAGCACGAGCGTCTCGTCCGGCCCGATGTGCTCCGGGAGGATGCCGATCTCCCGTACCGAGATCGGCCGGGTGGCCTTGACCGAACGCCAGCGCCGTGTCTCCCTCATGAGCTCCTCCTTCGAGAGAGGCGGCCCGCCGTACGCCCCGTCCACGCTCTCGAAGCGCGGGACCGCGCAGCGTGTGCGCGGCTCCAGGAACGTGATGTCGGCCTTGACGCCGACCGCGGCCAGCTCGGCCGCCAGCCCTTCGGGGTCGCGCAGCTCGTTGACGGTCACCGCGATCGTCCCGTCGGGCCGCTCGATCACCGCGTACGCGCTCGTCCCGGTCCCCGCGATCAGCGGGGTGACGACGGCCGCGGTCACGACACCGGCCACGACCAGCAGCCGGGGCACGGTGACGACGCGGCGCCGCCGGGTGCGCATCCCCTCCAGCAGCCGCCGCCTCGCCCCCGCGAGGTCGTCGGGGGTGGCGGGGGGAACGGTCTCCCACATGGAGGACAGCGGGTCCATGGTCATTCTCCTTGTCCCAGCGCTTGGCGGATCTGGTTCCTGGCCCGGTTCAGCCGGGAGGCGACGGTGCCCGGCGGGATGGCCAGCGCGTCGGCGACCTCCTGGTAGCTCAGCTCGGCCCAGGCCACGAGGAGCAGCACACTGCGATCGTCCGGTTTGAGCCGCAGCAGGGCCCGTGCCAGCGGGCGGTTGACGGCCAGGGTGTTGAGCCCGTCCTCGACCTGCCGGCCCGGGGTCTCCGCCGGGTGCACGCCGCTGCGGATGTAGGCGCGGTAGAGGCTCTGCTCGGTACGCCGCCGCTTTCCGATCAGGTTGGAGGCGATGCCGTACAACCATGGGCGGGCATCGGAGCGGCCCCTGTCGTAATCGCCCCGATGCTGGAAGGCGGCCAGGAAGGTGTCGGCCACCACGTCCTCCGCCTCGCCGGCCCCCAGCCGCCTGGCGGCGTAGCGGTGCAGCAGCGGTGCGTGCCGGTCGAACAGGACGGCGAAGAGCTCGGGCTCGTTCAGCGACCGCTCGATGAGGGTCGCGTCATCGGCCTCGACTTCGCGGGGGATGGTCATGCGTGTCGGCCTTTCTCGGCGAACGCGGTCACCTGTACTTACCGCGCCGAGCCGAAAACCTTCACCGCCCCGTCCACCCCGAGCTCCGGCCTGCTCGGTCTCAGTGGTCCACGGTGACCACGATCTTGCCGATCTGGGCGCCCGACTCCAGGTGGCGGTGGGCCTCGACGATCTCGTCCAGGCCGAAAACGCGGTCCACGACCGGCCGGAAGGCCCCGGCACGCAGGCCGGACAGGACGAACGCGGCCGCGCGGCGCAGCCGTTCCGGGTCGGTGGTCGTCTCGTGGACGGTGTAGGTGCGCAGGCTCAGGGCGGGCATGCCCAGCTCGAACCCCGGGTAGGGGGTCGGCTCGCCGCTCAGCATGCCGTACAGGATGAGCGAGCCGCCGGGGGCGACCCCCTTGGCGAGCTCTCGCACGCCGGGACCGGCGACGGCGTCGAAGACGTGCGCGGCGCCGCGGCCTCCGGTCAGCTCGCGCACCCGTGTCACGACGTCCTCCTCACCGGCGACGATCACCTCCGCCGCCCCGGCCGCGCGCAGCCGCTCCGCCTTGGCGCGGGTGCGGGTGGTGGCGATCGGCGTGGCGCCGACGCGCTCGGCGACCTGGATCGCGGCCAGGCCCACACTGCTGGAGGCGGCGGTCAGCACGACCGTGTCGCCCGCGCGCATCCCGCCGGTCTCCACCAGCGCCCCGTAGGCCGTGAGGAAGGGCATCCACACCGCCGCCCCCTCGACCGCGCCGAGCCCGGCGGGACGGGGCACCACCGCGGCGGCGGGCACGATCGCGCGCTCGGCGTAGACGCCGTAGTCGTTCATCGAGAACGCGGGCACCACGCTGACCGACCGGCCCGGCTCGAACCCGGGCACCCCGGCGCCGGCGGCCTCGACCACGCCTGCGGCCTCGGCGCCGAGCCGGGCGGGGAACTCCTTGACCGGCTCGATGTAGTCACCGCCGCGGAACAGCGCCTCGGCCCGGTTGAGGCCGATGGCGTCCACCCTGATCAGCAGCTCGCCGGGGCCGGGCGCGCCGGTCTCGACGTCCTCCAGCCGCAGCACCTCCGGCCCGCCGAGCTCGTGGAACCGCACCGTTCTGGCCATCGCCCCTCATCCCTTCGCGTCGATGACGCCTCACCCAAGCACGAAAGTACGATGGCCGTCAAACTTCGATGACTGTCGTACTATGGGGGCCATGGCGACCACACGGCGAACCGGGCAGGACCGCGTCCCACCTCACCCGGACATCACCACGATCACCCTGCAGCAGGTGCTCGAAGCCCTGGTCGACCCGGTGCGCCGCCACATCGTCGGCGAGCTCTACTCCGCCCGCCAGGACCTGAGCTGCGGCACGATCGACCTGCCGGTCAGCAAGTCCACCGCCACCCACCACTTCAACGTGCTGCGCGAGGCCGGTCTCATTCACCAGTACTACGCGGGCACCTCCCGCATGAACGGGCTGCGCCGCGACGAGATCGACGCCGCCTTCCCCGGGCTGCTGCGCGCGCTGGTGGCCGGGCGCGGCGACTGAGGGCGCCCCACGCCCGCTCCCGATCGGCTCCCGGCCCTGGACAACGCGGCTCGGGCGTGATCTGACGGTATGAGAGCGCCGCCGATCACGAACAGGAGCACCTGGACATGAGCGATACGCCGCGACTCCACAAGGCCGGCCCGACCCTGCTGGAACGAGCCCGCGAGCTGCGCCCGCTGATCGAGCAGGCGGCGGACGTGGCCGAGGCGCAGGGCCGGCTCACCGACCCCGTCGTGGACGCCCTGCACGAGGCCGGGCTTTTCGGCATCTGGGTGCCGGCGCCCCTCGGCGGTGCCGAGTCGTCCCCCAGGGAGGCGATCGACCTGCTCGAAGAGCTCTCCTACGCCGACCCCTCCACGGGCTGGGTCGTCATGGCCACCAATCTGGAGAACGGCACGGCCGGCGCCTACCTGGGAGACGACGCCATCGAACGGATCTTCAAGGGCCCGCGCATGCCGGTCTTCGCCGGTCAGGGCACCCGGCCGGGCGTCGCCGTGCCCGAGGACGGCGGCTTCCGCCTCACGGGACAGTGGAGCTTCGCCTCGGGCATGCTCCACTCCCAGTACGTGCACAGCCTGGGCGCCGTCGAGGGCACCGACGAGGTCCGGATCTGCATCACCCCGATCGAGGACGCCAGGATGCTCGGCAACTGGGACGTCCTGGGCCTGCGCGCCACCGGCAGCGTCGACTACGCCATCGACGGCGCCTTCGTACCGGAGTCGCAGACGCACGTCTTCACCCAGAACGAGCCGCTGCGCGGCGGCGCGCTCTACCGGCTCGGCGTGGTCGACATGGCGCTGATCTGCCACTCCTCCTGGGCGCTCGGCGTCGGCCGCCGGCTGCTCGACGAGCTGGTCCGCCACACCGGGGCACGGACCGGACGGCCGGGGCAGATCGCCGACAGCGACGCCTTCCACGCCGACTTCGCCCGCGCCGAGGCGAGGTTCCGGGCGGCGAAGGCCCTGGTGATCGAGGCGTGGGACGACGCCGAGCGCACCCTGGACGCGGGCCGGCGGCTGGACGTGCGGCAGGAGACGATGGTGCGGCTCGCGCTCAACCACGTCACCTCGACGATCGCGGAGGTGGCCCGGTTCGTGTACGCGTCGGGCGGCACCTCGGCGCTGCGCGACGGGCTGATCCAGCGGCTGTTCAGGGACGTTTTCGCCGGCTCCGCGCACATCACCTCGGGCCCGCAGATGTTACGGGAGTGCGGCCGGGAGCTGGCCGGTCTGGCGCGGGGGCAGGCGTGGGTGGTGTTCAGCCTGGAGTCATGAGCGGGTCCAGGCCCTCCCGCCCGGCGATCCGCGTGCTCCTGGGCCCGGGAAACATTCGGACCGGGAAGGGCAAGCCGGGGTTGCCGGGGCAGGGGACGCGGGACGTACGGCCTCGGGGACATCCGGAGGGACGATGGAGATCGTGGAGTCGAGCGTTCGCGTCCCGGTGGGCGAGGTGACGCTGGACGCGGACGTCGCCGTGCCGGCGGAGCGGCGTGGCGCGGTACTGTTCGCGCACGGCAGCGGCAGCGGCCGGCACAGCCCGCGCAACCGCCACGTGGCCGCCGCGCTCCAGTCGGCCGGGCTGGTGACCGTGCTGGCGGACCTGCTGACGGAGGCGGAGGAGCGGCACGACGCGGTGACCGCCGCGCTCAGGTTCGACATCGGCCTGCTGGCCGACCGCGTCACCGCCCTGACCGACTGGGCCCGCACCGCCCCCGAGACCGCCGGCCTGGGCCTCGGCCTCTTCGGCGCGAGCACCGGAGCCGCCGCCGCCCTGATCGCCGCCGCCCGGCGGCCCGGCGAGGTACGCGCCGTCGTCTCCCGGGGCGGTCGCCCCGACCTGGCGGGCGACCTCCTCCCCCGGGTCCGGCAGCCGACCCTGCTCGTCGTGGGCGGCGCCGACCCCGTCGTGATCGACCTCAACCGCCAGGCGATGGAGCACATGACCGCCGAGGTGCGGCTGGAGATCGTGCCGGGGGCGACCCACCTGTTCGCCGAGCCCGGGACGCTGGAGCGGGTCGCCCGGCTCGCGACGGACTGGTTCGCCGCCCGTCTCCGGGCGTGATCAGCTCGAGACCATGTCGCCGTGGGCCAGGACGCGCAGGTGCTCCAGCGTGTCGGCGGGGGTGTCGGCGAGCGGCTGGACGCAGACGTGGTCGGCGCCGGCGTCCAGGTGCGCGCGGACGCGCTCGATGATCGTGTCCGGGTCGCCCCAGGCCACGATGGCGTCCACCAGGCGGTCGCTGCCGCCGTCGGCGAACTCCGCGTCGTCGAAGCCCAGGTCGCGCAGGTTGTTGACGTAGTTGGGCAGGCGAAGATAGGTGGCGGTGAAGCGGCGGGCGGTGCGCCGGGCGCTGTCCGGGTCGGTGTCGAGGATCACGGTCTGCTCCGGCGCCAGCACCGGGCCGGGGCCGAGCACGGCGCGGGCGCGGGCGGTGTGCTCGGGGGTGACGAAATAGGGGTGGGCGCCGTAGGTGCGTTGGGCGGCGAGTTCGAGCATGCCGGGGCGCAGGGCGGCCAGCAGGCGCGGGGCCGGCTCGGCCAGCGGGCCCTCGTACTCCGCCTCGTCCATGGCGTCCAGGTACGCGCGCATCGCCGACACCGGCTTGCGGTAGTCGTGCCCCCTGGACGACACCAGGGGCGCGTGGCTCACGCCGAGGCCGAGCACGAACCGGCCGCCGCTCGCCTCCGCGAGCGCGTTCGCGCCGTTCGCGGCGGCGGTGGCGTCGCGGACCCAGATGTTGGCGATGCCGGTGGCGATCGTCATGCTCCGGGTGCCCTCCAGCAGGATCGCCGAGTGGACCAGCGCCTCCTTGCCCCGGGGGCTCTCACCGATCCAGAGCGTGGTGTAGCCGAGACTCTCCATCTCCGCCGCCGCCTCGCGCTCGAAAGCGGCCGGCTGCCCGCTCAGCGTGCTGCTCCAGACCCCGACCCTGCCCAGACGCCGCTTCAGAGCGGCGGTGTCCACCCCGGCCATCACAACCTCATCGCCTCGTACGACTCGTCTTGATCACCATAGGCGGACCGGGGCCGGGGCACCGGTCATGACGTGCCGTGTCTTACTCCTTCTCGGCCTCGCACAACCGGGACGGCGGCACGGGGATGGCGGGGAACGGGTTGTCCGGCAGGAGGATGACCCGGCGCGCCTGGCGGGGTTGCAGGGCCGCGTCGAGGTGCAGCAGGGCCGCGCCGATGCCGGCGGCGCCGATCATGTAGCCGGTGTCCGCGCTCACCTCGCCCGGCCGCAGCCGCCGGTAGGCCTGGTACCAGCGGTAGCCCCGGCCGTCGGGGTCGGTGGCGCCGGAGACGAGGTGGTCGGCGAGCCGGCGGGCGTAGGTGAGGTAGGTGTTCTCACCGGTCTGCGCCCACAGGCCGACGAACAGTTCGAGCAGCCCGGCGGTGCCGCAGCACTGGCAGGCCACGTTCCAGAAACCGGTGGTGCGCCGCTCCGGGGCACCGCTCTGCACGATGCCGCTGGCCAGGCGCCGCGTCCAGTCGAGGTGGCCGGGGTCGCCCGTCACCCGGTAGAGCTCGTAGAACGTGCGCGCCACGCCCGCCGAGCCCGAGCAGAACCCGAGGTAGTGCAGGCTGCGCTCGTGCGGCACGTGGTGCGGGACGACGGCGCACCGGCCGGTCACGATGCTGACCTCGCGGACGAAGCCGGCGCCCCGGTCGGCCGCCTCCAGGAAGCGGTGCTCGCCGGTGAGGCCGTACAGGCGGGCCAGCAGGAAGGCGGTGCCCGCCGTGCCGGCGAGGAAGCCGGGGGTGACCGCGTCGATGGGCAGGTCGGGGCAGTCGCCGAAGCGGTGGCCGGGGACGGCCAGGCCGGCGATGCGCTCTCCCGCCGCCACCGCGAGCTCCTCCAGCTCCGGGGCGCCCAGGGCGGTGGCGGCGCGCAGCAGGCCGAGCACGATCCCGCCGTCGCCGCGCTGCGCGGGGTCGCCCGTCCAGCCGGGGCCGCCCCCCAGGGGGCGGGCCGCCCGCGCGATGTGCTGGGCCGCCGCCCTGGCCTCACTTTCCAGGCGCTCGTCGCCGAGCGCCCAGCCCACCTCGGCGAGCGCCACCACGGTGCCGGTCAGGCCGTGGTAGAGCGACAGATCACTCTGCTCGCGCCAGGTCGCCGCCAGGCGGCGCGCGCCCTCTCTCGCGTCCTCCAGGTACGCCTCGTGCCCGGTCGCCGCCGCCAGCTCCAGGAAGAACAGCACGATGCCGGCCGACCCGGCATAGAGCGAGCCGGGCTCCGCAGCGGTCAGCGCCGAGCGTCCTTTGGCGTCGGGGTTGGCGGTCCAGTGCCGTCCGCGGTCATCGTCCACGGCGGCGGATCGGATCCAGCGCCCGGCCAGGATGGCGGCGGTCAGAGGCGTCTCGGCACGCTCACCCGGCAAGCGGGTCATGTCCAAACCCATGCTTCATTATCCCACACATTTGGTAGGGAAAGGGGCTTAATGGCGAACAGCATACGTACCCGCTCATGATCGAAAGGCCGGGCGTCCCCGGGAGGAACCGCATGAGCACGCGAGAACCCCTATGAGAACGGTACCGCGTCCGACGAGGACCGGCCCCTGCCCGCCGGCGCCATTCCCCTGACTCCCACGACTTGCCGTCATCATGTCGGCAATATTCCCAACAGAATTGTTGACAATTTGGTCGTGGCGATTTTAGCCTCGTCAGGCACTCACACAGAAGGGCGAGACCGGGATGACCGACCCATCATCGACGCCGTCCACCCTGGTCGTCAGCGCGCACGCGGGCGACTTCGTCTGGCGCGCGGGCGGGGCCATCGCCCTGGCCGCCGCGCGGGGCGAGAGGGTGACCATCGTCTGCCTGTCCTACGGCGAGCGCGGCGAGTCCGCGAAGGCCTGGCGCGAGGGCAGGTCCCTCGACGAGATCAAGGAGATCCGGCGCGGCGAGGCCGAGCAGGCCGCCGCGACCCTGGGGGCCGGCATCCGGTTCCTGGACGCCGGTGACTATCCGCTGCGCGAGACGCCGGAGCTCACCGACGAACTCGTGAAGGTCTACCGGGAGGTGATGCCGAGCGTGGTGCTCACCCATCCGCTGGAGGATCCGTACAACGGCGACCATCCGGCGGCGGCGCGCATGGCGCTGCAGGCCCGGGTGCTGGCCCAGGCGATCGGCTACCCGGCGGAGGGCGAGCCGCTCGGGGCGCCGCCGGTGTTCTTCTTCGAGCCGCACCAGCCGGAGATGTGCGGGTTCGCGCCGCAGGTGCTGCTCGACATCACCGAGGTGTTCGGCACCAAGCGCAAGGCCATGGAGTGCCTGCCCGCGCAGCGGCACCTGTGGGACTACTACACCGACCTGGCCGTACGCCGGGGCGTGCAGCTCAAGCGCAACGCCGGGCCGAACCTGGGGCTGCCGCACACCACGTACGGCGAGGCCTACATGCGGCCCTACCCGCAGGTGACGGGGGTGCTGGCATGAGCGGCGTGATCGTCACCGACGTGCCCAGGGCGGACGCCGCCGGGGTGGCGGCACTGGCCCGGTACGGCGTGGCCACCGTGCACGAGGCCCTGGGCCGGACGGGCAGCCTCGGCCCGCGCCTGCGGCCCATCCAGCAGGGGGTGCGCGTCAGCGGCACGGCGGTCACCGTCCTGTGCTGGCCGGGCGACAACCTCATGGTCCACGCGGCGGTCGAGCAGTGCCGCGAAGGGGACCTGCTGGTGGTCACCACCACGTCGCCGTGCACCGACGGGCTGTTCGGCGAACTGTTCGCCACGGCGTTGCGGCGGCGCGGCGTACGCGGGCTGGTGATCGACACCGGCGTGCGCGACACCGAGGAGCTGCGCACGATGGGGTTCCCCGTCTGGTCGGCGGCCGTCTGCGCGCAGGGCACGGTCAAGGCCAGCGCCGGCTCGGTCAACGTGCCCGTGGTGCTCGGCGGCCAGGTGATCAGGCCGGGCGACGCGATCCTGGCCGACGACGACGGGGTGATGTGCGTGCCCCGCGACCAGGTCGCCGCCGCCGTCGAGGCCGCCGCGGCGAGGACCGCGAAGGAGGAGGCCAGCCGGGCGGCCTTCGCCGAGGGCGAGCTCGGCCTCGACCGCTACGGCCTGCGCGAGACCCTCTCCAGGCTGGGCGTGCGTTACGTGACGGCCGAGGAGTACGACCGCGACGGAACCCCCTCGTGACCATCCAAGGGCGCGGCCGGGTCCTGAGCCGCTGGGGAGGGGCCCCGTGAGCGGGGTGCGGTGCATGCTCATGCGCGGCGGCACGTCCAAGGGCGCCTACTTCCTCGCCGAGGACCTGCCCGCCGACCGGGCCGCCCGTGACGAGCTGCTGCTGCGCGTCATGGGCAGCCCGGACCCGCGCCAGATCGACGGCCTGGGCGGCGCCCATCCGCTGACCAGCAAGATCGCCGTCGTCTCCCGTTCCGGGGACGACGCCGCGGACGTCGACTACCTGTTCCTGCAGACGGGCGTCGAGACCGCGGAGATCACCGACCGGCAGAACTGCGGCAACCTGCTGGCCGGGGTGGGACCGTTCGCCGTCGAGCGCGGGCTGGTCCCGGCCGGCGACGGCGAGACCACCGTACGGATCCGCATGCTCAACAGCGGCGACCTGGCCGCGGCCACGTTCCCCACGCCCGGCGGGGTCGTGCGCTACGACGGCTCGACGGAGATCTCGGGCGTGCCGGGCACCGCCGCCGCCATCGTCATCGAGTTCCCCGGAGGCGAGGGCGGGGCGCCGCTGCTGCCGACGGGGCGGGCCCGTGACGAGGTGGCGGGGGTCGAGGTGACCTGCGTGGACAACGGCATGCCCGTCGTCCTCATCCGGGCGGCCGACCTCGGCGTCACCGGCTACGAGAGCCCGGCCGAGCTGGAGGGAGACGCGGCGCTGACGGCCCGGCTCCAGGAGATCCGCCTGGCGGCGGCGGAGGCGATGGGCCTGGGCGACGTGCGCGGGGCGAGCGTCCCGAAGCTCACCCTGCTCGCGCCGCCCCGGGACGGCGGGGCCGTCTGCACGCGCACGTTCATCCCGGTCCGCTGCCACGCCGCCATCGGCGTGCTGGGGGCGGCCGGCGTCGCCGCCGGGCTCCTGCTCCGGGACGGCGTCGGTCACGCCCTCGCCGCACTCCCCGAGCCGCCGCAGCGGGCGGAACAGATCCGGGTCGAGCATCCGACGGGGTTCCTCGACATCGAGGTCGCCGTCGAGACCGCCACCGCCGAAGGGCGCTCCGGCGACCCCTACGCCGCCCGTACGGCCGTGGTCCGCACCGCGCGCAAGATCTTCGACGGCACCGTGTTCCCCCGCCCGCCCACCTAGAAAGGCGCCCGTATGCCCCCGCCGCTGGGAGACATCGCCCATCTCGGCCATGTCCAGCTCCGCACCCCCGACCCCGACCGCAGCCTGTGGTTCTTCACGCGGATGCTCGGCATGACCGAGAGCGGCCGCGCGGGCGAGTCGGTCTATCTGCGCACGTGGGACGACTACGAGCACCACAGTCTCGTCCTGACCGCGCACACCACGTCCGGGCCCGGCCGCACGGCGCTGCGGACCTCCAGCGCGCAGGCGCTCGAAGCGCGGGTCAAGGCCCTGGAGGACGCCGGCCTGGCCGGCACATGGGTGGAGGACGAGCCCGGCCTCGGCCCCCTGTACGTCACCCAGGACCCGGACGGCCACGAGATCGCCCTCTACTGGGAGAGCGAGTGGTACGAGGCTCCGCCCGGCCTGCGCCCGGGGCTGAAGAACCAGCCCCAGGCCAAGCCCGCCCACGGCGTCGGCGTACGGCGCCTCGACCATGTCAACTTCCTGGCCGCCGAGGTCTCCCCCAACGCCGGCTTCGCCCACCACGTGCTCGGCGCCAGGCCGACCGAGCAGATCGTGCTCGACTCCGGCAGGGTGGCCGCGCAGTGGCTGACCTTCACCGACAAGTCGTACGACGTGGTCTACACCGAGGACTGGTCGGGGGCGCGCGGACGCCTGCACCACATCGCGTTCGCCACCGACACCCGCGAGGACATCCTGCGCGCCGCCGACCTGTGCCTCGACAACGGCGTGCACATCGAGACCGGCCCGCACAAGCACGCCATCCAGCAGACCTTCTTCCTGTACGTCTACGAACCCGGAGGCAACCGCGTCGAGCTGTGCAACCCGCTGACGCGGCTGGTGCTCGCCCCCGACTGGCCGCTGATCACCTGGACCGCGAAGGAGCGCGCCAAGGGGCAGGCGTGGGGGCTGAAGTCCATCGAGTCCTTCCACACCCACGGCACCCCTCCGTAGCACCCGCGTCTCACGCATGAGCGCGTCCGGAACCGGGGGCGCGGGGTGCGGGCCACCCCGCGGCCGCGGAGCGGGCTGCCCGCCGCCGCCTCCGGAGCGTGAGCGCGGAATTACGGGGTGACGGCCTCCGGGGTGCCCTTGACGCTTGTCGCTCAGATTGTTAACAATCTGTTTCACCAAATATGGCAACAATTTGGGAGACAGGCATGGACCATCCCAAACCCTCCCCTCGCGCCCGTGAGCTCGTGGCCGGCGCGTACGACATCCACATCCACGTCGCCCCCGACGTGATGCGCAGACGCATAGACGACCTCAGCCTGGCCGCCCGGTTCGCCGAGGTGGGGCTGGCGGGATTCGTGCTCAAGTCCCACTACGTCCCCACCGCCGAGCGGGCCGCGGTGGTCCGGGCGGCGGTGCCCGGCTTCGGCGCGGTGGGCGCGATCACCCTGAACGCGTCCGTGGGGGGCATGAACCCCATCGCCGTCGAGATCGCCGCCCGGAGCGGCGCGCAGGTCGTGTGGCTGCCCACGGTCGACAGCGCCAACCAGCGCGCCTGCACGGCCACCGATCCCGAGGGCGCCACTCCCCCGATGTGGGCCCGGCTGCAGGACGAGCTGCGGGAGGCGGGCATCGCGGCCGACCCGGTGGACGTGCTGGGGCCCGGCGGCGCCGTGCTCGACCGGACCCGCCAGGTGCTGCGCCTGATCGCCAGGCACGACCTGACGCTCGCCACCGGTCACCTCAGCGCGGACGAGATCGACACCGTGGTGGACGCGGCCGTGGCGGAGGGCGTCCGCCGCATCGTGATCACCCACCCGGAGTTCACCTCCCAGCGCGTGGCCGTGGAGCGGCAGCGGGCCCTGTCCGCCAAGGGCGCGCTGCTCGAACGCTGCTTCACCACCCCGCACAGCGGCAAGGTCTCCTGGGAGACGTGGTTCGCGCACATCGAGGCCACGGGTGCCGCGCACTCGGTGCTCTCCAGCGACCTCGGCCAGCCGTTCAACCCGCCCGTGGAGGACGGCCTGGCGCTGCTGGCCGACCGGCTGCTCGCGGAGGGCTTCGCCGAGAAGGACGTCAGGACCATGGCCGTGGACAACTCGCGGTGGCTGGCGGGTGTGCGATGAGCGCCCCGGAAAGTGGCCTGGGAAACGGCACGGTGATCAAGGTCGGCGGGCTGACCAAGCAGTTCGTCAAGGACGACGTGGGCATCGTGGCGCTGCGCGACTTCGACCTCGAGATCGCGGAGGGCGGCTTCGTCAGCGTGCTGGGGCGCAGTGGCTGCGGCAAGTCGACGATGCTCAACCTGCTCGCCGGGCTCACCACGCCGACCTCGGGCACGATCACGTACCGGGACGCGCCGGTGTCGGGCCCGCGTACGGAGGTGGGCTATCTGACGCAGTCCGACACGCTCATGCCGTGGCGCAGCGTGCACCGGAACGTCGAGCTGCCCATGGAGATCGCCGGCGTGCCGGCCGAACGCCGGAAGACGCGTACGGCGGAGCTGATCGCGAAGGTCGGCCTCGAAGGGTTCGAGCGGCACTACCCGCGCGAGCTGTCCGGCGGCATGCGGCGCCGGGTCAGCCTGGCCAGGATGCTGGCCTGCGACCCGGAGACACTGCTCATGGACGAGCCCTTCGGCGCGCTCGACGCCCAGCTCCGCGGCGATCTGCAGGCCGAGTTGCTGCGGCTGTGGGCGGACGGCGGGCAGACGGTGGTGTTCGTGACCCACGACATCGAGGAGGCGCTGCTGCTCGGCGACCGGATCGTGGTGCTCGGCCGGGTCGGCCGCATCGTGCTGGACCGGCCGATCGACCTGCCCAGGCCAAGGGACGCCGACGAGCTGCGCGTGGATCCTGCGTTCGTCGCCCTGCACCGCGAGCTGACCGAGGCACTGAGAGAGGGAGCGCGATGACCGCCGTACAGACGGTGAACCTCGACCGGAGCTGGTGGAGCAGGCACGGCGGCGGGGTCACGGTGGCGTCGCTGCGGGCCCTGCTGGTGGTGGCGCTGCTGGTCACGTGGGAGCTCACCGCGGAGCGCTGGTTCGACATCACGTTCACGAGCCGGCCGAGCGACATCTGGACCCGCCTGGTGCAGTGGCAGCAGGACGGGACGCTGTGGTCCAACACGTGGATCACGGTGCAGGAGGTGGTCTACGGCTTCGTGCTCGGCGCCGCCGCCGGCGCGTTGACGGGCTTCCTGCTGGCCTCGGCGCCCGCGGTCTACCGGGTGTTCGACCCGTTCATCATGGCCCTGTACGCGATCCCGAAGGTCGCCCTGGCCCCGCTGTTCATCGTCTGGTTCGGCATCGGCATCCACATGAAGGTCCTGCTGGCCGCCGCGACGGTGTTCTTCCTGGTCTTCCTCAACACCGCCGCGGGTGTGCGCGAGGTGGACCGGGGCCTGATCGACGCCGTGCGGCTGATGGGCGGCAACCGGCGCGACATCATGCTCAAGGTCGTCATCCCGTCGTCGATGACGGGGCTGCTCACCGGCCTCAAGGTGGCCATCCCTTACGCGCTCATCGGCGCCGTGATCGGCGAGCTGGTGGCCTCCAACCGCGGGCTCGGCTATCTGATCAACGACGCCGCCGCGCAGTTCGACACCGCGGGCGTGTTCGCCACGCTGGTCGTGCTGAGCGTGATCGCGGCGCTGCTGAACCTGGTCGTCGGGCTGCTCGACAAGCGGGCCGGCCGGTGGAAGCCGATGGGGGCGGACCAGTGACGCGCCGCGCCCTGGCGCTCCTGGCCGTGGTCCTGCTCCTGGGCACGGCCGCCTGCGCGCAACGCACGTCGACGACGCCGCCGGGGGTGCTGAACGTCGGCCAGATCAGCAACTCGATCGCCTTCTTCCCCCTCTTCGTGGCCGAGCAGAAGGGCTATTTCACGCAGGAGGGCGTGAAGATGGGCGAGCGGCCCCGGCTCGGCACCGGGGCCAAGGTCGCGGCGGCGCTCAAGTCGGGCGGCATCGACCTGGGCGCCGGGGTGCTGACCGACGCGCTCAACCTTTCCAGGATCGACGACAAGGGCCGGCTGGTGGCCAACCTGGTGGACCGCTACTACGTGGACGTGGTGGTCGGCGCCTCCTTCACCGGGGCCGCGCCCGGCGATCCGCTCGACCAGCGCATCCGTGCCCTGCGCGGCAGGAAGATCGGCATCACCGGGCCGGGGAGCGGGACGGAGGCGCTGGTCACGTACCTGTTCGCCAGGGTCGGGATGAACTCCGCGACGGACTGCGAGCTGGTCAACCTGGGCAGCACCGCCGCCTCCGCGCTGGGCGCGCTCAAGGCGGGCCGGGTGGACGCGCTCGCCTTCTTCCAGCCGATCGCGCAGCAGGCGGCCGCGGCCGGGATCGGCACCCGCTACATCTCGCCCGCCGCAGGTGACGTGCCCGGCCTGGACCGGACCGCGCACGGCGTCGTGTTCACCACGCAGCGGATCATCGACAAGAAACCCCAGGAGGTCGCCGCCTTCCAGCGCGCCCTCGAACGCGCCCAGCGCCACATCCACGAGGCCGATCCGGCCGAGATCACCACGATGCTGACGGCCTATCTCAAGGGCATCGACCCGAAGGCGCTGACGGAGCTGCCGGCGCTCCTGAAGGCCGAAATACCGGAGCGGATCGGCTTCACGCGGACGTCCTTCGACACGGCCATCGCCTTCCAT
This sequence comes from Nonomuraea sp. NPDC050643, assembly GCF_040654715.1. Taxonomy (NCBI): domain Bacteria; kingdom Bacillati; phylum Actinomycetota; class Actinomycetes; order Streptosporangiales; family Streptosporangiaceae; genus Nonomuraea; species Nonomuraea sp. NPDC050643. The sequence goes on along the minus strand of NZ_JBFAIM010000010.1, from coordinate 156,400 downwards.
CGCACGACGGGGCTGGTCAAGCGGCTGCCCTCGTACGAGAAGATCGTGCCGCCCGCGCTGCGGATCGACACCCCTTAACCATGTTTCGGACACGTAACAAGGGGTTGACTTTGCCCACAAGATTGTCAACAATTTCGGCAACGGTTTTATCGGCAATGTTGATCAGGAGTCGGGGATGACGGTGATCGCGGTGCTGGGGCTGGGCGAGGCCGGGCGGATCTACGCCCGCGACCTGCGCGCCGCCGGGTTCCGGGTGCGGGGCTTCGACCCGTACGTGCGGGCGGACGACGACCAGGTGGACAGCGTCCAGGAGGCGGTGGCCGCGGCGGACGTGGTGATCAGCCTGGCCGGCGCGCGGGCCGCGGAGGGCGTGGCCCGGCAGGCCCTGCCCCACTGCCGTGAGCGGGCCGTCTACGCCGACCTCAACACCGGCTCACCCGCCCTGAAGAGGACGCTGGCGGAGCTGGCGCGGGCGGCCGGCGTCGCGTTCGCCGACGTCGCGGTGCTGGCGCCGGTGCCGCGGCGGGGCGCCGGCACCCCGCTGATGGTCGCCGGTCCCGGAGCCGCGCGGTTCGCCGAGCTGGTCGGGCCCGCGGCCGTGCCCGTGGAGGTCATCCCGGGCGGGGCGGGCGCGGCGGCGGCCAGGAAACTGCTGCGCAGCGTCTTCATGAAGGGCCTGGCCGCGCTGATGCTCGAGTGTGAGAGCGCCGCCGAGGCCGCCGGCGAGCGGGAGTGGCTGCGGGGCCAGATCGTCGGGGAGCTCTCGGGGGACGCCGGTCAGCTCGTCGACCGGCTGATCGACGGCAGCAGGGAGCACGCGGCCCGGCGGGTGCACGAGGTCGAGGACGCCGCGGAGTACCTGGCGGAGCTGGGCCGGCCCGCCTGGGTCATGCGGGCGTCCCGATCCTGGCTCGCCTCCCTGCTGGCCCCCGAACCACAGGACCGTCAGCCGCTGGATCATGAGGAGGAAGCGTGACCGCACGCAGAATGCTGGTCGTCGGGGCGCACAGCGCCGACTTCGTCTGGCGCGCCGCCGGCGCCATCGCCAAGCACACGCGGGCCGGCGGCGAGGCCCGGGTGGTGACGCTCTCGTACGGCGAGCGCGGCGAGTCCGGCGAGCTGTGGAAGGAGCCCGGCCAGAGCGTCGAGAACGTCAAGCGGATCCGGCACGCCGAGGCCACCGAGGCGGCGCGGGCCGTCGGCGCCGGCTACGAGTGCTTCGACCTCGGCGACTACCCGCTGCGGGCGGGCGGCGAGGACGTGGAGCGGCTGGCCGAGCTGATGCGGGAGTTCGCGCCGCACGTCGTCCTGACCCACCCCGACAAGGATCCGTTCAACCCGGACCACCCGGTGGCCTACCAGGTGGTCTCCCAGGCCCGGCTGCTCACCTCGGGCGCGGTCGTCGAGGCCGGGTTCAGGACGGCGCCGCCGTCGGAGTTCCTGGTCTTCGAGCCGCACCAGCCCGACCTGTGCGGGTTCGTGCCCACGGTGTTCGTGGACATCACGGAGGTCTTCGAGGCGAAGGCCAGGGCCATGGAGGCGATGAGCGCGCAGGCGTACCTGCGGCAGTACTACACCGAACGGGCCGAGCACCGGGCCAACCACGCCCGCAAGGTCACCGGCGACAAGGCGATCCGGCACGCGGAGGCGTTCCAGCGGATGGTGCCGAACGTGGTGGGTGCGCTGTGAAGGTCGAGGTCACCGGGCTGACCCTCACCTACGGCGACGCGGTCGCGGTGTCGGACCTGGACCTGACCGTGGACGAGGGCGAGTCCCTGGTCCTGCTGGGCCAGTCGGGCTGCGGCAAGACCAGCACCATGCGCTGCGTCGCGGGGCTGGAGACGCCGACGTCGGGGGTCATCGGCATCGGCGGCCGGACGGTGTTCGACAGCGGGGCCGGCGTCAACCGCCCGCCGAACAAGCGCAACATCGGCATGGTGTTCCAGTCGTACGCGATCTGGCCGCACATGACCGTCTTCGAGAACGTGGCCTTCCCGCTCAAGATGAAGGGCAGGAAGAGCGCCGAGCTGCGTACCGCCGTCCACGAGACGCTCGAGCTCGTCGGCCTCGACCACCTCGCCGGCCGAGGGGCCAGCCTGCTGTCCGGCGGGCAGATGCAGCGGGTCGCCCTGGCGCGCAGTCTCGCGATGCAGCCGTCGGTGATGCTGCTCGACGAGCCGCTGTCCAACCTCGACGCCCGCCTGCGCCACCGGTTGCGGATGGAGCTGCGCGAGCTGCAACTGCGGCTCGGCGTCACCTCCGTGTACGTCACCCACGACCAGGACGAGGCGCTGGCCCTGGCGGACCGGATCGCGCTGATGCAGTCGGGGCGCATCGTCCAGATCGGCCGGCCGCCCGAGATCTACGCGCGGCCGAGGAGCGCCGCCATCGCGGAGTTCCTCGGGGTGGGCAACATCATTCCCGTCACCCCGGAGGACGCCACCTGCGTGCGCGTGCCGGCGACCGGGCACCGGCTGCGCGTCGAGCCGTACGAGGCGGCCGACTCCCTGCGGCTCTGCATCCGCGCGGAGGACGTCCGGCTCGGCACGGAGGATGCCCGGCCCGGCCCGGACGCCGTCAACGCGCTGCCGGGCAGAATCGTCGGGTACGCCTTCCAGGGCTCGACCGTGGCCTACCGCGTAAGGGTCGGCGAGGAACTGGAGCTGGACGCGGTCCACCTGAGGTCGGCCGCGCTCCCGCTCGAGGTGAACGACGACGTCACCGTGTCGCTGCCGCCCGCCGCGATCCGGGTGCTGCCCGCGGAGGTGGCGGCGTGATGGCCACCCCGGCCGTCGAGCGCCCTGCTCCGGACCGGGCCCCGGGCCGGACCCCGAACCGGGCCACCGGGCTGCCCGGCCGCGCCCGGAGTCTGCTGCGCGCGGCCTCGCTGCCCGGGGCGCTGTTCGCCGTGCTCGCCGTGCTGATCCTCGCGCCCGTCGCGCTGGTGACGCTGGCCGCGTTCGCGTCCGAGGCGCCACGGCCGGGCAACGTCGGCCTGACGGGGCTCACGCTGGGCAACTTCGCGAGCGTGGCGAGCGCGGGATCGCTGGCGGCGACGCTCAACTCGCTGAAGGTCGGCCTCGGCGCGTCCGTGCTCGCCCTGCTCATCGGCGGGTTCCTGGCGTTCGTCACCGCCCGCACCAACGTGCCCGGACGCCGCTTCCTGTACCTGGTGGGCCTGGTGCCCATGCTGCTCCCCTCCTACGTGGGGGCGCTGGCGTGGTCGGTGCTGGGCAGCGAGAACGCCGGCCTGCTCAACATCACGCTGCGCGATCTCGGGCTGGCGGGGTTCGTCGACGTCAACAACGTCGGCGGCCTGGTCGTGGTGCTCGCCCTGTACTACGCGCCGTACGCGTTCCTGCTGATCCACGGGGCGCTGAGCCTGATGAACCCGGACCTGGAGGAGGCCGCGGGCGTGCACGGCGCGTCGCTCGCCCAGGTGCTGCGCCGGGTCACGCTGCCGCTGGTCACCCCGGCGGTGCTGGGCTCCGCCGTACTGATCTTCGTGCTCACGGTCGAGAACTTCCCGGTGTCCCAGATCATCGGCGGGGCCGCCGGGGTGGAGACGCTGCCGACCTACATCTACCGGTTGATGAACTCGACGCCGTCACGCGGCAACGAGGCCGCCGCCGTGGCGATCGTCCTGGTGGCGGTGGTCCTGGTCGTCACCGCGCTGCAGCGGCGGATGCTGGCCCGGCGCACGTTCACCACGGTCTCCGGCAAGGGGATGAAGCCGCGCCGGATCGACCTCGGCCGCTGGCGGCTGCCCGCGCTGCTGCTCGGCCTGGGCTACTTCGCGCTGTCGGCCGTGCTGCCGGTGCTCGCGCTGCTGTTCGTGGCCCTGCACGACTCGCCGTACGTCGGGACGGTGCTCGGGGCGTTCACCAAGCCGGGCGCGTTCACCGTCGAGTCGTTCCAGGACGTGCTGAGCTCCGGCATCACCCACCGGGCCACGGTCAACAGCGTCGTGGTGTCGGTGGCGGCGGCGGTGCTGGGCACCGTGCTGGCGTTCGCGGTCGCGTACGTCGTCAACCGCACCAGGCTGCCCGGCCGCCAGCCCCTCGAGTACGTGTCGATGCTGCCGCTGGCCATCCCGTCGATCGTGCTCGGCCTGGGCCTGCTGTGGACCTGGCTGATCATGCCGATCCCGGTGTACGGGACGCTCGCCGTCATGGTGATCGCGTTCGTCGCGGCCCAGATGCCGCAGGGCTTCCGCGGCGTGGCCGCCTCGATCGTGCAGGTGGACCGCGACCTGGAGGACTCGGCCGTGATGCACGGCGCGTCGCGTCCACGGGCCATCACGGCGGTCACCGCGCCGCTGCTGCGGGTCGGGCTGACCTCGACCTTCCTGCTCCTGCTCATGCTGTCGATGCGCGAGCTGACCGTGCCGCTGTTCCTGTTCACCTCGGACACGCGGCTGCTCTCGATCGTCATCTTCGACGACTTCGACAACGGCATCCTCCAACGGGCGGCCACCACGAGCCTGCTCTATTGCCTCGTCATCCTCGCCCTGTCCATCGTGTCCAGGCTCTGGGCGCCAACGAGCAGTCTCCGTAGTCCGAAGTTCGTAGGGAGATGTCATGAAAGCCACCCTTGTGGGGTCGAGCGTCCTCGCGTTGGCCCTGGCCCTGGCCGGATGCGGCGGGGCCGGGCCGGCCGGTGCGGCCACGACCCTGGTCGCCGGCGGCGAGGTGATCGCCGACGCGGCACTGTACTCGGCCGCGAAGGAGGAGGGCTCGCTGGTCTTCTACACCGGCGGCAGCGAGCAGTCGGAGAAGGCCGTCACGGAGGCGTTCACCAAGGCGACGGGGATCGAGGTGGAGATCGTCCGGCTGGCGCCGAACAAGCTCACCGAGCGCATCCTGGCCGAGGTGGGCGCGAAGAAGCTGGGCGCCGACGTGATCCGCACGTCGGGCGAGGACATCATCATCTCCCTGGCCAAGGCGGGCACGTTCCAGAAGACCGCGTTCCCCGACACGGTGAGGACCGCCGTGGGTGACGCGATCAAGGAGGACGGGCTCTACTTCTCGGGTTTCGACCGGGTCTACTCGTTCGCCTACAACAACGCCGTCGTCCCCAAGGACCAGGCGCCGAAGAACTGGGCCGACCTGCTGGACGCCAAATGGCAGGGCAAGCTGTCGATCGTCCAGGTCGGGGCCGGGGGCAGCACCGCCGCGCTCACCCGGTTCCAGCTCGACAAGATCGGCGAGGAGTACCTGAAGAAGTTCGCGGCCAACAAACCGCGCATCTTCGACTCGTCTGCGGGGCAGACCGACGCGCTGGCGCGCGGCGAGGTGGCGGTGGCGACGATGCCGGTGGCGACCGGGGTCGGCGCGATCGCCGACGGGGCGCCGCTCACGATCGCCGTGCCCGAGGAGGGCGCGGTGGGCTACCCCTTCTACGTGGGGGTGGGCGCGCAGGCGCCGTCGCCGAACGCCGCCAAGGTCTTCGCCGCCTGGCTGCTGTCGAAGGACGCCCAGCGGATCGCCGTCCAGCAGGGCGACTACCCCGTGCGCAAGGACGTCGGCACCCCGAAGGTCGGCGACGCGGAGCTGCCCGCGGCCGGCTCCGGCTGGCTCTACCGGACGGACGCGGACACCATGCTGGCGCACGTCGAGGAGGACGCGAAGCGCTGGCGCGAGATCTTCGGCTACACCGGATAGCGGGCGTATGAACCTCGTCGACCGCATCCGCACGGCCATCTTCGACGGAGACCTGGCGCCCAACCAGCGCCTCATCGAGGCGGACCTCTGCGCGCAGTTCGGGGCGTCCAGGTCGCACATCCGCAACGCGCTCACCGACCTGGTGGGCGAGGGTCTCGTGGAACGGATCCCGCACCGGGGCGCCCGGGTACGGGCGATCACCCTGGCCGAGGCCATCGAGTTCACCGAGATCCGCATGGTCGTCGAGGGCCTGTGCGCGGCCAAGGCGGCCCAGGCGGTCACCGAGGTGGGGGCCGCGATGCTGCGCTCGATCGGCGAGCGCATGCGACACCACCTGGCCGCCGGCGACCTCCTCGAATACTCGGCCTGCAACAAGGAACTGCACACGCTCATCCGGCGGATCAGCGGCCAGTCGGCGGCCGGTGACATCATCGAGCGGATCCGGGGCAACCTGACGCGTCACCAGGTGCGGCTGGCCCTCCGGCCGGGCCGGGCGGCGGTGTCGCTGCCCCAGCATCTCGCCATCATCGAGGCGATCTGCGACCACGACGAGGAGCGGGCGGAGGCGGCCATGCGCGCTCATCTGCGCAGCGTCATCGAGGCGCTGAAGAACGCTCCGCGATGACCGGCGGGCGGGCCTTCTGGCCGCTGCTCGTGGTGCACGCGATCCTGGTCCAGGTCGTCAGCTACGCGATCCGGCCGGCGTTGTCGTACGCGGTGCTGGAGCTCGGGTACGGGTCGGCGTGGGTGGCCGTGGTCGCGGCCATGTTCGCGCTGCCGCCGCTGATCCTGGCGGTGGCGACCGGGCGCCTGGTCGACCGGGTCGGCGAGCGGCCGAGCATGGTGATCGGCGGGGTCGCGCTGACGGCCGCGTCGGCGGTCGCCTTCGCCGGCTCCACGCGGCTGCCGCTGCTGATCACCGCCACCGGTCTGCTCGGCATCGGCATCGTCTTCTCGATGGTGGCCGAGCAGTCGGCGGTCGCGGGCCGGGCGCGGGGCCGCGGGATGGACGCCGCCTTCGGCGGATACACGTTCATCACGTCCCTGGGGCAGGGACTCGGGCCGCTGCTGCTGCTGATCCCGCCGGTGCCGGGCGGCAACGCGCCGCCCCTCGCGCCGATCGCCGCCGTGTGCGGGCTGGCGAGCCTGGTGACGCTGGCGGTCTCCTTCGGGTTCGGCTCCCAGGCCGCGCCGGTGCCGGGCGTGCGGGGGCGGTGGCCGGCCCGGCGGCTGCTCGCCCTGCCGGGGATGTACCGGGCGCTGCTGGTCGGCGCGCTGATCCTGGCGTCGATCGACGTGACGCTGGCGTACCTGCCGGCGCTGGCGCACGGGCGCGGCATCGCGCCCGCGTGGGTGACGGCGATGCTCGCGGCACGCTCCCTGACGCAGATGGTGTCCCGCATCTACCTGCGCCACCTGGTACGGCTGCTCGGGCGCAGACGCCTCACCGTGGTGGCCTGCGCGCTGTCGGCCCTGACGCTCTGCGGCCTGACGCTGCCCGTCCCCGTCGCCGTGCTCATCGCCCTCACCGCCGTGTACGGCTTCGCCGCCGGGGTCTGCCAGCCGATCACGATGGGCTGGGTCACCCAGCTCGCCCCGTCCGGCACCCGCGGGACCGTGCTGTCGCTGCGCATCGCGGGCAACCGGCTCGCCCAGACCCTGATCCCGGCCCTGGGCGGCGCCGCCGCGACGGCCGGCGGCGTGTCCGGCGTCCTGATGATGACGGGCGCGACGCTGGGACTGGCGGCCTGGTCGGCCGGAGCGATCCCCGACTCCGAAACCTAACCCGCGCCCGGCCCGCCACCCGGCACGGAAGACCGGCCCGCATCCGGCGTGGCCGTCAGGTGGTCGCGTCCGGCGGGTGGCCGTGAGGGCTGGGCGGCCTCGCGGCGGGCCGCCGCCGCGGCCACGTTGACCGGCATGTGCCCGAAGATCAGGCCGTGGAACGGTGAGATGCCCCACCAGTAGAGATGCCCGAGCAGCCCGTGCGGGTGGAAGATCGCCCGCTGCCGGTAGACGGTCCGGCCGGCGGAACGGGCGACGCTCAGCTCCAGCCAGGCCAGCCCCGGCAGCCGCATCTCGGCGCGCAGCCGCAGCAGCCGGCCGGGCCGGACCTCCTCCACGCGCCAGAAGTCGATGGCGTCCCCCACCCGCAGCCTGTTCGCGTCGCGCCGCCCGCGCCGCAGGCCGACGCCTCCGACGAGCCGGTCCAGCAGGCCGCGCAGCCGCCAGGCGGTCGGCAGGGAGTACCAGCCGTTGCGGTCGCCGATGCTCTCGATGACCTGCCACAGCGCCTCGGGGGAGGCGTCCACCCGGATGGCGCGGCGCTCGATGTAGAGGCTGCCGCCCGCCCAGCCGGGATCGGTCGGCAGCGGGTCGCTCGGGGCGCCCGGGGTGGAGGCCGACGACCAGCGGGTGGCGACGTCGGCCTCCTTGATCTTCTTGAGCGCCAGGGAGACCGCGTCCCTGAAGCCGATCAGGCCGGTCTCGGGGTCGGGCACGTACCGGGCGATGTCGTGCTCGCCGCAGACCGCGTTGTTGCGCAGCGACTCGACCAGCGGGCGCGCGATGCCCGAGGGCACCGGCGTGACCAGGCCGACCCACAGGCTCGACAGCCTGGGGGTGAGCACGCGCACGGGGATGATCACCCGGTGGGGCAGACCGGCGACGGCGGCGTACCCGCGCATCATGTCGGCGTACGTCAGCACGTCGGGGCCGCCGACGTCGAAGGCGCGGTTGACCTCGGCGGGGACGCTCGCCCACGCGGTGAGGTAGCGCAGCACGTCGCGGACGGCGATCGGCTGCGTACGGCTGCCCACCCAGCTCGGCGTCGTCATGACCGGCAGCCGTTCGGTGAGGTAGCGCAGCATCTCGAACGACGCCGAGCCCGAGCCGATGATCACCGCGGCCCTGAGCACCACGGCCGGGACGCCGCCGCGCAGGAAGACCTCGCCCACCTCGGCCCTCGACCGCAGATGCGGCGAGAGCCGCTCGTCCGGGACGAGCCCGCCCAGGTAGACGATGCGGCGCACGCCCGCCTGCGCGGCCGCCGCCGCGAACGTCTCGGCCGCCCGGCGGTCGTTCTCGGCGAACTGCCCCGATCCGCCCATGGTGTGGATCAGGTAGTACGCCACGTCGACGCCCTCCAGGGCCGCCCGGGTCGGGCCGGGATCGGCGGCGTCCGCCCGCACGATCTGGGTCCGTACCGCCCACGGGTGGTCCCGGAGCCTGTCCGGCGACCGGGCCATGCAGCGGACCTCGTGACCGGCCGCCAGCAACTCGGGCACCAGCCGGCCCCCGATGTAGCCGGTCGCCCCTGTGACCAGGCAACGTGCCATGCCCACTCCCCCGATGTAGACCGTTCCGTCCCCGTATACCCAGCCAGGGGCGTTTGCCTCAGGCGGTGAACGCCTACACGCCCGCCTGGGCCTCGCGGCCGGGGCGGGGCCAGGGGCGGCCGCCGAGGCGTTCGACCTCCGTGTTGAAGCGGCCGAGGTAGGCGGCGAAGTCCGCGACCTCCTCCGGCGTCCAGGCGGCCAGCACCCGCTCCAGGCCGTGCAGGTGCCGGGCGCGCTCGCCGTCGAGATAGCGCTCGCCCGCCGCGCTGAGCCGGAACTTGCGGGCGATGCCGCCGTCCGGGTCGGGGATGCGCTCGGCCAGCCCGGCGCGCAGCAGGGCCGAGGTGTGCCGGTTGAGCGTCGAGACGTCCAGGCCGAACGCCTCGCTGAGTTGGCCGATGGACATCATGCCCTCCATGCGGATGCGGCTGAGCAGGATGTACGCGCTGCGGTCGAGGTGACGGTGCTGCCCGAGCAGCATCGTCTCGTACTCGATCAGGTGGGTGGGCTTGTCCATGCCGGTCTTTCTCCGCTTCGAGGTGTGCAACCCCCACATCATGTGCACGTAACACTCTATGTGTAGAGTGCACACCGCTTCCAACGTCGAGAGCTTGAAGGGGGATCCGCGTGGAAGAGCAAAGAGCAGGCACCCGCCCGAACGGCATCGTCACCGTGATGGCGGTGGCCGGCATCGTCGCCTCACTCACCCAGACCCTGGTCGTCCCGCTGATCGGCGAGCTGCCACGGCTGCTGGGCACCAGCGCGTCCAACGCCTCCTGGGTGATCACGACCACGCTGCTGGCCGGGGCCGTCACGACCCCGGTGATGGGCCGGCTGGGCGACCTGTACGGCAAGCGCCGCATGATGCTCGTCTGCTCGCTACCCCTGATCCTGGGCTGCGTGGTGTGCGCGCTCGCCGGATCCCTGACCCCCATGATCATCGGCCGGGGCCTTCAGGGCATGGGCATGGGCATGATCCCGCTGGGCATCAGCGCCCTGCGCGACGTGCTGCCGCCGGCCCGGCTCGGCCCCTCCATCGCGCTGATGAGCTCGTCCATGGGCATCGGCGGCGCGCTCGGCCTGCCGATCGCCGCCGCCGTGGCCGAGTACGCGAGCTGGCGGGTGCTGTTCTGGGCCACGGCCGTGCTGAGCCTGCTGGTGGCCGCCCTCATCTGGCTCCTGGTCCCGGTCACGCCCACCGGCGCCCGGGGCCGCATCGACGTCGTGGGGGTGCTCGGCCTCGGCACCGGCCTGATCTGCCTGCTGCTGGGCGTCTCCAAGGGCGCCGACTGGGGCTGGGCGAGCGGCACCACGCTCGGGCTGCTGGCCGCCGCGGTGGTCGTCCTGCTCGCGTGGGGCTGGTGGGAGCTGCGGACCAGGGACCCGCTGGTCGACCTGCGCGTCACCGCCCGGCCCCAGGTGCTGCTGACCAACATCGCCTCGATCGTGGTCGGCTTCTCCATGTACGCCCAGGCGCTGATCGTCATGCAGATCCTGCAGCTCCCGGAGGCCACCGGCTATGGGCTCGGCCAGTCGATGCTGGCCGCCGGCCTCTGGATGGCCCCCTCCGGGCTGATGATGATGATCATCTCCCCCGTCAGCGCGCGCCTGTCGGCGGCCCGCGGCCCCAAGGTCACGCTGATCGTCGGCAGCCTCATCATGGCCCTCGGGTACGGCTCCTCCATGGCCCTGCTCGGCTCCACCTGGGGGTTGCTGATCGTCACCTGCATCTGCAACATCGGCGTCGGCTTCGCCTACGGCTCGATGCCGGCCCTCATCATGGGCGCGGTGCCCCGGTCGGAGACCGCCGCCGCCAACAGCTTCAACACCCTGATGCGCTCGATCGGCACCACGGTGTCGGCCGCGGTGGTGGGCGTGGTGCTGTCTCAGTTGACGATCGAGTTCGCCGGGCGCGCGCTTCCGTCGGAGGCCGGGTTCCGTACCGGCATGCTGATCGGCTGCGGCGCCGCGCTCGTCGCGGCGGCGGTCACCATGGCCCTGCCGTCCCGCCGGGCCGAGCCTCCGACCGTGCACGCCGAGGCCCCCGCGCACGCCGTGAAGCACTGAGCCGGCCCCGCCGGGAGCGACCCCGACCACGCGCACTTCGGACCAGGCTCCCAAGATTCTGGACACCTTGCCCAGATGATCTTGGGCCGGGGCCCGCCGGGCGGCCAAGGTCAGGGTCATGACGAACGCCTCCTCCCCGCCCGCCGGCACCGCGCACCGCTCTCCGGCGGCCCGGGTGCTGTCCTCGCTCGCGCACCGCTGGCCCACCGCGCTCGGCCTGCTGGCCATGGTCCTGTCGGCGATGGACATGACGATGGACCGGGGGACGAACGGGGCGGACGGCCGCGATCAGGCCCTCGTCGTGTTCCTCGCCGCCCTGATCTACCTCGCCACCGCCATGACGGGCCGGCCGGGCGTGGTCTGGATTTTGTTCGGCCTGTCCGTGGTGGCGGTGACGGTGCTCCGGGTGTTCGACCAGGATCCCTGGCCCGCGATGGTCGCCGGCGCCGTCACGACGCTGGCCATCGGCCTGGTGAGCGACCTGCCCCGCCGGCCGCGGCTCGACGCCCTGCAGATCCCCGCCATGGTGGTCTTCGGCGCGGCCGCCCTGGTCGCCCTGTCCCTGTCGCCGCTGCTGGGCAGCCTGCTGGTGGCCGCCGCGCTGATCGGCCACGCCACGCTCGACGTGATCGTCTGGCGGGCCCGCAAGGTCGTGGCGCGCTCGCTCGCCGAGTTCTGCGCCGTCCTCGATCTCACCCTGGGCGTGGCCATCGTCGTCTTCGCCCTGACCTGATCCCGACTTGAAAGTTTCACTCTCAGAAATCTGGGCTGTTATGTCCTGACCGGCCACGACGCCGATCCCGCCGCGCGGGGTCGGCGGCCGTGTGTTGACGGACGGAAAGCGCTTTCCTACATTCGCACTCGTTCACTACCGTGCCTGTCGTTCACATACGTGGACGCCAGTCAAGGTCGTCACGAGGAGTCGACTGTGCGCAGGACGATCCGAGCCCGGACGGCGGTGGCCGTACCGGCCCCCGGCGGCACGATGGCCCGTCGGCACGGCACCGGCGCCCGCACGCTCTCCGACGTGACGGCCACCCCTCCGGGCGACACGCCCACCAAGATCGGCGGTGGCTCGGACGTCACCCGCCGACAACCCCCCGCAGTAGGAGCGATCATGCGCACAGCACGACGTACCCTCTCCCTCGCCACCGGCCTGGCCGCGGCATTCGCCGGGCTGACCGTGGCCGTACCCCCCGCTTCGGCCGACACCCCACTGGTCGGCTGGGCCACCCAGGGCGGCGGCACCACCGGTGGCGGCACGGCGGCGACCACGAACGTGTCGTCGTCCTCCGCCCTCTCGAGCGCCCTGTCGTCGGGCTCGGCCGCGGTGATCAGGGTCTCCGGCACGATCTCGTGCTCCGGCATGCTCCGGGTGGCCTCCAACAAGACCGTCATCGGCAACTCCGGCGCGACGATCTCCGGCTGTGGCTTCAACGTCTCGCAGGCGTCCAACGTCATCATCCGCAACCTCACCTTCCGCAACTGGGGCGACGACGGCATCAACGTCCAGTACTCGACCCGGGTGTGGATCGACCACAACTCCTTCAGCAACGGCTACGACGGCGCCCTGGACATCAAGCGCGCCAGCGACTACGTGACGGTCTCGTGGAACAGGTTCTCCAGCCACGACAAGACCATGCTGCTGGGGCACAGCGACGACAACGCCTCGGAGGACCGGAACCGGCTGCGGGTGACCTATCACCACAACTGGTTCGACGGCACCAACCAGCGCCACCCGCGCGTGCGCTTCGGCAACCCGGTGCACGTCTACAACAACTTCTACCGCAGCGTCGGCAGCTACGGCGTGGCCTCCACGCTGGAGGCCGGCGTGCTGGTCGAGGGCAACTACTTCGAGAACACCGAAGACCCCTTCCACCGCGGCGAGGGCAGCTCACCGCCCGCCAACCTGGTGGCCCGCAACAACCACTTCGTCAACTCCGGCAGCGGTGACCAGGGCGGCAGCGTCCGGTCGATCCCCTACTCGTACACGCTCGACAGCGCCTCCAGCGTCAAGTCCATCGTGAGCTCGGGCGCCGGAGCGGGCCGCATCTCCATCTGACAGTCCGTCCCAGGGCCGTGAGCGCGGCCGGCCTCCCGCGCTCACAAGCCCCTCTTTTCGAACGCTATTTCCCCTTGATCAAAGTCTGCCAGGATTCCTGCACATTCATGATCACGCGAGAGGGATCCCGTGAAGTTCTTAACCATGGCCGGACGTCGTATCGGAGGGCTGGTGGCGGTCGTCGCCCTGGCGTCCGGCACCCTCGTCTCGGGCGCGCAGGCCGCCCCGCATCCGGTCTCCTTCGGTACGGCCTCCGCCCTGCCGAAGACCCACACCGGCGAATGCCCCACGACGGTGACCCTGGCCACCACGGTGCGGGTCAAGGCACCGGCGACGCTGAAGTACGCCTGGACCTTCAGCGACGGGGACACCGGCCGCGCCAGGACCTACAAGGTCGGCGGCAAGGGGCTGAAGACCGTCCGGCTGTCCACCTCGGTCAAGGTCGACGGTGACGCCCGCGGCTGGGGCGCGGTCCGCCTCGCGAGCCCGGTGCGCAAGACCTCCGGCAGGGCCTCGTTCGCCGTCACCTGCACCGGCGCCGACGAGGTGGGCGCGGGCGACGTGTGGGACAGCGTGGTCACCACCGTGGAGACGCCCGGCGAGCCGGGCGACCAGGCCACCCCGCCTCCCCCCGCGCAGAGCGGTGACACGCCGGGGCAGCACCGCGAGCGCGGGGCCACCATCGCCTTCGAGCGGACCACCGCGGTGAAGTGCCCCGTGACCTTCAAGGTCCACGGCTATTTCGAGGACCTGCCGGAGGGCGCGCAGACCGTCCGCTACCGCCGGGTCGGCACCGAGGAGTGGAAGACCGTCAACGTGCCGGCCGGCCATGGGGGTGCGTACTCCACCGTGCTGGAGACGCTCGCGTGGGACTGGGAGACGGCCGAGAACTCGGTGCGGATCGAGTTCGACCAGCCGGGCGGCCGCCGGTCCAACGTCCTGTACTACTTCGCGTGCCGGCCGCCCAGTGGCGAGGCGATCGTGGGCGAGGCCGCCGGGGACATCGCGCGGACCGGCACCGGCGGGCCGATCGCCGAGTTGGTCGCGGACGCCATGCTGGAGTCGGTGCGGCGCGTCACCGGCGCGGAGACCGCCCTCGTCAGCATCTACGGGATGCGTCAGGGGCTGAAGAAGGGGCCGATCCCCTTCATCGACCTGTGGCACATCCAGCCCGCCGGGTTCGCCGTGGACGTACGGTCGATGACCGGCGCGCAGCTCAAGAAGATCCTGGTGCCCTCGAGCCCGTCGGCCGGGGTGCTCACCCCCTCGGCCTCGCTCCGCTACACGCTGACCGGCGGGGCGGTGACCGAGCTGACGCTGAACGGCAAGCCGGTGTCCGACACCCAGGTCGTCAAGATCGCGGCCAACTACCACCTGATGGGCGGCTGGCAGGGCTTCCCGCAGTGGACCGGGAGCACCCGCGTGGCCACCAGCGGGCCGGACGACAAGGCGGCGCTGGCGGCGTACATCGCCGATCACTCGCCGGTGCGCGTGCCGAAGGGTGACCGCGTCACGGTTCGATAGCTCGCCGCGGCGGTCGCCGGATCCGTCCGGGGACCGCCGTCACGCCTCGACCCGCAGCTCGATCGGGGTGAACGCGGAAGCCTGCGCCTGACGCGGAACCGGCCGGCTCAGCACCGGCTCGCTCAGGACGGGCTCGCTCACAACCGGCTCGCTCAGGACCGGCTCGCTCAGAATCGGTGCCGCTTCCGGGATTCGCTGGGGTGGGACGGGGCGCTGCACGGCGTGCCGGCGCTGGTTGGGGCAGGCGGGCCCGGCGCTTCTGCGCAGCCGGACGTGATCAGTGCGGGCGGGGTGGGTGCGGGCGGGGTGCCGGGCGCTCACGGCCGCCGGTCCGTCCCGGTCGGTGGCGGGTTCGGCCTGGGGCGGGGCGGAGGGCTGCGGGGACGTCGGGGCGGAGGGCAGCAGGACGTCCTCCAACTGCTGCATGAGCATCAGGCCGATCAACACCAGGAGCGGAATGGCCAGGGCGGCGAGCATGAGGTCGAACCTCCAATAGCGGGGTGCCACTACGAACCCCGGGGGTTGCTTTCCGCTGCCGCCCCTGCCCAGAGCCGTGACCGATATACATAGAAATGAGAGCGTCGGCGGCTTTCCTGATCGAGCGGAGGATCAGGTCGCCGACCCGCCCAGCCCGATGAGGCCGTTCTCGTAGGCGAAGACGACGGCCTGGACGCGGTCGCGCAGGTCGAGCTTGGCCAGGATGTGACTCACGTGGGTGCGGACCGTTCCCTCCGACAGGTACATCCGGGCCGCGATCTCCGCGTTGGACAGGCCGGCGGCGACCTCGGTCAGCACCTCACGCTCACGCCGGCTGAGCAGCGCCGCCCGCCGGTCGGGACGCGCGTCGGGCCTGCGCCGCGACGCGCTGGGCAGGAAATGGGACAGCAGGCGCTTGGTCGTGGACGGGGCGATGATGGCCTCGCCGCTGTGCACGACGCGGATCGCCTCGGCGAAGTACTTCGGCCCCGAGTCCTTCAGCAGGAAGCCGCTCGCGCCCGCCTTGAGCGCGCCGAAGACGTACTCGTCCAGGTCGAAGGTGGTCAGGATGAGCACCCGGGTCCCGTCGCCGCGCGCGCTGATGCGCCTGGTCGCCTCGATGCCGTCCATGCCGGGCATGCGGACGTCCATCACCACGACGTCCACGGCGATCCGGTCCAGCAGGTCGAGCGCCTCCCTGCCGTCCGCGGCCTCTCCGACGACCTTGATGCCGGGTTCGCGGCGGAGCACCAGCCGTACGCCGGTGCGGACCAGCTCCTGGTCGTCGGCCAGGAGCACACGGATCGTGTCGGTCACCGATCACCACCGCGGTGTGGCATCGACCCGGATGTGCGACCCATCGTCGACGTAGCGGAGTAACACCTCGGCTTCGGCATCCTTTCCAGCGTGCTCGGACGTGTCCCTAGACGCGTAACCGTATTCTCATCGACGGCCGCTCGGCCAGATCCTTGATCGCATCGATTCCGTGCCGTCGCCTCTCACGCGGGGATGCCCGGCGTGAGGTTCCCGGTGAACACGAGAACGGGCGTGACGCCGTCAGCGCGTCACGCCCGTCAGAGGTCTCCGGTCAGCCGAACTTTCTCACCATCTTGTAGTAGGTCCAGGCGATCTTCTTGCACCGCCCCCCGAAGTAGCCGCCGTACGCGGGGCAGGTCTTGTCGCGGAGCGTGGTGTAGAAGACCGCGTCGACCGATCCCTTCTTGCTCTTGGGGAGATACTTGTTCTGGATCAGCGACCGGCCGTAGTCGTGCATGTCGCAGGCGGGGATGAAGTTGAAGCCGGCCGGCCTGTCGATGCTCGAGGTGCAGTGGTCGTGGGTGATGCCGACGACGCCGAACCCGGTGGGCGTCTTGCGCCAGCCCACCCTGCGCCACTTGCCCTTGTACTTGACGGTGCTGTTCCTGGCCCAGCAGTAGTCGCGGCCCCACATGTACTGGGAGGCGTAGCGGCAGCGGGCCGCCGCGGCGACGACGAGTCGTGCCTTGTCCTGCCGGGTCAGGGTGCCGTCGGCGGCGTATCCGAAGGTCCAGGTGCCGCGTTCGGAGGAGGCGAGCCGGGCCAGGCGGCCGGCCTGGTCGTAGCCGTAGCTCTCCACGCGCTGCTCGGTGCCGTCGCCGGGCGTGCTGGTGACCTCGGCGAGCCGGCCGTCCGTCGCGTAGGTGTAGGTGGCGGCGGTGAAGGGCGCGGTGCCGGCGTCGGCGCTGTAGGCGATGGACTTGAGCCGTCCCTCGTAGTCGCCCGGGACGCCGGCCGTGGCGGTGGTGCCGCCGGCGTAGGTGAGCGTGATCGAGGCGCAGCCGGGACCGGGGTCGGGGCCGCAGGCCGCGGGGACGGCGCCCTCGGCCGTCTCCCCCGGGGTCACGACACGGCCGACGCGGCCCTGTTGGTCGTACACCACGGCGGAGGAGCCCGCCTCGGCGGTCGCGACGGCGGTGACCAGCCAGTGCCCGGCCACGCGCGACCAGGTGAGCGTCAGGCCGGCGACCGGGCGTTCGGTGATCGTGCCGGCGGCGTCGACGGTGAGCGTGGCGCTCTCGCCGGCGGTGTAGACGCCGTCCGCGCCCCTCGTGTAGCGGACGGTGTCGCCATCCTGGTCGGTGACCTCGATGAAGCCGTCGGCGCCGTGGTCGTCGAGCCGGCTCGCGGCGATGCCGCCGAGGGCCTCCGGGCGCCAGCCGGCCCCCAGCACGCCCTGGTCCGGACGGTCGATCGCCGGGGACGCGGCCAGGTGGGTCCGGGTGAGCATCGTGCCCGCCGCGTCCACGTCGGCGGCGGCGAACGAGGGCGCCTTGGTGACGGGGTCGATCGTGGCCGGGCCGGTGACCTCCACCTGCGCGGTGATGGTCGCGGTGCCGACGGCGCCGGTCAGGGGGTACACGCCGGGAAGTGTGCCGCCCAGGAGCGTGGCTCGGCCGACGGGCTCCTCGCCGGGGGCCGGGCGGGTGAGCGTGGCCGTGCCGCCCTCGATGACGGGCGAGGCGACCTGGACGGACGTGACGCCCGAGGGCAGGCCGGCCGCGGTGAGGGTGAGCTGGTCGCCGGGCTCGGCCTGGGCCTGGTCCAGGATCAGCGCCGCGTTCGACGGGGTCAGGTAGTAGCCGCGGACGGAGACCTGGACGTGCACGGCGGCGCTGCCGTGGTTGGTGATGGTGACGAAGCCGTCGGTGTCGGGGATCGCCAGGTCGAGGCCGTTGGTGGTGTCGCCGTCCTTGCCGTAGTTGACGCTGGAGACACCCGGGTCCACGCCGCCCGCCGGATGGACCGACAGCCAGCCGTTCTGGGTGGGGCGGCGCGCTCCGACGTTCATCGCGACGGCCTGGACGTGGCCGGCCAGGACTCCTGCGGCGCCGGCGGCGTCGAAGGTCAGGGACTGCCCGGCGGCCAGGGGCTCGACGGCGCCCTCTGGCTCGAGGATGCCGGTGCCGTCGAGCGTCTGCACGATGGTCCTGGTCGCCACCGGCTTGTACTGCGCGCCGCCGCTCTCACCGGTGGCCTTGAAGTAGCCGCGCACGGTGACCGACACGTCGACCGTGGTGTCGTTGTGGTTGGCGATCGTCAGCTTGCCGGTCGAGGTGAGCTGCGCGATCTCCAGGTTGCCGTTGTGCTCGCCGGGCACGTACGCGACCGTGGACACCATCGGGTCGGGCCGGTCGGAGGCGCGGACCGAGAGCCAGCCGGTCGTCTTCTGGTTCGCGGCGACCAGGTTCAGCGCCACGGCGGTCGCGCCGGTGGCCGGCATTCCCGAGACGCCCGCGACCTGGAAGGTCAGCGACCCCTTGGCGGGGATGGGCGCCTTGGTCTCGGTGCCGAGGCCGTGGCCGGGGCGGGTGTCGTACAGGTAGGCGGTGGGCAGCGGGTGGTACTCGGTGCCGCCCGCCACGGTGGCCGCCTCGCGGAAGTAACCCCGTACGTCCACCAGCACGTGCACCGGCGCGTCGCTGTTGTTGGTGATCGTGATCTTGCCGGTGGAGGTGATCCGCGTGTGGTCCGCCCCGGCGGTGTTCTCCTTGGCCGAGAACGTCACGGTGGCGTTGGTGGTCGGCGCGTCCGACGGGTACACCGTCAGCCAGCCGAACCTCTCCGGCGCCACGGCCTCGATCTTCAACGCCACCGCCGACACCTCGGTGGCCGGGATGGCGGCCCGCCCGGTCACCTGGAACGTCACCGAGCCGCGCGCGGGTAACTTGCCGGGTGCGGCGGCGCCGTTGCCCGACCTGGTGTCCAGTAAGGGTGCCGGCGTCACGGGAACGAACTGGCTTTCACCGATCAGGCCGGCCTGTGCGGCCGCTGCTTCGGCGGGGAGCGCGCTGATCGCGGTGAGCAGCGCGATCAGCGAGGTGACCAGGGCGAGTACGCGTACGCGCACGCTTGTTCTTCGTTCGTGGGCATGGGACACCAGGGCTCTCCTCGTGAGGGGGTTGGCGTCATCGGCCGATCACCGCTCGGCTGATGGCGGCCGTGGCTGAATGAACCGCCTCACTGTAAAACCGGCTGTAAGGCCCGGGGATCTCGCTGAAGGACGAATCCCGGGTACGCGGGAACGCGTATACGGCACGCGACGCCCGGCGCGCGCATCTGCCTGGCGGCGTAGTCGGTCAGGGGGCGGGCGCGCCCGGCCCGGGGCCCTTGGGGTCGTCGAGGTCGCGGTGGCCGAAGATCTCGATCAGCGCCTGGACGGGCATGCCGGCCTCGGTGTGGTGGCGGAACTGCCGGTCCGGGTTGAGCCGGTAGTGGTTGCGCCGCCCCACCCGGGTGCGGCTCAGGTAGCCGGCCGCTTCGAGGTCGCCGACGATGCCCTGCGCCGCGCGCTCGGTGATGCCGATCGTCGCGGCGATGTCGCGCAGGCGCGTCTGCGGATCGGCGGCGATGGCCAGCAGCACCCGGGCGTGATTGGTCAGGAACGTCCAGCCGGAGTGCCGGTCAGCGGGCTCGTCCATGCGCCACGTCCTCCTTGCCGGGACCGGGAGGCCGTCCGGCTCCTGTCCTCATAGCGGAAGATTTTATACAGAAAAACTATTCCGGTATTCTTCTTACGAAGTTAGCCTAAGAGCGCTGGCTCACGCATGCCGGGAGGTGGGATGTCACGCACGTCGCGTCACACTGCGGCTCGTCATATACGCACTTCACGGCCATCCGACTCCACACATCCCGGGCACCCGCGACGGGTCGACGTCCTGCCCGCCGATGACCGCCAGGGCCCGCCCGAACACCTGCTATACGTGGACGACATCCTCCGCGTCACCTGCACCCCGATGCCCGGCCCCTCGGTGATCCGCCTGGCCGGCGAGGTCGACAGCAGCAACAGCGCCGAGCTGGCGAACACGCTGGCCCAGGCGTGGCGCATCGACGACGAGCTGATCATGGACCTCGGCCGGGTCACGTTCGCCGACGTCGCCGGCATCCGCACGCTGCTCGCCTTCACCGCGGGCGGCCCGGTGCACGTCCGCGACATCCCGCCCCAGATTCGGCGGCTGATGGGCCTGATGGGCCTGTCCTCGCTCGGCTGATCCCCGCCCCCGCCGCGTTAGGCCAGCGAGTCGATCCAGCGCTCGAGGCGGGCACCCTCCATCGCCATGAGGCCGGGGTCGCGGAAGGTGTTGGTCAGCAGGGAGATGCCCTGGTACGCAGCGATCAGGGCGACCGCCAGCTCGCGGGCGTCCGCGCGCCCCATGGCCCGGAACTGCCCCTCGGCCCAGTCGAGCAGCCGGCCCATGACCGTGGCGATGGCGCGGTCGAGGCCGTCGTCGCGCTTGTCGAGCTCGGAGGCGAGGGTGCCGGTGGGGCAGCCGTAGCGGGCGGTCAGGTCGCGCTGGTCGATCCAGCCGCCGAGCAGGGCCTTGAGCCGCTCCTGCGGTGTGGGCAGCTCCTCCAAGGCGCCGATCATCGACTCGAGCCGCCGGCCGTGCGTGTCGATGGCGGCCTCGATGAGCTGGTCCTTGGTCTTGAAGTAGTAGTAGACGTTGCCCACGGGAACGTCGGCCGCGCGCGCGATGTCGGCGAGCGTGGTCTTCTCGACGCCCTGTTCGTGCAGCACCCGCGCGGCGGCGCCCGCCAGTCGTTCCCGCTTTCCCACCCGTGTTGAGTCAGTCACCTGACTGACTATAGACAAGCGCTCCGGCGGGCCGCTATGGTTCCGCAGTAAGTCAGTCAACTAACTCAATGCAAAGGACGAATCGATGACGATCGTTGTCACGGGCGGCGGCGGCAATGTCGGCGGCGAACTGGTGCGGCTGCTCGCCGCAGCGGGCGAGAAGGTGGTCGCGGTCTCCCGGGGGCCGGCGAGGCTGCCCGACGGGGTCCGGCACAGCCCGGCCGATCTGGGCGAGCCCGCGAGCCTGAAGGCCGCGTTCGACGGGGCCGACGCGCTGTTCCTGCTCGTCGCCGGTCAGGAGCCGCGCGCCGTCCTGGAGGCGGCCGAGGCGGGCGGGATCCGCCGGGTCGTCCTGCTCTCCTCCCAGGGCGCGGGCACCCGCCCCGGCCTGTACGCCCACCCCGTCGCCTTCGAGGAGGCCGTGCGCGCCTCGGGGCTGGAGTGGACGATCCTGCGGCCGGGCGGCTTCCACTCCAACGCCCTGGCCTGGGCCGGGACCGTCCGCGCCGACCGTACGGCCGCCGCGCCGTTCGCCGACGTGGCGCTGCCCGGCATCGACCCGGCCGACATCGCCGAGGTCGCGGCCGCGACGCTCCGGGAGGACGGCCACGCGGGGCGCACCTACGAGCTCACCGGCCCCGAGCCGGCCAGCCCGCGTCAGCGGGCCGCGGCGATCGGGGCCGCCCTGGGGGCGGAGGTGCGCTTCACCGAGCAGACCCGCGAGGAGGCGCGCGCCGACATGCTCCGGTTCATGCCGGAGCCGGCCGTCGAGGGCGCCCTGGCCATCCTCGGCACACCGAGCGCCGCCGAACTCCGGGTCAGCCCCGACGTGGAACGCGTCCTGGGCCGCGCGCCCCGGACGTTCGCCGACTGGGCCGCCCGCAACGTCGCGATGTTCAGGTGAGCACGATGCCCGCCCAGATGCCCGCCCAGATGCCCGCCCAGATGCCCGTTCAGCGCGTGCTCGACTCGACCATGGCCTACCGGGAGCTGGGCGACGGCGCGCCGATCGTCTTCCTCCACGGCAATCCGACCTCGTCCCACCTGTGGCGCGACGTCATGCCCGCCGTCGGGCGGGGCCGCCGCCTGGCGCCCGATCTGATCGGCATGGGCGAGTCGGGCAAACCCGCCATCGACTACACCTTCGACGACCACGCCCGCTACCTGGACGCCTGGTTCGACGCCCTCGGGCTCGACGACGTGGTGCTGGTCGGCCACGACTGGGGCGGCGCGCTGGCCTTCGACTGGGCCGCCCGCCACCCCGGCCGGGTCCGCGGCATCGCCTTCACCGAGGCCATCGTCAAGCCGATGACCTGGGAGGAGTTCCCGGAGGGCGGCCGCCCCCTGTTCCGGGCGATCAGGACCGAGGGGGTGGGCGAGTCGATGATCCTCGACGACAACGCCTTCCTGCTGCAGGGCCTGCCCGCCACCGTCGCCACACCGCTCGGCGAGGAGGACCTGGCGGTCTACCTGAGGCCGTACCCGACCAGGGAGAGCCGCCTGCCGCTGCTGCGCTGGCCGCGCATGATGCCGCTGGGCGGTGAGCCCGCCGACGTCGTCGCCAGGATCGAGCGCTTCGGCCGGTGGCTGGCCGCCAGCGTGGAGGTGCCGAAGCTGCTGATCGACTTCCGGCCGGGGCCGGGTGCGATGTGGACGCCGGAGACGGTCGCCTGGTGCGCCGCCAACGTGGCCTCGCTCGAGATCTCGCGGCACGAGGAGATCGCCGGGCACCACACTCCGGAGGACCAGCCCCTGGCCATCGCCGCCGCCATCGAGAAATGGCTCACATAGGCACCCCGCGCGCCGGGGGCGGCCCGGGGCGGCCCGGGGCGGCCCGGTCAGAAGGCGTACGGGCCGAAGCGGCCCCAGGCCACCACGGCGGCCAGCACGAGGAGCACCGCGTTGACGCCGATCATCGGGAACTCCTTGCGCCGCGCGTGGGTGACGGCGGCGCCCACCATGATCAGGGCCAGGCCGGTCGCGGCCAGCGGGGTCAGCACCGGCGCGATGCCCGTCAGCGCCGGCAGGATCAGGCCGAGGGCGCCCAGGATCTCCAGGGCGCCGATGCCCTTGACCGCGCCGGCGGAGAAGTCATCGGTCCAGCCCATGCCGGACGCGGCCAGCTTCTCCTTCGGCCGGGTGAGCTTCATCGCCCCCGCGCCCAGGAAGAGGAGTGCCAGCAGGGCGGCGAAGACCCACAGAACGACGTTCATCGGTTCATCCGTTCTTCGGAGGGGGGTGAGTTGAAGCTTCAAGCGCAATCTAGGCCGCAACGACTTGAAGCGTCAAATGATCCAGGTGGCGTGATCACTTGATGCCTCAAGTTAGGCTGGGTACGTGGAGACGTCGCGGGAGCCACGCTGGCTGACCGAGGAGGAGCAGCAGACCTGGCTCGCGCTGGCCAGCGTGCTGATCCGGCTGCCGGCCGCCCTCGACAGGCAACTGCAGCGCGACGCGGGCCTGAGCCACTTCGAATACCAGGTGATCGCCGGCCTGTCGATGAGCCCCGGCCGCACGATGCGGATGAGCGACCTGGCGGCCTTCTCCGAAGGGTCGCTGTCGCGGCTGTCACACGTGGTGAGCCGGCTGGAGAAGCGCGGCTGGGTGCGCCGCGCGCCCGACCCCGCCGACGGCCGCTACATGCTGGCCGGCCTCACCGAGGAAGGCTGGGCGAAGGTCGTCGCGACCGCGCCCGGTCACGTCGAGGCGGTCCGCGACCTGGTCTTCGAGCCGCTCACCAAGGCCCAGATCCGGCAGCTTCGCGACATCGGCCGCCGCATCACCCACGCGATCGACCCCGAGGACGACTGCCTGGGCCCGTAGATCCGGTTCCCCGCCGATCCGCCCCCGCGTACGTCCATCCGCGCGCCCATGAACGACGAATGGGAGGCGATGGCGAGCGAAGGGGGCGGGCCCATGCGGGGGTGGCCGTTCGTCGGGCGGGAGGCGGAGCTCGATCGCATCCGCTCCTCCCTGTCAGCGGGAGAGGCGATCGGCGTGGTCGTCTCCGGGGAGGCGGGCGTCGGCAAGACCCGGTTGGCCCGCGAGGTCCTGGCCGAGTGCGCGGCCCGCGGCTCCGCGACCGGGTGGGTGGCCGCGACCAGGGCGCTGGCCCGCATCCCGTTCGGGGCGGTGGCCGCGCTGCTGCCCGCCGAGCGGCTCGCGCACGAGCCGGGCCTGTCCATCCTGGCGCTGGCCGAGAGCCGGGTACGGGAGTGGGGAGCGGGACGCCCGGTGGTGGTCGGCTTCGACGACGCGCACCTGCTCGACGACGGCTCGGCCGCCGTGCTCGGGCACCTGGCCGCCCGGGGGCTGGTCGTGCCCGTGATCACCGTACGCGGTGGGGAGCCGGTGCCCGACGCCGTCATCACGCTGTGGAAGGACGGCCCGGCCGGGTGGCTCGACCTCGACCCGCTGCCGCCCACCGCCGTGGACCGGCTCATCGAGCTGGAGCTGCGCGGCGGCGTCGAAGGGGCGACCCGGACCCGGCTGCACGGCCTGGCCGCGGGGAACCCGCTCGCCCTGCGCGAACTTCTGTCGGGGGCGCTCGCGGACGGCACACTGCGGCGGGCGTACGGAGTGTGGCACCTCGCCGGGGAGACCCGCCCGCGCGGCGGCATCCGGCGCCTGCTCCTTGACCGGCTGAGCGCGCTGGAGCCGTCCACCAGGCTCGTTCTCGAGCTGCTGGCCTGCGGTGAGCCGCTGCAGCCCGGCCTGCTGGAGCGGCTGGCCGGCGCGGCCTCGATCGAGGAAGCCGAGGGCTGCGGGCTGGCCGTGTCGGAGCGGTCGGGCGGGCGCGTACAGGTGCGGCTGGCCCATCCGCTCTACGGCGAGCTGCTGCGCGCGGGCCTGTCGGCCGCGCGGACCCGGCTGCTCGCCGGTCGCCTGGCCGGCGCGGCGCTGGCCACGCCGCTGCGGCGCCGCGACGACGCCCTGCGCGCCGGGATCTGGCAGCTCGAAGGCGGCGCCGTGACCCGGCCGGACGTCGTACGGCTGGGTGCGCGGGAGGCCGTCGAGCGGGCCGACCTCGCGCTCGCCGAGCGGCTGGCCCGCGCCGCCCGCGACGCCGGCCCCGGCGCCGAGGCCGACGCGCTCCTGGCCGAGATCCTCCAGTACCGCGGCCACAGCGAGAAGGCCGCCGCCGTCCTGTCGGACGTGCCGCCGCCGGGCCCGGAGCGGGTGCGCTGGGCCCTGGCCCGCTCGGACACGCTGTACTTCGGCTCCGGCGACGTCGAGTCCGCCGCGCGGGCGCTGGATCTGGCGGACGGCGACCTGGCGACGGGCAACCGGGCGTGGATCTTCATGTTCGACGGGCGCTGCGCCGAGGTGGTCGAGGCGGCCAGGAAGCTGCTGGCCTGGGAGTCGGCGGACCCCCAGGCCGTGCTGTGGGCCACCGCGTCGGCCACGGTGGCCGCCGGCTTCCTGGGCCTGCCCGCGCAGGCGGTCTACTTCCACGACCGGGGACAGGCGCTGCTGGCCGACCACGCGGGCGACTATCCCTGGTGCGTCGTGCAGCACAGCCTGGCCCGCTGCCTGTCCTGCCTGGCCACCGGGGATCTCGTCACGGCCTGGGAGGTCGCCGAGGGCGGCTACCGCGAGATCCTGGCGGGGCCCGCGCCGCTCATGTCGGCCGGCTCGGCCGGGTTCCGGGGGCTCGTCGAGTGCGCCCAGGGCCGGCCGGTCACCGCGGGCCTGTCGCTCCGGGAGGCCATCGCCGCGCTCCAGGACCGTGACACGGTCCGGCTGACCGGCGTCTTCATGGCCGGGCTCGGCCTGGCGAGCGCGCTGGGCGGCGACCCGGCCGCCGCCCGTGCCTGGACCGGCCGGGCCGCGGCGCGGGACAACGGGGCCAACCGCCTGTTCGCGCCCTGGGCCCTGCTCGCCGACGCCTGGGCGCGGGCCGCGGCGGGCGAGCTCTCCGAGGCAGCCGCGTCCGCCGCCCGCGCCGCCGCGCTGGCCCGCGCCATCGGGCTGCCCGCGGTGGAGTGCCGGGCCCACTACGACGTGGCGCGGCTGGCCGGCGTCGCGGACCTGGCCCGGCTGGAGGAGCTCGGGGCCCGGCTCGGCACCCCGTTCAGCAGGACGCTGGCGACCGGCGCGCGGGGGCTCGCGACCCTGGACGGCGACACGCTCAGCGAGGCGGCCACGGGCTTCACCCGGCTCGGCCACGACCTGCTGGCCGCCGAGGCCGCCACCACCGCGGCCCGCGCCTACCGGGAGGCCGGGCTGGGGAGCCGGGCGGTCATGGCGGCCGAGCGCGCGACCCGGCTGCGCGAACGCTGCGAAGGGGCGGTGACGCCGCTGCTGGACCACGACCACACCGCCGTGCTGACCCGCAGGGAGCGCGAGGTCGCCGTGCTGGCGGCCCGGCACAGCAGCAAGCACGTGGCCGAGCGGCTCGGGCTCACCGTGGCGACCGTGAACAACAACCTGGCCAGGGTGTACGCGAAACTGGGCATCTCCTGCCGGGCCGAGCTGGCCGCGCTGATCGACGACCGGTAGCGCGAAAATCCGTCGACGACCGGGCGGGCGGCTGTCAGCATGGGCGGTGATGTACCGAGCGTAGGAACACCTTGATCACAGCGGGGACCGCCGGTCCCCTTCTTCGGCAATGCCTCTCATCGTGATCGAGGAGTTCCCATGAACCTTTCCGAATACGCGCGCTACGACGCCATCGGCCTCCGTGACCTGATCCGGACGGGCGAGGTCACGGCCCTTGAGGTGGAGACCGCCGCCAGGCAGGCCCTGGCCGCGGCGAACGACGAGCTGAACGCGCTGGCGCTGCCGCCCTTCGCGACGGCGCTGCGCCACGACGTGGACGGGCCGCTCGCGGGCGTGCCGTTCCTGATCAAGGACCACGGCCCGGTGGCGGAGGGAGTGCCGTTCTCCCTCGGCAGCCGGGCGCTGCCGGGCATCGTCGCCCCGCACGACACCGACCTGATGGCCCGCTTCCGGGCCGCCGGGCTGGTCACCCTCGGCCTGACCGCCGTGCCGGAGCTGTGCCTCAGCTTCGCCACCGAATCGGTCAAGCACGGGCCGACCCGCAACCCGTGGAACCCCGGCCGGGGCGCCGGCGGGTCGAGCGGCGGCGCGGCCGCCCTGGTGGCGGCGGGGGCCGTGCCCGTCGCGCACGCCAGCGACGGCGCCGGCTCCATCCGCGTCCCGGCCTCCTGCTGCGGCCTGGTCGGCCTCAAGCCGAGCCGGGGCCGCGTCCCGTGCGGGCCCGACATGGGCGAGCCGATGCTCGGCATGGCCTACGAGTTCGCGCTGACGCGTACCGTCCGCGACGCCGCCCACCTCCTCGACGCCGTCCAGGGGCCCGGGGTCGGCGACAAGTACACCGCCCCTCCCCCGCGCCGCCGCTACGCCGACGAGCTCCGGGCCAAGCCCGGCCGGCTGAAGGTGGCGGTGACCACCACGGCCTGGTCGGGGTCGGCCGTGGATCCCGAGGTGGCGAAGTGGGCCGTCAGGACCGGCCGGCTGCTGGAGAAGGCGGGGCACGACATCGGCGCGGACACCCCGGTCATCGACTGGGAGGACGTCACGCGGGCGTGGGTGGCCGAGGGGGTCGCGGTCTCCTCGACGCTGCTGCTGGCCCCCCGGCAGCCCGACCCGGCGCTGATGGAGGCCGTCTCCCGGCGATTCCTGGAGACGGCGCGGAGCTACACCGGGCTGGACATGATGGCCGCCTTCGGCGCCCAGAACCGGGTGACCCGCTCGGTGGCCGCGTTCCTCACCGCGTACGACCTGCTCATCACCCCGACGCTGGCCCGCACCCCGGCGCCGCACGGCACCCTGCGGTACGACGACCCCGCCCACACGCCGGCGAGCTGGCTGCGGTCGTTGACCGACTACGGGCCGTTCACGGTGCCGTTCAACATCACCGGGCACCCGGCGATCAGTCTGCCGCTGGGGCAGAGCGACGACGGGCTGCCCATCGGCGTGCAGCTCGTCGCGGCCTACGGCCGTGAGGATCTGCTGTTCCAGGTGGCCGCCCACCTGGAACAGGCCATGCCCTGGAGGGGGCGCAGGCCGCGGATCCTCATCTGACCACGCGGTAGGTCAGGTGGGTGACCAGGCCGGTGCCCGACACGGCGAGCGGCTCGAGCGTCAGGCGTCCGACGCCGTCGAAGAGCCGCTCGCCCGCACCGAGCACCACCGGCGCGACGTGCACCCGCAGCTCGTCGATCAGGCCCGCCGCCAGGCACTGGTTCACGGTCGCCGCCCCGCCCGCGATCGCGATGTCACGGCCGCCGGCCGCCTCGCGCGCCCGGCTCATCGCCGCATCGAGCCCGTCGGTGACGAACGTGAACGTGGTGCCGCCGCGCTTGACCACCGGCTCGCGCTCGTGGTGGGTCAGGACGAAGACCGGCCCGTGGTACGGAGGCTCCTCGCCCCACCAGCCGGTCCAGTCCAGGTCCCAGGCGCCCCGGCCGGGGCTGAACATGTTGCGGCCCATGACGTACGCGCCGGCCGCCGTGATCGCCTCGATGACCTCCTTGTGGGCCTCGGGCTCCTCGAACATCCACTGGTGCAGGACGTCGCCGACGCCGTCGCCGAAGGGCTGGTCCAGCCGCTGGTTGAGGCCGGCGACGAAGCCGTCGAGGGACATCGCCATGTCGCAGGTGACCTTGCTCATTTCTCCTACCTTCTGTCGCTTTCACACGGAGGTCGGAGCCGCCCGCGCGTTCTCGACATGTCACGGCAGAAGAGTTCGCAGGGCGAGATCGGCGACCCGGCGTAGCTCGTCGCGGGTGCGCCCGCCGGCCGCCTGGACCGCGATGCCGTCCGTGATGGTGTGGACCAGCCCGGCCAGCGTGCCGGCGTCGTAGCCGTCGGGCAGGTCAGGGGCGTCCTCGAAACGCCGGCGCAGCGCGGTCTCGCCGGCCATGCGGCAGGCGAGGGCGGCGTCGCGGGCGGAGGCCGCGTCGGGGCCGCAGGCGTGCACGCTGTTCACCATCAGGCAGCCGACCGGGGCGTCCGTACGCGTGGTCAGCTCGATGGCGCCGTGGACGAGGCGTTCGACGACCTCGCGGACGGTGGGCGCGTCCAGCGCCTCGGCGGCGAAGGCCCCCGGGCCGCTGACGTAGCGCTCCAGTGCCTTGACGAACAGCTCCTCCTTGTTGCCGAAGGCCGCGTAGATGCTGGGCCGGTTGATGCCCATCGCCGCGGTCAGGTCAGACAGCGAGGCCCCTTCGTAGCCCTGCCGCCAGAACACCTCCAGGGCCCGGTCGAGCGCCGCGTCGGTGTCGAAGGCTCGCGGGCGGCCTCCTGGCATCCGTACCTCCCCAAGTTTTTTACCTATCGGTACGTTACCCCTTGCGCGCCGCGCCCGCACGACTTAGTTTCATACCGGTCGATACACAATTGGAGGACCAGGTGATCAAGGTAGGAATCGTGGGGGCGAGCGGGTGGGCGGACGTGGCCCATTTGCCCGCGCTGGCCGCCCTGGACGAGTACCGGGTGACGGCGGTCGCGACGACGAGACAGGAGAGCGCGGACCGCGTGGCCGCCCGCTACGGGGTGCCGCTCGCCTTCGCCGACGCGGGGGCCCTGACCGCCCATGACGACGTGGACCTCGTCGTGGTGTCGGTGCGGGCGGCCCTGCACACGAAGGTGATCAGGGCGGCGCTGGAGGCGGGCAAGCACGTGCTCAGCGAATGGCCGCTGACCGTGGACCCGGACGAGGCGGCCGAGCTGGCCGAGGCCGCCGCGACCGCCGGGGTGACGCACGCCGTGTGCCTGCAGGGATATCACTCACCGGGCGCCCGCTTCGTCGCCGACCTCGTGGCCGGCGGCCGGATCGGGCGGCTGGAGTCGGTCGTCATGGTGGCCTCGGGCGGGCCTCTCGGCGGCGCCGCCGTCGCGCCGCAACATTCGTGGACCACCGACCCGGCCGGGGGCACCACGCTCCTGACGATCATGGGCGGGCACTTCCTGGCCACGCTGGAGCGCATGACGGGCGAGCTGGCGGAGGTGTCGGCGCGGCTGCCGCACCTGTACGACTCGGTGCGGGTGGGGGGGACCGGCGAGACGGTCGACGGCGGCGTGCCGAACCAGGTCCTGCTCCACGGGACGCTGGCCGGGGGCGCCACCGCGTCCGTCACGATCCACGGCGCGGCCGGGGACCCTGACGGGTTCTACGTCAAGCTCGTCGGCTCGGAGGGCGCGCTGACCGTCACGCCCGGCCGGGGTGGCGACTACCTCCACTGGGCCGAGTGGGACATCCGGGCCGATGGGGAGCGGGTGGAGGTGCCGCGGGCGTACCGGACGGTCTCCCTTGATCCCGCCGACGGGCCCGCCGCGAACGTGGCGGCCGTCTACCGCGACCTGGCCACCGCCATCGGCGAGGGCCGCGCGCCGAACCCCGGCTTCCACGCCGCCGCCCGCTATCACCGGCTGCTGGCCACCATCGAACGCGCCGCGCGGAGCGGCGCCAGGGAGGAGATCGCATGAAGCTCCTGGTCATCGGCGCGGCCGTGACCGCCGCCTTCGAGGGGGCCGGGCACGAGATCACCGCCCTACGCCGCCCGGACGCCGCCCGGACCGGACCCGGCGCGGCGGCCCGGCGGCGACCGGCCGGGCACCGGGCCGCCGTCCGCGCGGGGTCCGGTTCGCGGTGGTGGACGGAGACCTGGGCGAGCCCGCCTCGCTGACCCCCGCGGCCAAGGGCTTCGACCTCGTCGCACACGTGGGCGCCCCGCTCGGCGAGCCGGCCGGCCTGGACGGCGTGGACGCCCTGGTGACGGCCGGTGTGTCGCTGCTCTGCACGACCGGGGCCGCCGTGCCCCTCCGGAGGGCCGCGCCTCAGACGACGTCGAGGTTGCCCATCATCATCATGTCCTCGTGTTCGAGGTTGTGGCAGTGGAAGACGTAGCGGCCCTTGAAGCCGGTGAAGCGCACCAGCAGCTCCACCTGCTCGTTGTCCGGGATGTCGATGGTGTCCTTCCAGCCCGCGTCGCTCGGCCGCAGCGAGCCCTCGCTGGCGCGGTTGAGCACCTGGAAGTGGCCCAGGTGGATGTGCAGCGGATGATGCCGATCGGTGATGATCTGCCAGAGCTCGGTGGTGCCGAGGCGGGATTCCACGTCGGCGCGGCCGGGGTCGAAGACGCGGCCGTTGATCGTCCACGACACGCGGCCGTCGTTCTCCCCCTGGGCGAACATGAGCTGGCGCTTGACCGCCACCGAGTCCGGCGAGAGGCGTTCGAACCGGACGAGGCGTGCGGGCACGGTACTCTCGTCCCGCGCCTTCCTGGTCACGCGGAAGCGCATGACCTGGGAGGTGCCCCCCTGACCGAGGGTGTTGGTCAGCGTCACCTCCGAGCCGATCGGGTAGGCGGAGAAGTCGATGACGACGTCGAAGCGCTCCGACTGCGCGATGGGGATCTCGGTGTGCGCGACGGGCGCGCCCAGCAGGCCGCCGTCGCTGCCCACCTGCACGAACCGCGTCGCCGCCGGCTTCAGCGCGAGGCGGTAGCGGCGGGCGTTGGAGGCGTTGAGTATGCGGAACCGGTAGCGGGTGTTGTCCACCTCCATGACCGGCCACGGCGCGCCGTTGACGAGGATGACGTCGCCCAGGACGCCCTCCATGAACTGCTCGCGCACGCCGGAGGCGCCGGTCAGGCTGGGATCGACCGACGGGTAGGCGAGCGAGCCGTCCTCGGCGAAGGCCCGGTCGCAGATCATGAGCGGGACGTCGTGGTCGCCCTTGGGCAGCGGCAGCGCGTCCGACTCGTCGTCGTGGACGAGGTGGAACCCGGCCAGCCCGCGCCAGACCTGCGGCCCGGTGAAGTCCATGCGGTGATCGTGGTACCAGAGTGTGGCGGCGGGCTGGTCGAGCGGGTAGACGTAGTCCTTCGCGCCCGCGCTGACCCGGCCCCCGGCCGTGTGGTTCTCGTGCCCCTGCCAGCCGCCCGACGGCAGGACCAGGTCGGTCGGGTAGCCGTCGCTCTCGGGAGGCGTCTTACCTCCGTGCAGGTGCACGGCGACCGGGACGGGTAACTCGTTGCGATGCGTCACCTGCGTACGGCGTCCGCTGCGCGACACGATCGTCGGCCCGGGGAACAGCCCGTTGTATCCCCAGACCTCCGTCTGCCGCCCCGGAATGATCTCCGCTCGCGCGATCTTCTGGACGATCTCGTAGTAGTCGGTGGTGCCGTCCGTGCGTGCGGGCTTGAGCACGGGCGGAATGGGCAGAGGGACGGTGAACGGCTTCGGCAGGGGGATCTTGCTGGACAGGATGCTTCCGGTGCTCCCCTGGATCTTTTGCGTGTCGCCGCCGCAGTTGACGGAGAACTGCAAGAGAGCGATCCCGGCCCCGGCGCGGAGCACGTCTCTTCGGCTCGGCTGCACAGACGACCCTTCCGTTGACACGGTGGATATGTAGACAGTCTACGCATCGACTGTACGTCCCGGAAGGCGCCTCCGCGATCAGAGCAGCCCGGCCACCGTACGCAGGGCCGCCAGGCGTTCGGGCTCCGTCGGTGCGATCGGGCCCACGCAGAGCGTGGTGACCCCGGCCTCCGCGTACGCCTTGAGCCGGTCGGCCACCCGCTCGGGCGGGCCGAGCAGGGACATGGCGTCCACGAACTCGAACGGCACGGCCTCGGCCGCACCCCGCCGGTCGCCGGCGACGTACCGGTCCTGGACGAAGCGCGCCGCCTCGCCGTAGCCCATCTCGACGGCGATCCGGTAGTAGAAGTTCTCCTCCCTGTGCCCCATGCTCAGGAAGTGCGCCGCGTACTGCGCGATCGGCCGGGCGAGCTCGGCCACGGGCCCGTCGCCCAGCGCCATCGGCACCGTGAGCACCACCTCGAAGTCCGGGGCGGGGTTCACCGCGCGCTCCCGGCCCTTGCCGATGCGCGCCACCGCGTCGCGGACCCTGTCGGGTGACAGGAACGTGCCGATCCAGCCGTCGCCCAGTTCCCCGGCCAGCTCCAGGTTCCGCGGGCCGACCGCCGCCAGGAAGATCGGCACCGGGGCGGGGGCCGGCAGGCGCAGGCCGGTGCCCGACTCATCGAGGGGCAGCCGGTAGTGGGCGCCGTCGTAGCGGGCCTCCTCACCGCGCAGCGCCATGCGGACGATCTCGACGTACTCCCTCGTGCGGTGGAGGGGGCCGGCGAACGGGCGGCCGTACCAGCCCTCGGTGGCGTGCGGGTTCGAGACCCCCAGGCCGAGCCGGAAGCGGCCCCCGGAGAGCGTGCCCAGCGTCGCGGCGGTCATCGCCATCATGGCCGGGGTCCGCGCCGGGATCTGGCACACGCCGGACACCAGGCCGATCTCCGTGGTCCGGCCCACCGCCCAGCCGATCACGCTGACCGCGTCGCGCAACCCCTCGGGGGCCAGCGCGTAGGCGAAGCCGAGTCGTTCCGCCTCCTCCAGTAACGCCCCCGCATCAGGGGGTACGAGATTGAGCCCCAAACGCATCCGTTGCCTCCTCCGTACGCGGCCTTCAGACGGCCAGGATCACCCGGCGCGCTCGTGCCGGAACCGTGGCCCGCTCGAAGCGCCGGGCGGGTCCCGCCCGCCCCAACCGGCTTCGACCAGCGCCCGAGTGCCCCGTGTCACGCTCGCGGCCATGGCAGACATCGATCTCGTCAGGCTCGCGCGCTCCTACTTCGCCGCCAAGGCGCTGCTCAGCGCTGCCGAGCTGGACCTGTTCACCACCCTCGCGGAGAAGGCGCTGAGCGAGCCGGAGATCCGGGAGCGGCTCGGCCTCCACCCCCGCGCGTGCCGGGACTGGCTGGACGCGCTCACCGGCCTCGGCGTCCTCGTACGCGACGGCGACCGCTACGGCAACGGGCGGGACGCGGCGGCCTACCTCGACGCGACCAAGCCCACCTACATCGGCGGGTTCCTCCATCTGCTGAACTACCACTACGGGAACTGGGCAGAGCTGACCAAACTCCTGCGTACCGGCGACCCGGGCTCGAAGGGGGCGCAGAACTTCGACGCCTTCTACGCCGATCCCCGGCGGGTGGCCCAGTTCATGCGGGCCATGGACGGCGCCGCGGCGGCGGTCGGGCCCGCCCTGGCGCACGCCTTCGACTGGAGCCGGTACCGGTCGTTCACCGACGTCGGCGGCGCGCGCGGCAACCTGGCGGCCGACATCGTACGGGCGCATCCGCACCTGACCGGGGTCACCTTCGACCTGCCCCAGGTCGAGCCCAGCTTCACCGAGCACATGGCGCGGCTCGGCATGAACGGGCGGGTCCGTTTCCACGGCGGGGACTTCTTCGCCGACCCGCTGCCCGAGACGGACGTCGCCGTGTTCGGGCACGTGCTGCACGACTGGGACGACGAGCGGCGGATCGCGCTGCTGGAGAAGGCCCACAAGGCGCTGCCCGCGGGCGGCCGGGTGGTCATCTACGACGCGCTCAAGGACGAGATCCCCGGCGACCCGGAGACGTTCCTGATGAGCCTCAACATGCGGCTGATCACGCCGGGCGGCTCGGAGTACACGGAGTCGGAGTGCCGCTCGTGGCTGACGGCGGCCGGTTTCCGCGAAGTCGAGGTGGCGCCGCTCACCGGCCCCGACATCCTCGTGACCGCCCGCAAGGGGGAGCGATGAGCCGGTTCCCCGCACGGCGCGGCCTGCTGGCCGGCGCCCTGCTGCTGGCCGCCGCCGCCCAGATGGCCGGCACGCCCGGAGCCGCGTCGGCCACCGGGGCCGCCACCGGCAGGGTGGTCGACGTCGTCATCGGCGAGGGCGGGCTGTCCGCTCCCTCGACGCTGCCCGAGGGCGCGGTGACGCTCCGGGTCCGCTCGACGCGGCCCGCCGTCGCGCTCCTGCTCGTACGCCTGCGCACCGGCCACTCCCTCGACGTCTACCTGCGCGATCTCGTCCTGACCTCCTCCCTCGACCTCGAGGAGCGCAAGGCCGCCTCCCGTGCCGTGGAGGCGGCCGCCGACCAGTTCGGCGGGGCCGTGGTGACCTCGGCGGCCGTCGTGGCGTGCACGCAGGTCCTGCCGCACGGCCGCTACTACCTGGTCGCCTTCGAATACAGCTCCGCCACCGCCACGCCCATCGTGCGGGAGGTGAGCGTCGAAGGCTTCGGCGGGCGGGCGTACCCGGCCGTGGACGGCAGCATCGTCCACCGGCGGGCGGGAACGCACACCCGCCTGGAGGTGTCCGGCGCGGACCTGCCAGGACACGGCCGCTTCCGCGTGTTCAACGCCTCCGGCGGGCTGAACGAGGCGGTGTTCGTCCCCGTCGCGCCCGGCACCACCGAGGACGAGGTACGCGCCGTGTTCGACGCGCTCAGGAACGGCACGCCGCCGCCGAGCATGCCCTTCCGCGGCCGGCCCGTGGGCCTGGCGCCCCTGTCCCCCGGCCGCTCCGCGGTGCTGCACGTCGAGCTGCCGGCCGGGCCCTACCTGCTGCTCTCCCACATCGTCGACCCCCGCACCGGCCATCCGCGCGCCTACGACGGCGCGTTCCACCTGACGTCCCTGACCTGAACGGAGCAGAGAGATGAGCCTGGACCTGACAGGAAAGCGATGCCTGGTGACCGGCGGCAGCCGGGGCTCCGGCCGCGCGATCGTCCTCGCCCTGGCCGCGCGCGGCGCCCGGGTGGTCACCTGCTACCGCGAGGACCAGGAGGCCGCGGCCGACCTCGAACGGGAGCTGAAGGCGTTCGGGGCCGACCACCGCGTCGTACGGGCCGACGTCCGCCGGCCCGAGGACGCCGCGATGCTGGCCGGCACCTGCCGGGAGCTGTTCGGCGGCCTGGACGTCCTGGTCAACAGCGCCGGGGTGGACGGGCACGCGCCGCTGGAGGCCCTGGAGCCCGACGAGTGGCACCGCGTGCTCGACACCAACCTGACCGCCCTGCACCTGGTCACCCGGGCCGCGCTGCCGCTGTTCGGCGCGAACGCCACGATCATCAACATCGGGGCGTCGGCGGCCGAGCGCGGGCTCGCCTTCAAGAGTCACTACACCGCCTCCAAGGCCGCGGTGACCGGGTGGACCCGTTCGCTGGCCAAGGAGCTGGGGCCGCGCGGGATCCGGGTCAACATCATCGCGCCCGGCATCGTCGCCTCGGGCGCGGACGGCCCGCCCCCGCAGGTGATCGAGCGGATCAAGTCGGCCACCGCGCTCGGCCGCCTGGGCGCGCCCGGCGACATCGCCGACGCCGTGCTGTTCCTGGCCAGCGATCACTCCGCCTACATCTCGGGGGCCACGCTCACCGTGGACGGGGGGATCTGATGCACCTGCGCGACGTGGCCGTGTTCGGGCTCGGCTCGATGGGCTCGGGCATGGCGATGCGCCTGGTCGAGTCCGGCTACCGCGTCACGGTCTGGAACCGGACGGCCGAGCGGGCGAAACCGCTGGCCGAGACGGGGGCCCGCGTCGCCGCCGGCGTTCGGGAGGCGGCGGCCGGGGCCGAGGTGCTGCTGCTGAGCCTGGCGGACGAGAACGCCGTCGAAGAGGTGCTGTTCGGGCAGGCCCTCGCGACCGTCCGGCCGGGCACGCTCGTCGTGGACACCAGCACGGTCTCGCCCGCGTACGCGCGCCGGGCCGCCGAGCGGGTGGCCGGCGCCGGTTCGCGCCGGGTGGAGGCGTGCGTGCTGGGCAACCCCCTGCAGGCGCGCCGGGGCGAGCTGCGCGTGCTGGCCGCCGGCGCCGACGAGGACGTCGTACGGGCGAAGCCGCTGCTGGAGACGCTCGGGCACGACGTGTACGAACTGGGCCCCGCCGGGCGGGCGGCGGCCATGAAGCTCGCCTTCAACCTGCTGCTCGGCGCCCAGCTCGCCTCGCTCGCCGAGGCCGTGAGCTATGGGGAGAGCGCGGGGCTCGACCGGGACATGCTGTTGTCGGCCATCGCGGAGAGCGGGTTCAGCTCGCGGGTGATGAGCTTCCGGGCGGCGCTGATGCGGGAGGGGCGGTTCACCCCGGCGGCGTTCCGGTCGCGGCTCATGGCCAAGGACCTCAGGCTCGTCCTGGCGGAGGCCGCCGAGGCGAACCTGGACCTGCCGGTCACCGAACGCGCCGCCGGCCAGTTCGCGGCGCTCGTCGGGCGGGGCGCCGGTGACCGGGACGCGGCGGCGGTCTGCGAGCTGTTCTCGAACGGGTCGCCCGCCACCCCCTGACCTGGCGCGGTGGGCGGGCCGTTCAGCGGATGTGCGGCCCGTTCACCACGTCATGATCTCTCCGTCGGGGCGGAAGAACGCGCCGGTCGGTCCGTCGTCGGCCAGCGTGGCGAGGGCGACGACGGACCGGGCGGCGTCCTGCGGCGTGCGCTGCGCGTCCGGGCACATCCGACTCCTGACCCGGCCGGGGTTGACGGCGTTGACCAGCACGCCGGTGCCCTCGGTGTCCCTGGCCAGGATGACGGTGATCGCGTTGAGCGCGGCCTTGGAGACCGTGTAGCCGGGCGTGCCGGGGAACAGGCCGTAGGTGAACGACGCGGTGCCACTCGACACATTGACGATCCGGCCCCAGCCGCGCCGGAACATGCCGGGCAGCACGGCCTGCGCCATCCGCCACGCGCCGAGCGTGTTGACGGCCAGCTCCCGCTCGACGAGGGCGAGGTCGGCGTCGGACGGGCGCCGCCCGGGGGTCAGGAGCACGCCGGCGTTGTTGACCAGGACGTGGACCGGGCCGATGGCCGCCAGCGCGGCCTCGATCGTGCCGGGGTCGGTGACGTCGATGACCGCCGGGCGTACCGATCCGCCGTACCGGGCCGTGAGCTCGTCCGCGACGGCGGCCGCCGTGTCCTTGGCGCGCGCGGCGACGACCACGCCGAACCCCTCCTCGCACAGGCGGGCCGCCAGCGGCATGCCGAGGTCGCCGTTCGCGCCGGTGACCAGCGCCGTACGCGCCGAATCGGGGTTCATCACAGCACCGCCTTCGCCAGGAGGTCGAGCTGGCCGGGATCGGGGAGGCAGGGCACGAAGATCAGCTCGTCGCAGCCGGCGTCGCGGTAGCCGGTGACGACCTCGCCCAAGCGGGCCTCGTCGGTGATCGCGCCCGCCGCCGCGCGGCCCGCGTACCCGGGGCCGAGGAAGGCGTAGTAGTCGCCGAGGAAGCGGGCGGCGTGGTCCGGCGCGCCCGTGCCGAGGACGAAGTAGCTCAGGGCGAGCTTGCGCGGCTCGTCGGCGCGGCCCTCCTCACGCCAGACGGCGCGGGCGCGTTCGAGGTGGATCGCGTAGCCCGACGGGGCTCCGCCGCCCGTGATCCAGCCCCAGCCGTGGCGGCCGGCGCGGCGCATGGCCGCCTCCGAGTGGCCGCCGAACAGCAGCCGCGGCGCCCGCTCGGGGACCGGGCCGATCGGGCGGTCGTACCCGTCCTCGGGAGCGCCCGACCAGATGCGCAGCAGGCGCTCGGCCATCGCGTCGAGGCGGCGCCCGCGATCGGCCAGGCCGGTGCCGTTGGCCGTGAAGTCGTCCTCCCGCAGCCCGGCCGCCAGGCCGAGGACCAGCCGGCCCTCCGACAGCCGGTCGACGGTGGCCGCCTGTTTGGCCAGCACGGCGACGTCCGCCCGGTAGGTGGCGATGAGGATCGTGGTCGCGAGCGTGATCCGCTCGGTGACCGCGGCCGCCGCGGCGAGCGTCGTGAGGGGTTCGAGGCTATCGTAGACGAGCCGGTCGAGGGTGCCCAGCGTGGAGAAGCCCAGGCGGTCGGCGCGCCTGGCCCAGTCCAGCAACTGCCCCGCCCGCGTGCCCGGGATCACCGTGGGAAGCGCCACACCTATGTCCATGCTCCGATGATCCGGCCCCGGCCTCGACGCTCGATCGAGCCGTGTTCGACCGGGGCGGCCTAGCGTACGAACGCTGGTCGTTCGCGCAGAGGGAGGCATGGGATGCGGGTTCTGTTCAACACGTGGGCCTGGCCGACGCACTTCTACCCGATGGCGCCGCTCGCCTGGGCCCTGCGCGCCGCCGGCCACGAGGTGCTCGCCGCCGTGCCACCCGCCCAGACCGGGGTGGTACGGGCGGCGGGCGTGCCCTTCCAGCCGGTGGGCCGCGACCTGGACACCGTCGCCATGTTCCGCGCCATCGTCGAGGGAACACCCCAGACCCGGCCGGTCCCGGCGGAGCCCGCCGCCTCGGCGGGCCCGGCCGCTTCGGCGGAGCCCGCCGGGGCGCCTGAGTGGACGCGGCGGGTGCCGCGTGCCTCGATGATCTGGCTGGCCCTCGCCGAGTCGATGACCGGGGAGCTCGTGGACGTCGCCCGCGCCTGGCGGCCCGACCTGGTCGTGTTCGATCCGACCTCGTGGGCCGGGCCCATCGCGGCGGCGGCCGTGGGCGTGCCCGCCGTACGGCATCCCTGGGGCGCGGACATCGTGGCGGCCATGCGCGCCCGGCCCGGCGTCGCCGAAGGGGAGGCCGCGGCCATGGCTCCCCTGTGCGCGCGGCTGGGCGTGGAATCGCCGGTCGAGCCGCTCGGACGGCTCACCCTCGACCCCTGCCCGGAAGGGCTGCAGCAGCCGGGCCTCACCCACGAGCGGGCACCGATCCGGTACGTCCCGTACAACGGCGACCGGGCACCGCATGGCCTCCAGAACGGCCGTGCGGGCACCGATCGGGCGTCCGGGCGGGCTTCCGGGCGGGCTTCCGGGCGGGCTTCCGGGCGGGCGCGGGTCTGTGTCACCTGGGGCACGACGGTGGGCAGGGTGGCGCCCGGGCGGATGGAGGCGGGCCGGATCGCCCGCG
The DNA here is from genome assembly GCF_040654715.1 of Nonomuraea sp. NPDC050643. Lineage (NCBI taxonomy): Bacteria > Bacillati > Actinomycetota > Actinomycetes > Streptosporangiales > Streptosporangiaceae > Nonomuraea > Nonomuraea sp. NPDC050643. The sequence continues at coordinate 117,001 of NZ_JBFAIM010000010.1, read as the reverse complement.
CGCTGGCCGGCGCGGGGCTGGACGTGGTCGTGGCCGTCGACGAGGGCCAGCGGCACCTGTTCGGCGAGCTGCCCGGCGAGGTCGAGGTGGTGGAGTCGGCGGCGCTGCACACGGTGGTGCCGGGGTGCGACGCGGTGGTGGGCCACGGCGGCTCGGGGACGATCCTGACCGGGCTGGTGCACGGGCTGCCGCAGATCGTGTTCCCGCTGCTGCCCGACCACCGCTTCAACGCCACACGGCTGGCCGCCTCCGGCGCCGGGATCAGCGTCGACCTCGCGGAGGCGACCGACGCGCGGGTCCGGGACGAGATCCGGCGGTTGCTGGACGAGCCCTCCTACGCCAAGGCGGCCAGGGCGCTGGGCGACGGCATCGCCGCCGCACCCGCCCCCGCCGCCCTCGTCCCCCGGCTGGCCGAGCTCACGGGCTGACGGGCTGACGGGCTGACGGGCTGACGGGCTCACGGACCGCACAGGTCCTTCGGATCCGGCCGGATCGACCCGCTCGCCCCCGCGCCTGCGCACCGGGGCGAGCGGGTTCGCGGTCAGAGGTCCACGCGTACCCGGTACAGGTCCAGCCAGGAGTTGAGCTGGAGGACCATCTCCGCGTGGGTGCGCGACACCCAGGCGCGGGGGCCGCTGATCAGCTCTCCCGGCTCCGCGGCGAAGCGCTTGACCGCGTCCGTGTCGATCAGGGGGGCCACCGGGGACGAGGTGTCGTTCACGATGTCCATGAGCTCACCGCAGAGGGCGCGGGCGTACACGTCGTCCTGCGGCGTGGGGTACGGCGTCTTGCGGCGCTCCAGGATCGAGTCCGGCAGCAGGCCGCGGAGCGCGGCCCGCAGCAGGCTCTTCTCGCGGCCGTCGAAGCTCTTCATCGCCCACGGCGCCCCGTACACGTACGACACCAGCCGGTGATCGCAGTACGGCAGCCGGAAGGCCAGCCCGGCCGCCTGGGAGATCGACTCCCCGTGCGGAAGCAGGGTGTGCAGCCAGTTGGTCACGCCCAGGTGCCACACCTCCCGCATCCGCTTCTCCTCCGGCGTGTCACCCGGCAGCGAAGGGACCTCCGCCAGGGCCTCGCGGTAGCGTCCGGCGGCGTAGCCGGGCACGTCGAGGGTGGCGAGGAGTCCGGGGTCGAGCAGGTCCGTCCCCATGCCGTGCCGGCCGCCGCCCCAGTGGGCCATCGCCAGCCACGGGAAGGTCCTGGCCTCGAGGAGCGGGGGCATCGACATCCACATGCCGCCGCCGAAGATGCCGTCGGCGGCGTCCCCGAGCAGGGCCAGCGGGACGTGCTCGGCGATGGCGCGGCACAGGGCGTACAGGGAGGTGTTCATGTTGCCCAGCGGGCTGGGGACGTCCTTGGCGCGCAGGGAGTTGATCTTGATGACGGGGTCGAGCAGGTCGGCGGCGTTCAGGACGATGTCGGTGTGCCGGGCCCCGACCGATTCGACCATCGTGCGGACGAACGGCGCGTCCGGCGTGCCCCACACCTCGTCCGCCTGGAAGTCCTCCTCGGCCCCGAACGTGACCGTGAACGTCCGCAGCGGCTCGGCACCGCGTTCGCGCAGCGCGCGGGCGGCGAGCGCGGTGAGCCCGCTGGAGTCGAGGCCGCCGGAGAGCATCACGCACAGCGGCACGTCGGCCCGCAACTGCTCGCGGACGGCGTGGTCCAGCAGCTCCGTGATCGTGCGGACGGTCGTGTCCAGGTCGTCCTGGTGGCCGTCCGCCTCCAGCCGCCAGTAGCGCTCCTCCGTCACCCGGCCGTGCCGTACGCGGACGAGATGGCCGGGGCGGACCTCGGCCATCCCCTGGAACACGGCGTGCCCGGGGGTGCCGGCGTAGGAGAGGACCTCGCGCAGCCCGTCGGCCCCGACCCTGGCCTGGATGAGGGGGTGGGCGAGGATCGCCTTGCGCTCGGAGGCGAAGAGCGCGCCCTCGGCGAGAGGGGCGTAGAACAGCGGCTTCGCGCCGAGCCTGTCGCGGATGAGGAGCAGTTCGTCCGTGCCCGGGTCCCAGACGGCCAGGCCGTAGATGCCGGTGAGCCGGCTCGCCAGGCCCGCGCCGCCCCACTCCAGGTAGCCGCGGGCGAGCACTTCCGCCGCGCCGGCGGAGGTGAAGCGGTGGCCGTGCGCCGTGAGGTCCGCGCGCAGCTCGGCGGCGTTGTAGACGTCGCCCGCGCAGACCGCCACGGCCCGGACCGCCCCGTCGGCCTCCAGCACGTACGGCTCCGCGCCGCCGGCCGGCTCCCCCAGCCTTCGGTGGCGGTGGGCGAGGATCGCCCTGGACGACGTCCAGAGACCCTCCCCGTCAGGCCCCCGGCAGGCCATCGCGCCCGCCATCGCCCGCACCGTGTTCCCTTCCCGCGACAGGTCCCGCTGTCCGTCGACCCAGCCGGCGATGCCCGACATGACGATCTCCAATCCGTGGGGTGATCAGGTTTCCCCGCCCGGGGGCGCCTTGAGGCGCCGTCCGAGCGTGCGCGCGCCCGCGGCCAGCGCGAGCGCCGTACAGGTGCCCAGCACCGCGAGCACGAGGTAGTAGACGGGGAGCGAGACCACGGTGGTCAGCTCCGCGAGCCTGCCTCCGAAGGCCGCGCCGATCGCGGCGAACATCCAGAACAGCCCGAGCACCTGGCTGGTGTTGCCGCGCGGCGCCACCTCGGCCGCGAGGCTGAGCCCCACCGGCCCGACCGCCAGCTCGCCGCAGACGATCAGCAGGTAGACCACCAGCAGCCACAGCGGCGAGATGAGCTCCGACTCCGCCTGTACGGCGGCCAGCGCCATGACGCCGAAGGACAGCCCGCCGGCCAGCAGCCCGGCGGCGAACTTGGGCGGCGTGGCCACGCGCGCCCCCAGCCGGGTCCACAGCAGCGCGAACACGGGGGCGAGCAGGAGCAGGAACAGGGGTTGCGCGGATTGGAACCAGCTCGCCGGAACCTCGAAGCCGGCGACGTCCCGGTCCACCGCGTCCCGGGCGAAGAGGTTCAGCAGGGCCGGGCCCTGGGCGTACATCATCCAGAACACGGAGGAGGCGACCAGCATCCACAGGAACGCCCGCAGGCGGGGGCGGTCGCCGGGGCCGACCTCGGGGCGGCGGCGCAGGCGGCGGACGTACAGGATCGGGGCCGCAAGCAGGACCAGGCCGATCAGCATGAGGATCCGGTCGAGGGTGAGGACCCCGGCGGCGATCCCGGCCCCGGCCAGCAGCAGGGGGACGCCGGCCCACCAGGCGGTGCCGCGCAGCACGCGGGAGCGCTCGGCGGGGGTGGCCGGGTTGGTCGGGTGGACGCCGACGTCGCCGAAGTTGCGCAGGCCGTAGGCGTACTGGACGAGGCCGGCGAGCATGCCCACCGCGGCGATGCCGAAGCCGAGGTGCCAGTTGACGCGTTCGGCGGCGTAGCCGGTGAGCAGGGGCGCGAACAGGGCGCTGACCTGGATGCTCATGTAGAAGATGGAGAAGACGGCCTCACGCCGCTCGGGCCGCCCGGGGTACATCTCGCCGATCATGGCGGCCATGCTCGGCTTGACCAGCCCGGTGCCGACGATGATCAGCCCGAGGCCGGGATAGAGCGCCGACTCCACCGGGATCGCCAGGCACAGGTGCCCCGAGGCGATCAGGACGCCGCCCGAGAAGACGGCACGGCGGGCCCCGAGTACGCGGTCCGCCACCCACCCGCCGGGCAGCGCCGCCATGAACACCAGCGCCATGTAGATCCCGAACAGGGCGCTGGCCGTGTCGGGCGCCATCGCGAGGCCGCCCTGCGAGCGCGGCGCCACGAGGTAGAGGTAGAGGATGGCGAGCATGCCGTAGAAGCTGAAACGCTCCCACATGTCGACCACGAACAGCGTGCCGAACCAGCGCGGCCAGCCGAACACCGTGCGCGGCGACCCGGCGGTCTTGATCTGCGACGTCATGATTCCTCCAGCGGCCTGAGCATTTCGATGACCGCGCACGACCAGGTGAAGCCCGCGCCGACACCGGCGAGCAGGCACAGTTGCCCGGGGCGGATGCGCCCGGAGACGGCGAGCTCGTCGAGCCCGGCGATCTGGTCCCCGGCGCCGAGGTGGCCGACGTGGCGTCCCCACGACCAGAGCGTGCGGTCGACGTCGATGCCGAACTTGTCGAGGAAGTACTCCTTCAGCCGGGGCAGCCCGAGGTTGGGCAGGACGAACCAGGCGATCTCCTCGGCCTCGGCCCCGGCCTCGGACAGGGCCCGTTTGAACGCCTCGCGCCCGCCCGCGTCGAGGCGGTCGAGCACCGCGTCGAGCCCCGTGTCTCCGACGAAGTGCCGGTGGGCGGGCTGGACGTCGATCGGCCTGCGCGCCTCCAGCGGGGTGGAGCCGAAGGGGTCGCCGCCCCGCTGCATGCCTTCGAGCGCCGGGTCGGAGACGGTGACGAGGCTGCGTACGCGGGCGTAGCCGCCGGTCGTGGAGAGCACGAGCGCGGTGCCGCCGTCGCCGAGCACCGTGCCCGGGTCGCTGCGCCAGCGGTCGATGCCGGGCAGGGCGAAACGGTCGCCCGTGGTGATCAGCGCGCGCCGCCGGGCCCGGCCGGCCGCCAGGTAGCCGGCGGCCAGTTCGAGCGCCGCCATCCCGCCGTTCGACAGTTGCCGCACCTCGATGGCCGGGCCGCGGCCGCTCGCGGTGGCCCGCTGCACGTACGAGGCCGCGGACCACAGGTCGTGACCCTGGTGGTAGATGCCGGCGTGCAGCACGAGGTCGATCTCGTCCGGCGGGCCACCCGCGACCCGCAGGGCCGTACGGGCCGCGCGCACGGCCATCTCCGGCCCCGCGTCGCCCTCGGAGACGCAGACGGAGACGATGCCGTCGCGCCACACCTGACGGCGCTCCACCAGCCCCTCCTCGGCCGCCCGCTCCAGGGGCATGGGCGGGGGGAGCCAGCGTCCGGTGCCGGCCACGTACAGGTCGGCGGCCCTCACGTCTCCCCCAGCATGCGCGCCAGCAGCATGGTGTCGTGCCGGGCCGCGCGGAAGGCGGGCTCCCGCAGCACGTCCCTGAGCAGCCCGGTCGTCGTCCGCACCCCGTGCCCCTCCACCACGAACTCGCCCAGCGCCCGGTCCATGCGGGCCAGCGCGGCCTCGCGGTCCTCGCCCCACGTGATGACCTTGGCGAGCAGCGAGTCGTAGTCCGGCGTGATCGTCATCCCGGTGTGGCCGTGCGTGTCGACGCGGGTGAAGGGCCCGCCGGGCGGGCGGAAGTCGGTCAGTGTGCCGGCCGTGGGCGCGAAGCCGCGCTCGGGCGCCTCGGTGTTGACCCGGCACTCGATGGCGTGACCGGCCGGGACGACGTCGTCCTGGGACAGGCCCAGCGGCAGGCCGGCGGCGACGCGGATCTGCTTCTGGATCAGGTCGATCCCGGTGACCGCCTCCGTCACCGGATGCTCGACCTGGATGCGGCAGTTGACCTCCATGAAGAAGAAGTCGGTGCCGTCCACGAGGAACTCGAACGTGCCCGCGCCGGTGAAGCCGACGGCGGCGGCGGCCTTGACCGCCGCCTCGCAGATGTGGGTGGTGAGCCCGGGGTCCAGGCCGGGGGCCGGGGTCTCCTCCATGAGCTTCTGGTGGCGCCGCTGCACCGAGCAGTCGCGCTCGCCGAGATGGACACCGCCGCCCAGGTCGTCGAGCAGCACCTGGACCTCGACGTGCCGGGCGGATTCGACGTACCGCTCCAGGTAGAGCCGGCCGTCGCCGAACACGGCCCGCGCGGCGGCGCGGGTCTCGTGGAAGGCGCGGATCAGGTCGCGGGGGTCGCGGACCACCTTCATGCCCCGGCCGCCGCCACCCGCGACGGCCTTGAGGATCACCGGGTAGCCGATCGCGTCGGCGGCCTCCTTGGCCTCGGCCGCGTCCTCCGGCGGATGCTCGCCGCCGGGCAGCACGGGCAGGCCCGCCTCCGCCATCGTGGCCCTGGCCCGTGCCTTGTCGCCGAGCCGGGCCATGATCTCGGGCGAGGGCCCGATGAAGGTCAGCCCCTCCGCCGCGCACACCTCGGCGAAGTCGGGGTCCTCGGACAGGAAGCCGTAGCCGGGATGGACGGCCTGGGCGCCGGTCCTGCGGGCGGCCTCGATGATCGCGGAGACGTTGAGATAGCTCCGCCTGGGCGCGGGCGGGCCGATGCACACGACCTCGTCCACGACGCGGGTGACGGCCGAGCCGAGGTCGGCCGTCGAGCAGACCGCCACCGACCGGATGCCCATCTCCCGGCAGGTACGGGCGACGCGCAGCGCGATCTCGCCCCGGTTGGCGATGAGCACGGTATCGAACATGCTGGCTCCTCAGGTGCTGGCGGGCTCTATGGCGAGGAGCGGCTGTTCGTACTCGACCTGGGTCCCGTCAGGTACCAGGACCTCGGCCACACGGCCCGCGACGTTCGCCTCGACCGGATTCATGATCTTCATGGCCTCCAGGACGCCGACCTGGAGGCCGCACTCGATGAGGTCACCGAGCCGGACGAAGGGGTCCGCGCCGGGCTCGGGAGCGTGGTAGAAGGTGCCGACCATGGGGGCGCGCACGTACAGGACCGAGGTGGTGTCCTCGGCCGGGACTGATTCGTCCTCCTGGGCCGTCGCCGCGGGCGCCGACGGCCATTCGAGCTCGACGGAGGCCGCCCCCGACCGCACCACGATCCGCCGCAGCGGCCTGGGCGAGGCGCGCAGCAGCCGCTCCGCGCCCCGGACGACCTCATCGACGACGATCTCCGATTCCGGATCAGACATGATTCTCCCTACCGATGTCGCGGTAGCGCCGCCGGCGGGCGCGCAACAGATCGTCGAGCGGCACGCCCGTCACCTCCGTGAGGACGGTGGACAGGCCGTGCCGCAGCAGTTCGGCGGCGAGCGCCGGATCGCGGTGGGCGCCCCCTGCCGGCTCGGGGATGACGCCGTCGACGACGCGCATGCGCAGCAGCTCCCGCGCGTCCACGCGCAGCGCCTCCGCGGCGCGGGGGGCCAGGGCCCGGTCGCGCCACAGGATGGCCGCGCAGCCCTCGGGGCTGATCACCGAGTACACGGCGCCGGCCAGGCACAGGACGCGGTCCGCGACGCCGAGGGCGAGGGCGCCGCCGCTGCCGCCCTCGCCCGTGACGACCGCGATCGTCGGGGTGTGGAGCTGCGACATGAGCCGCACGCTCTCGGCGATGGCGATCGCCTGCCCGCGCTCCTCGGCGGCCACACCCGGGTAGGCGCCCGGCGTGTCGATCAGCGTGATCAGCGGCAGTCGCCACTTCTCCGCCAGCCGCATGAGCCTGGCCGCCTTGCGGTAGCCGGCCGGGGTGGCCATGCCGTGGTTGCGGGCGATCAGCTCGGCCGTCCCGTGGCCCTTCTGGTGCGCGATGATCATGACGGGTTCGCCCTCGAGGCGGCCCGTCCCGCCCACGATCGCCGGGCAGTCGCCCGACGCCCGGTCCCCGTGCAGCTCGACGAACCCGTCGACGAACTGGGCGATGTAGTCGAGCGCGGTCGGCCGTCCCGGGTCGCGCGCCGCCCGTACGGTCTCCCAGGCGTCACGCGCGGGCAGTTCCTCCGCGCGGCGGATGAGCGCGCCCGGGCCGGAGCCGCGATGGACCGGCCGGCCGCGGCCGAGCAGGGCGCCCAGCGTGGCCCGCAGCTCGCCTCGCGCCCTGATGCCGTCGATCAGGCCGCAGCGCAGCAGCGCCTCGGCGGTCTGGAAGCCCTCGGGCAGCCGCTCCCCGATCGTCTCCATGATGACCCTCGGGCCGGTGAACCCCATCCTCGCCCCCGGCTCCGCGACGATCACGTCGGTGAGCGTCGCGAAGGACGCGGCGACCCCGGCGTAGGTCGGGTCGGTGATGACGGAGATCGTGGGCAGGCCGAGACGGTCCAGCTCGGCCAGGGCCTGGCTGGTCTTGGCCATCTGCAGCAGGGACCAGATGCCCTCCTGCATGCGGGCTCCTCCCGAGGCCGTCACGAGCACCAGCGGGGTCCCGTCACGGGCGGCGGCGTCGGCCGCGCCCGCGATGGCCTCGCCGACGGCCACGCCCATGCTGCCGCCGAAGAAGCGGAAGTCCATGGCCGCCACGACCACGGGCACGCCCAGGATCGCGCCGCGCGCGCAGACCACGGCGTCGCTCAGCCCGGTGCGCTCGCGTACCTCGCCGAGGCGTTCGGCGTAGGGGCGGTCGTCGACGAAGTCCAAGGGGTCCACCAGGGTCGGCGCGGCCTCGAACGTCGCCGCCGACCCCTCGTCCAGCAGTTGTGCCAGGCGCTGGTGCGCGGTGAGCCGGGTGTGGTGCCCGCACTCGGGGCAGACGCCCAGCTCGCGGGCCAGGCGCTTGCCGTACACCAGGGCGCGGCAACCGCCGCAGGCCGACCACGCCACGGCGGGTGCGGTCGTCGTCATCGCCACCAGTCCTCCTCTGCCGGTTCCTCCGGGTCCTCCGCCGGCGGGAACGGCGGCGGGAACCCGAACCACCACAGGCCCGACAGCGCGGCGGCGTCCAAGACTTTCCGCAGGAACGACCTCAGCGATCGGGCCCACGGGCGGCTGTGTTCCACGTGTTCCTCACGGTCAGAAAGCGGATACCACTTCATAGATCTCGTACCGGTCGGCGAAGGGGCGCAGCGGAGAGGTGGCGGCCCGGTGCTCGGTGCCCGACTCCCACTGCTGGAAGCTGGCCAGGCTCTCCCACTCGCTCATCACCATCACGCGCAGGGGGTCGTCGGCCCGCCGCAGCAGTTCGTTGCCGAGCAGGCCGGGGGTGCCCTCGAGATCGCCGCTGATCCGGTCGTAGGCGCGCTCGACGGCGTCGGGCTGGTCGTCCGGGGCGACGTACCAGACCATGATCCGGGCCCGGCCGTTCACGCCGCGTTCCCCGGCAGGGCGTGCACGACGCTCATGGTGCTCATCGCGCCGCCCTTGCGGTACGGGTGCAGCTTCTTGCGGTGCTCGACGTGCTCGTCGCTGTGCTCGAACTCCCGGAAGCGCTTCTCGTCCAGCCAGTCGCTGACGACGTAGTAGACGCTGTCCTGCTCGGAGTCGCGCAGCAGCCACTGCCCGATGTTGGCCGGGTGGCCGGTGATGACGGAGCCGATGGACAGCCAGGTGTCCTCGAACCCCTTCTCCATGCCGGGGTTGATGTCGAAGCGCAGCAGCACGCGGAACGTCATCTCAGATCCCTCCGTCGACCCGGATCGAGGTGCCGGTCACGTAGCGCGACTGGGGCCCGGCCAGGAACAACACCACGTCGGCGACCTCGTCGGGGGTGCCGAGGCGGCCGAGCGAGGTCAGCGCGCGATAGCGGGCCTGGAGCGCGGCGTACTCGGCCTCGCTCAGGCGGGCGGCGGCCTCGGTCTCGATCACGCCCGGCTCGACGACGTTGACGCGGATGCCGCGGGGGCCGAGCTCCTTGGCCAGCGACCGGAAGAAGCCGACCAGGCCGGACTTGGCCGCGGTGTAGTGGGTGCGCTGGGCCAGGCCGACGGAGGCCACCCGGGAGCCGAGGCCGATGACGGACGAGCCCTCGGACAGGTGCGGCAGCGCGGCGCGTACGAGCTGGTAGGCGCCGGTGAGGTTGGTGTCCACGATGCGGTGCCACTCGTCCGGCCCGAGGTCCTCGACCGACAGGTGGCTGATCACGCCGGCGTTGTGGACGAGCACGTCCAGGCCGCCGCCGACCTCACCGATGAGCGCCGCGACGTCGTCGGGGCGGCGGACGTCGGCCCGGACCACGCGGTGCTCGCCGGGGATGCCCTTCAGCTCCCGCGCGAGGTCGGCGGCGGGCTCCCCGCCGGAGACGTGGCAGGTGACCACGTTCGCCCCGGCGCGGGCCAGGCCCAGGGCGATGGCCCGGCCGATGCCCCGCGTCCCTCCGGTGACGAGGGCGTTCTTTCCACTCAGTTGCGACTCCATCAGACTCCTCCGAGGACGACGGCGGCGGCCACGGCGTTGCCGGCCAGCGCGGTCACGGCGAACACGGTGCGCAGCAGGTTCCAGTTGCGCCAGCGGACCCTCGGGTCCACCGCCGCCCAGTTCTCCGGCGGGGCCTGCGGATCGAGCCCTGCCACGAAACGGTTGATCGGTACGTTCTTGCCGAGCGACACGTAGATCGCTCCGGCCAGCGCGGTCAGCGCCACGAGCAGCGGGATCCTGGCCACCCCGGGAGCGGTGAACACGAGCACCAGGTCGCACACCGTCGCGATGACCATGCAGATCGGCATGAAGGGATCGAAGCGGGTCACCAGGAACTGGTGCACCGGGATGTACTGCTCCCGCGGCAGCCTCTCCAGCAGCGGGGCGCCGCCCAGTGAGGCGATCATCAGCCCGCCGGCGGCGAGCCCGCCGCCGGCCAGCGCCAGGGGTAGGAGCAGCCAGGTCATCGCCGCCCGGCGGCCTCCTCGATCCGCTGCTTGATGTGGGCCATCTGGATCGCGGTGTTCTTCCGCAGGTGGGCGGCCATCTCCTCGTCGCCGTACGACATCGCCTCGTTGACGTGGAACTCCTGCACCCAGCGCATCTCCACGCCGCCGTGGCGCTCCTCGTAGCTCCAGAAGATGTTCATGTAGTCGAAGGCGTGCGACTCCACCCTGCGGGCGCGGACCGTACGCGACTTGGGGTCCGGCGTGCGCTCGGACACCCAGGCGTGCACGCTGCCGTTCTCGTCGGGGTGCATGGTCAGGCGGAAGCGGACGGTCTCGCCCTCGTGGCCGAGGATCTCCACCTTGGCGTACTCGGTGAACAGCTCCGGCCATGACTCCAGGTCGTTCGTCATGTCCCAGACCAGGTCCATCGGCGCGACGATCACAACGGCCGCCTCGGTGCGCCCGCTCATGACCGCACCGCCCCGGCCTTGTTGACGTAGCCGAGGAGCTTGCTGGGGGTCTCCAGTTCGACGATCAGGTCGTCGGGGATGGCCACGCCGTACTCCTTCTCGATCTTGTTCGCGATCTCCAGCACGGCGAGCGAGTCGTACCCGAGCTCCCCGAACGGCACATCCGCGATGTCGCCGTCCAGGTCGACCGAGTCGTCGACGCCGACCGTGGCGCGGATCACTCCGCGCAGGTCGTCGGCGGTGAACTCCGGCATTGCCTCTCCTCTCTCAGGCGGCGCGCACGACGAGCGCCGCGTTGAACCCTCCGTGGCCGCGGGCCAGCACGAGCGCGGTACGCACCCGTGACGGCCGCGGGCCCTCGCGGACGAGGTCGATGGCACAGCCGGCCGCGAGACGGGTGACGTTCACGGTCGGCGGGATCAGCCCGTCCCTGATGGACAGCAGCGCGGCGGCCACGTCGAGCGCGCCCGCGCCCGCGTAGATCCGCCCGGTCATCGTCTTCGGCGCGGTGACGGGCACCCCGTAGGGCCCGAAGACCTTGGAGATCGTCTCCGCCTCGATGAGGTCGAGGTCGGGCACGCCGTACGCGTCGGCGAAGACCACGTCCACGTCGCGGGGGTCGGTGCCCGCGTCGGCGAGCGCCTTGCGCACCGCCTGTTCCAGCGCGGGCGGCCGGCCGGTGCCGGGACGCGGGTCGAAGGTGGCGGCGTACCCGGCGAGCTCGCCGTAGATGGTGGGCGCTCCGCGCTCGCGCGCCGCGGTCCCCTCCTCGACGACGAGGATCGCGCCGCCCTCGCCGCCGACGTAGCCGTTGGCGTCCGCGTCGAAGGGCAGGTAGGCCCGGTTCGGGTCGGTACGCGTGCTCAGGTTCCTGGTGGGGATCTGCGCGACCACACCCGCCGGCGACAGCGCCGACTCGGTGCCGCCCGCCAGGACCATGCGGTGGTCGGCGCGCAGCGCGCGCCGGGCGTGGCCGAGCGCGTCCAGGCCGCCGGCCTGCTCGGACACGACCACCCCGCAGTGGCCGCGCAGCTTGTGCCGGATCGAGAGCTGACCCGTCGTCGCGGCGAAGAACCAGGCGATCGACATGTACGCGCTGACGTGGCTCGGCCCCTGGCTCCACAGGTTCTGCAGCTCGCGCTGCCCGAACTCGACGCCGCCGGTGGCGTTGGCGGTGATGACGCCCCGCTCGTACTCGGGCAGGTCCGCCGGATCGAGCACGGCGTCGGCCAGCGCCAGCTCGGCGGCAGCGAACGCGATGTGGCTCATCATCGAGGTCTCCGGCCGCAGCCGCCCCGGCACGTGCTCGGCGGCGTCGAACGAGCCCAGCTCACCCGCCAGCGTCACCGGGTAGCCGGTGCAGTCGAAGCGCCGGATCCTGTCGATGCCGCTCTTGCCGTCGCAGACGGCCGACCAGTACTCCTCCGCGCCCATGCCGTTCGGCGCGACGACCCCGAGGCCGGTGACGACGGCGCTCATGACGCCGCCCCGGCGAACACGATGGCGCTCTGGAAGCCGCCGAACCCGCTGCCGACCGAGAGCGCCACGTCCGTCCGGTGCTCACGCGCGGTCAACGGCACGTAGTCCAGATCGCACTCGGGATCCTTCGTGTGCAGGTTGGCCGTGGGCGGGACGACGTTCCTGTCGATGGCCAGCGCGCAGGCCGCCGCCTCGATGGCGCCGATGGCGCCGAGCGAGTGGCCGACCATGGACTTGATCGAGCTCATCGGCACGTCGTAGGCCCGGGGGCCGAGGGCGTGCTTGACCGCCGCCGTCTCGTGGCGGTCGTTCTGCTTGGTGCCCGAGCCGTGCGCGTTGACGTAGTCGACCCGGTCGCCGCCCAGGCGGGCGCGGTCCAGGGCGATCCTGATGGCCTCGGCCATCTCCCGGCCGTCCGGTTTGAGCCCGGTCATGTGGAAGCCGTTGGCGCGGGTCGCGTACCCGGGGATCGAGCAGTAGATCCGCGCGCCGCGGCGGCGGGCGCTCTCCAGCGTCTCCAGCACGAACATCGCCGCCCCCTCCCCCAGGACGAGCCCTCTGCGGTCGGCGTCGAAGGGCCGGCACGCCTCCTGCGGCCGGTCGTTGATCGTGGAGGTGGCCTTGATCGCGTCGAAGCAGGCCACGGTGATCGGCGACAGCGGCGCGTCGGTGGCGCCGGCCACGACCACGTCCGCCGAGCCCTCCTCGATCAGGCCGACGGCGTAGCCGAGCGCGTCGATGCCGGAGGTGCAGCCGGATGACACCACGGAGACGGGTCCCTCGGCGGCGCAGTCCCAGGCGACCTCGCGGGCCAGGGAGCTCGGGGCGAAGTAGTCGTAGAGCTCCGGGACGGCGTAGTCGTGGTCGACGACCCACTTGCGGCCGCCGTCGCTCACCACCGTGTACTCCCGTTCCAGGCCCATCGTGCAGCCGACGGCGTTGCCCACCGTGACCGCCGTGCGTTCCGGGGTCAGCCCGGGGCCGCCCGCGTCGTCGATCGCCTCGCGGGCGGCGACGACGGCGAGCTGCGCCGCGCGGTCCATCCTGCGGATCTCCTGGGGCGTCAGCCCCGCCGCGCGCGGGTCGAAGTCGCATTCGGCCGCGACCTGGCAGCGGAACCCCTCGGGATCGAAGAACGTGATCCGCCGGGTCGCCGGGACCCCCGAGGTGATGCGCTCCCAGAACGCCTCGCGGCCGAGGCCGCCCGGGGCCACGACCCCGATGCCCGTCACCACGACGGTGCGCCCGTCGGCGTTACCGGCCACCGTTCGCCCGCCCTTCTCCGGGGGCGCCCACCGGCAGGTGCGGCTGGTCCTGCGCGCCCGGAAGCGTCTCCAGGTCCACGTGGCCCAGCTCGGGTCGCGGAGCCAGGGGGCTCAGATGGAAGATCACGTACGCCTGCTCGCCGCCGTCGTTCTCCATGCGGTGCCGTACGCCGATGGGCACCATCAGCGCGTCCCCGGGGCCGAGCCGCTCGGGTGCGCCGTCGACCCGCATGACGAGCGAGCCGCGTACGACGTGGATGAACTCCTCCGAGTAGGGGTGGTAGTGCTCGCAGATGTACTCACCGGGTTCGAGGGTGAGCGCGCCGCCGAAGCCCGAGGCCGCGTCGACGGTCCGGGGGCTGAGCAGCACCCGGACGTCACCACCTCGGCGCCGGTTCGGCGTGACGTCGTCCCAGGTGACCTTCATGCTCGCGTCCAGGTGTAGAAGATCTCGGCCATGGCGTCCTTCGGCTCGCGCCAGTTGGGGTCGTACGGCGTCATGTACTCCGCCAGCTTGTGGTGGATGTCCTGGTAGAGCGGGTGGCTGCGGGCGCGGTAGAGGTTCTCGGTGATGTCCTGCTCCGCCTCGATGAGCTGGAAGTACAGCCCGTGGAAGCGGAAGAGGGTCCGCCGGTCGACGCCGATCATGTGCGGCAGCTCGGTGGCGTCCGACTCCGTCCAGACCCGCGCGACCTGTTCGGTGTCGCCCGGGTCCATGCGCGCGACGATCAATGCACGGTGCACGGTCCCTCCCTCTCCGCGGCCCGTGCCTCCCGGGCCGACGGACAGCACGCTCGCACCCGCTCCTCGGACGGCTGTCCAGCAGCGCTGGAGATCCGGGTTCCAGCAGCGCCCCACCCGCTCTCGAACGCCTGCCTGCACCGTTTCGACTTGTCCACGTACCGCGAAGGGGAGGGTGGCGGCTCGATGCTCACCGCGTTCCTGGAGGTCGTCGCGATCGTCGGCAGCGGCATCACCGCCGGCGTCTTCGTCGCGATCGCCCTCAGCGTGCTGCCCGCCCTGCGCGCGCTGCCCGCCGACCGCTACATCGACATGCACCGGCGGCTCGGCAAGGGCTACCACCCGACGATGCCGCTGATGGTCAACGGCGGCATGGTCGCCTGCCTGGGGCTGGTCTTCCTGACGCCCGCCCCGGCCCGGTACCTGTTCGCCGCCGGGTTCGTGCTGATGCTCGGCACGCAGGGGGTCTCCCACCTGGCGAACGTGCCGATCAACCGGCGTATCCAGGCGATCGATCCGGCGGCGATCCCGGGCGACTGGGACGATCCCCGTCCTTTGTGGCAGAACTGGCACCTGCTGCGGACGGCGCTGGCCCTGGCGGCGCTGACCGTCAACGCGGCGGCCGCGGCCCTGGTGACGGCATGAGCGGCGGCGGTTCCGGCGGCAGCCCTGGTGACGGCCCTGGCGGTCGTGTGCGGCGGCTGGTCATGGCGGCCGTGCTGCCGATCGGGTTTCTCGGGTTCTTCGAGGTCAGCGTGATCCCCGTGATCGCGCCGGCGATCCGGCAGGACCTGGAGTCGGCCCACTCCGCCACCCAGCTCGTCATCCTCGCCTACACGCTGCCGTTCGCCCTGCTGGTCGTGGCCGGGGGACGGCTCGCGGACCTGTGGGGGATCCGGCGGGTGTTCCTGCTGGGCGTCGGCGGGTTCGCCGCCGCGTCCCTGCTCGCCGCGGCGTCCTGGGACCTGCCGTCGCTGCTCGTCGCCCGCGGCGCGCAGGGCATGGGGGCGGCGCTCATGACGCCGCAGGTCCTGACCGCCATCCGGTTCCTCCTGCCCGCCGCGCGGCGGGGACGCGCCTTCGCCATGTACGCGCTCGTCGCCTGCCTGGCCACCGCGTGCGGCCCGCTGGCCGGGGGCTTCCTCACCCACTCGGCCCTCGGCTGGCGGATCGTCTTCCTCATCGAGGTGCCGGTCGGCCTGGCGGCCCTGGCCGTCGGCGCATGGTGCCTGCCGGGCCCCGCCGCGAGACCGGGCAGGCCCGGGATCGACGTGAGGGGGACGCTGCTCGCCGGGGTGGGCGTGCTGCTGCTGGTCTACCCGCTCACCTCGGGGACGTCGTGGGCCTGGGCACTGCTGCCGCTCGCCGCGGTCCCCCTGGTGATCTTCGTCCGGCACGAGAGGCGGGTGGAGCGGGGCGGCGGGCAGCCGCTGGTGTCGCTCGGGCTCTTCCGGCTGCCGGTCTTCACCGCCGGGCTGAGCGTCACCGTGCTCGTCTCCGTCCTGCTCGGCGCGTTCTTCCTGCTCTTCGTGATCCTCTTGCAGGACGGCCTGGCCTACGACGGGCCGCGCCTCGGCCAGGCCATCACGCCGTGGGCGATCGGCACGGCGGTGGGCGCGGCGCTCACCAGCCGCCTGACGCGGCGGTTCGGGCGGCGGGCGCTGCTCGCCGGGGCCGTGCTGATGACGCTGGGAATGGGGGCCTTCGCCTGGGCCGTGCCGATGGCGGAGGGGATGCCCGCCTTCGCGTGGGCGCTGCCGATGGGCGAGGGGGTGCCCGCCCTGGCGGGGGCCGTACCGGTCGCCGGGGCCACGTCGGTGCCGTTGGCGCTGGCCCTGGCCGCGGCCGGGATCGGCACGAGCCTCGTCGCCACGCCCGCGCTCGACCTGGTCATGAGCTCGGTGCCGGCCGGTGAGGCGGGCGGCGCGGCCGGCATGTTCACCACCTTCCGCCAGATCGGCGGGGCCGTCGGGGTCGCCGTGGCGGGCGCGTTCTTCTACGCGCTGCTCGGGGATCCGGTGTCGGCGGGGCGCGCGGCGTACGTACGGGCGTTCTCCATCACGGTCCTGCTGGACGTCGTCCTCTGCCTGATCATCCTGGGACTGATCTTCATGCTGCCACGCTCAGCCGAACCCGCCGAACTCACCGAACCCGTCACCCGACCGGTGGCGCTCCTGTTCCCCGGCCAGGGCGCGCAGGCCGCGCGGATGGGCGCCGGACTGTACGGTCACGAGCCCGTCTTCACCGCCACCATGGACACGGCCTTCGCCCTGATGGGCCCCGAGGGCGACCGGCTGCGCGAGGAGTGGCTGCGGGAGCGGCCCTCCGACCTCTTCGACGACGTCACCCGGGCCCAGCCCCTCCTGTACGCGGTCAACTGCGCGCTGGGCCGGATGGTCATGCACCGGGGGGTGCGCCCGGCCGCGCTGCTCGGCCACAGCGTGGGCGAGATGGCCGCCGCCACGCTCGCGGGCGTGTTCTCCTTCGAGGAGGGCCTGCGCCTGATGCGCGACCGCGTCGAGCAGATCAAGGACAGCCCGCCCGGCGGGATGCTCGCCGTGGCCGGCTCCCCCGGCGACCTCGCCCCCTACCTGAACGGCCAGGTCGTCGTCGGGGCGGTGAACGGGCCGCGGCAGACCCTGCTCGCCGGACCGTCGGGACCGCTCGGCGAGGTCAGGGAGCGCCTGGTCGCCGACGGTTTCACGTGCCGGCCGACGCGCGCGCTGCAGGCGTTCCACAGCCCGGCCCTGTCGGCGCACGCCGCGGCCTCGGTCCCCGCCTGGCACGCGACCGAGCTGCGCCCGCCCGAACTCCCCCTCTACTCCGCCTACCGGCCCGGCCGCCTGCCGGACGCCGACGTCCTCGCCCCCGAGTTCTGGGCGGGGCAGCCCGCCGAGCCGGTCCTGTTCCGGACCGCGCTCGACCTGATGCTGGAGGACGGCGACTTCCTGCTGGTCGAGGCCGGCCCCGGGCAGGGCCTGTGCGCCCTGGCCCGCCGTCACCCCGCGGTCGTCTCCGGGAGAAGCGCGGTCATCGGGCTGCTCCCGGCCCGCTCGGGCGACGACTCCCGCGACCGCGAGGCGGTCGACGCGGCTTTCCACCGGATCAGCGCCGAAGGGCATCCGCTCGATCGGCGTCCATGACGGCTCCCAAGGAGGGACCCATGCCGTACGCGGCCATCACCTACAAGGTCAAGCCCGGACACGAGGACGAGATCGAGAAGATCTTCGCCGGCTTCCGGCGCGTGAGCACGCCGGTCATCCGCGACGCCGCGGGTGAGAAGGTCGGCGAGCTGCTCGGCAGCGCCGTCTTCATCAAGGACGAGTTCATGGTCAGGGTCATCCACTACGAGGGCTCCATCATCGAGGTCGGGCGGCACATGGCCACGCAGGGAGGCGTGCACGACCTGGAGGAGAAGCTGGCGCCCTACCTCGCCGAGCACCGTGACACGAAGACGCCCGAGGGGTTCCGGCGGCACTTCGCGAACTCGATCATGAGGTCGATCGCGCAGCTCACGCCGGAGAACTATCCGGGCGCGGGCGCGTAGGGGTCGTCCATGTACCGGGCGGATCTTTTCGAGGGGCTGCTCAACATCGACGTGGTGTTGTCGCTGGCGGCGCTGCTGGCGTGGTGGTGGGCGGCCCGCGCCGCCTCCCGCTTCCCCCACCCCACCCCTGCCCCCTGGGCCGACCCCATCGACGACCCACCGGCCCGCGAAACCCCGGACGAACGCCCGGCCCACGACGCACCAACGCTCGGCTCTCCGGCCGACGGCGACCCAGGGAACGGCGGCACAACCGGCGGCGACCCGACCGGCGGGCATCCGGCTCGCGGTGACGCGGCCGACGGGAGTCCGACCAGCGGGCATCCGGCTCGTCGCGACGCGGCCGGCGAAGGTCCGGCTCGTAGTGGCGCGGCCGGGCCGGGGGTTGGCGGGGTTTCGGCCGGGGAGGCCGGTCGGGGTGCCGTGGGCGGCAAGCCTGCGGGCGGACGTGCCGGTCGGGATCCGGGGCGGCGGGTGCGGATTCGGGCGCGGATCCTGCTGGGGGTGCTCGCCGCCGGCACCCTGCTGCTCGTGGCGCGCACGGTCATCGGCGCCCTGCTCGCCGGCTTCGGCTGGGAGTTCGGCGCCGACCGGGTGGTGGTGGCCGCGCCGCTGGTGCTGCTCCCGGCCGTCGCGGTGGCCTGCTGGACGGTGCCCCGCCTGTGGCGGCTCAGCTCCCGGCGCTCCCCGTCCCCACCACCAGAGGCCCCGCTCCCAGAAGCCTCGCATCCCGAAGCCTCGCGTCCTGAGGCCGGGGCTCTGCCGGACGGAGGTCTTGCGCCGAAGGCTCCGCCGGCCGGGACGTTCCCGGCAAGAGCCTGGCCGTCGCGGGAGCCGAAGATGGTGTGGCCCGTGCAGGTGACGGCGGTGGGGGCGGTGGCCGGGTTCGTGCTCGCGTTCCTGTGGCCGATCTCCCCGCCGTTCACGGGCGAGGCCCTGATCGTCTTCACCGCCCACGGCCTCACCAGCGCCCTGCTGTGGAACCGGCTGGGGCGGCGCGCCCGTACGGGCCCGGTCAGGCCCAGGTGGGGGCGTCGCGCGCTGGCCGCGGCGCTGGTCGTGGCCGTGGTCGGCGGGTGTGCGCGGTTGTCGGCGGAGGCCAGTGAGCATCCGCCGGTCATGACCATGCACGGCCCCGGCCTGCCCACCGCGCACGGCTCGGCGCACTCGCCGCTGTTCGGGAACGCGCCGGGTTCCGCCACGCCCGCCGAGGACCCGGTGAGCGTGACCGAGCTGACCGAGCCGGACACCGGCCCGCCCGACCGCCGCTTCACCCTGGTGGCGCGCGAGCAGCGGGTCCGGCTGGCCTCGGGCGCGGTCGTGGAGGCGTGGGCGTTCAACGGCAGCGTGCCGGGCCCGGAGCTCCGGGTGCGCGAGGGCGACCTGGTCGAGATCACGGTCGTGAACCGGCTGAGCGCGGCCGAGGTGAGCGTGCACTGGCACGGCGTCGACGTGCCGAACGCGGCCGACGGCGTCCCCGGGGTCACGCAGGACGCGGTGCCGCCGGGCGGGCGGTTCACGTACCGGTTCCGGATCAAGCCCGGTGACATCGGCACCCACTGGTACCACTCCCACCAGAGCGCCTCCGAACAGGTCGGCCGTGGCCTCTTCGGGCCGCTGATCATCGAGCCGGCCGGTGCTCCCGAACGGGAGGACGTGACGGAGCGGACCGTGATGATGCACACGTGGCAGTCGCAGGGCCGCGACCGTCGCGCGTTCGGGCTCGCGGACCGGCTCGAACGCCTGGCCGTCCCGGCCGGCCGCAAGGTACGGCTGCGCGTCGTCATCACCTCGCCGACCCCGCGATTCTTCACGATCGACGGAACCTCGTTCATGATTACCGCAGTGGACGGAAATCCGATCAACGGCCCCTCCGCGCTGTCCGGCGTCCGTCTCATGCTGGGCGCGGGCGGCCGGTACGACATCGAGTTCACGATGCCCGACGGCCCGGTCCGGCTCACGGAGGCGTACGCGCTGGACTCCGGCCTGCTGATGAGCCCCGACGGCGGCGGAGAGGTGACGCCGACGACGTGGAGCTCGCCCGAGTTCGACATCAGCCGGTACGGCACCCCCGCCGCCACCCCGTTCGACCACACGAGCCGCTTCGACCGTACGTTCAGCTTCAAGTTCGACAACCGGCCCGGCTTCTACGACGGCTCCTTCACGCTGCTGTGGATGATCAACGGGCACGTGTACCCGGACATCCCGACCCCCGTGGTGCGCGAGGGCGAGCTGATCAGACTGCGGTTCGCCAACCGCAGCCGCCTGGACCATCCGATGCACGTGCACGGCCACCGCATGCTCCTGCTCACCAGGAACGGCCGGCCGCTGTCGGGCAGCCCGATCTGGCGCGACACCGTCGACGTCCAGCAGGGGGAGATCTGGGAGGTCGGCTTCCGCGCCGACAACCCCGGCGCGTGGATGGACCACTGCCACAACCTGCTGCACGCGCGCGCCGGGCAGATGATGCACCTCATGTACGACAACGTGGAGTCCCCCTACAAAACCGGGGGCTCCACCTCCAACCACCCCCTATGACGGAGGTCAGCGGTGACGGCGACGGAGACGTTCCCCGTGTTCATCATCGGGCGTGACACACGAGCGGCGGGCCGGCTGTTCCGGCTGCTCGCCGGCCTGGCCGGCCTCGGGCTGCTCGGGCATCGCCTGGCCGGGGCGTCCGCGGCGGAGATCGGCCTGGTGGCGGCGTTCGCCGTGCTGCTGGCGGCGGCCTACACGGTGCTGTGGCGCCTGCTCATGTCCCGGGTCATCGGCCGGGTGAGCCCGTGGGTGACGAGCGCGCTGCTGCTCCTGCCCCTGCTGGCGTACGGGGCCGATCCGGGCGGTTCGGCGTTCTTCAACGGCGCCGCCGGCTATCAGTCGATCTCGCTCATCGTCAACGCGGTCAGCGGCTACGGGGGCCTTGAGGTGGCCGCGATCCCGGTGCTCGTCTGGCGGCGGCGGTGTCCGACCTACAGCCCGTTCAACACCGTCGACCTGCTGGAGCGGGCCTGCCACGAGCGGCCGGGGGGCGTGGGGGCGGCCGTGGCCGCCGCGGTGTCGGCGGCGATCTCCGTGCTCGTGTTCACGGCCTACTGGCTGGTCCCGCTGTTCGCCTCCTACGTCCCGGCGTTCGCGGCGTTCGCGGAGCGGCTGCCCGGGGCCGCCGCGCTGGCGCTCCTGATCCCGGCGGCCCTCTTCGGATACGCGGCCCTGCGCCCGCGGACCCGGGCGGTCCCCGAAGGGCTGGGGGCTGAGGACGGAGACGAGGCCCCGCGCGGCCGGACGCGGCGCTTCGATCGTGTCCAGGGGACGGCCGCGGGCGTGGCTCTGCTGCTCACGCCCGCGTTCGTCCTCCTGTCGGAGCAGGGTGGTGGCCCTCAGGGCGTCCTGTGGGGCCTGATCACACTCATCGGCCTGGGCGTCGGCGCGGCCGCGCTGTCGCGGAGGTTGTTCGGGGGTCGCGCGGCGGGGAAGAACGCCGAACCGTCCAGGCTGTCACAGTAGCCTCACCTCAGACGGCCATGGCCCCGCGGCGGCGACGATCGGTTGACCACCGCTCCGCCCTTGATCACGGCGTCCATGCGGGAGACGGCTCCCAGTTTGGTGAAGATGTTGCGCAGGTGACGTTTGACCGTCCCCTCGGTGATCCCCATACGGCTGGCCACCTGCGCGTTGCTCAGTGCCTCCGCCACCAGCGACAGCACCTCCCGCTCGCGCCGTGAGAGCGCGTTCGGCGGTGTGCCGCGGACCGGATCCGCGCTCTCGTAGGCCAGCGCGCCGACGCCCACGATGATGACCGTGGAACGCGGCGCGGCCTGGCGGAGCGCGTGCACCGTCGTCGAAAACTCATTCTCGAAGGTGATGATCTCCGCTATTGCCTCCCGTGTGCGTTCGTCTCCGCCGAGAACCAGGACAGTGTCGTCGTTTACCTTCTGCTTCATAGGGATTCCTCGCCAGGCCTCTGACCGCGGTGTGCAGACTTGATCACATCTCGTGAGGAATGCCGTGCACAGGTCGGAGGGGAGTCAGAGTAAAGACCTGCGGATCGTGCGTTTCTAGGCGGCTGCGAGCACGGATGATTCGTCGTGACGTTCGGCAGGCCGGCCCTCTGTGCGGGTGGCTCCGGCGTGAACGAGCGCGACCAGGCGGGCGCCGTCTGCGGCGCGCCGGCTGGCTGGGACCGGCTCGGTCAGGTGAGCCCGGCAGCGCCGGGTCAGGATCGCCGGGAGCACCTCGGCGGGCGCGGAGCGGAAGCGGAGCGCATCGTTGCCAGCGGCGAGCACCGGGGCGCGCGGGCCGCGCCAGGCGCAATCGCATGACAGGGAGGACCACGGCCCGCTCGATTCGCGGCAGCCGTAGGTCCGGGTGATGAGCTCTGTGCTTCCGTCCGTGCGCGGTGGCACGTCGATGGTGGCCAGAGGCTCGTGCGGGAGCCCCTGGGAAAGGCGTCGCCGGCCCGTGCCGATGGCCGGACGGCCGCCATGCTCGTCACTCCCGTAGGCGAACAGGGCGCTTCCGGCGTCGGCCCGATGTGCCGCGGCGGGCATCGAGCGGGCAATTCTCTGGTTTGACGATGGAGGTGGAAGGGGGGCCGCGGCGCGGCCATAGAGGTCGGAGTCAGGGACTACGGTGAGCACGGTTGTGCCTTCCCGACCGGCGCTGGTGCGTCGGTCATGCATGAGACCTGCTCGATTACCCGGAAAGGCACTACCTTTCCCGGATCCGCAGGGTCTAAGCATTGTTCCGTCGAGCTGGCTTAACATATTGCGCTCATTTTCTCAGTGATGCTATGTCGCCCCACGGGTGGTGTCCAGGCAACCACTGCAGTTCTCCATGCGGGAGCACCCGATTTACGCCTTGATGAATTAACTCAGACTCCAACTTTTTCTTCAGCCCCAGGACCCACTCTCGCGGTTCGCCGCCGTCACGCTCCGCAGGCGGCCAGTGGCGGCGGGTCGGCGCCGTCGAGGATCGAGCGCTGGAGCCGTCGCAGTGGCTCGGCCGGCTCCAGGCCGAGTTCGTCACGGAGCGTCATCCGCATGCTCTGGAACGCCTGCAGCGCCTCGCCCCGGCGGCCGGCGCGGTAGAGCGCCTCGATGAGCCGGGCGTGGAACCACTCGTTGAGCGGATGGAGCACGACGAGAGATCGGAGTTCGGCGATGAGCGTGCGCGCCCGGCCCAGCCGCATGTCCGCTTCGATGCGGGTGCCCAGCGCGCGAATGCGCAGTTCTTCGAGGTGAACGGCGTGTGCCTGCAGCAGGACGCCGCAGGGCGTGTTGGCCAGCGGCGGCCCCTTCCACAGGGCCAGGGCCTCGCCCAGCACGTCCGAGGCCTCGTTCGGCCGGTCCTTCTCCAGCAACCGGTTGCCCTGGTCGATCAGTTGCTCACATGTCAGGGCGTCGAACTCATCCTCACCCAGCCGCAGAAGATAGCCGGGAGGCTTGGTGATCAGTCGCTGGCGGTCACGGTTGAGCTCCTTACGGAGTTGATAGATGTAGGTCTGCGTGGTGGTGACCGCACTCATCGGCGGGCGGTCACCCCAGAGCTCGTCAATCACCGACTGCATATCAACGACACTGTCGGCACGAAGCAGCAGCAGGCCCAAAACGCGGCGTAATTTCGGAGCGCTCGGCGTCCTCACACAGTCGTCTCGATAGACCTCGAGCGGGCCGAGAACCTTGAAGCGAAACATGCCTCCTCCAGCGCGATTCGAATATGTCACGAATTACAGTAAGCGCCGTAAGATTCACGAGCAAGGTGGCTGCCCATAAAGGGATACCCCTACGTCGAAAGGCGCATCCGCTAAAGGGGGACCCCTACCTCTCAGGGTGCATCCCCCTTTCGAGCGGGCCTCGACCACCCCTCCATTACCCGGAATTATTCTTCGTTAAAAACAAACAGCGCCACAGGAGGGTTCGTGCCGAATCGTTTTCTCAGCGGCGGGTTCGCGCCCGTTCAGGATGAGCTGAACGTCATCGATCTGCCCGTCGAGGGTGCCCTGCCACCCGACCTCAACGGCATCCTCATGCGTAACGGGCCCAACCCGGTCAAGCCGGACCCCGAGCACCCGAGCTGGATCCTCGGCGACGGGATGATCCACGCCTTCGAGCTGCGCGAAGGGCGGGCGGTCTCGTACCGCAACCGCTGGGTGCGTACCGACCAGGCGAGCGAGGAGCTCGGCGAGCAGCCGCCCGGCGGGCAGCCCGACCGGTTGGTGCCGCCCGACTACAGCATGGCGAACACGAACGTGATCGCCCACGCGGGGCGCATCCTCGCCCTGGAGGAGGTCTGCCTGCCCGTCGAGGTCGACCGGTCGCTGTGCACGATGGGCCGCTTCGACTTCGGCGGCAAGCTGAAGTCGGCCATGACCGCGCACCCCAAGACCGACCCGGAGACCGGGGAGCTGGTCTTCTTCGGTTACGACCCGGCCGGGCCGCCGTTCCTGCGGGTGCACATCGCGGACCGGGACGGGGAGCTCACCATGTCCCAGGACGTGGACATCCCCCGACCGACCCTGATGCACGACTTCGCGATCACGCAGAACCACATCGTCCTGATCGACGGGCCGGTCGTCTACGAGCCGGGCCCGTTGAAGGAAGGCGCCGGCAAGCTGCCGCTGTCCTGGCGGCCGGAGTTCGGCACCCGCGTGGGCGTGCTGCCCCGGACGGGCGGCGCGACGCGCTGGTTCGAGGTCGAGACGTGCTTCGCCTTCCACACCGTCAACGCGTACGAGGAGGGCAACGAGATCGTCGTCGACGTGATCCGCCACGCGACCATCGGCGAGGCCCTGCCCACCACGCTCGACCGGTGGCGCGTCGACCTGACCACCGGCCGCGTGCGCGAGGAGCGGCTCGACGACAACTCTCAGGAGTTCCCGCGCCTGGACGACCGGCGCCTCGGCCGGCCGCACACCATCGCCTACTGCAGCCAGACGCCCATCGAGCCGGGCGAGTGGACGTTCGGCGGCCTGCTCAAGCACGATCTGCGCACCGGCCGTCTGGAGAGGTCCTTCATGCGGCCGGGCGAGGCGGCCGGAGAGCCCGTCTTCGCCCCTGCGGGAGCCGGGGAGGAGGACGGCTGGATCCTCTCCGTCGTCTACGACGCCAACCGCGACGGCAGCGACCTGATCGTGGTGGACGCCAGTGACTTCACCGCTCCGCCGGTGGCCAGGGTCCGGCTCCCGCAGCGGGTCCCGTTCGGCTTCCACGGCAACTGGATGCCCGACGCGTGACCCTCGCAGAAGGACGTCCCTCTGAGTGACGTCTCCCAGAGAGGGGACGTCACTCAGAAGAACGTCACCGAACGCTCACTCAGGCGGTGCCGGTGGATCCACCACAGCACCGCCTGAGCCGCGATCAGCAGCGGCAGGGACGGCAGCAGCACGATCGTGATCCGCTGCAGTGTGCTGGGCTCGGCGACCTCCTGCAGCAGCCGCGCGGCCGTCAGCGCCCCGGCCGCGAACGGCACCGACACCGTGGCCACGGTCGTCGCGACGAACGTCAGGCCGTCACGGCCTTTCCTGAGGGCGAGCCAGGCCCCCGCGGCGGCGACGGGACCGAGGGCTCCGAGGAGCAGGGCGATCGGCGTCACGCCGTCCACCACGAGCGGCGCCGTGGCGATGAGCAGCGCCAGGAGCGCGACCACGGGCAGCGCGACGCGCCCGGCCACCTGCCTGGCCCGCTCCCGCAGTTCACCCGTGGCACGGGCGGCGAGGAACGCCGCGCCGTGCAGGAGGAACAGCGCGACCACGGCGAGCGCGCTCAGCAACGCGTACGGATTGAGGACGAAGATCCCTTCCTCACCGGGACTCTGCGCGGCGTTGCCCAGGAAGAGACCGGCCGCCGCGGCGAACACCACGCTGGCGCCCGCCATGATGGCCTCCCAGCGCGTCTGCCACCGGCGCCCGGGCCGCCGCGACCGGAACCACATGCCCATGTCACGGACGAGCCAGGCCGCGATCAGCACCACCACCGTGGGGAACAGCGTGGTGAACAGCCTGGCCTCGGTGTCGGGGAAGGCCACGGCCAGCGTGCCGGCGAAGGCGATCAGCCAGACCTCGTTGGCCAGGAAGAACGGCCCGACGGCCGCGATCACCCGGCGCCGGGCCGGTGGGTCCTGCCGCAGCGCGCCCATGAACATGCCCGCGCCGATGCTGAACCCATCGAGCCCGAACCAGCCGGCCAGGAGCA
This sequence comes from Nonomuraea sp. NPDC050643, assembly GCF_040654715.1. Taxonomy (NCBI): domain Bacteria; kingdom Bacillati; phylum Actinomycetota; class Actinomycetes; order Streptosporangiales; family Streptosporangiaceae; genus Nonomuraea; species Nonomuraea sp. NPDC050643. Next base: position 90,979 of record NZ_JBFAIM010000010.1, on the reverse strand, counting down.
GGCCGACGACGAGCAACCAGACGACGTCCATCAACGCTCCCCGGCTAGTACGGCTTCTTCGGAGTCGTCGCCCAGCACCCGCCCGAGCACCACGGCGTCCGGCCCCTTGCGGGCGACCCGGGCGATCACCGTGTAGCCGACGACCACCAGAGCCAGATACAGCGACGTGAAGATCACCAGCGAGGCCAGGATGCCGCCGGCGCTCACGTCGGAGAGCGCCTTGTCGGTGGGCAGCACGTCGTAGATGATCCAGGGCTGCCGCCCCATCTCACGCACCACCCAGCCGAGGATCGTGGTGACGAACGGCAGCGGTATCGTCCAGACCCCGATCCCGAGCAGGAACCGGCGCTTCTCGATCCGGCCCTGGCCGAGCAGCACGATCGGGATGAGCGCGAACAGCACATAGAGATAGGCCACCGACAGCATCACCGTGAGGATGATGGGAATCCAGTCGGAGGCCAGATAGTTCCCCGGGCCGTGCTCGGCGACCATCTGGGCCTGCACCTGTGTGGCCTCGTCGCTGCCGGGGAGTTTCGTCGGCTGATTGCGCACCACCCACAGCACCGACGCGTCGCCGAAACCGATGGTGAAGAACGTGGCGATGTATCCGACGGTCAGCCCGAGCCGCATGGAATAACGGAAGAACCCCACCTCGCTGGTGCCCCGGCGGAAATGCCAGGCGCTCACGCCGGCCATGAAGAAGCCGCCCACCATGAGCGCGGCGGGCAGAATATGGCCGACGGCTAGCAACGCGGCGGGATTGGTGAAAACCGCGCCGACGTCGACCATGCGCAGGCCATCGCCGTCGCGCACGAAACCCACCGGGTTCTGCAGAAATCCGTTCGCGACGACGATGAGGTACGCGGAGGCCAGCGCCGCGGCGGCGACGACGTAGAACGTCGCCAGATGCAGCGCCTTCGGCAATCGGCCCCAGCCGAAAATCCAGAGACCGAGGAACGTCGATTCGACGAAGAATGCGAACAGCGTCTCCATCGCCAGCGGGGCGCCGAAGAGCTCGCCGGCGAAGTGCGTGAGCCCGCTCCAGTTGAGACTGAATTGGAACTCCAGCAGCAATCCGGAGATGATGCCGAGCCCGTAGTTGACGAGGTAGATCTGGCCCCAGAACTTGGTCAGCCGCTCGTGCAGCGGATTGCCTTTGATCACCCAGACGGTCTGTAAGAAGGCGATCAGCGGCACAAGACCCAAGGTCAGGGCGACGAAGAGGAAATGCAGGCTGGTCGTGATGCCGAATTCGAGACGGGCCAGGTCAAGCGCATCCATCCCTCATCGCCCGGTCCGCCGAAAAATGCCGAACTCGACCACGAGGCCAAGCAGGGCGCCGCCGCCGAAGGCGATTAGCTCGTCGATTCCGAGACCGGTGTCCCGATTCATCAGCAGAGAGACGACCACGTTGCCGATGACGATGCCCACGATGATGAGTACGATGAGCCTCACCGTCGGTGCAACAGATCCCTTGACCTGGTCCTCACTCATGAATAGCGCCTCTTCCGTGTAGGCGTACCTGTTCTAACACCTGCCAAGGCTACAACTACGATCAGGCGTCGCGATCATACTCAGGGATAAGTCACGCTCATACTCGGGGATAAGGCGCGCGTCATACTCGAGGTCGGATCGCGCCGCTCGCCTACTTCCCAAGGGGGAGAAGCCCGAGCAATGAGCGCACCGCGTCACCCAGCGCGCGCCGCGGATCGCCCACGCCGGCGGGCTCTCTCCAGGCCACGAAGCCGTCGGGCCGGATGAGCACGGCGCCCTCGGGCGTGATGCCGTGGGCGGCGGCCCAGCGGCCCTCCGGGTCGGCGACGTCCACCCCCACCCGCAGCACCTCCAGCGGCATCGGGATGCCGGCGGCGACCTCGCGGCCCGCGTCGTACCAGCCGCCGGCCCGCTCGCCGGTCAGCAGGAGCAGGCCGTCGCCGAGCAGGTCGAGGGTGGACACGCGCGCGCCGTCCCGCTCCAGCCACAGGTGCGGGATCCGGGTGCCGGGGCGGCCGCTGAACTCCAGCTCGCGCGGGATGGCCTCGACGGATCCGTTGCCGGGCACCGGGTACTGGTAGCCGTTGGCGATCACGTGCACGCCGCGCAGCCGGGCCCGCAGCTCGTCGGTCATGCTGCCGGGCCGCCTGTTGTGCATCAGCCAGGCCTGCTCGGCGGTGGCCGCGCCGACCGGACGGCGCTCCCGCTCGTACCAGTCCAGCAGCCCCGGCCCGGCCCAGCCCTTGACCACGGCGGCCAGCTTCCAGGCCAGGTTGTAGGCGTCCTGGATGCCCGCGTTGACGCCGAGCCCGCCGGCCGGGGGGTGCGCGTGGCACGCGTCGCCGGCCAGGAAGACCCGCCCCTTGCTGTACGCGTCGGCCACCATGTGCATGGCCTGCCAGCCGATCGCCGACTCCAGCTCGGGCTCGAGGTCGGGCACGCCCATGGCCGCCCTGAGCACCTCGACGCAGCGCTCCGGGGTGAAGTCCGCGGGCGACTCGCCGCGCTCCGGGTCGTAGTGGGCGCCGTACATCCACCGCTCCGGCGAGATGTAGAACAGCATCCCGTTCGTCTCGGGGTTGCGGATCAGCGCCCAGGTGAACTGCTTGGCCCCCGGGGGCAGCTCGAGCTTGGCCCGGAAGACGATGTTGACGAAGGTGTCGGAGCGGCCCTTGCTCACGTGCTCGATGCCGAGCCCCTGCCGGACCCGGCTGCGGACGCCGTCCGCGCCGACGAGGTAGCGGGCCTCGATGGTGCTCCGCTCGCCCGTGCGCCGGTCCTCGATGGTCGCGGTGACGCCGTCGTCGGCGGCGGTGAACTCGGTCAGCTCCGTCTCGAACCGGACGTCCTGGCCGTGGGCTCGGGCGTCCTCGAGCAGGATGCGCTCGTAGAGGTCCTGGCCGCACCAGTACGGGCGGGCGGGGCTGATGGGCTCGTACTCCAGGTCGTGCGACTCCATGACGAATCCCGCCGCGCTCTCGGCGAAGGAGCGGGTGCCGAGCGCGAGCAGCGCCGTGGCCCGGCCCTGCTTCACCTGCTCCGCGCGCGTTCCCGGCGGCACGAGCTCCATGCCGCGCTCGGCGATGCGGGCGCCGAGGCCGTACTGGCGGAACAGCTCCATGGTCCGGGCGTGCAGGCCCGTGGCGCGCGGTACGTCGGACACGTCGTCGCGGCGTTCCACGACGACGGCGCGGACGCCCCGGTGCGCGAGGAACACCGCGGTGGCCAGGCCCACAGGCCCGCCTCCCACGACGAGAACGTCAACCTGCTCCTTGGACATGCGCTCTCCTTCCATCCCACTGACACGTGCCCAGTGACACGTGCATGGTGGCCGCCCTCCCTCGAACTCCGGTCGAGCGGGAGTGGAAGGAGACCGCTCCGAGTCCCGGTCGACCCTCCCTCTAGCACGGCGGGTCACCCTGGGCCGCGGAACCCCTCATGAGGAGGACGACGTGATCGACAACACGATTCGCCCGACGGCCGGTCCCCAGGACCGGGCCGCCGTGGTGCGGACCGCGCGCTCGTACTGGGCCGCCAAGGTCCTGCTCAGCGCCGTGGAGCTGGGCCTGTTCAAGAAGCTCGAGAAAGGCGCCGCGACCGACGCGGACATCCTGCGGGACTGCGGCATCCACGCCCGCGCGGGCCACGACTTCCTCGACGCGCTGGTCGGGCTGGGGTTCCTGGAGCGGGAGGGGAAGTCGTACCGCAACGCCCCCTCCGCCGACCGCTACCTCGCCGCCGGGCCGGACTCGCTGGAGGGGCTGATGCGGCTGCTCAGCGCGCACTTCTCGGTGTGGTCCGACCTCACCGGCCTGCTCCGCGACGGCGGCCAGCGCACCAACGTCGGGCGGGACTTCAAGAAGCTGTACGAGGACCCGGAGGCCCTCGAGCGTTTCATGGCCGTGATGGACGGCGCCAGCGCCGAGATCGGCCCCGCGCTCGCGTCGGGCTATGACTGGGCCGCCCGCGCCTCGTTCGTCGACCTGGGCGGCGCCCGGGGCAACGTCGCCGCGGCCGTCGCCCGCGCCCACCCGCACCTGCGGGCGGGCTGCGCCGACCTGCCCGCGGTCGAGCCGGCCTTCGACCGGCACATGGACCGGCTGGGGCTGACGGGCAAAGTCCGCTTCCACGCCTGCGACTTCTTCGCCGACCCGCTGCCCGAGACCGACGTGATGATCATCGGTCACGTCCTGCACGACTGGGACTCCGAGCAGTGCGTGCGGCTGCTGAGCCGCGTCCACGACGCGCTCCCGCCGGGCGGGTCGGTGCTGATCTACGACTCGATGATCGACGACGCCCGCCGTGACCCGGACCGCCTGCTGCTCAGCCTCAACATGAAGCTGATCACGCCCGGCGGCACGGGCTACACCCCGGCGCAGGCTCGTTCGTGGCTGACCGAGGCGGGGTTCGCGAAGACCGCCGCCTCCCGACTCACCGACTCCGACACCCTGGTCGAAGGCCGTAAGGCCGCTTAGGAGCGAGCGTGCGCGAGGAAACCACTCCGGTCCTGATCGTCGGGGGCGGCTCCGTCGGCCTGTCGGCGTCGCTGTTCCTTTCGTGGCTGGGCGTACGATCCGTCCTGGTCGAGCGGCACGGCACCACCTCCGTCCACCCCCGCGCGTGGGGCTGGTACCCGCGCACGCTGGAGCTGTTCAGGCAGGTGGGCGCGGCGGACCCGATCCTGCGCGAGAGCCTCGGGTTCGCCGGGCACAACCTGAACGGCAAGGTCGAGTCGCTGGCGGGCAAGGAGATCTCCGTCTCCCTCATCCCCGAGCCCGAGGAGGTCGGCGGCGTCAGCCCGATCCCCCGGATCATCTCGCTCCCGCAGGACCGGGTCGAGCCGGTCATCCGCCACCGCGCCGAGGAGCTCGGCGCGGACCTGCGCTTCGCCACCGAGCTCGTCGACCTCGTCCAGGAGGAGGACGGGGTGGTGGCCACCGTCGTGCGCGACGGGGTGAAGCAGACCGTCAGGGCCCGGTACGTGATCGCCGCCGACGGGGCGCGCGGCCGTACCCGGGAGGCGCTCGGCATCGCCCGCCACGGCCGCGGCGTGCTCCGCCACCAGGTCAGCATCCTGTTCCGCGCCGACCTGCGGCAGGCGCTGGGCGGGCGGCGCTTCGCCGTCTGCCAGGTGGACAACCCGGAGGTCGACGGCGTCCTCGGCCACGACGACACCCTCCGGCAGGGCACGCTGATCGTCACCTTCCATCCGGAGCGGGGCGAGCGGGCGGCGGACTTCACGCCCGAGCGCTGCGTCCACCTGGTGCGGGCGGCGGTCGGGCTGCCCGGGCTCGAGGTCGAGCTGCGTGACGTGCTGCCGTGGGAGATGGCCGCGCTCACGGCCGAGACCTACGCCCGCGACGGGGTGTTCCTGGCCGGCGACGCCGCGCACGTGATCCCGCCGGTCGGCGGGTACGGCGCGGGCACCGGCATCCAGGACGTCCACAATCTGGCCTGGAAGCTGCGGGCGGTCCTGGCCGGGTACGCCCCGCCGGACCTGCTCGGCACGTACGACGCCGAGCGCCGCCCCGTCGCCGCCGCCACGGTCGAGCAGGCCGGGCTCCGCCTGGCCGCCCGGGCCGGTTTCGCCACGCCGGAGCAGGCGGCCAGGGTGCAGGACACGATGGCGGTCACGTTCGGCTACACCTACCGCTCGGCCTCGATCCTGCCGGAGGACAACGGGCAGCCGCCGTTCGTCCACCCGAGCCTGCTCACCGGCCGGCCCGGCACGCGGGCGCCGCACCTGTGGGTCCGCCGCGAGGGCACGACCATCTCGACCCTCGACCTGTTCGGCGCGCACCCGGTCCTGCTGGCCGGGGAGGCGGCCACCGATTGGTGCGCCGCCGCCGGCCAGGCCGCGGACGCCCTCGGCGCCCCGCTGCGCGTGCACCGCTTCGGCCGCGACCTGCTGGCCGCGGCGGAGGAGGACCGGTCCTGGTACGACGCCTACGGCATCACCCCGTCGGGCGCCGTCCTCGTCCGTCCGGACGGCTTCGTCTCCTGGCGTGCCCGCTCCTCCCGTCCCTCCCCCGAGACCGCCGTCGGCGCGGCCCTCGCCGCGATGCTGTGCCGGCGCCCGAAGGAAGGCCCATGAGCCCGACACCCATCGCGATCATCGGCGTCGCCTGCCGCCTGCCGGGGGCCGCCGATCCGCGCGCGTACTGGAGGCTGCTGCGCGACGGCGTGAGCGCGGTCCGCGACACCCCGCCGCCCGGCCGGGACCCGCTCGGGCCCGGCGGCTACCTGGACCGCGTAGACGAGTTCGACGCGGCCTTCTTCGGCGTGCCGCCGCGTGAGGCGGCCTCCATGGACCCCCAGCAGCGGCTCATGCTCGAGCTGTGCTGGGAGGCGCTGGAGGACGCGCGCATCGTCCCCGGGCGGCTGCGCGGTGGCCGGGCGGGCGTCGTCATGGGGGCCGCCTCCGACGACTACCTGGCCATGACGTACGGCAGGGCCGCCGCCATCGGCCCCCACACGCTCGTCGGCCTGCAGCGCGGCATGATCGCCAACCGTGTCTCGCACGTGCTGGGGCTGCGCGGCCCGAGCCTCACCGTGGACGCGGGCCAGTGCTCGTCGCTGGTCGCGGTGCACGAGGCGTGCGCCAAGCTCCGGTCGGGGGAGGCCGACGTCGTGCTCGCGGGGGGCGTCAACGTCATCCTGACCGAGGCCGGCAGCCTGAGCGCCCGCCGCTCGGGCGCCCTGTCCCCCGACAGCCGCTGCTTCACCTTCGACGCCCGCGCCAACGGGTACGTCCGGGGCGAGGGCGGGGCGGCGCTCGTGCTGAAGCCGCTGCCCGCCGCGATCGCCGACGGCGACCGTGTCTACTGCGTCATCCGGGCGAGCGCGGTGAACAACGACGGCCCGGCGGACGCGCTGACCGTGCCCAGTGCCCACGCCCAGGAGGAGGTCCTGCGCGCGGCCTACCGGCGGGCCGGGATCGCCCCGTCCGAGGTCGGGTACGTCGAACTGCACGGCACCGGCACCCCGGTCGGCGACCCCGTCGAGGCCACCGCGCTCGGCGCGGTCCTGGGAGCCGCTGGTCCAGACACCCGGCCGGGCGGCCGGGCCGGCGGTCGGGCCGGCGGTCGGGCGCTGCCCGTCGGTTCGGCGAAGACCAACCTCGGCCATCTGGAGGGCGGCGCCGGGATCGCGGGGCTCCTCAAGGCGGCGCTCAGCATCCACGAGGGCGTGATCCCGCCCAGCCTCAACTTCGTCTCCCCGAACCCCCGGATCCCGCTGGAGGAGTTGGGGCTGCGCGTCCCGGTGTCGCCGGAACCGTGGCCGGACGGGCGGCGGGTCGCGGGGGTGTCCTCCTTCGGGATCGGCGGCACCAACTGCCACGTGGTCCTGTCCGACATCCCCGGGGATCGGCGCGCCGCCGAGGTGGCCTCCGGGCCGGAGGGGACGCCGTGGCTGGTGTCGGGCGGGTCCGAGGACGCGCTGCGCGCCCAGGCCGCCGCACTGACGTCCGCCGACGGGGAGCCCGCTGACGTGGGCTTCTCGCTCGCCACCACGCGGACCGCGTTCCCGTACCGGGCGGCGGTGGTCGGCGGCACGACGGAGGAGTACCGCGCGGGCCTGGAGGCGGTCGCCCACGGCGGCCCGGGGCCGAACGTGGTGACCGGGGTGGCGGGCGATGCGGGGCTGGGCTTCCTGTTCCCCGGCCAGGGCAGCCAGTACGCGGGGATGGGCGGGGCGCTGTACGAGGCGTTCCCCGCGTACGCGGCGGCGTTCGACGCGGTCGCGGCCGAGCTGGACCCGCTGCTGCCGCTGCCGCTGAGCCAGGCCCTGGCGTCGAAGGACGCGCTGGAGGACACCCGGTACACCCAGGCGGGCCTGTTCGCCGTGGGGGTCGCACTCTACCGGCTCTTCGAGAGCTGGGGCGTGCGGCCGGACCGGGTGGCCGGGCACTCCGTCGGGGAGATCGCCGCCGTACACGTGGCCGGTGGGCTGCCGCTCGCCGACGCCTGCCGGCTGGTCGCGGCCAGGGGCACGCTGATGGCCGAGCTGGACGAGAGCGGCATCATGATCTCGGTCCAGGCCGCGGAGTCCGACGTGCTCCCGTTGCTGGACCCTGGCGGGCGGGTCGCGATCGCCGCCGTCAACGGCCCCCGTTCCACCGTGATCTCCGGTGCGGCGGACGAGGTGTCGCGGCTGGCCGACCGCCTCACCGCGCTGGGCAGGCGTACCAGACGGCTGGCCACCGGCCGCGCCTTCCACTCCCCGCACATCGACCCGATCATGGACCGCCTGGCGGCCGTGGCGGAGGGCCTCGGGTTCGGCTCCCTCGACGGCGTCCAGATGGTCTCCACGGTCACGGGCCGCCCGATCAGCGCCGGTGAGCTGGCCGACCCTCGTTACTGGGCTCGCCAGGCCCGCCTTCCCGTCCGCTTCGGCGACGCGGTGCACGCGTTGCACGCGGCGGGGGTGGGGACGTTCTGCGAGCTCGGGCCGGGTGGGCAGCTCACCACGATGGGACGCGCGTGCCTGCCCGAGTCCACGGGGGCGGCGTTCGTCGCGTCCCTGCGCCGGGAGAGCGAGCGGCAGTCCGTCCTGCGGGCGCTGGCCGGTCTGTGGGTACGAGGCGTGGACGCGAACTGGCCCGCCGTCTTCGGCCCCGGCAGACGGATCGAGACCCTGCCGACCTACCGGTTCCAGCGAACCCGCCACTGGCTCGACCTGGACCCCACCCCGGCCACCCACGCAGATCCCCCACCCCCAGCCACCCCCTCGGACACCACGCACGCCCCCCAGGATCCCCCACCCCTTGCCACCGCTTCGGACACCGCGTACACCCCCGGAGGACCTGCGCGTCCGGCCGCCCGTGATCGTCCCGTGGATCCGCTCCACCTGGTCCGCGCGCACACCGCCGCCGTACTCGGCCACTCCGGGCCCGAGGCCGTCGATCCCGGCCGTACCTTCAAGGATCTCGGCCTGACGTCGATCACGGCCGTGGAGCTGAGCGCCTCGCTCTCCACCGCCCTCGCCGTGGACCTGCCCCCCACCCTCGCCTTCGACCACCCCACCCCGGCGGCCCTCGCCGCGCACCTCGCGGACCTCCGGAACCGGTCGGCCCCGGTCGCACGTCCCCGCAGGGCGCACTCCGCCGAGCCCTTGGCCATCATCGCGATGAGCTGCCGCTACCCCGGAGGGACACGGTCGTCCACGGACCTGTGGCGGCTCGTCGCGGAGGGCCGTGACGCCATCTCCCCCTTCCCCGCCGACCGCGACTGGGACCTCGGCCGCCTCTACGCCGCCGACCCGGAACTCCCCGGCACCACCTACGCCCGGCACGGCGGCTTCCTGGACGACGTGGCCGGCTTCGACGCCGACTTCTTCGGCGTCAACCCCAAGGAGGCCGAGGCCATGGACCCGCAGCAGCGACTGCTGCTGGAGGTCTCCTGGGAGGCCCTGGAGCGCGCCCGCCTCGACCCGGCTCGCGCCGCCGAGCAGCGCGTGGGCGTCTTCGTCGGCGCCACCACCCAGGAGTACGGCCCCCGCCTCCAGGACGCCGGCCCGATGGGCGGGTACGCGTTCACGGGCAGCACGGTGAGCGTCGCCTCCGGCCGGATCGCGTACTGCCTCGGCCTGACCGGCCCCGCGCTCACCGTGGACACCGCGTGTTCGTCGTCCCTGGTGGCCGTCCACCTGGCGGCCCGTTCACTGCGCGACGGGGAGTGCGACCTGGCGCTGGCGGGCGGGGTCACCGTCATGTCCACGCCGGGGATGTTCGTCGAGTTCAGCAGGCAGCGCGGGCTCGCCCCCGACGGGCGGTGCAAGCCGTTCGCCGCCGCCGCCGACGGCACCGCCTGGGCGGAAGGGGCCGGCATGCTTGCCCTGACCCGCCTGGCGGACGCGGAGGCGGCCGGGCATCCGATCCTCGCGGTCATCCGTGGCAGCGCCATCAACCAGGACGGCGCGAGCAACGGGCTCACCGCGCCGAGCATGCGGGCCCAGGTACGCGTCATCCAGGAGGCCCTCGCCGACGCCGGGCTGCGGCCGGAGGACGTCGACGCCGTCGAGGCCCACGGCACCGGCACCACGCTCGGCGACCCCATCGAGGCAGGCGCCCTCATCGAGGCCTACGGTCCCGGCCGCGCCCCGGACCGGCCGCTCTGGCTGGGATCGCTCAAGTCCAACATCGGCCACGCCCAGGCGGCGGCCGGGGTCGGCGGCGTGATCAAGATGGTCGAGGCCCTCCGCCACGGCACCCTGCCCAAGACCCTCCACCTGGACGAGCCCACCCCGCACGTGGACTGGGCCTCGGGCAAGGTCACCCCGCTAGGCGAGGAGCAGCCCTGGCCCGGCCACGACCGCCCCCGCCGGTGCGGCGTCTCCTCCTTCGGCATCAGCGGCACCAACGCCCACGTCATCCTCGAACAACCACCCCCCACCTCCGTCGGCGTCGCGGGCGACACCGCGGGAGGCGAGGCGACGGACGACACGATCCGCCACGCGGCCGGCCAGACCATAGGAGGCACGGCCGATGGCACGGCACCCGGCGTTACGGGTGGTGGGCTCGTTCCCTGGCTGGTGTCGGCCAAGAGCGATGCCGCGCTGCGCGGGCAGGCCGAGCGTCTCGGGGTGTTCCTCGACGCCGGGCCAACGTCGGCGCTCGACCTCGGGCACGCGCTGGCCATGACCCGAGCCCGGTTCGGCCACCGCGCGGTGGTGCTCGCGGACCAGACCACCGACCGCACCCCCACCGCCGACCCCGCCACCGCCGCCGCCACCACCACCACCACCACCACCACCACCACCAGCCAAGACAACGCCACCACCCATGACAACTCCACCGCCCGTGACGCCGTCGCCGCGCTCGCGGCCGGGCGGACCGCGCCGCGTCTGGTTCGCGGACGGACGGTGCCGGGCAGGTCCGTGTTCGTCTTTCCCGGTCAGGGCTCGCAGTGGCCCGGCATGGGCATGGACCTCGCACGAACCGACCGCGTCTTCGACGAGCGCCTCCGGGAGTGCGCGGACGCGCTCTCCCCGCACGTGGACTGGTCGCTCTTGGACGTCCTGCGCGGCGCGCCGGGCAGCCCCGAGCTGGACCGCGTGGACGTCGTGCAGCCCGCGCTCTTCGCCATGATGGTGGCGCTGGCGGCCCTGTGGGAGTCGTGGGGCGTACGCCCCGAAGCGGTCATCGGCCACTCGCAAGGGGAGATCGCCGCGGCCTGCGTCGCCGGGGCGCTCTCCCTGGAGGACGCCGCCGCCGTCGCCGCCATCCGCAGCCAGGTCATCGCGGAGCTGGCCGGCAGCGGCGGCATGGGCTCGATCGCCCTGCCCGCCGACGAGGTCAGGGCCAGGCTCGACGGCACCGGGCTGCACGTGGCCGCCGTCAACGGGCCGGCGTCCGTGGTGGTCGCCGGCGAGGTGGCCGAGCTGGCCGACTTCCTGGCCCGCGCCGAGGCGGACGGCCTGCACGCGCGGCGGGTCAACGTCGACTACGCCTCCCACACCCCGCACATGGCGCCGATCCGCGACCGGCTGCTCGCCCGCCTCGACGGCATCAAGCCCCGCGAGGCGTCGATCCCGTTCCGGTCCACGACCCGTGGCGCCCTCCTGTCCGGTACGGAACTGGACGCCTCCTACTGGTACGAGAACCTCCGCTCCCCCGTCCTGTTCGAGGACGCCGTCGCCGCGCTCGCGGAGACGGGACACGGGCGGTTCATCGAGGTCAGCCCGCACCCGGTGATGACGATCGGGGTGAGCGAGACCCTGGACTCGCGCGGCGTGACGGGAGCCGCCCACGGCAGCCTGCAGCGGGACGGCGGATGGCCGCGGTTCCTCGCCGCCCTCGCGGAGGCGTACGTGCACGGCGCTCCGGTGACGTGGGAGCGGCTGTTGGAGGGGCGCCGCGGCGTACCGCTCGACCTGCCCACCTACGCCTTCCAGCACCGGCGCTTCTGGAGCCCGCCGCCGGCCGGGGCGGACCTGCGCGAGTCCGGGCTGTCGTGCGACCGCCACCCCTTCCTGGGCGCCCAGGCGCGGCTGCCCGCCGGCGACGGCCTGCTGCTCAGCGGGCGGCTGTCCCGCGAGGGCTGGCTGCGCGACCACGCGGTACGGGGCCGGGTGCTCCTGCCCGGCACGGCGTTCCTCGAGCTCGCCGCGCACGCCGGAGAGCTCACCGGCCGGGACGGGGTCGGCGAGCTCACGCTGGAACACCCTCTCGTGCTGCCGGAGCGCGGCGGCCTGCGGCTTCGGGTGACGGCGGAGAACGGCGTCCTGACCGTGCACTCCCAGCCCGAGGACGACGCCGAGCTCGCTCCCTGGACCCTGCACGCCACCGGCACCCTGGAACCCGGCCAGGCCCCCGCGCCCCAGGACGACACCGCCTGGCCGCCACCGGGGGCGGACGAGATCGACCTGGACGGCGCCTACGCCGACCTGGCCGCGCGGGGGCACGAATACGGCCCGGCGTTCCGCGGGCTACGCCGCGCCTTCCACCTCGGCGACGAGGTACTCGCCGAGGTGGCGCTCCCACCGGACCTCATCCCCAGCACCCTCGCCGAGGCGACACCGCCGCCCAGCGCCGCCCAGAACGGCCCCGGCCAGAACGCCCCCGCCGGGCAGGGCGCGTCCCAAGGCGGTGGTGGGTTCGGGGTGCATCCCGCGCTGCTCGACGCCGCTCTGCACGCCTGGCTGCTGGCCAGGGAGTCCCGCGTGGTCCTCCCCTTCGCCTGGCGCGGCGCGCGGATCCACGCCCGCGGCGCGACCGAGCTCCGCGTACGCATGGCCCAGGTCCCCGGCACGGGCGAGCTCGCGCTCTCCGCGACGGACGCCGCCGGCCGCCCGGTGCTCTCCGTGGCGGGCCTCACGCTGCGCCCGGCCCCGACCGGCGACCGGGAGGCGCTGTTCCAGATCCGGTGGCGCCCGGCGGACCATCTGCCGGAGCCCGCCGCGGGGAGCCGCTGCGCGAGCATCGGCGACGTGCCCGGCACGCCGCCCTGTGACCGCTACCCGGACCCGCCCGCTCTCGGCGCGGCCCTGCGCTCGGGCGCCGCCGCCCCGGCGTTCGCGGTCACCGCGATCATCTCGCGCTCCCCCGGCGCGGCGGCGCGGGAGGCTCTCGCGGTGCTCCGGTCCTGGCTGGCCACAGACGGCCTGGAGGACGTGCGCCTGATCGTCCTGACCCGCCCGGGTCCGGCCCACGCGCCCGTGTCCGGCCTGCTGCGATCGGCGCAGTCGGAACATCCCGGACGTTTCATCGTTCTGGAGGCGTCCGGCCCGCTCACCGCCGACGCCCTCGCCCGCGCGGCGGCGGGCGGCGACGAGCCGCAGCTCCGTTTCGACGGCTCGCGCTTCCGCGTCCCCCGCCTGTCCAGGCCCGCCACGGAGGAGCTGCTGACCCCGCCGGGGAGCGGCCCGTGGCGGCTCGACGTCACGGCGAAGGGCCTCATCGAGAACCTCACGCTGCTCCCGGCCGGGCAGGAGCCGCTCGGCCCCGGCATGGTACGGGTGGGCGTGCGCGCGGCGGGCCTCAACTTCCGGGACGTCGTCGTGGCGCTGGGATTCGTCCCGGGTGAGGAGGGGCTCGGGCTCGAGGGCGCCGGCGTGGTGCTGGAGACGGGGCCCGGGGTGAGCGGCCTGAGCCCGGGAGACCGGGTGTTCGGGCTGATGCGGGACGCGTTCGGCCCCGTCGCCGTGGCGGACGCGCGCACGCTGGCCCCCGTCCCCGAGGGCTGGACGTTCGCCCAGGCCGCGTCCGTCCCGGTCGTCTTCCTCACCGCGTATTTGGGGCTCGTGGACGTGACAGGGCTGCGGCGCGGCGAGCGGCTGGTCGTGCACGCGGCGGCGGGCGGTGTGGGCATGGCCGCCGTGCAGCTCGCCCGGCACCTGGGTGCGGAGGTCTTCGGCACCGCCCATCCCCGCAAGTGGGACGTCCTGCGCGGCATGGGGCTGGACGACGCCCACATCGCCTCCTCCCGGTCGCTGGAGTTCGCCGACGCCTTCCCTGCGGCCGACGTGGTGCTCAACTCGCTGGCCGGGGAGTTCGTCGACGCCTCGCTGCGGCTGCTCGGGCCGGGCGGGCGCTTCGCCGAGATGGGCAAGAGCGACCTGCGCGACCCCGGGGCGGTGGCGGCGGCGCATCCGGGGGTGACGTACCGGCCGTTCAACCTGCCCGACGTGCCGCCGGGCCGGATCCGGGAGATCTTCGAGGCGATCATGCCGCTGTTCGGGCGCGGGGTGCTCCGGCCCCTGCCGGTGACGGCGCGCAGCATCCGCCGGGCGCGGTCGGCGTTCCGCGACATGAGCAGGAGCCGCCACACCGGAAAGATCGTGCTGACCGTCCCCCGTCCCATCGATCGGGACGGCACCGTCCTGATCACGGGCGGCACCGGTACGCTGGCCGCCCACGTCGCCCGTCACCTGGTCACCCGGCACGGGGTCACCCGCCTCGTGCTGGCCGGACGGCGCGGCCCGACCCCGGAGACCGCGGAGCTCAGCGCCGAGCTGGCCCGGCGGGGCGCGGAGGTGACGGTCGAGACCTGCGACGTCGCCGACCGCCCGGCGCTCGACCGGCTCCTGTCCCGCATCCCGGCCGACCGGCCGCTGACGGCGGTGGTGCACGCGGCCGGGGTGCTGGACGACGGCGTCGTCACCTCACTCACTCCCGAGCGGCTCGACCGGGTGATGCGCCCGAAGGCGATCGCGGCGCTGCACCTGCACGAGGCGACCGCCGCGATGGACCTGTCGGCGTTCGTGCTCTTCTCCTCGGCCTCCGGCGTGCTCGGCGAGCCGGGCCAGGCGAACTACGCCGCCGCCAACGCCTTCCTGGACGCGCTCGCCCGGCACCGCCGCGAACGCGGGCTGCCCGCGACCTCCATCGCCTGGGGGCTGTGGGCCGAGCGCAGCGCCATGACCGGGCATCTCGGCGCGGCCGACCTGGCGCGGATCCGCCGATCGGGCATGGCGCCGCTGCCGACGGCGGAGGCGCTGGAGCTGTTCGACGCGGCGCTGGAGCTGGACGACCCCGGCGCCGTGCCGATGCGCCTCGACCAGCGGGCCGTACGGGAGGCCGGGGTGCCGCCGATCCTGCGGGAGCTGGTCCGGCCCGCGCCCAGGCAGGCCGCGCCGGTCGGCGGGCTGCTGGAGCTGATCTGCGCCGAGGCCGCCGGCGCGCTCGGGTACGGCGAGGGCGCCGTGGCCCCGGACAACGACCTCAAGGAGCTCGGCCTCGACTCGCTCACCGCGATCGAGCTGCGCAACCGGATCGCCGCGGCCACGGGCGTACGGCCGCAGGCCAGCGTCATCCTCCGGGCGCCCACCCCGCTGGCGATCTACCAGCGACTGGCGGCCGAGCTGGCCGGGGAAGGCGCTCCAACCGCGATAGACGGCCCCTCGAACCGGGCCGGAGAAGCTGAGTTCGGCAGGCACTCGTAAAGAAGGGGCGATTCGATGTCAGGTGTCGTCGGATGGATCGACTACTCCAGAAACCTGTCCCTGGAGCGGCCGCTGATGAGCGCGCTCACCGGGACCCTCGCGCAGCGCGGACCGGACGGGGAGACCGTGTGGTCGTCGCCGCACGCGGCGATCGGCTACCGCGAGCTCGACCTCGGGCTCACCGGGGCTCCGTTCGCGCTCGAACCGGGGCCGGTCACCGTCTGTGTGGCCGGGTCGCCGTTCGGGCTCGGCGAACTGCGCGGGCGGCTTCCGTCGGCGCCGACGGGGGCGAGCGCGTCCGAGGTGATCGCCAGGGCGTACCTCGAATGGGGGACGGACTTCGTACCGTGGCTGGACGGGCCGTTCGCGATCGTCATCTGGGACGGCCGCCGGCGGGAGCTGGTGCTGGCCAGGGACCGGATCGGCGGGCAGCCGCTGTTCTACACGGCGACGCCGACCGGGCTGCTGTTCGCCTCGCGGCGCGAGACGCTGCTCGCCCACCCCGAGGTCGCGCCCGTCGTGGACGTGGGCGGGCTGCGGCAGGTCATCTCGCACGCCCTGCCGACCGGGCCCGTGTTCGCGGGCTTCGAGAGCGTGGGGCCGGCCGAGATCGTCACGTTCGACGGTGAGGGCCGGGCGAGCAGGAACCGCTACTGGAGCCTGACCACGCGGGAGCACACCGACGACCTGGACGCCACCGTGGCCAGGATCCGCGAGCTGCTCGAGGAGAGCATCCGGCTGAACGTCCCCGACGACCCCGCGCGGCTCGTCGCCATGCTCTCCGGCGGCATCGACTCCTCGTCCGTGGCCGCGCTGGCCGCCGCCGAGCTGCGGCGACGAGGGCTGGGGCCGCTGCGCACGTTCACGATCGACTATCTCGACAGCGAGTTCCAGGCCGACGTCATGCGCAGGACCAAGGACGCGCCGTACGCGAGCAAGGCCGCCGACCACATCGGCGCCGCGCACACGACGGTGAGCCTGCGGCCGTCCGACATCCTGCACCCGCTGGTCCAGAAGGGGCTCCTCGGCGCCACCGAGTCCCCCGCGCGCATCTACGACATGGACGCCGGGCAGCACATCTTCCTCCGTCACGCCGCCGCGCAGGACGGCCGGATCATCCTGACCGGCTTCGGCGGCGACAACGCGTTCCTGGGCTCCAACTGGGCGATCGACAGGGGGCTCGTGGAGTCGGGCACCTTCCCCTGGCTGGCGCTCGCGCAGCGGCACGGCGCGGCCAACGGCTTCGGCACCGGGCTGCTCAACAAGGAGACGCTCGACGTCCTGGACTTCCCCGTCTACTACCGCGACACCTACGCCACCGCCATCGCCGACGTGGTGCACCTGCCCGGCGAGGACCAGTGGCAACGCCAGCTCCGGCGGGTCTCGCACCTGGTGATGACGCTGTTCAGGACCGACTACGCGATGTTCACCGCCGCGGGGCTCCAGGCGCGCTCGCCGATCAACAGCCACCTGCTGCTGGAGTACGCCTACAACATCCCCGCCGACCTCCAGGCCCACGGCGGGATCGAGAAGGGCCTGCTCCGGGCGGCGGTCAAGGACCTGCTGCCCGAGGAGATCGTCCAGCGGCGGCGCAGCGCCACGCCGGTGAGCAACCACCCGGACTATCCACGGCAGCTCCAGTCCGAGCTCAAGGAGATCCTCGCGGACGGCCACGCCCCCGTCCGGGCGCTGATGGACCTGGAGCTCGCGGCGGCCCGGGCCGGCGACCCGGCGACGCTGGCCGAGAACCGGCTCGCGCGGGCCGACGTCGAGCTCATGATCCAGCTCAACAACTGGCTCACCGCGTACCGGGTGCGATTGGCGCTGCGGTGATCCACAACGACATCCTCAGCACGATCGGCGGCACCCCGGTGGTCCGGCTGCGGCGGCTGACGATCCCCGGCACCGAGATCCTCGTCAAACTGGAGGGCTTCAACCCCGGCGGGAGCATCAAGGACCGCGCGGTGCTCTCCATGATCCGCCGCGCGGAGCTCAACGGACGGCTGCGGCCCGGCGGCACGATCATCGAGTCCACGTCGGGGAACGTGGGCAAGGCCCTGGCGCTGATCGGCGCCGTCAACGGCTACCGCGTGATCCTCGTGGTGGACCCGAACGCGCCCCGGTCGAAGCTCGACTACGTCCGGGCGCTGGGGGCCGAGATCGTGGTCGTGGACACCGCCGACGAGAGCGGCCTGTACCAGCGGCCGCGCATCGCCCGGGTGAAGCAGATGCTGAAGGAGATCCCCGGCTCCTTCTGGCCGGACCAGTACAACAACCCGGACAACCCGCGGGCCCATGCCGAGCAGACGGCGTACGAGGTGCTGGGCGACGTGCCGGCCTTCGACACGCTGGTGACGGCGGTGGGCACCGGCGGCCACATCAGCGGGCTGGCCTCGACGCTCAAACGCGAGCTGCCCCACCTGGTGACGGTCGGGGTGGACGCCCTCGGCTCGGCCGCCATGGGCTTCCCCTTCTCCGGCTACCTCATGCGCGGCCTGGGGCTGCCGTGGCGGCCGGGCTGCCTCGACCTCGATCTCGTGGACCGCGCCCACCTGGTCGCGGACCACGAGGGCATCGCCACCAGCATCGTGCTGGCGAAGACCGAGGGCATCCTGGTGGGCGAGTCGTCGGGGGCGGCGGTGTTCGGCGCGCTGCACCACGCGCACCGCCATCCCGGCTGCCGGATCGTCGTGGTCGCCGCGGACGACGGCACGCACTACCTCGGTGAGTCGTTCGACGAGGGCTGGCTGCGCGAGCGCGGCCTGCACGAGGCGATCTTCGGTGCCGGGCTGACCGATCCCGAACGGCTGGTCAAGGCCGCGCGCACTCCCCAGTCCCAGCCGGTAGCCCTCGGCCGGAACTACGCCATCACCCGATGAGGAGGGTCCACGCATGCCCGCGAACGTCGAACGGCTGCGCAGGCGGATGGACGAGCTCGGCCTCGACGCCGTGGTCGCGACCACGAAGGAGAACGTCTGCTACCTGACGGGGATCACGAACGTGACCCTGTCCGTCCATCCGCACGGCGGGCAGTGCTACGCCCTGGTGACGCGCGACCGGCCCGACCGGCCGTACGTCGTCTCGCCGCGCTGCGACCTCGACCAGACGCTCGACGCCGACGTACGGCCGGCCGAGGCCATCGGTTTCGGGGACTTCTTCCGCGAGATCGAGCCGGACGCGCGGCTGGACGCGGCCGAGACCGACCTGCGCCGCGTCGCCGTGGACGGGCCGCACGCGGCCACCGCCATGGACGCCCTGGTACTGGCGGCGGGCCGGGCGGGCTGCGCGGCCGGTGCCATCGCGGTGGACGAGGACGGGGTGCCGCACGGCTTCGTCGACGCGCTCCGCGACGCCCTGCCGGGCGTCCGCGCGGGTGCCGACGTGCTCCGCTGGGCCAGGAAGGTGAAGACCCCGGCGGAGATCGAGCGGCTGACGGAGGCGGCGGCGATCACCGAGGACGCCGTACGCGCCGCGACCGCGATCGCCCGGCCCGGCGTCACCGAGATCGACCTGGTCCGCGAGTTCGAGCGCACGATCGTGGGGGCTGGGGCGCGCCCCGGGTTCACGCTGATCAAGTTCGGCCGGGCGGCGGTCGGCGGCCAGCGGCTCCCCCGGGACGTGCCGCTACGGGCGGGCGAGGCGATCTGGATGGACGTGGGCTGCGTGCACCGGGGCTACTGGTCGGACCTCGCCCGCGTCTACAACATGGGCGAGCCCGCGGAGAAGCTGGCCCGCTATCACGCGGCCATGAAGGCGGGCACGGACCGGGCGCTCGCCGAGGCCCGGCCCGGGATGAGCGGCAAGGAACTGTTCGACCTGGTGGTCGACGCGGTACGCGGGGCGGGCGTGCCGCACTACCGCCGCCAGCACGTGGGGCACGGCATCGGCGTGGAGATCTACGACCGGGTGCTCATCACGCCCACCAGCGACGACCTGCTCGAAGAGGGCACGGTCGTCAACGCGGAGACGCCGTACCACGAGCTGGGCTTCGGCTCGGTGCAGGTGGAGGACCCGTTCGTGGTCGGGCGGACGGGCAACACGCTGCTGACCTCGCTCGGCCGCGACCTGACGACGTTGCGGTGAGCCAAGACCTGACAAAGGTTCGGTTCCGATGTGATCACCCGGCCGGACGAAACCCGGCCTAGTGGGCACTTTCCTCCATATCGGCTGTTTCGGACACTGGCCCGGATCGAGCCCGAGGAGGAGCATGTACCGTCCGCTCGGCATCGTCGTCATCGCCACGCTGACCGTCGTCATGGCGCGGCCCGCCGCCGCCGCGTCCGACGTGGACACCATCGCCCATCGCGGCGGCTCGGCCCAGGCGCCGGAGAACACGATCGCCGCGTGCGCCCTGGCTTCGGCTCAGGGGGCCGACATGTGCGAGCTCGACGTCCAGCAGACCAAGGACCGCCGGCTCGTCCTCATGCACGACCAGACCCTGTCCCGTACGACCAACGTCGAGAAGGTCTTCCCCGGGCGGTCCCCGTGGCGGGTCTCCGACTTCACCCTCGCGGAGATCCGCCGCCTGGACGCCGGCTCCTGGTTCTCCCCCGCCTACCGGGGCGAGGGCGTGCCCACGCTCACGCAGGCCCTCCAGACGATGGGCGGCCGGACCGGCCTGCTCCTGGAGATCAAACACTCCCCGCACAGCCCCGACATCGACCGGCGGGTGGCCGCCGAACTGCAGGAGAACCGCGCGTTGTGGAGCGGCAAACGGCTGGCCCTGCAGGCGTTCGGCTGGGCTTCGATGCGGATCCTGCACAGCATGCTCCCGGACGTCCCCGTCGCCCTGCTCGGCAAGCCCCCGGCCGCCCGCCTCCCGGAGCTGGCCCGCTACGCCGCCGGGATCACCCTCCCGCACACCGGCCTCACCGCCGGGTACGTCGACAAGGTCCACGACCGCGGCATGCGGGTCTACACCTGGACGGCGGACAGGCCGGCCGTGATCCGGCGGCTGATCTCGTACGGGGTGGACGGCATCATGACCAACGCCCCGGCCCGCCTCCGGAACGTCCACGAACGGGCCGCCCGGTAGCGGGCGGCCGGGGTCCGGTGCGTCACGCGTACGCCGCGGTGAGTTCCCTGCGCAGCTCGCGGGCCTGGTGCTGATAGTGGGTGGCCAGCGTGGTGCGGCCCGCCGAACGGTAGAGCTCGCTCAGCGTCTGGTACGTGTCGGCCACCCCGCTCCGGTCCCCGAGCTGCTGGAAGATCGCCAGTGACCGCTGGAGCTGGTCCGACCCGTCCGTGCGCTCGCCCCGCGCCACCTGGAGCCCGCCCAGGTTGCGCATCGCGTACGCGCCGCAGTGCCGGTCCCCGAGCGCCTCGAAGATGTCCAGCGCGTGCCCCTGGCAGCGCAGGGCCCGCTCCGACTCGGCCACCAGGTCGTACAGGCGGCCGAGCTGCATGGACACGCACCCCTCGCGGTGCGCGTCGCCGAGCTCCTCGGCCAGCCGTAGCGCCTCGCCCAGCCAGCGCGAGGCCTGGCGGGGATCCCGCAGCGACAGGTACACGCGGCCGATCGCCTGCCGCGCGTACGC
This sequence comes from Nonomuraea sp. NPDC050643, assembly GCF_040654715.1. Lineage (NCBI taxonomy): Bacteria > Bacillati > Actinomycetota > Actinomycetes > Streptosporangiales > Streptosporangiaceae > Nonomuraea > Nonomuraea sp. NPDC050643. Next base: position 70,064 of record NZ_JBFAIM010000010.1, on the reverse strand, counting down.
CTCGCCGCTGCGGTCGCCGATCGCCACGAACATGGCCAGCGCGTGCCGGAACGACCCGAGGGCCCGGAAGTGACGTCCGGAGAACTGGTTGACCGCCCCCAGCCCGCAGATGGAGATCGCCTCGCTGCGCGTCTCGCCCAGTTGGCGGAACAGCGTCCGCGCCTGCCGGAACATGTCGTCGGACTCGGCGTAGCGGTCCTGGTAGAGGTACACCTGCGCGAGACCGCGCAGCATCGCCGCCTCACCGTGGCGGTCGCCCGCCGCGCGGGCGCTGTCGAGGGCGATCCGGTGCGTGAGCTGCCATTCGTCCACGCGGCAGTGCAGGTCGAAATACGGTACGAGCGTCGCGGCCAGCCCCCACGCCGACTGCGCCAGCCCCGCGTCGGCGGCCAGCCGGACGGCGTCCACCAGGGAGTCCCGCTCCGCGTCCAGCCACGGCAGCGGCTCGGCCGTCAGCCGCGCGAGCGTCTCCCCTTCCGGGCTCCAGCGGGGCGCCATCTCGGGCGTCAGCCCGAACAGCGTGGTCGGCAGCCGGGACGTGGCCCGCTCGGCGGCGCTCAGCCAGCCGCCGAGCACCCGGACGAGGGCGTGCCGCTCGTCCCCGCCCGCCTTCTCCCGCGCGGCGCAGCGGAGCAGGTCGTGCAGCCGGTAGCGGGGCTGCCCGGCCGGGTCGGTGCCGGCCAGCCGCAGCAGGTTCGCGTCCACGAGCGTGTCCACCACGGCCTCGGAGCGATGCCGGTCGAGGACGGCGTCGGCCACCCAGCCCGGCACCGACAGAGGGCCGAGCAGCCCGAGCGCGCGGAAGGCCAGGGCCGCGTCGCCGGGCAGCCGCCGGTAGCTCAGCTCGAACGAGCCGCGTAGGTCGAGGTCTCCGGCGCGCAGCTCGTCGAGCCGGCTCGTCTCGTCGTCCAGGCGCTGCCGCAGCACGCTCAGCGGCCATCCGGGCCGCCCGGCCAGCCGCGCCCCCGCCACCCTGACGGCGAGCGGCAGGTAGCCGCAGGAGCGGACGATCGCCTGGGCGGCCTCGCGTTCACGCGCCACCCGGTCGGCGCCGGCGATCCTGGCGAGGAGTTCCTCGGCCTCATCCGGCGGCAGGACATCGAGCTCGAGCTGCAGCGCCCCGGGTAACTCCGCGATCCGGCGCCGGCTCGTGACGAGGACCGCGCAGCCGCTGCCGGGGAGCAGGGCGCGGATCTGGGCGGTGTCGGCGGCGTCGTCGAGGAAGACGAGCATCGGGCGCTGGGCCAGCAGCGAGCGGTACAACGAGGCCCGCTCGCGCACCGTGGACGGCTGGACCGCGTCGCCGACCCCCAGCGCCCGCAGCGCCTCGGCCAGAAGCTCGGCGGGGTCGGCGGGCTCCGCGTCGGTGCCGCCCAGGCACAGGTAGAGCTGCCCCGCCGGGTACTCGGCCCGTACGGCGTGCGCGCAGTGCACGGCCAGCGCCGACTTGCCCACGCCCGGCGGCCCGGTCACGACGGCGATCGACGGCGGCCCGGCCGGCCGCAGCCCGGCGGGCGACAGGGCCCGGGTCAGGGCGGTCACGGCCCGCTTCCGGCCGGTGAAGTCGGGCACGTCCGCGGGAAGCTGCTGAGGGGCGGTCATGGCCGGCAAAGGCTGGGGCGCCAGAGGCATGAGGGGCACGCGGGACATGAGGGGCGTGGAAGACAGCGGAGCCGACAACGGAGCCGACAACGGGGGCGGCAGCGTGGACGGCAGGGGTGACGCGGCCGTCGCGGGATCTCCTGACAGGACGCACGCCTGCACGTCCCGCAGCTCCTGGCCCGGTTCGATGCCGAGGTCGTCCACGAGCTGCCGCCGGATCGTCGTGTACGCCTGTAGCGCCTCGGCCCGCCGCCCGCTGTGGTGCAGGGCCAGGATCAGCCGCTGCCACAGATCCTCCCGGTACGGATGCTCCCCGATGAGCTCCCGCAGGTCGTCGATGGCGGCCGCGTGCTCACCACGGAGCAGCCTCATGATGACGAACTCCTCGACCGCGGCCAGCCGGGCTTGGGCGAGCGAGCGTAGGTGCTCGTCCCACAGCGGGCTGGCGGGCAGGTCGCCCAGAGGCGTGCCCCGCCACAGCGCGAGCGCCTCCCGCAGGAGCCCGTACCCCTCCTCGGTACGCCCCGCCTCCTGCGCCCTGGCCACCAGGTGCACGAACCGCAGCGCGTCGAGCTCCTCCGCCTCCACCTCGACCGCGTACCCGGACGGGTGGGCCGCGATCCGCACGCCGATGGAGCGCAACGAGCTCACGTACGTACGCAGGTTCGCCACCGCGGACGACGGCCGTGCGCGCGGCCACAGCACCTCGGCCAGGAGGTCCGCGGGGACCGTCTGGTTCGCGTCCAAGAGCAGCGAAGCGAGCAGAAGCCTGGGCTTCCTACCCGCGATCTTCAGGGGCCCCTCCGGGACCCGGACCTGTAACGGCCCGAGCACCCCGAATGTGGGCTGATCAACCACCACGACCGCGCGTTCTCCTCAGCTGGAGGTCTTGCTAACGTCCGTCAGGTTTGGCGTTCAAGCTGGCACGGCCTTTATACCGATTTTGGATGTTCTCTGTATGCCGTACCCGCAATCTTGATCCCCAGCAAGAGCGCTTCGAGAGATCCAACGGACGGTTCGCGGCGTCGGCAGGGCATCGCCGCCGGCGCGCGCAGAAAGGTATCCGCATGAGACCCAGAGGGGTGCTTACCGCGGGGTTCGCCCTGCTTGTCGGCCTAGCCACGGGCCCGGTCGCGGCGTCCGCCGCGTGGGCCGCGCCGACTCCGGCCCCGTCGCCCTCGCCGTCGCCGACGAGCACGGCGGCGCCCGCTCCCGACGAGAACAACGACCCGGACAACCAGGTCGACGTTCCCGAGGTGTCGACCCTGGCCGCGCCGAAATTCCAGCTCCCGTTCCCGTGTGGCCAGAAGTGGACGGGCAAGTCCAGCGGAAGCAGCGCGCACACGTCGTACGAGATCGACTTCAACCGCGGCAGCACGGCCGAGGCCGACAAGGGCGACACCGTGCTCGCGGCCGCGGCGGGCACCGTGGTCATCTCGGCCCACCAGGGCTCGGTCAACGGCTACGGCAACCTCGTCAAGATCGACCACGGTGGCGGCTGGCAGACGTACTACGCGCACCTGAACTCGCGTTCGGTCAGCGCCGGCGCCCAGGTCGCGCAGGGTGCGAAGATCGGCACCGTCGGCCGGACCAGCAAGCCGGGCAACAACATCAGCTCGCACCTGCACTACGAGGTGCGCCAGGGCTCCGGCTACCCGGGCAACGTGCGCAAGGCCACCTTCAACGGGGCCACCTTCGGCTACCCGACCGCGGCGGTCACCTCCAACAACAAGTGCGGCGGTGGCGGCAGCACCAACCCGCACACGGGCCAGTCGGTCTGCGGCTCCGGCTACAAGGTGATCGACTCCGCGGCCCTCGGGTCGGGCGGCAACGTCTACCTGCTGTACAACGCCGGTAACGGCAGCAACTGCGTGGCCACGATCAAGAAGACCTCCCTGGGCAAGGCCACGGCGGCCACCGCCTACCTGGAGGTGGTCGGCAAGCCACGCGCCACCGACAGCGGGAGCTACGCGTACTACGCGGGTCCCGTGCGGGGCTCGGCGGCCGGCAAGTGCGTGAAGTGGGGCGGCAAGGTCGGCGCCACCGCGTACAACAGTCCTCCTGAGCACTGCGGCTAGTCGGACGCGAACAGACCGGGTGCCCGGACCGCGCGCGGCGGTCCGGGCATCCGCCTGTTCAGAACCCGATCAGCTTCGGCCCCTGGACGCAGGGCCCGAACAGGCGGGGCACGGTGGCGCGCACCTCGGCGATCTTCTCGGGGGGCAGGTCGAGGCGGACCTCGAAGACGGTCTCGGTCTCCAGCACGTCGGCGGCCTCACCGGTCAACCCCAGCCGCAGCTCGGGACCGTCGAGGGTGGGGCCGGCCCACTGCGGCGCGAAGTCACGCCGGTAGAGCCACGACGCCACGGCCGCGGCCCAGTGATCCATGGCCGGGACAGTAACGGCCCGTGCCGACAGTTTCAGGTTTCAACGCCTGTCGTCGGGAACGGAGGGAGACCCACGTTCCGGAAGGAAGGATGGAGATGGGCGAGCAGCAGGATGTGATCGAGATACTGGTGACCGACCACCGCGAGGTCGAGGACATGTTCGCCCGGCTGGAGCGGCTGGCCGCGACCGGCGGGGACGCGGGCGAGGCCGGGCTGCTGGCCGAGAAGGTGGTCATCGAGCTGGTCCGGCACTCGGTGGCCGAGGAGGAGTACCTCTATCCGGCGGTGCGCAAGCACGTGCCCGGCGGCGACGAGACCGCCGACCACGAGATCCAGGAGCACGCCGAGGCCGAGGAGACGATGAAGCGCCTGGAACGGCTTGAGCCCGGCGACGCCGACTTCTGGCCCGCGGTGCACCGGCTGATCGAGCAGATCCGCCACCACCTCGACGAGGAGGAGAACGACCTGTTCCCGCGGCTGCGGCAGTCGTGCTCGCACGAACGGCTGGTCGAGCTGGGTACGAAGATCCAGCGGGCGAAGAGGCTGGCCCCGACCAGGCCGCACCCGTCCGCACCCGACACCCCGCCGGGCAACAGGCTGCTGGCCCCGGGCACGGCCCTGGTGGACCGCGTACGCGACGCGCTGAGCGGCCGCGGCCGCCCCTGAGGGCCCCGCTCCCGGCGGGGCGGCGGAACCTTTAGGCCGCCCGCTCCGGCCGTCTGAGCAGTTCGGTCAGCGCCGAGATGCTCTGCTCGGCCCGCCCCTCGGCCACGGCCCGCTCGATGAGGTCGTACATGGGGAACTGCCAGGAGTTGTCGACACCGGTCTCCTCGCCGAGCCGGCGCTCCGCGGGGAGCGCCGCGTGGAACAGGCCGATCGAGGAGGCGGGCTCGGCGTAGTCGCCGCCGTCGATCTCCTTGGCGAGGACGGGCAGGATGGAGATGATCATCTCCATCCATTTCACGCTGTACGGCACCAGCGTGCCCGCCTCCAGGCCGCGTCCCATGACCATGGCGGCGCCCTGGAAGAAGCCGAGCAGGGCCGGCAGCAGAGTGGCGCCCACCGCCGTCTCGTACAGGGCCGCCAGGTCGCTCTCGTCGCCCAGGTGGACGGTGTCGCCGCCGAGCACCCTCAGCGTGGCCTCGTGCTCGTCGAAGACGGTCCGGTCGCCGCTGTAGTAGAGCAGGGTGTCGGGGGCTCCCACGGCCGCGGGGACGTTCTTGACGGCGCCGTCGAGGTGGCGGGCGCCGTGGCCGGTCGCCCAGGCGGTCATCTCGCGGGCCTCGGCCGGGGTGCCGCTGTTCAGGGTGACCAGGGCCCGCCCGGCCAGCGCGGCGGCGGCCGGTCCGAGGGCCAGGCGGGTGTCGTCGTACGTGGTCAGGCAGGTGATGACCAGTGGGCTCGCGGTGACCGCGGCCTCGACCGTCCCCGCGTGCGCCGCGCCCTTGGCGGCCAGGGGCGCGGCCCTGCGGGCGGTGCGGTTCCAGACGGTCGTCGGGTGACCGGCGTCGATGAACGCCCCGGCCAGCGCGGTGCCCATCGAGCCCAGCCCGATGACGGTCACCGGCGGGTGAATGTCGGTTGTCATGGCGTTCATGCTGGTCGTCTTACCGTCACCTCGGCAAGTACCTACAATTTTCTCAGGTACTGACCTTTTTGTTAGTGGAGTGCGAATGACGAAGCGGACCTACACGTGCGGGCTCGACGCCGCCATCGCGGTGATGGGCGGCAAATGGAAAGGGCTGATCCTGTTCGCCCTCCACGAAGGGCCGCTCCGTTTCGGGCAGGTGCGGCGGGCGGTCCCGGGCATCAGCGAAAGGGTGCTCATCCTGCAGTTGCGGGAGATGGAGAACAGCGGCCTGGTGCATCGCGAGGTCTACCACCAGGTTCCGCCCAAGGTGGAATACTCGCTCACCGGCTTTGGCCAGACGCTCAACACCGCCCTCGGCCCGCTCGGCGAATGGGGTGAGGAGCACATGGAACGCATCGAGGCCATCCCGCCGTCGGAAAGCCGATAGCCGCCGTTCACGAACACCCCCTAGGTTGCCGGTCCATGGCATTCAATGAGGAAAGTGTCCTTACCCGACGGGCTCTGCTCACCGGCGCGCTGGCCGGGGCGGTGCTGGGCGGTGGCGCCACGGCGGCCCAGGCGAGCGGGAGGGCGCGGCGCGTACTGATCGCCACCAACGAGCCGTGGGGCACCTATCACGCGGCGCCGCTGCTGCCCGAGGCGCGGCGGCTCGGATGGGAGGTCGTGCAGCTCGTGCCCGACCGGTCGGGGGTCAAGCCGGGCGATCCGGTGCCGGTCATGCTTCCCGGCGAGGTCGACGAGGCCGACCTGCTCGTGGTGACGGGCGCGGGCGACTGGCCCGCCGACTGCGCCGCGCGGCTGCGCCGGCTGCCGCTGGCCGCCTCCTCGCTGGCCTACCAGCTCCCGGTCGAGGCTCCGCGCGCCAAGGAGTTCCGGGGACGGCTGCGGGCCATCACCGCGTCGTCGCCGGCCGAGGCGAAGGTGTTCGACGACTATCTGGGCACGGGGCGCCGGCCCATCGCGGTCGTGGGCACGCCGCAGAGCGACGACCTGCCGCGGCGCGCTCCGGAGGCGGGCACCGTACTGGTGCTCACCAGCGTGACCAGGTCCGGCGACACGGGCGGCTCGGCGCCCGGCACCGACCTCCTGCTCGCCGCGGCGGAGCGGCTCGCGGCGGCCGGCCGGCACATCCTGGTCGGCCTGCACCCGCGCGAGGACCGCTCCCTCTGGGAGAGGTACGAGATCAGCGCCGTCCCCTCGGTCCAGGCGTCGGCCCGCGCCGAGGCCGCGATCGGCATCCCCGGGACGGTCTTCCCCGTCGTCGCCGCCGTGGGCGTCCCCCTGGTGGGCGTGACGGACCCGCGCCTGCAGATCCCCGGCTACCTGCTGAGCGTCTGCACGCACACGATCACCACCGCGGACGAGGCCGTCACCGCCGTCGAGACGGCCGAGCCGGTCTCACGGAAGGTCCTCTACGAAGCGGCGGGCCCGGTGGGCGGCTCCGCCAGACGCCTGTTCAAGGTCTGGCGGAAGGTCGCCCAGCGGGCCCGCGCGGCGTAGCCGGAGTTACGCCGGGAAGTCCTTCGGGTTTACCTGGGTGGTCCTGGCGTTGCCGCCCTTGACCGGGTTGATGGTCAGGCTCCAGCCGGGCCGGTAGGTGGAGGTGGTCCGGTATTTCAGCTTGCTGTCGAAGCGCTGGTAGGTGGCCGACCGGGTGAACCGGCCCTTCGAGGTGTTGTAGGCGTAGCCGGTGGTGAAGTAGACCCGGTAGGTGCCGTCCCTGACGTCCTTGATGGTCGCCGTGGACCTCGCGCGGACGTAGATGCTGATCGCCTTGGTCTTACCCCTGACCAGGGCGACGACCCCGTCCCTGGAGGTCCCGTTCTTGATCTTCAGAAGTCCGATGCCGCCGCTGATGCGGTCGTAGAGGATCTTGCCATTGCGCGGTCGCGCCGCGGCGGTGGCCGAGGCGGCCGTCTGCGGTGTGCGGACGACGGTGGCACGATCACCGGACGCCGTGGCGGCGGCGGGGGACGAGGCCAGCAGTCCGCCGGCCAGTACGACGGCCGCGACGGCACCGGTACGCAGAGGGGTTCTCACGGTGAACGACTCCTTAGGGGGCGCGCATGGTCACGCCAACCATAGAAGAGCGACCCTTGATCACGTACCTGGTATATCCGGATGGACGACGCAAGAGCCTCAACGCGGGCTCAACCATTACTCAACATCGCGGCTCCTACCTTCCTCCCAACATCCGTTGAGAGGAAGGAGAGCACGTGAGGACGAACATGGCCCGTCGCCTGGTGGTCATCCCCGCCGCCCTGGCGACCGCGACCGTCGCGCTCGCCGTGCCCGCCCACGCCGACGCGGCGCGATCCGCTTCGGGCGAGAGCACCGCCGCCGTGACCATCCCCGGACGGTACTGCGGCCAGGCACGGGGATCGGGCGGGTACGTCCGCCAGGCCGCCCCGTGGAAGAGCGGGAACACCATCCGCGTCTCCTCGATCGTGCACTGCGGCCGGGCGGACCTGTGGAACTTCCGCGCGGTCGAGACCCACATCTCGCAGTATCGGGGGCTCGGCATCTGGCGCGCCAAGGCACGCAAGATCACCCGCAAGAACGGCAGGGGCGCCTACACCGTCACCCACGACCTGAGCTGGAAGTGCTCCGGCGGCAGCCAGCTCTACCGCAACGCCACCTTCAACCGGGTCGGCCGCTGGGTCTACCGGGCCTACTCGGGGCAGCGGCGCATCCGGTGTTGACCGGCCCCGCCGTCACGTCCTCCGGGGCGGCCGCTCGCGGCCGCCCCTCCCCCTGGAGAGCACTCATGCGACCGGTTCCCCTGGTGATCGCCGTCCTCGCCCTGGCGCTCTGTGCCTGCGCGGGCGAGGAGGCGTACGACGTCGCAAGCGCCGCTACTTCGCCGCCGCGGACGCCGTCTGCCTGGCGGCCGGGCAGGAGACCGCCACCGGCGGCGAACCCCCGGCGACCACCCGGGACGCCGTGGCCGAGCTGCGGCGCAGCGCGACCGCGATGACCCGCGCGGCCACCCGGCTGGCGGCGCTCGACCCGCCGCCACGCGACGCCGACGCCGTCCGGACGGGGTTCGTCGGACCGGCCAGGACGCTGTCCGCCCGCCTGACCGGGCTGGCCGGGCAGGCGGAGCGGGAGCTGGCGGCGGGCCGCGACGCCGCGGCCGCCGCCGTCGTGGAGCGCTCGCTCGCGCCGGACGACACCGAGGCGGCCCTGCGCTCGTTCGCCCTGGCCTACGGCCTCACCGTGTGCGCGGGCGAGTAGGCCCGCGGGCACATCGGGCCCACCCGGCTCGCGGGCGCGAGCGAGCCCCGGTCGCGGGCGCCGGTCGCGGGCGCGGCGCGATCACCCGGCCCGCGGGCGTGGCGCGATCACCAGGTGACGGGCAGTTCGTAGACGCCGTAGACCTGGCCGTCGTGCTTGAACGGGATCTCGTCCAGGCCGGCCGCCAGCGCCAGGGTGGGGACGCGCCGGTAGAGGGTGCCGTAGGCGACCTGCAGCTCCACCCGGGCCAGGGGCTGGCCGAGGCACTGGTGGACCCCGAAGCCGAAGGCCACGTGGCGGCGGGCGTCGCGGCGCAGGTCGAGCGTGTCGGGGTCGGAGAAGACCGCCGGGTCGCGGTTGCCGATGTCGTTGGGCATGATCATGCCCTCGCCCGCCCGGATGACCTGGCCGGCGATCTCGATGTCCTCCTTGGCGACCCGGCGCCGCCCGCTGTGGGTGATGTTGAGGTAGCGCAGCAGCTCCTCCACCGCCCCCGCGACCAGCTTGGGGTCGTCGTCGTCACGCAGCAGCGCGAACTGGCCGGGGTGCCGCAGCAGCGCCAGCGTGCCGAGCGCGATCATGTTCGCGGTGGTCTCGTGCCCGGCGATCAGCAGCAGCACACCCATCTGGGCCGCCTCCGAGCGCGTCAGCTCGCCGTCCTTGACCCGCGCGGCCACCTTGGACAGCAGGTCGTCGCCGGGGCGGTCGAGCTTCTCGCCCACCAGTCCGTCGAGGTAGGCGGCCAGGCGTCCGCCGGCCGTGGCGCGCTCCTCGGGCGACACGTCGCGCTTGATGATGGTCTTGCTGTTGTCCTGGAAGAAGTCGTGGTCGGCGTACGGGACCCCGAGCAGCTCGCAGATCACCAGCGAGGGCACCGGCAGCGCGAACGCCTCGACCAGGTCCACCGGCTTGGGCCCGGCCAGCAGGTCGTCGACGAGGTCGTCCACGATCCGCTGGATGGCCGGGCGCATCGACTCCACCCGCCTGACCGTGAACGCCCCCTGCACCATGCGCCGCAGGCGCGCGTGCTCGGGGTCGTCCATCAGGATGAAGCTCAGGGAGCCTCCTCCGCTCCTGGGCGTCTGGATCGGGTAGCCGGGGCGGGTGACGTCGGCGCTGACCCTCGGGTCGGCCAGCAGCGCCCGCTGCTCGGCGTGGGTGGTCACCAGCCACGGGGTGGAGTCGTCCCACAGCCGCACCCTGGCCAGCGGGCCGCCCTCCTGGAGAGCCTGCAGGTCCGGAGGCGGGTCGAAGGGGCAGCGCTCCGCCCGCGCGCCGGGGAACCGGGGCACCTCGGCCTCGTGCAGCGTGTCCGTCATCGTGACACCTCCTCGCTCACCTCGATGGCGCCGGCACCGCAGCACCTGTCCTCTTCCACCAGGACCTTCATGACGGGGTTCCCTTCTCTTCCGCGGTGACGGGGGCCGTCCACAGCGCGGTGATCGCGTCGATGAGCCCGGTGGCGGCGGCGTGCCAGCTCGTACGGGGCGTGGGCAGACCCTCGGCGAGGGCGCGCTCACGCTGGGCGCACACGTGGACCATCAGGTGGCTCGCCATGTCGTCGCGCTCGGCCCGCACCTCGGGCGGCAGCTCGGGGATGCAGCGGTTGAGCCCCTCCAGGATGCGCCGCAGCGTGGGCGAGGTCATGGCCTCGCCGACCATGATCTCGCGGAGCCCGGGGTCGGTCCTGACCTGGGCGGCGAAGCGGGCGTACCAGGTGGGGCTGCCGATGTCGGCCAGGTGCTCCGTGAGCGGGCGGACCAGGCAGGCGGCCCAGTCGCGCACCTCGGCGGAGTCGCCGATCTCGGCCAGCAGGCGCCCGCGGAGCAGCTCGATCCGCTCGCCGTGCTTGCGCACGATCGCGCGCACCAGGTCGGCCTTGGTGCCGAAGTGGTAGCCGACCGCGGCGTTGTTGCCCTGGCCGGCGGCCTCGCTGACCTGGCGGTTGGACACGGCGTGGACACCGTGCTCGGCGAAGAGCCGCTCGGCCGCCGTCAGGATCTGCTCGCGGGTCGCGCTGACCCTCTCGGCGCGTACGGCCACCTTCCACCACTTTCACCTTGACTCACCGTTATCCATCGAGTGTGATGAGAGCGCCGATCGTAAGTCAAGCAGTTGAATTAACTTTTGCCGGGCGGCGCGCAGGGCTGGGACAGCGGTTATGGTGACCTCGAACCGGACAACAATGTCCGGTTACCGCGATCCAGGGAGCAGATGTGAGTGACACCGGCCGCCAGGCTCCGCACTACCCCTTCCCCGGCCCCGGCGCGCTCGAGCCGCCGCGGGAGTGGGCCGAGCTGCGCGCGCGCTGCCCCGTGGCGCCGATCACGCTGGCCAGCGGCGACGAGGCGCTGCTGCTCACCCGGTACGCCGACGTGAAGCAGCTCCTGTCGGACCCCCGCTTCACCCACCACCTCGTGGCCGACGACGCCGCCAACATCACCTCCAACGAGTCCGGCGGCGTGTTCGGCAGCGGCGGCGGCACCAACGTCAAGGGCGACGCCCACCGCGAGTGGCGCAAGCTGATCGGCAAGGCGTTCACGGCCAAGCGCGTCTCGGCCCTGCGGCCCGGCATCGAGGCGGAGACCGAGCGCCTGGTGGCGGAGATGGCCGGGCGGGGTTCGCCCGCCGATCTGACCGCCGGGCTCGGCTTCCCGCTGCCGGTGTGGGTGATCTGCGAGCTGCTGGGGGTGCCGGAAGCCGACCGGGACAGGTTCGCGTACTGGTCGGACACCCTGCTCAGCCTGACGAGGTTCACCCAGGAGGAGATCGACGCCGCCCAGGCCGAGTTCGCCGCGTACATGCGCGACCACGTCACCGCCAAGCGCGCCGAGCCGGGCGACGACCTGATCAGCGAGCTGATCTCGCTCGTCGGCGCCCTCGACGGCCGGGTGACCGAGGAGGTCGTGCTCATGACCGCCAAGGGCCTGCTGGTCGCCGGGCACGAGACCACGGCCAACATGATCGCCAAGATGGTCGCGATGCTGCTGGCCGACCGCGCGCGCTGGGAGCGGCTGCTCGCCGACCGCTCCCTCGTCCGCCCGGCCGTCGAGGAGTGCCTGCGCTACGACGCCAACTTCGGCTTCGGGATCCCGCGGTACATCAGCGAGGACGTCGAGGTCGGCGGCGGCACGCTGCGGGCGGGCAGCACCGTGGTGTGCAGCCTGTCGGCCGCCAACCGGGACGAGGAGGCGTTCGAGCACGCCGGCGAGATGGACCTGACCCGCTCCCCCAACCCGCATCTGATCTTCGGCGCGGGGCCGTACGCGTGCCTGGGGCAGTCGCTGGCCCGCACCGAGCTGCAGACCGTGCTGGCGGTGCTGCTCGACCGGCTGCCCACGCTGGAGCTGGCCGTGCCCGCCGGGGAGCTCGAACGCCGCGAAGGGCTCATCGTCGGCGGCCTGCGGCAGGTCCCGGTGCGCTGGTGACCCCGGAGCGACCCCGTGAGGCCGCCGTCAGGACGCCGGGGTCTCCGCGTCCGGCCGCGGGGCGGCGCGGCGGCCCTCCCGGGGCCAGGGACGCCCGCCGAGGCGCTCGATGTCGGTGTTGAACCGCTTGAGGAAGGCGGCGAAGGCGCCGACCTCCTCCGGTGTCCAGTCGGCCAGCACCTTCTCCAGGCCGCTGATGTTCCTGGCCCGCTCGTCGTCGAGGTAGCGCTCACCCGCCTCGGTGAGCCGGAACTTCCGCGCTATGCCGCCCTCGGGGTCGGAGATGCGCTCGGCCAGCCCGGAGCGCAGCAGCGCCGTCGTCTGCCGGTTGAGGGTGGAGGCGTCGAGCCCGAACGCCTCGCTGAGCTGCCCGATGGACATCATGCCCTCCATGCGGATGCGGCTGAGCAGGATGTACGCGCTGCGGTCGACGTGGCGGTGCCGGCCGAGCAGCATCGTCTCGTACTCGATCAAGTGCGTGGGCTTGTCCATGCCAGTCCTTCTCCGCTCCGGTGCACGTCAGCATATCCGCCACGCCCCGCCCCGGAAGGCGCCCGCCGGACGCCGTGACCGCCGCCCGGGTCTCGACGCGCGGCGGGCCGGGCGGCTATGGTGACACCAACCGGACATCAGTGTCCGGTTGGTGCCGCCCGGGAGGACGCAGCCTTGACGAACCACACCTTCGACGACCGCGTCAGCCTCGTCACCGGCGCGGGCTCCGGAATCGGCCGGGCGATGGCCGAATCCTTCGCCAAGGCCGGAGCCCGTGTCGTGGTCTGCGACATCGACCGGGGCCGCGCCGAGGAGACCGCCTCCGGGATCGGGGACGCGGCCGTCGCCGTGGCGGCCGACATCTCCGACGAGGCGTCGGTGGCCGCGCTCGTCGAGGCCGCGCTCGGCGCGTACGGGCGCATCGACGTGCTCTGCAACAACGCCGGGATCATGGACACCATGGCCCTGCCCGCCGACATCCCGCTCGAGCTGTGGGAGCGGATCCTGCGGGTCAACCTCACGGGCACGTTCTTGGTCACGCACGCGGTGCTGCCCCACATGCTCGGCCAGGGCGCCGGCGCCATCGTCAACACCGCCTCCGAGGCCGGCATCCGCGGCGGCGCGGCCGGGGCCGCCTACACCGCCTCCAAGCACGGCGTCGTGGGCCTGACCCGCAGCGTGGCCTGGGCGTACGCCAAGGACGGCATCCGCTGCAACGCCATCCTGCCGGGCCCCACCATGACCAACATCGCCACCGGCGCCACCTTCGACCCGGTCGGCGCCGCCCGGCTCGGGGGCGTCCTCGCCCTCGGCGAGCGCCTCGCCCAGCCCGAGCAGATGGCCGACGCCGCCCTCTTCCTCGCCTCCGACGCCGCCTCCTTCATCAACGGCGCCATCGTCCCGGTGGACGGCGGCTGGTCGGCCGCCTGACCACCGGTGCGGCGCTCCCCGGTCACACCGGACGGCCCTCTCGGTCAGGCCTCGATGCCCGCGCGCAGCAGCTTCCAGACCCGGTCGGCGGTCCGGCGGCGGGCGGGCGCGGCGGTCTTGGCGAGCACTCCGGCCAGCATGCCGACGACCAGCACCAGATCGTCGGCCGTGACGTCCGGGCGGATGCCTGCGGTCCGCGCGGGGTCGGCGAGCACGCCCGCCAGCAGGCCCGCCACGCGGTCGCGGATGCCGAGGATGCGGGGGTCGGGGTCGATCGGCGTCAGGGTGACCATGTCGATGAACGCGGTCGAGGCGATGGTCTGCTCGGTCATCAGCGCCAGCACGTCGTCGAGGGTCGTGCCCGGCTCGGCGGCCAGCGCCTCCAGCTCCGTCACACCCTCCTCGAACACGGCCATCGCCAGGCTGACCCGGTCGGGGAAGTGCCGGTAGAGGCTGCCCTGGCCGACCCCGGCGGCGCGGGCGACCATGCTGAGCGGCGCGGAGTAGCCGGCCCCGGCGAACACCTCACGGGCCGCAGCGATCAGCGCCGCCCGGTTCTCGGCGGCTGCGCTGGGTCCTCTGTTCGGTCGGCGAGTGGCGGGCACAGCGGCCATGGTAGCAACCGGACAGTATTGTCCGGATCATCCCGCCGGGCGACCCCGCCGGGCGACCCCGCCGGTGGCCTAAACTGCGACAGATGTTCCTGGCCCCCGCCCGGCTGGCCTGGCTGGACGCCCTGCGGGGACCGGCAGCGCTGGCCGTCACCATGCACCACGCCGGCTGGACCTTCCTCCCGGAGGTCTGGGCGGAGGTGGATCGCCGCATCGACTTCGGCACGTGGGGCGTGTTCGTGTTCTTCCTGGTCAGCGGGTACATCATCCCCGCCTCCCTGGAACGGCGGGGCGACCTGCGCGCCTTCTGGACCGGCCGCGCCTTCCGCCTCCTGCCGCTGCTGCTGGCCGCCTTCTGCCTGGCGCTGCTCCTCGCGTACGCGGGCGCGCTCCCGCTCGACCCACGGCTCGGCGAACGCCCCCTGCCGGTGGTCGTGTTAGGCAACCTGTCGATGCTGCAGGAACTGCTCAACCTGCCCTCGGTCATCAGCGTGACCTGGACGCTCTCGTACGAGATGGCGTTCTACCTGGTGTGCGTCGCGTTGTTCGCGACCCGGCAGGCGCACAGGTCGGCGGGGATCGCCGTCGTCCTGGCGCTGGCGGCCGTGCCGCTGGGGCTGCTGCTGCCCCGGACGGTGATCGGCGGCCGGGCCGACCTGGTCGCCACGCTGCTGGCGGTGGCGGTCGTCGCGGCCATCGCGATGACCGCGCTGGCGCGGGGCGGCGCCCGTACGGTGGCGGCCGTCGTGGGCGGCCTGCTCGGGCTGGCGCTGGTGGTGCTGGGCAGCCGGGGCGGCACCTGGCAGGGCGTGATCATCCTGGCCACCATGTTCGCGGGCACGGCCGTCCACCGCGCCGAGCAGGGCACGATCTCCTGGCGCGCGGCCGGGCTCGCGGTGACGGCGGTGCCGGCCTGCGGGGTCTTCGCCAAGGACGACCCCGCCTGGGCCCCGGCACTCGTGCTCGCCTTCGCGGTCTTCGGGCTGGCCTTCGCCCTGCGCGGCCGGGCGTTCCCGCGCTGGCTGCCGTGGCTCGGCGTGATCAGCTTCTCCCTCTACCTGCTGCACCCCCTCCTGCTGCACCTGCTCCCGAACCTCCCCCTGTTCCTCCTCGTCCTGATCCCGCTCAGCCTCCTCACCTACCGCCTCATCGAGGCCCCGGCCCAGCGCCTCGGCCGGCGCCTGTCCGCCGCCGACCGTCCCCCGCCTAGCCGACCACCTCGAACAGGGCGTTGAGCTGGTCGTTGACACCCGTCAGCGACGCGGCGGGGGCGCTGCCGATGTAGACGGCGTCCAGCCGGGGCCGCAGCAGCGCGGTGATGTCGGCCGCGTTCGTGGTCACCGGGAACAGGAACGTGGTGCCGTCCTTGACCTGGTCGGTGAACGGTGACACGTCGAGGTTCCGTTCGTTCCTGTTGTACTCGATGGCCAGCTCCGTCCCCCGCGGCCGGGCCGGGAACACCACGCCGGACTCGCCGATGATGTTCTGGCACTCCTCGCCCGACAGGAACTTGACCCATTTGGCGGCGTCCTCCGGCTGCTTGGAGAACGTCGTGACCGAGTCGGCCAGGCCGTTGAACATGGAGGCCCGCTTGCCGGTCGGCCCGATCGGGGTGGGCGCGAGACCGATGTCCAGCTTCTTGCCGGCGGCGTCGGTGAGCTTGGTGAACGCCGAGATCGTCCACGAGCCGTTGAGCCCCATGGCGGCGATGCCCGACTGGATCTGCTTGTCCGGGCCCATGGCGTTGTTGCCGCCGATCGCGGCGAAGTCGGCCATGTAGCCCTTGCGCGCCAGCCCGAAGTACCAGTCCAGCGTCTCCTGGAGGACGGGCTGGTCCAGGTTGAAGCGGGTGCCCCACGGGTTCTTGTCGGTGGCCTGCCAGCCGGCGCTCCCCGTGAACGCCGACCACTGGGTCTGGCCCCAGCTCGTGCCTCCCGAGCCGTCGGCGGCCAGCCCGTACGTCTTGACCTTGGTCTTGTCGAAACCGGGCTCGTCGCCGCGCACGCCGTTCTGGTCGACGGTGAGGCGCGCGATCGTCTTCTCGAACGTGCCGCCGTCCTTCGGGTTCCAGGAGAGGTCGCGCAACCGGGCCGGGTCGAGGCCGGCGGCCCGCACGGCGGCGGTGGAGTAGAACAGCGCGATCGTGTCCCAGTCCTTGGGGGCGCCGTACCGTTTGCCGTCCTGGCCCTTCCAGAGGCCGGCGAGGCCCTGCTGGTAGTCGGAGTCGCGCAGGTCGCGGGTGGCGGCGAGGTCGTCGAGGGGGCGCAGCACCCGCAGGTCCACGAACTGGGGGAACTTCGACAGGTGGTCGGTGAACACGTCGGGGGCGGCGTCGGCGATGAAGCCGGCGGTCAGCTTGGACCAGTAGTCGTCCCAGCCGTACTGGGAGATGTGGATCCGCAGGCCCGGGTTCTGGCGCTGGAAGGAGTCGGCGCACTTCTGGTAGCCGGGCTGCTGGGCGGCGTCCCAGAGCCAGTACTCGATGGTGCCCGTGGTGCCCACGCCCCCGCCGCCGCAGGCGGTGGTCAGCAGCACGAGTGCCGCGGCCGCGTACGCTTTCCTGATCATCGCCGGCCTCCTCACTTGATCCCGCTGAAGCCGATGGAGTTGACGATGCGCCGGGCGAAGAAGAGGAACAGCACCAGCATGGGCAGCGCGGCCACCAGCGTGGCCGCCATGAGCCCGGCCCAGTCGGGGCCGGTCTGCGGGGACTGCGACTTGAACACGCCGAGCGCGACGGTGAGCACGCGGGAGTTGTCGGTGTAGCTGACCATGAGCGGCCAGAAGTACTCGTTCCACGCGGTGATGTAGGTCAGGATCGACAGCGTCGCGATCGGCGCGGCCGAGATCGGCAGGATGAGCCGGAAGAACACCCGCGTCTTGGAGGCGCCCTCGACGAGCGCGGCCTCCTCGACCTCGCGGGAGATCGTCAGGAAGAACTGGCGCAGGAAGAACACCGCGAACGGGGTCATCAGCATGCTGGGCAGCGCGATCCCGAGCACCGTGTCCACCAGGCCGAGTTGCTTGATCAGGACGAAGTTGGGCAGCAGGGTGAAGATCGCGGGGATCATCAGGCCGGCGAGGAAGAAGGCGAACACCTTCTCGCGGTGCCGCCAGCGCAGCCGGGCGAAGGCGTAGGCCGCCATGGCGGAGAAGAACACCTGCCCGGCGGTGATCAGTGTGGCGACGAGCACCGAGTTGAGCAGGTAGCGCCAGAACGCGATCGGCTGGCCCGCGCCGCCCGCGTCGATCGCCTCCTGCCCGGTCTGGAGGCCGAAGACGCGGGCGAACCCGCCCCACGAGGGCTGCACCGGCAGCAGGCTGTCGCCGCCGGCGTAGAGCGCGTTGTTGCTGGACAGCGCGGTACGCAGCATCCAGTAGAACGGGAACAGGCTGACGAAGATCACCAGGATCATGAACGCCCAGGCGAGCACACGGCCCACCTTGACACGGGGCCTGCGCGGCGGCTCCGCCTCGGCGGCGCGCGAACCGGCCGCGGCGGCCGGGGTGCCGGTGGCTATGGCCATGACCGCCTCCTCAGGACAGGTCTGTGGACTCGGCCCTGGTGAGCCGGTACTGGACGAAGGTGATGACGACCAGGACGACCAGCAGCGCGACCGACATGGCCGAGGCGTAGCCGAACTGGAAGCGGCCGAACGCGACGTCGTAGATGTAGTACTGCAGCACCCGCGACGAGTCCACGGGCCCGCCCTCGGTGGCGATGGCGACGGTGTCGAACACCTGGAACGACCCCACCACCGTGATGATCAGCACGAGGGCGATGATCGGGCGCAGCAGCGGCACGGTGATGCTGCGGAACATGCGCACCTCGCCCGCCCCGTCCATCCGGCCGGCCTCGTACAGGGTCGCGGGGATCGTCTGCAGGCCCGCGAAGATCAGCAGGGCGGTGTAGCCGACGTGCCGCCACACGTTGATCAGCGCGACCGTCGGGATGACCCAGGCCGAGTCGGACAGGAACGCGATCTTGCCGACCCCGATGGCCTCGAGCACCTTGTTGCCGATGCCGAGCTGGTAGTCGAGGATCCACAGGAAGACCATCGCCGCCACGACGTTCGACACCAGGTACGGCGTCAGCACGATCCCCCGTAACCACGTCCGGCGCGTCAGCCGCTGCATCATCACGGCGATGGCCAGCGCCACGACGGTCTGGATGCCGATGTTGACGACGACGTAGTAGACGGTCACGCGCATCGCGTTCCAGAAGACCGGGTCCTGGACCATGCGCACGTAGTTGTCGAGCCCGTTGAACTCGGCGGGCGTGAGCAGGTTGAACTTGGTGAAGCTCAGGTAGATGCCGCGCAGCGTCGGCCACACGAGGAAGACCAGGAATCCGATCAGGGCGGGCAGGATGAACAAAAGCGCCAGCCGCGTGTCGTCGCGTGGGCGCCGGGTGGTGCCGGTCCTCGCCGGCCTGGTCGTGGCGCTGGTGGCCATGGGGTCTCCTTCGCCGATGACCGCCGGCCGCTCTCAGGCCGGTCGGAACGGCGGGTGGCGGTCAGTGGACGTGCTCACGTCGAGACTTCGGCGACTGTGCTAAATATTTAGCGTGAGTGTGCTTCTCCTCACATTCGATGTCAAGGTGCATGTCCTGACAAACCACGCCATCGGCTCCGAAGACGGGCAGGCCGACATGACCCCCGGCAAACGCACTCGGGTGACGCTGCGCGACGTCGCCGAATGGGCCGGCGTCTCCACGACCACCGCCTCCTTCGTCCTGTCCGGCCGCCGTGACATGCGCATCTCCGCCGAGACGGAGGAGCGGGTCTTCCAGGCCGCCAGGACACTCGACTACCGCCGCCGGCTCGTGCCGCGGACGCCCCTCCCACCGGGGGCGCCGGCGATCGGCGTCATCTCCGACGTCGTGGCCGGCGGGCACTTCGCCGGCGAGATGCTCCGCGGGTGCGTCGCCGCCGCCGCCGACCACGGCCACGTGGTGCTGATGGCCGACAGCGAGGACATGGACGCCCTGGAGTCCTCGGCCGTGCGCGCCCTGCTCGGGCAGGGGGTCCACAAGTTCGTGTACGCGACCATGGCCACCGTCGTCCACACCGTCCCCCAGGTGCTGCGCGGGCAGCGGCTCGTGACGGTGAACAACGTCGACCCGACGCTCGGCGTGCCCGCGATCATCCCCGACGACACCAGGGCCGGCGAGGACGCGGCGCGGGCGCTGGCCGAGGCCGGGCACACCACCGGGATCTGGCTGGTCGGCCAGGTGCTCCCGCGCGCCGTCGCCGCCGGCCGCCGCCTGACGGGTGTCAAGGCGGGCCTGCGCGCGGCCGGGCTCCGGCTGGCCGGGCACGTGCGGTGCGGCTGGTGGCCTGACGAGACCCGGAGAGCGCTGAGCGGGCTGTTCAGCGCGGGCTGGTGGGAACGGGACCGGCCGACGGCGGTGATCGCCATGAACGACCGGGCCGCGATGGGCGTCTACCAGGCCGCCGCGGAAGCCGGCCACCACGTCCCCGGCGACCTGTCCGTGATCTCCTTCGACAACTCCGACCTGGCCCGCTGGCTGCATCCGGCGCTGTCGAGCATGGACCTGCCGTACTTCGACCTCGGCCGCCGCGCCGTCGAGCTGCTCCTGACCGAGCGGGCTGAGCCACGGGTCCACAAACTGCCGATGGAGTTACGCGCCCGAGCCTCCGTCGCACACCGCTGACCCGCCGCTGAGCCGGTCAGTCGTCGGCCGTGTGGAGCCGGTGGAAGTCGTCCAGGCTCTGGCGGTAGAAGGCGAGGTCGCCCTCCAGCTTCGCCCGGGTGAACCGGCCGGGGTCCGCCTCGCGGGCCGACCTGCCCGTCTCCGTCCAGAACTCCGCCACGGGCACCTCGTCGTCCTCATCGGCGAGGAACTTCAGCGCCTCGGCCACGGCCTCGGCCGCGAAGCTCCAGTCGGCGGCCACGGCGTCGTACTTCTCGGCGTCCGAGGGGTCGGCGGCGTAATAGAGCGCCCCCTCCAGGGCCCGCTCGGCGTACGTCGCGCCGACCAGCACCCACTGGCCGGGGTCGAGCAGCTCGGACAGCCCCGTGCCGAACACGGCGCCGGAGAGCTGCGCCGCGTCCTCCGCCTCGTACGGCACGAGCACCTCGACGTCGCCGGCGCTCAGCACCCACCCGTCCGGCTCCTCGGCGACCGTGGCCCGCTCGGACTCCCCGGTCGTCAGGTCCAGATGGACGTACGCCTCCACGAGGGAGCGGGCCACGCCGCGCTCAGGCATGCCGCGCCTTCAGCTCGCGGTAGGTGTCGCGGACGATCAGCAGCCGGTCGAGCTGGAACCTGCCCGGCTCGGCCGCCCGCACCCCCTGCCCCCGATCGGACCAGAACCCGTCGTCGGGCACCTCGTCCGCGCCGGGCGGGATGAACTTGACGACCTCCTCCACGGCCGCCGCGGCCACCGCCAGCGTCCGGCGGGCCTCGGCCCGGTCGTCGACCGGGACGTTCCCCGCCGTCAGGTCGGCCACCCAGAGCCACTCCCCCGCGTCGAGCAACTGCGACGCCTCGGCGCCCCCGAACGTCGGGTATCCGGCGGGCATCACCGGCTTCTCCGGCAGCCCGAACAGGTATTCCCTGGCTCTCCCGCAGCTCTCGCAGGCACCGGAGTAGCGGTTGGCCAGCTCGCCGCCGGCGCTGACCAGGCCGCTGTCCCAGGTGGTCTCCACCGATCCGCACGCGCACGGGTGCAGGTCGAGGTAGAGATGTGCCTCATCCCTCGTCCGTGCTACCGCGAATGCCATAACCGTCCTTCCTCCGGGGGTTCCCATCATGCCGGTACTCCCCCGCGCTCACACCGACACGACATTCGTCCCCGACGCCGGTACGTCCCGCAGCCCGCACCAGCACGGACCCGCTTCAGGACACCGGCACCTCTCCTCCGGCGGCGCTCCGGTCCCGCTGTGGAGCCTGCGCATGCGCTCCCAGTCGGCGTGCCGGGCGCCGGGACGCGGGCCGTCGAGCAGCGCGGCCAGTTCGGCGGCCAGCGCGGCGGAGACCATCCCGGTGGGGGCCGTGGCGGCCAGGTCGTACAGGACGGCCCGGCGGCCTGGGCGCTGCGCCGGGGTGGCCGTGCGAACCTGGCGGACGGCTTCGTACAGTTCGGCCAGCGCCCGGTGGTCGGCGACCGGCAGGCCACGGGCCTGAGCCACCGCCCCGGCGGCCGTCGCGGCGGCGATCCGCTCGTTCGCGCCGACCGTGAGGTGGCCGCTCACCTGGAACGTCAGCACCCCCTGGGGGACGAGCCCGGCCTGTGCCGGGCGGATCTCGACGGGGATGGGCGGGTGGCCGGGGAGCACGATGTCCAGCAGGCCGGGGCCGTGCGTGCGGACGCGGGCGCCCATGAGCGCCGCACCGCGCTCGACGGCCTTGGCGGCGGCGGCCTCCGGCAGCGCCGGCCGGCCTCGCAGGGCCGCGACGTGCTCGGGACCGAGCTCGCCTGCCCGGGCCAGCGCCGCCATCCTGCCCGCCGCTCCCGGCTGCCCGTCCGCCAGCCCGGCCCTCGCGGCCTCCGCCCGCAGCGCGGCGGCCAGCGCCTCCGACGATGCCGAAGCGGCCGCCGCACCACCCAGCGCGGCGGCGAACGACCCCGGAGCGGTGTCCTGCCCACTCAGCGCCGCGGCGATCGATCTTGGGGCGGCCGTCGTCGGGCCGCTGCCGAGGGCGGCGGCGAGGGAGCGGGTCTTCGGGGCGGACGACGCGTCGGCCAGGGCGCTGATCAGGCCGCGAATCCTGGCCAGCGTCATCGCGTCTTCCACGCCCAGCGCACGCGGCCCCGGCACCGTGGCCGTGCCGAGGGCGCTCCCGGGCGGGCGGCCGGTGAGGGCGGCGGCGTGCGCGGCGACCTGCACGGCCACGGCGACCCTGGCCTGGGCGCCACCGTCACGCGGCACCTCCAGCACGAGCCGGTCCCGCGCCCGGTCACGCACGCGCACCTCACCGTCAACCCGCCCACCATCCGGGGAGGCGGCCGGGCCGGGGACCTGCGTCGCGGCCTGGCCGGGGGCCGGAGTGGCGGCCTGGCCGGGGGGCGGGGTGGTTTCGGTGAGGACGAGGGTGAAGGGGCCCGCGGCAGTCGTCACGACGTACTCGCCCGGCCGGTTCCCGGGCGCCACCGACGCGACCCCCGCCGCCTCCGCCACCCGGTCGAGCGTGGTGGCCGGCGCGCGCGGCCCCGAGCCCCAGGGCGGCGACGGCGGGGTGTGGCCGCGGCGTTCGATGTCGGCGGCGATCGCGTCGATCGCGGCGGCGATCACCTGGCGGCCCTGGCCCTCACCGGCCGCCCGCCACTTCCGCGACAGATGCGCGTGCTCGTCCAGCCGGGGCGTCAGGCAGTGGTCCGTGCCCTCGGCACGATGCTCCGACAGCGCCCCTCTGACCACCCCTTGCCGCGCCCCGGCCGCGGCCGCGACGCCCTCCTGGGCCACGTGCGAGATCTCGTGCACCAGCACCGACGACACCACGTGCGGCTCCACCCGGGGCCCGATCCGCAGCACGTGCGGGTCCGCCGCGGTGCCCGCCCGCAGCTCGGTACGGCCGGTGAGCCCCTCCCCCGGATCCTCCGCCAGCACCCGGACGTGCTGGTCGCCCGCGCCCGGCAGTTGGAGGACGAGCCGGTCGGCCCCGGTCCAGCGGACGTGGGAGACGGCGCCGCCGAAGTCGGAGGCGGTGACGTCCTGGCGGCGGATCTCGGCGACGGTCAGGTCCGGGACCCCCTCGGCGCGGGCCGAGGCGGCGAACGGGGTGCCGTCCAGCGCCGGGGAGGTCACCGACGGGGGCGAGGTCACGCCCTGGGAGACGCTGCCGCCCTCGGGCACGTGCGCGGGCTCGGTCGCGGCCGGCCAGGCGGGGTCGGCCGCCGGGACCGGGCGGACGTTCCTGGCCTCCAGCGCCGCCGTGACCTGCTGGGCGAAGGTGCCGGGCTCCTGGGAGTTCAGGAAGACGTGCCGCAGGTCGAGGTTGCTCCACTCGGCGGCGTCGAGCAGGGGCGGGGGCAGCGTCGAGAACGCCGCGGCGAAGCCGCCGTCGGGGGTCACGCTGCGTACGATGCCGTCGGGGGCGACCTCGTAGCGGCGCATGGCGCCGCCCGGGTCGTACGCCGGCACGAGCGCCACGGCCACCCGCTCGCGCGCCGCGACCCGCGCGTCCCGCAGGGTCTTGATCAGGTTCTCGCGTCCCTGCTCCGGAACGAACGTGAACGTGTCCAGCGCCGGCAGCGCGGCCCCGAGGCTGATCCCCGCCTCCATCCGGGCCTGCAGTTCCTCGATCTCGTGCCCGAAGAGCGTCACGTCCACGAAGCCGCCGCTGGCGCCCGGCATGTGGTCCGGCTCGCCGACGGGCCGCACGTTGCCGTCGCGCCGCCGGGCGACGTGCTGGAAGGTGAGGTCGTAGTCGACGCGGAACCGGACGGTGTAGGCCTTGCCCTTCACGAACATGCTGCGCTCGCGGCGTGCGCCATGGTGCTCGGTCACGCTCTCCGAGGCCTGCTCCCCGACCCGCATGCCGACGTCGATGCCCAGCGCCTCGCTCCTGCCGCCGCCGCCCGCGGCGACGGGCACGGCGTGGCCGCGGGACATGGACACGTTCTGGTTGTCGGCCTTCCTGTCGACCTCGCCCTTCTCGGCGTCGAACGGCCCCGCCACGACCGTGAGGTCGGACAGGCGGGCCTTGATCGTGACGTCCGCGCCCTGGTCCTTGAACTTCTGCCTGGCCATCCGGACGACGATGTCCCCGCCCGGGCCGGACATCCGCTCGAAGCCGGTGATCAGCGCGGACGACGACAGCCGCGTGAACAGCTCGGCCTGGCGCTCGCTGACGGTGTCCGCGCCCAGCATCTTCGACAGCTTGGCGGAGATGACCTCGTACAGCGAGGGCCTGCCCGGCTCCTGCCACAGGGTCTCGGCGAAGTGGCCGGGGTGGAGTTCGGCCCGCCGGGTGTCGGTCACGGTGACGAGCGGCCCTGGGTCCTCGCTCTCCTGCCGGGTCATCCCGGTCGGGATGCGGCGTACGAGCCGGGCCTGGAACCGCTGGGGGGCGGCGGGGTGCCGCCGGCGGCGGATGCGTTCGGCGGCCCGCTGGATCGCGGCCGGGCGCGGGACGCGCGACGTCACCGCGCGGCCGGCGGCCTTCACCCGGCCCGCGCCCGGCAGCGTCCGCTGCCTGGCCGGGCCGCGCTCGATCTCGATGACGAGCACCATGTCCTGCTGCACCCTGTCGAGCCCGTTGAACAGGCCGATCCGCTGCAGCCTGGTCCCCTGCTCGTTGCTGGTGCCCGCGTGGGTGCGGCCCCGGTCGGTGGACACGCCGGTGCTCCGGCCGCTGCCGTCGTCCGCGGCGGCGTAGTCCAGCCCGACCGCGTAGGAGCCGTTGTACGCCTCGGTGTGCGACAGGTCGGTGTAGCGGTAGCGCTGGACGATGATCCCGGAGTCGGAGGTGTGGCCGAGGAGGGTCGCCTTGCGGGGGTCGGACGCGGGCTGCATCCGTACCTTGACGGTGACCTCTTCGGTCTGGCCGGCCTGAGGGCCGGTGTGCACGGTGTAGCTCTTCTCGAAGCCCCGCGGCGACCACATGTCGGTCAGGTGGATCTGCGCGCGGTCGCCGTCGAGGTCGACCTTCAGCTCCTTGCGCAGGGTCGGCGTGCCCTCCACGGCCCCCGGCACCTTGTCGTTCAGGACGCCCAGCACCGCGTCCAGGAGCTGGACCTGCTCGCCCTGGTCGTTGGTCACCGTGAAGGACTCCACGGCGCTCAGGCCCATGCCGTTCTCGTACGGCGGCGCGAGCACGACGTCCCTGGCCCGCCTGATCAGCTCCTGGGCCTCGCTCAGCACCTCGCGCAGACGCTGCGCGGCCTTGCCCTGGCGCTCCTGGCCGGCCGTCCTGCCGAGCCCGGTCACCGCCTTGAGCGCCTTGATCAGGTTCTTGGGGGTGTGCTTGTCGGCGATCTCCGGGGCCGTGCCTTCGGCCCGCGCCTGGGACAGGGCCTTGACGTACGCCTGGACCAGGGGGACGGCGAGCATCTTGTCGAGGGTGAGGCTGCCGTTGCGGAAGCGTTCCACCGCGTCGCCCACCAGCGCCAGCGGCAGGGCGAGGTCGCCGTCGGCGTACATGCGCAGCGCGTCGTACTCCGGGATGGCGAACAGGGCGCTGCCCTGGGCGGCGGTCTCCTCGCCCGGGACGAGCGGGATCCGGCCCTGCCCGTTCGGCACCGCGTTCGCCATGCTCTCGGAGCCGTTGAGCGTGAGGTTGACGTCGGCGCGCAGGAGGTACTGCCGGCCGAACTCGATCGTCAGCTCCTCGGTGCCCCAGATGTCCAGGATGGACGTGGAGGTGGCGGTGCCTCCCGAGCGGGAGGGCAACCCGAGCGTCCCGCCGTCGTTCGAGGTCCCGCCGTCGTCCAGGTCGGAGGCCCCGACCGAGGCGCCGACGGAGAGACCCGACGAGCCGCCCCACGACACTCCGGAGCTGCCCAGCCCGAACACGATGCGCCCGTTCACGTGGTCGACGACGCCCAGGACCTCCGCGTTGTCCATCTCGCCCGAGACCGACAGCTCCGAGCGCGTGGACGTCGCACCCTGCGGGCGGATGCCGACCTCGGTGGCCAGCGGCCTGGTCAGCAGCTCGGGGTGGGAGATGAGGTTGCGCATGTTGAGGAACGCCGCGATGTGGTGGAACGCCGGCGAATCCTCGCGCATCCCCCGGGGCAGCACCTGCCGCGCGGCGTCCATCACGCCGCGCACGTCCATGTGCAGGAGCGTCGCCCGGTCCAGCAGCGCCGCGCTCGGTTTGCCCACCGAGGTGGAGGCCGCCGGGTCGCTCGACGGGAGCAGGTCGGCGGCGAACACCAGCCGGGCCTTGCCCTCCTCGGAGGCCAGCGGCGTGACCTCGCCGTCGTGGTGGAGGGTCACGGAGAGCCGGTGCTTGACGTTGAAGATCGCCACCGGGCCGGTGCTCTCCGAGAGCGTCACGATGTTGACGGTGCTGCCGGCGCTGGAACTCGCCGTACGGGTGCGGCTTCCGCCGGCGTTGACGCCCACCTCGTGCGAGAGCCCGTCCTGGCCCTGTTCCGGCCCGTCGCCCTCGCTGACGGAGGGGCCGCCGCTGTACGTACGGGACCGGGAGATGCCGCGGGCCGAGGTGTCGGTGCCGATGTCGAGGTTGACCACCGACTCCGCCGAGGTCACCCCGACGTAGTCCGCGCGGTCGCTGAAGTCCTGCGTCAGGTCGATGTGCAGGGTGAAGTGCTCCGGGGCGCGGTTGCGGCCGTGCACGACCAGGTCGACGAGGATGCCGTCCTGCGCGAGCTGGTCGTAGGCGGTCCTGAGCCGGCGCTCGGAGAGCTGGGCGACGACCTCTTGCAGGTTGAGGATCTGGCTGACGCGCGTGAGGGGGTCGGAGTCGTAGCTCGGCACGCCGTCCACCACCTTCGGGATCACCCCGCTCTCGGCCAGCGCGTCCAGGACGTCCTGGGTGACCTGGTCCAGCCCGGTGATCTCCTGGACGAGGGCCGGGCCCGCGCCGCGCAGTTGCCCGGGGCCGTCGCCGAGCCACTCCGGCAGTTCGGTCTTGCGGCCCTTGATCGGCACCGGCCGTGGGTCGCCGCGCAGCACCTGGTTGCCGTCGCGGTCGAGCAGCGGCCGGCCGTCGTGGTAGACCAGCGCCGCCGAGTCGACCGGCAGGCCGAAGCGGTAGGCCGCCGACTCCTGCATGCGTACCAGCGCGGTGCTCCGCATCGGCGGCAGCGTGATCGGGGTGTCGCCGATCTTCTCCACGGTGAACGTGTGCCGCAGCTCGAGCCGGTAGCCCTGCGTGTGCCGGGTCTTCCTGTGCACGCTCGGGTGGATCGCCTGGCCGTTGGCCGTGGACGAGTACGACTGCGACGCCCCCCTGCTCGCCTTGAGCTTGGGGCCGATCTTCGGGGCGTAGTCGCCCAGGTCACCGAAAACGTCCACGCCGTCCAGAGCGGGGTGGTTGACCCCGGCGGAGACGTTGCCCTCCAGCGAGCCGCCGTACGACCCCCCGCCGGGCGAGGCGGCGAAGTCGACGAGCACCTCCTCTTCCCACTCGTCGTTGCTCGCCGCGCCCACGGGATCGCTGCCCACCATCACGACCCTGGTCTCGACCCGCACCCGCGCGGCCAGCTCGCCGTCCACGGTGATGTCGCGGGTGAACCCGCCGTTGACCGCCTCCCGCAGCCGGCTCGGCAGCTCATCGGTGACGAACTTGCGCAGGTCGCTGTGGGCGTTGCTGCCGACCTGCCCGAAGTCGCCGCCCAGCCTGCCCGTGAGGGTGTCGAGGGCCTCCTCCAGGCCGGTCATGCCGGTGACGACGTGGTTCGGCATCTTGGGGTCGCGCTTGGCGTCGTCGACCCAGGCGAGCTTGCGCGGCGCCTCGTCGGTGTAGGAGTGCGACACCCACAGCCGCTGCGCGCCGGCGTCCCCGGGCAGGCCGGAGCCGACCGTGGTGGTGTCCCGCCACACCTCGTCCCGCCCGGTGCGGATCTCGACGGTCCACGTGGCCGCGGCGTCGAACAGCAGCGACTCGCTCCTGTTGTCGGAGACCGAGCCGCCCTGAGCGAACGTGCCCGCCCCGCCCGACGTGGACCAGTTGCGCCCGCCGCTCACCCCGACGCCGACGCCCAGCAACTCGGCCACCATCCGCGGCCACCCGCCATCGGGCATGAACGGCGCCAGCACCTTGGTGTTGAAGCCCAGGGGGAGGCTGGCGCTGCCCGACTCGGTGGCGTTCACCGTCCGGCCCGCCTGGAAGAAGATGCCCACCATCATCTCGGACGCCTTGACGGCCGGGTCGATCACCTCGACCAGGTCGCTCAGGCCGAGCTTGATCCGCACCTCGGCCGCGGTGCTCCCCTGGCCGGCGCGGAGCACCACGCCGTCGTCCGTGACGGCCTTGTGGAAGTCGGCGCGGATCGCGCGTTCCAGCTCGTCGGGCGTGAACTGCTTGGCGACCTGGTTCCGCTCCAGCAGGGCGTTGACCTCGCGGGTCAGCGCGCCGAGATGGGCCAGCCGGCCGGAGGGCATCGCCGCGGACAGGGCGACCTCCTGCGGCAGCGCCTTGGCCAGCGTGTCCAGGTACGTCTGGTGACGCCGCGTGGCCTCGGCCGCCAGGGAGCGGGCGATGTCGGCCATGGGCACCTCGCCTGGCCGCGTGGGCCTGACCGAGTTGTTCAGCGCGACGAGCGCCCGCTCGTACGCCTGCCTCGTCCGGGTGGCCTCGGTCAGCGCGGCGGAGTACGACTGGGCGATCCTGCGGTGCCTGGCCTGCGTGGACCGGTGGGTGCGAGCCTCCCGCCTGGCCTTGCGGGCCCGCTCGGACTTGCCGCTGTCGCTCTGCTTCTTCGCCTTCCTGGCGTTGCGCCTGGACTTCTTGGCCTCCTTGCCGGCCTCCTTGGCGCTCCTGGTCTTCGCGTCGATCTGCTGCTGGAGCGCCTGCTCCGCCTTCCTCAACGCGTCGATGACCCCGCTGAGGTCGGCCGCGAGCGGGTGCTCGCCCAGGACGGGCGGGGCGTGCGCCGCCCGTGCGCCCTGGGTCGGGGCCCAGGGTTCGGGCGGCGGGGTGTCGCCGTGGGCGCGCAGCTCACGGATCACGCCGTCGATGTCGACGGCGAGCCGCCGCTTCTCCGGCAGCGTGCGCGCCTGCCGCCACTGCTCGACCAGGAACGCCAGCTCGTTGCGTCTGGCGGGCACGCACTCGTCCCGCGTCGGCCGGTTCCCGGGCAGCACCCGCCGCAGGACGCCCTGCTGGTCTCCCTCACTGGTCGCCGTCAGCCGCTGCAGCGTGTCGGTGATCTCGTGCAGCCAGACTCTCGGCAGTTGGTCGTTGGTCATGCGGGGGGCGAGGTGGACCAGATGCGGGTCCTCGGCCGTGCCCGCCCTGAGCTCGGTCTCGCCCATCAGCCTCGGGTCGAGGCCGCCGACGACGGGGCGGAAGTGCTGGGTGCCGTGCGTCTGCGTGCGCACCACCAGCGTCTCGTTCCCGGGGGCCCAGGTCAGGTCGAGCACGCCCTCGCCCTGGAAGTGGTCGGCGCGCAGAGGGCCGGTGCCGTCGCGGGCCTCGTCGGGGCTCAGGTCGGGGCCCTGGCGGGCGTTGGGGACGTGGCCGGTGCCGGGCACCGGCCTGGAGGTGACCGTCCCGGGCCGGCTGGCCGGCGCGGGCGCCCTGCCGGAGTCGGCAGTGTCGGGGTCGCCGTTGGGGACACCGTTGGGGGCACCGTTGGGGACACCGTTGGGGGCCGTGTCCGGGGCCGTTCCGGGGGCCGTCTGGGAGGCGGTGTCTGGAGCGGCTTGGGTGGTGGTGCCCTGAGCCAGGTGGAGGGCGTCGGCCGGGGCCGGGGCCGAGAGCCGGTCGTCGGCCTGGGCGACCAGCAGCAGGGAGGCGGCCTCCACCTCCAGGTCCGCCTGGTTCTGGACCTCCGTGGCGCGGGCGTTCAGCACCGCCCGGAGGCGGCCCATGACGGCGGCCGGGACGATGCGAGCGCCGTCGCCGCTGGGAATGAGCAGGTCGCCGTCCGGCCCGATCACGGCGCCGGGGAAGTTCGTGCCGATCGCGTCCAGCAACGCCGACCGGGCCCGGACCGTCGGAGCCGCCGACGCCACCGACGCCACCGACGCGGCGGCGGGAGCGACCGTCTCGTCGGAGGCCGAGCTCTGGCCAGGGGCTGGGCTCTGGCCAGGGGTCTGGTCGGGGGCCGATGTCTGCTGGGCCTGGTTTTCCGGTTGCGGCGGCTCCGCGCCATCGGGGGTGGCGGTGTCGCCCGACGGGTCGTGGGCCGGCGCGCCGGCAGCGTCCATCGAACCCTGAGCCGGCGTGTCCGCGTTCGCCGCAGAGCCCTGACCGGGCGTGTCCGGGGTCGCCGCCGAACCCTGAGCCGGCGTGTCCGCGCTGTCCGCTGTGCTCTGACCCGATTCGTCCGCGCTGTCCGCCGGGTCCTGGGCCGCTGTGTCCGCGTTCCCCGCCGGGTTCTGGTTCCCGGCGCCGTTCCCGGCCGCCGAGGTGCTTCCCGTCGTGGCGTGCGCGGGGATGTTGCCCGTCGTGGTCTGGGCGATGTCGTCCGGCTGGAGGGTGTCGTCCGGCTGGAGGGTGTCGTCCGGCTGGGGGTCCTCGTCCGGGGCCGGGGCGACGGCCGCGTCGCCCGGGGTGGTGGAGGCGCGCCGCTGCGACGGCCCGTCCAGGTCCGGCGAGCCGGGCCGCCCCTGCCCCTGACCCGTGGAGGAGCCGACGGTGCGCGAGGCGGTGGCCGGCTCGGGGACGCGGGCGGCACCGGGCGCCGAGGGTTGGCCGCCGTCCGGGGTGGGGGCGCCGTTCGGGGAGGTGCCACCACCGGCCGGGCCACCGCCGCCGGGACCGTTGGTGCCCGCGTTGGCCGCGTTGGCCGCGTCCGTACGGGCGGCCGCGTCGTTGGCCGAGGCCAGCGCGGCCATCGGGTTGCTCAGGGCCGAGTAGACGTCGGGGTTGAACGGGCTGATGCTCCCGGTACGCCCCACACCACCGAGGAAGCCCCCCAGCAGCGCGTCCTGCGAGAACGGGTTCTGCCACTGCCCGTACACGGCGCCGTTGGCGATGAAGCTGCCCACGGGCGAGGCGATCGTGTTGGTCAGGCCGGTCGTGAGGGCGCGGCCGGTGAACCCGGGCACGTGCCGGGTGACGCTGGACACCGGGCCGGCCAGCCGGGTGCCGATGACCGCGCCGGTGCCGGCGCCGACGACCGCGGCCCCGGACTTCTGCCAGTCCCAGTCCTGGCGCGTGCCCATCCGGATCTGCTGGTACTGGGCCGCGGCGTCGATGAAGAACTCCTCACCGATCTCCTCGATGAGCTCCCTGCCGAGCGGCGAGGCCAGCAGCCTGACCAGGGCCCCGCGTCCGGTGGCCCCGCTGAGCACGGCCACCCTGGCCAGCCGGGTGGCGCCCATCTCGCGGCCGGCCATCGTCATGAGCCTGACGAGGATGCGGTGGATCGCGGCGCGGGCCCCGGCCGCGTACGGGCCGACCAGGGCGGTGGAGGAGCCGGCGGTGAAGAAGGCGACGGCGATGGCGATCGCGATGGCGATGACCGTGATCCAGAACGCCACGTTGATGGACAGCTTGGAGTACTGGGTCTCGACGGCGAAGTTCTGGGCCTGCTGCGCGTACGCCTGCGCGTTGCCGCCCACCCCGGCCAGGCCGCCCTCCTGGCCGTACAGGACCCGGGCCCGGGTGACGAAGTTCGCCGTGGCGGGCGCGGCCCAGCCGGTGACGATGGTGCGCGCCGCCGTGCCCGCGGGCTCGGCGGAGCCGGCGGCCCCTTCGGCCAGGTCCGCGTACGCCTGGGCCAGCTTCGACAGCCCGCTCTCGCTGGCCTCCGGCCACTTCTGGCCGGCCGACAGCAGGGGGATCAGCCAGTGGACCACCCAGTCGGGCAGCGACTCGGTCTCCCAGACGGGCAGCGTGTCGAGGTCGATCCGGACCAGGGGCTGCCCGCCCGCCTGTCCGTCCGAGCCCTGGACCTCGATCCCGCCGGTGTTCGCCATGTGCCGCGCCTCAGACTTCGCGCAGCGTGCCGGTCATGTCGTGCTTGATGTCGGCGTCGGTCCGCAGCGTGTTGTCGATGACCTTGCGCAGCCTGGTACCGGCGTCGGTGACCTCGCCGCCGAGCCGGGTGCACTGGGTCAGCATGCCCGGGGGGCCGTCGCCGCGGAAGTGCGCCTCATGGAAGGCCCGGCCCTCCGCGCCGCCGCCCCACGGAGCGCTCGCCAGGCACTCCTCGACCTGGGCCACGCGTCGCCGCAGCCCTCGTTCCAGGTCCTCGGCCATCGTGGACCATGCGGAGATCCCCCGGTCCACGATCGGCTTGGCGACGTACGCGCCTTCCCACCACTCGTTCACCTGTTGCCCTCCATCTGATCGGTGAGCCGGGCCATGACGGTCTCGAGGTCGCCCTCGAGGTGCGCCCTGAACTGCTCCGGCGGGATCACCGGCGCGAAGATCTCGGCGATCCGGTCCTGTGCCTTGGCGGCCGCCCGCTGCGCGGTCTCCGCGATGGTGTCGGCGAGGTGACGGGCGTCGGGACGCCGGAAGACGCGCGGGTCGAGGTCGAGCCGGACGAGCTCGCCTCGTGCGCCGACGGTCACCGACACGAGGCCGTCGCGCGACGTCTCGGTCACCTGGACGGCCTTGGCCCGGGCGTGCATCTCCGGCCCTTCGTCCTGCAGCCGGTTGAACATGTCGCGCAGTTCGTCGGCGTACGCCCGCATCGCGGCTACGTCCGGCCTGTCCGATGCGCCGCCCATAACCCTCCCGTAGCCGTCCTGCCTCTTACAACACAGGTGCCTGACGAGTAAGTTTCCGTCACATGAACACCATGAAACAAGTCTTCACCCTAAAAGTGATGATTCTGGACAGTGATGGATACGGGTTCCTCCCGGAGTCCGTTCACCTCTGACCGGGCCACCCAGCGGCGGTACACCCCCCGTTCGACCCGGTCCAGCCCCAGTTCGCGCGCGGTGATCGCGGACCCGCCCAGATACTCGATCAGCAGCCGTTCACCTTCCTCGTCGTGCACCAGGAACGGCTCGTCCCGCCAGCGGCACACCGTCGTCACGAGGTGCAGCGACTCGCATTCGGACGCGGGCACCGTGCGTACGTGGCAGCCGGGCTCGACCTCCTCGAAGCCGTCCAGCGGCTCTGCGCTGCGCAGGCGTACCCACAGCTCGAAGGCGTGCGGCTCCGGGCTGGCCGGGTAGTCGGCGCCCCGCCAGCGGGCCCGGTACGCCGCCCCGCGCGTCATGACCTCGTCCCGATCAGCAGCCAGCGCCGCAGGTCGCCGTGGTAGACGGCGTGCCGGTGCTCGGTGCCCTCGAAGGTGAGCTCCCAGATCTCGGCGCCGTGCGGCAGGCCGACGCCGTACACCTTGTACTCGCGGATCACGCTGTCCACGCTGGGCACCAGGCCCATCCCCACGAATGGCGGCTCCTCGACCACCCAGCCCGCCACCGCCTCCCGCCCCTCCTCGTCGATCCCGCCGTACGGGGTGCGGTAGAGGTCGAGGCCCACCGGCCGCCAGCGCAGCATGTTGAGGGAGCCGTCGCCGGTCAGCAGGTCCGGCCGGCCCAGCGCGGCGGCGAGCACGGCGGGCGTGGCGATGTGCGAGACGTCCAGCGCGTGGTGGCAGTAGCCGGACACCCGCGGCTCGCCTCCGGTCAGCAGTGCGTGGATGTCGCCGGGCCCGAGCAGCTTCTGCATCACGGGCACGCCCGACTCGGGGTCGATCCGAAGGTCCTGGACCAGCGTGGGCACCGCCAGCCGCGCCACCGCGCCCGACTCCAGCGTGAACGCGACCTCGAGCCCCGGATTGACCGCCAGCCCCCACCTCAGGTCCGGCCAGCCGGCCGCCAGCTCGGTCATCGTCACGATCCGGCAGTGCGTGGCGGCGCCGCCGGTGGCCAGCGTCATCGCCTCGACCGAGGTGTAGGCGAGCAGCCACGTCCGTTCGGCGTCGGCGGCCGTCGCCCAGGCGGGCGCCTCGGTGCCCGCCGCCGCGGCGGCGGTGATCGGCAGGGCCAGGTCGGCGCCCCGCAGCAGGCTCAGGCACAGCGCGCGCCGACCCTCCCGGTACGCCTCCCACAGCCGCTCCTCGAACGGACCGGCCGGTGTGTGATCATCGACCCTCATTCGCCCATTCTTGCCCTTGACCGGCGCAATGCCACAGACCGGGCATTGACCTGGAGTGCACTCCAGCAGACAAGGTGGGACCCATGCAGAACGCCATGAGAACGCGCGCCATCGGAACGCGCCAGGTCGGGGCCATCGGACTGGGCGCCATGCCCATGTCGGTGACCGGTCACATGCCCGACGAGTCCCAGTCGATCCGCACCCTTCTCGCGGCCCTGGACGCCGGTGTCACCCTGATCGACACGGCGGACGCCTACACGCCCTCACATGACGACGTCGGCCACAACGAACGCCTGGTCGCCCGGGCCCTGTCCCTCTGGGCGGGCGACGCCGGCACCGTGCTCATCGCGACCAAGGGCGGGCACACCCGTACGCCCGGCGGCTGGGACGTGGACGGGCGGCCGTCGTACCTCAAGGAGGCCTGCGACCGCTCGCTGAAGGCCCTCGGTGTGGACAGCATCGGTCTCTACCAGCACCACCGGCCCGACCCGAAGGTGCCGTACGAGGAGACGATGGGCGCGCTGAAGGACCTGCACGACGCCGGCAAGATCCAGATGGCGGGCATCTCGAACGCCGACCCGGCGCAGATCAGGCTCGCGCACGACATCCTCGGCGACCACCTGGTGAGCGTCCAGAACGAGTATTCGCCGCGCTTCCGCTCCAGTGAGCCCGAGATCGACGTCTGCGCCGAGCTCGGCCTGGCCTTCCTGCCCTGGTCGCCGCTGGGCGGCATCGGGCGCACCGGGGAGCTGCACGAGCGCAACGCCGCCTTCACCGCCATCGCCGAGGCCCGTGGCGTCTCCCCGCAGCAGGTCTGCCTGGCGTGGGAGCTGGCCCGCAGCCCAGTCGTCATTCCCATCCCGGGCGCCAGCCGCCCGGAGACCATTCTCGACTCCGTCGCCGCCGCCAGCCTGGAGCTGACCGAGGAGGAGCTCACCCGCCTGGGCTGACGGATCAGGCGGGCAGGTAGGGCGCCAGGTCCGTGACGTGGCACAGGGCGAGATCGGTGCGCGGGAAGTTCGATCCGTCGAGCTGCAGGAAGATCTCGCCCAGCCTGCGCACCGCGGCCCAATGGACGCCGGCTCTCGTCAGCTCCAGCTCGACGCTCTCGCCGTCGATGGAGACGGCGACGTGCTCCAGCGGGCCGCCCTCGCGGATGCGTTCGGCCAGGTCGGTGATCCTCCGGGCGTGACCGTAGGCCTCGCTCGGCCGCGAGGGGGCGCCGGCCACGCGCCGGGCCAGGTCGTAGGCGGCGTTGATGCGCACGACGCGGGCCGACGACGGCGCCCGGTAGCTGCTCACGCTGAGGTCGGCCGTTCGCGAAAGGCGATGCGTCAGCGACAGCCTCTCGGTGAGCAGGCGCGCGTCCGCGGTGCCGGCATTTCGCAGCCGCACTCCGCCGATTCCCCGCTCCCCTTTCCATTCGGGAGAAAGGCCATAGAGGGGAAGGTCGCCGTCTCGATACCAGCGAATCACATCATCGGATTGCCGAAGGCCTGTCATGCCCTTCACGATACGCCCGGACGGCGCCCCCATGGCCCGTCACGCAGGGCTTTCGCGGCGAGAGTGGGACCCGGGTCTCGCGCTCCAGCGAAAAACTCAATTTTCCCGTCGCACCATGACCAAACAGCGGAAATACATTCAGCGAAATCCCAGGGCCGCTGGGCCCCGACCGCGATGGTGAATTCCTTGGTCAGTGGCATGCCCCGTTTGTCGTGATCCCGGAGCCGCCCGGTGCACGCCTGCCCCGTCGTCACCCGGGATGTGGGCGCTCCCGCAGGCCACGGCGTGCCCGAACTCGTGCATGACCAGCCCGTGCACGTCGATCACCGGGCCGGGGTCGCTCT
This sequence comes from Nonomuraea sp. NPDC050643, assembly GCF_040654715.1. Classification (NCBI taxonomy): domain Bacteria; kingdom Bacillati; phylum Actinomycetota; class Actinomycetes; order Streptosporangiales; family Streptosporangiaceae; genus Nonomuraea; species Nonomuraea sp. NPDC050643. The sequence goes on along the minus strand of NZ_JBFAIM010000010.1, from coordinate 34,270 downwards.
TGTGCCGGTCCTCGTCCGCGAGCGCGAGTGTCAGCCCGGCCGGCGCGATGGCGGCGCAGGTCCTTCTCATGCGGCTCCTGTCAGTTCTTGATGCCGGTGAGCGTGACGCCTTCGATGAAGTAGCGCTGCAGGAAGAAGAAGAGCGCGATGATCGGGGCGATGACGGCGGCCGAGGCGGCCATCAGGTAGCCCCACTGGGTGAGGAAGACGCTCTGGAAGGAGGCCAGGCCGAGGGAGAGCGTGTACTTCTCCTCGTCGTTGAGGTAGAGCAACGGCCCGAGGAAGTCGTTCCAGGTGCCGATGAAGGTGAAGATGGTCACGACGACGATCGCGGGCTTCGACAGCGGCATGACGATCGTCCAGAAGACCCGCCAGGGCGAGGCGCCGTCGATGTAGGCGGCCTCGTCCAGCTCGAACGGGATCGTCAGGAAGAACTGCCGCAGCAGGAACACGTTGAACACCCCGCCGCCCGCGCCGGCGAACCAGCTCGGCACGGTGAGCGGCAGGAAGGTGTCGAGCGCGCCCAGCTCCTGCCACATGACGAAGGTCGGGATGAGCGTCACCGCGTACGGCAGCATGACCGCGCTCAGCAGCAGCGCGAAGACGACGTCGCGGCCCCGCCAGCGCAGGCGCGAGAAGCTGAAGGCGGCCACCGAGCAGGTCAGCACCGTGCCCAGCACGCTGACGACGGCGATGATGACGGTGTTGACGAAGTACAGCCAGAACGGCTGGGCGGTGAGCGCCTCGCCGAAGTTCGACCACTGGAACGGCGACGGGATCCACTCCGGCGGCGCGACGAACATCTGGGCGTCCTGCATGAGCGCGCTGCGCACCAGCCAGACGAAGGGCAGCAGGGTCGGCACCGCCCCGGCGGCCAGGGCCGCGTAGATCAGCGCCTTGCCGTACCTGCGCGGCCGGCGCAGGCCCGCGACCGGGGCCACCCGGCCAGGACGCGACCTGTCGCGCCGGGGCGCCTCGACCGCGGTCATCGGGCACCCGCCATCTCGTAGTAGACCCAGCGGCGGGCGTTCCTGAACATCAGGAACGTGATCACCACGATGATCATGAACAGCACCCAGGCGAGCGCGCTGGCGTAGCCCATCTCGCTCTCCCTGAACGCGATGCGGAACAGGTAGTAGACGTAGAACAGGGTGGCGTTGTTCGGGCCGCCCTCGGTCATCACGTACGCCTGGTTGAAGACCTGGAAGGTGCCGACCACGCCGACCACCAGGTTGTAGAAGATGGTCGGCGTCATCATCGGCAGCGTCACGTGCCAGAAGCGCCGCCACGCGCCGCCGCCGTCGATCGAGACGGCCTCGTACAGGTGCTTCGGCACGCCCTGCAGGCCGGCCAGGAAGATCACCATGGTGTTGCCGAAGCCCCACGTGCTCATGATGACCAGCGACGGGATGGCCGTGGCCTCGTCGTAGATCCACTGGCCGGACGGCAGCCCGGCCTGGCGCAGCAGCGAGTTGAGCAGCCCGAAGTCGGGGTTGAAGATCCAGATCCAGAGCACCACGTTGGCGATCGCGGGCACCAGCGTCGGCAGGTAGAAGATCGTCCGCCAAAGGGACAGGCCGCGCACCTTCTGGTTGAGCAGCATGGCGACGGCGAAGGACACGATCAGGACCAGCGGTACCGCCCCGAGCGTGTAGTACGTGGTCGCGCTCAGCGACGTCCAGAACAGCTCGTCGGCGGCCATCGCCGTGTAGTTGTCCAAGCCGACGAAGGAGGGCGTGCCCCCGATCTGCCAGTCCGTCAGGCTGAACACGAACGAGGCCACCATCGGCCCGGCCGTGAAGATCAGGAACCCGAGGATCGCGGGCACCGCCATGAGCAGACCCCAGCGGCGCTCCATGCGACGCTGGCCGGAGATACCGGCCATGTCAGAGCGCCTGCGTGTGCTGCCAGCCCTGCAGCATGCCGGTGATCTTCGGGACGGCCGCCTTGAGCACCGTGGCGGCGGGCTCCTTGCCGGACTCGATCTGCTGCAGGGCGGGGGTGAGCACGTCGCTGGAGATCGCGGACAGGTTCTTGACCCGGTTGCGCAGGTCGGGCACGCCATGGTCGCGCGCGTAGTCCACGACCGCGGTCCGGAACTCCGGCGGGTGCCCGTCGTTCCTGGTCCAGGAGTCGATGGCGGCCTGGTCCTCGTAGTACTTCCGCTCCTGCGGCATCCACAGGCCCTGCCTGTAGAGGTCGACGTACTGCGGGTCGATGTGGAAGGCGAACAGCTCGACCGCCTCCTCCACGTTCTTGGTGCCGCTGAACACCGACGACGCGCCCGCGACCTGCGAGGTGGTGAACGGGTCGCCGTACGTCGGGAGCACGCCGATGCCGTAGTCGACCTTGCTCTCGTTCATGTCGAGCAGCGCCCAGTGGCCGTCCACCACCATCGCCACCCGCTTGGTCTTGAGCAGGATGTTGGTGCCGGGCACCTCGTCGCCCGTCGCGGCGAGTTGGCCGGGGCCGGGGGCGACGCGGTGCTTGTAGATCAGGTCCTGCAGGTTCTGCAGCACCTCGATCGCCTCGGGGGTGTCCAGCAGGCACTTCCTGCCCGCCTCGTCGGCGAAGTCGCCGCCGTTGCTGCGCAGGAAGCCGTACCAGGCCGCGGTGTAGGTGAGGCTGACGGAGATGCCGAACTGTCGGACCTGCTTGGGGTCGAAGCCGGACTCGTCGGGGTGCCTGCCGTTCTGGTCGACGGTCAGCTTGTACGCGTTCTCCAGGAGCTGGTCCCACGACCAGGCGGAGGAGGCCACCGCGGGCGGCACGGCGACGCCGGCCTCGGCGATGGCGGCCTTGCTGTACCACAGCAGCTCGATCTCGTTGGCCGTGGCCACCCCGTGCAGCTTGTCCTGGCCGTACCAGAGGTAGGCGTCCGGTAAGTAGCCGGCGAGCTGCGGATACTTCCGCAGGTACGGGAACAGGTTGACCAGCTTGCCCTGCTCGGCCAGGCGGAACGACATCGACATGGGCACGTAGCCGAGGTCGGGCGTCCTGCCGCCGGCGACCAGGGTGTTGAGCTTGACGTCGTACTCGTCGGGGGTGAAGACCGGCTTCACCTTGATCTGCGGTTTCTTCTGCTCGAAGGCCTTGAGCATCTTCTCGACGGCGGCCTTCTCGAAGGTCGAGCCCCAGTACATGAACTGCAACTGCGTGGCCCCCGGCGCGGCGGCCCCGCCCCCCGATCCACAGGCCGCCGCGGCGGCGCCCAGGGCGGCCAGGCCGCCCATCCGGAACAGCTCTCTTCTCTTCATCTGCGCCTTCCTTACACGAGGGGTATCCAGACCCGCATGAGGCCGCCGTCCCGGTTGTCCCACTGGTAGTAGGGGACGGCCGTGGCGGTGGCCGGCGCGTGGTCGCGGAGGTCACCGGAGGCCGTCGTGGCGGTCGTGGCGGTCGTCGCCGCGTACGGCGGCTCCCCGGGCGGCGCGGGCGGCAGGCGTACGGCCTCCGCCTCGATCAGCACGGTCCTGCCGACGCCCGGCAGGTCGCGCTCCACGGCGCGCAGCCGCGTGCCCGGGACGAGCGCCAGGTCGTCCAGGCCGGCCTCCTGGTCGATCTGCTCGAAGCAGTAGACGAGCGGGCCGCGCTCGATCGCCGCGCACCCCCGGAGCGCGTCGATCCTGCGGTGCGGAAGGACGAGCCGGGGGGTCAGGTCCAGGTCGATGGTGAAGGTCTCGCCGGGCTCCCAGTCGCGCCGGATCCGGGTGTAGCCGTTGTCGTCCGGCGTGAGCGCGCCGGGCGGGCTCCAGGCGGGGATCCGCAGCTTGAGCGTCCACGCGCCGCCGGGCGTCTCGCGCACGGTGAAGCGCACGCGGCCGTCCCACGGGTAGTCGGTCTCGACGTCGAGCGTGACGCCGCCGGCCCGGATCGTGCCGGGCATGTACTGGTGGACGGACAGCCCTTCGGCATCGGCGGTGGCGACGTAGTGGCCGAGCGAGGAGATCAGGCGCATGATGTTCGGCGGGCAGCAGGCGCAGGCGAACCACTCCCGCCGCCGGCCGAGGTAGGCGTCCTCGAACAGGTCGGCGCGGCGCTGGAGCGGGTTGACGTAGAAGAAGCGGGTGCCGTCGGCCGAGGTGGAGGCGGCGAAGGCGTTGTAGAGCGTGCGCTCGATCAGGTCGGCGTACCTGCCGTGCCCGGTGGCCAGCAGCAGCCGCCAGTTCCAGTGGATGCTCGCGATGGCGGCGCAGCTCTCGTTGTAGGAGCGGTCCGGCGGCAGCTCGTAGCGCTCGCCGAACGCCTCTCCGTCGTGGCGGGAGCCGTGGCCGCCGGTGATGGCGGTCTTGGTGGCGACCAGGTCCTCCCAGCGGCGTACCGAGCACTCCAGCAGCGACTCGTCGCCCGTCTCCAGGTAGACGTCGACGATGCCGGCCTCCAGGTAGAGCTGGCGCACGGCGTGCCCGACGGCGGTGCCGGCCTCGCGTACGGGCAGGTGGTCCTGGGCGTAGAGCGGCCCCATGCCCTTGTCGGCGATCAGCCCCTTGCCCCGGTTGTCGATCAGCTTGGCCGCCAGCTCCAGGTAGGACCGCTCCCGGGTGAGCCGGTACAGCTCGACCAGGGCCGTCTCCACCTCCGGATGCCCGTCGATGCCGTCGTCACCGTCGCGCAGGAACCGCTGGACCAGGTGGTCGGCGAACCGGCGCGCCACCGCCAGGAGCTCCTCGCCGCACCCCGCCCGCGCCGCGGCCACCGCCGCCTGGAACAGGTGACCGGCGCAGTACATCTCGTGGCTGTACTCCAGCTCCTGGTAGATCAGGTCCGGCTTGACCATCTGGTAGTGGGAGTTCAGGTAGCCGTCGGGGCGCTGCGCGCGGGCCAGCAGCGCGGCCGACTCGGCGATGAAGGCCGGGTAGGCGTCGCCGGGCAGCCGGCACTGCTCCCAGGCGACCGCCTCGAGCTGCTTGTACAGGTCGGAGTCCTGGAAACGGTAGCCCTGGAAGGTTCCCTCACCCTCCCCCGCCGCCAGCCGCAGGTTGGGGACCGCCCCCGAGCGCTCCATCTGCTCGAGGCCGAGCGGGATGCTGTGCTCCCTGTTGATCCGTTGCCAGCGCCCGAACGGGCCCCCATGGATCTCCACGTCGTCGATGCTCAGCGGCCACTGCGCCCCGGTCGAAGGTGCCAGCGGACCACGGACGAAGCCTGACATCGTGCTCCTCGAAAGCCGAGAACGGTTTCTCGCCCGCAATGTAAGATGTCACACAGCACTAGTCAATAGATCGCGATGTGCGGGCCGAAAACCTTTTCTGAAACAGCGCCTTACTTCGAACTGTACAGATGCAGTGGGGCCCTTGACAGACTCCTGACAGGTGGGCTTTGCTTCCGAAAACCTTTTAGCTCTTTCGCAAGGAGCCCCCCATGAAGGTTCTCGCGGCCATCGCCGCCATGCTCGCGTCCTTCCTCTTACCGGGCCTCTCACCCCCGGCCCACGCGGCCCCCACAGCGCAGGTGATCGACCTGTTCGGCCGGAACGTCAACGGCTACGGCGTCAAGCTGGTGGACTGGCAGGGCTACCTGGCCAACCCCTACGTCGAGCTCACCGTCAGGCCCCCGTCGGACGTGCCGTTCCCGGTCGGCATCGACCTCAAGGCCGAGGGCACGTCGCGGCTGATGATGGACCTGCCGAGCCAGCTCACCGCCACCGGCGCGACCAAGACCCTGACGTTCGCGAACGCGAACGAGCAGAAGATCTTCCGCCTGGCCATCCACTCCAAGCGCGGCCCCGGTGAGGACGAGCAGTACACGCTGCGGCTGACCATCAGGGCCGCGGGCGGGGCGTCGTACCAGCAGTCCATGCCGATCTTCGTGCAGCAGGACGAGAAGACGGCGCTGCAGCCCACGCTGCCGATCGCCTTCGACTACCGCTACGACGACATCACCGGCTACTTCTCGAACCAGGCGTTCCGCACGGCCTCCGAGGAGGCGGTCAAGGACTGGTTCCGCTTCTTCGACATGCAGCCCTTCGACACCGTGGCCGCCGGCGCCGAGCCCAACCACCTGCCGGGCAACGACTGGCAGAACACGATCAACGTCACCAACAACAGCGCCTACAACGGCATGTACGTCTACTTCAGGGGCATCCAGACCCCGTACTCGACCGGCTACCCCGCCAACAACGGCCGCTACAGCACCCGCGACGGCCAGCAGGTGGCCGGCCCGCTGCACCGGTCCACCGCGATGATCTTCGAGTACGACGAGGCCGGCAAGCAGCTCTTCACCTCCCTGGCCGACGAGGACTGGTACCGGACCGAGATCCAGGGCTCGGTGCTCGACGTGCACGGCCTGGTCATGCACGAGTACGGCCACGCCGTCGCCTTCCACAGCGACTGGGCCGGCATGCGCTCCTACGTGGCGAACGGCGGCAACGACCCCGACGTGGTGGAGTACCAGGGCCGCGCGGTCCCGCTGGACGGCAGCTACCACATCCCCGGCGACCAGCCCAGCTGGGACCGGCTGAGCGGCCAGAGCGGCGGCTGGACCCACCTGTTCCCCACCCGCAGGTGGATGCTGACCAAGCTCGCCCTGCTCGTGGCCGAGAACGCCGGGTGGCGGCTCAACCGCAACCTGACCCCGTTCCTTAAGCCGTCGATCACCACCGCCTCGCTGCCGCAGGCCACGCCGGGCACCGCCTACCAGCAGCAACTGGCCGCGAAGGGCGGCGTGCCGTTCTACGACTGGCAGGTCACCGGCGGCTCGCTGCCCGCCGGGCTGAGCCTCGACCGGTTCACCGGCGCCATCACCGGCACGCCCACGTCGGCGGGCAGCACCTCGACGTTCACGGTCCAGCTCAGGGACTACGACCGGCTCAGCGCCCCGGTGACCAGGGCGTTCACGCTCACGGTCGGGAGCGGCGGCGCCGTGAACCTGGCCGGCGGCGCGACGCCGTCCGCGTCGTACACCTCGCCGTGGGAGAGCGTCGCGGCGCTGAACGACGGGATCGACCCGCCCTCCTCCAACGACACGGTCAACCGCCGCTGGGGCACCTGGCCGCAGACCGGCACGCAGTGGGCCGAGCTGACCTGGCCGTCGGCCCAGACGCTGCGCTCGGCCGAGGTGTACTTCTTCGACGACAACGGGGGCGTGCGCCTGCCGGCGTCGTGGAAGCTGCAGTCCTGGAACGGCAGCGCGTACGTGGACATCCCGGCCACCTATTCCAGGAACCTCAACGCCTACAACCGGGCGACCTTCACCGCCGTGACGACCGGCAGGTTGAGGGCCGTGCTGCAGAGCGGCACCGGTTCGGTCGGGCTGCTGGAGGTGAAGGCCTACGCCTGACCTTGTGGCACGCGGGCGCCAGGACCGGCCTGGCGCCTGATTTACAACGCTGTAACGAACTCGCCGGACGCTGTTTACAACGTTAGATACAACGATGTACAACGGGGCATCACCACACGGGCAGGAAGTGATGCAAGATGTCCCTGGATAACCTCACCCGGCGGCGCGCTCTCGGTCTCGGCCTCGGCGCCTTAGTTCTCACCGGATGCGGAGGGGGCGGCGGCCCGCGGCAGCAGGCGGCCCAGCAGACAGGCGCGCAGGCGACGGCCGCCCCGACGTCCTACACGGGCCCCGCGGTCTCGCTCGCCTTCTGGAACGGCTTCACCGGCGGCGACGGCCCCTTCATGAAGAAACTGGTCGAACAGTTCAACAGCGCTCACCCGAACATCAAGGTGACGATGAACGTCTACCAGTGGGCCGACTACTACGCGAAGGTCCCGGCGGCGGTCGCCGCGGGGCAGGGTCCCGACCTGGGGATCATGCACGTCGACAGCGTGGCCACCAACGCGGCCCGCCAGGTGGTGCTGCCCCTCGACGACGTGGCCAAGGCGCTCGGCCTGACCGAGGCCGACTTCTCGCCGCCAGTGTGGCAGGCGGGCGTGTACAAGGGCGCGCGCTACTCCATCCCGCTCGACGTGCACCCGCTGGGCATGTTCTATAACAAGAGCGTCCTGTCGAAGGCCGGGCTGGACCCGGAGAGCCCGCCCAAGACCGGCGAGGAGTACCTGGCCGCGCTCGAGGCGCTGAAGAAGGCGGGCGTCCAGGGCCACTGGGCCACGCCGTTCCCGTTCACCGGCAGCATGCAGTTCGGCAGCCTGCTCTACCAGCACGACGGCGCGCTGTTCGCCGACGACGCCAGTGTCTCCCGCTTCGCGGAGGAGCCCGGCGTGCAGGCGCTGACCTGGCTGGTCGAGCTGGTCAACAAGGGCTACAGCCCCAAGAACGTGGGCCAGGACGCCGACTTCATCGCCCTGCAGAACGGCAAGGCCGCCTTCAACTGGAACGGCATCTGGTCGATCAACACCCTGCGCGAGGCCAAGGACCTGCAGTGGGGCGTGGCGCCGCTCCCCCAGATCGGTACGAAGCCCGCGGCCTGGGCCGGCTCCCACCAGTTCGTCGTCTTCAAGCAGCGGGCCGCCGACCAGAACAAGCTGGCCGCGGCCAAGGTCTTCATCAACTGGATCGGCGGCCACTCGATCGAGTGGGCCAAGGCCGGCCAGGTCCCCGCGCGCAAGTCGATCCGCGACGGCGCCGAGTTCCAGGGGCTCAAGGAGCAGGCCGCGATCGGCTCCCAGATCGACCACCTGTACTTCCTGCCGTCCGTGGCCGGGATCGGCGACGCCTCGGCGGTCGTGGACCAGGCCATCAACGCGGCGATCCTGCTGAAGAAGAGCCCCAAGGACGCCCTCACCGAGGCGGCCGCCAAGGCTGACAAGATCCTCGAGCAGAACCGGAAGAAGTACGGCGCCTGATGGCCACGATCACCGCCAAGGCCTCCCGGACCGGGACGGCGTCGCTGTCCTGGAACGGGCGGGCCACCCCCTACCTCTTCCTGGCGCCGTACCTGGTGCTGTTCTGCGTGTTCGTGCTGGCCCCGGCGATCTTCGGAATCTGGGTCAGCCTGCACGACTGGGACTTCCTGCTCGAAGGCAAGCCGTTCGTCGGGCTGGACAACTACACCGCGCTGCTCGACCCGGGCTCGGCCGTCTACGCCGACTTCTGGATGTCGATGCGGGCCACCGGGATCTTCACGCTGTTCAGCGTGCCGTTCCTGGTGGTGCTGCCGCTCGGGATCGCGCTGCTGCTCAACCGGCCCTTCAGGGGCAGGACGTTCTTCCGCGGGCTGTTCTTCGCCCCGTATGTGCTGGGTGTGGCCGTGGTCTGCCTGATGTGGCGGCTGCTGCTCGACCCGAACCTCGGGCTGATCGACTCGCTGCTCGGCACCGACATCGCATGGACGACGTCGACGCCCTGGGGGTGGGTCGCCCTGGTCGGCGTCACCGTGTGGTGGACGATCGGCTTCAACGGGGTGATCTACCTGGCCGGTATGCAGGACATCCCGCGCGAGCTGTACGACGCCGCCAAGGTGGACGGCGCCGGCCGGTGGGCCGAGTTCCGCCACGTCACGCTGCCCGGGCTGCGGCCCGTGGCGCTGTTCGTGGTGACGACGACGATCCTGGCCTCGGCCAACATGTTCGGGCAGTCGTACCTGCTGACCCAGGGCGCGCCGGGCGGCGAGACCAGGACCGCGATCGTCTACATGCTCGACGTGGGGCTCAGCCAGTACAAGATGGGCAGCGCCTCCGCCATGAGCTACGTGCTGACGCTGGTGCTGATCGTTGTCAGCGTGCTCAACTTCCGGCTCTTCAGGGGGCGCTCGTGAGGCGTTACACCGCCCTGCTCGCGCTGGCCGTGGTCTTCGTGGCGCCGCTGCTGTGGGCGCTGGGCACCTCGCTGAAGAGCAAGTCGGAGGCCACCCGGGTGCCGCCCACGCTGTTCCCGGCGGAGCCGACGACCTCGGCGTACGGGACCCTCTTCGAGGGCACCACGCAGACGCCGGTGCTGCGCTGGTTCGTCAACAGCCTGGTCGCCGCCACCGGGCACATGGTGCTCGTGCTGGTCGTCTCGTCGCTGGCCGCGTACGCGCTGGCCCGGCTGGAGTTCCGGGGCAAGGGGCTGATGTTCGGCCTCATCGTGGGCACGCTGCTGGTGCCCGGGTTCGTCTTCCTCATCCCCTCGTTCCTGATCGTCGACCAGCTCGGCTGGCTCGACAGCCTGGTGGCGCTCATCGTGCCGGGCGCGGCGGGGGCGTTCGGGGTGTTCTTCCTGCGGCAGTTCTTCCTCGGCCTGCCGCGCGAGCTGGACGAGGCGGCGCTGCTCGAAGGCGCCAACCACTGGCACATCTTCCTGCGGATCACGCTGCCGCTGTCGCGGCCCGCGCTGGCCACGCTCGCCGTGCTGAGCTTCCTGAGCAACTGGAACGACTTCATCTGGCCGGTTTTCGTGATCTTCAGCCCCGACTACTTCACGCTGCCGCCCGGCTTGTCGATCCTTCAGGGCGCGTACACGATCGACTATCCGGTGATCATGGCGGGCGCGGTGCTGGCCAGCGTGCCCGTGCTGATCCTGTTCGGGCTGACCCAGCGCTACGTCATCGAAGGCATCTCCCGCAGCGGACTGAAAGGCTGACATATGCGTATAGCAGTGGTCGTGTCACTGCTCGCGTCGTTGTTCACGAGCCCCACCACCTACGACAACCCGGTGTCCGAGCCGTTCGCCGACACCTTCGCCGACCCCGCCGTGATCCGCGGGCTCGACGGCTACTGGTACTCCTACGGCACCTCCGACCCGCTCAACGAGGGCGAGGGCAAGCACCATCGGCTGCCGATCGCCCGCTCCAGCGACCTGGTCGACTGGACGTACGTCGGGGACGCGTTCGGCGAGGACGAGCTGCCGCCGTACGCGGCGCCGGGCAGCCTGCTGTGGGCGCCCGACATCCGCTACCTCGACGGCCGTTACGTCATGTACTTCACCGTCACCAACACCACCAGCACCCCGCACCAGTGGGACTACTCGATCGGCGTGGCCACCTCGCCCACGCCGACCGGCCCGTGGACGCACGGCACGGCCCCGGTGATCCCGCCGCGGCCGTCCGGCGACTCCTACTGGAACACCATCGACCCCACCCAGTTCACGGACGTGGACGGCAAGAAGTACCTCTACTTCGGCGGGTTCTTCGGCGGCCTGTGGGTGACGGAGCTGACCGCCGACGGGCTGAGGACCGTGGGGCAGCCGGCGCAGGTGGCCATCGACAACAAGTTCGAGGGCGCGTACGTGGTCCGGCGTGACGGCCACTACTACCTGCTGGCCTCGTCGGCGAACTGCTGCGCGGGGCCCACCACCGGCTACTCGGTGCTGGCGGGCCGGGCCACGAGCCCCAAGGGCCCGTTCCTGGACCGCGAGGGCCGGCCGCTGCTCGCCTCCCGCGCCGGCGGCACCCCGGTCGTGGCCCAGAACGGCAACCGCTGGATCGGCGTCGGCCACCACGCCCAGCTCACGGACCTGGCGGGGCAGGACTGGATGCTCTACCACGGGATCGACAGGTCCGACCCGTTCCTGGACCAGCCGTACGGGATCAACGAGCGGCCCATGCTGCTCGACCGCCTGGACTGGATCGACGGCTGGCCGGTCGTGCGCGCGGGCGCGGGGCCGTCCGAGCGCTCCGGTGCGGCGCCGGTGACGCGCGGCTCCGTGCACGAGGGCTTCTCCGGCGACCTGTCGGCCTGGCGCGACACGAACGGCTGGTCCGTACGGGACGGCCACGTCGCCCACACCACGACCGGCACCACGACCGGCACCACGACCGGCACCACGACCGGCACCACGACCAGCACCACGACCAGCACCGCGACCGGCACCTCCACGCTCACCGCCAGGCTCGGCGTCGGCGGCGACCTCCGTGCCGAGACCGACCTCCGGCTCCCGGGCGCCGCGACCGGTTCGGCCGGGTTGCGGGTGGGGCAGGCCACCGCCGTCGTGTCCGAGGGCGGCCTGACCGTCACGGCGGGCGGGCAGAGCCGTACGGCGCCGCTGCCCGGCGGGGCCGCCACCTGGCGGAACCTGGCCGTCACGGTCAAGGACCGCACGATCACGGCCGAGGTCACCTCGGCCCGGCTCGGCGACCCCCAGGCCACGGTGCGCCTGGACGCCCGCGTCCCGCTGTCGGGCACGTTCGGGCTGGTCGCCGAGGGAGCGGCCGACTTCGACAACGTCAGCGCGGCCACCCTCACCAAGCCGGTGACCCGCCTCGCGCCGGTTCCCCAGCCGGGCCGGCTGCTGGCCACCGACGAGTTCGACGGCCGGGGCGGCGGCTGGCAATGGGTGCGCCAGGACCCGGCCGCCAAGGTCACCGAAGGCGTGCTGAGCTGGCCGGTGCAGAACTCCGACCTGGTGGGCACGGCCAACACGGCGGGCGTGCTGCTGCGTGACGCGCCGCAGGGCGACTACATCGTCGAGACCAAGGTGAGCCTGGACCTGGGCGAGGACACCGTCCGCAACTACCAGCAGGCGGGGCTGGTGGCGTACGTGTCGGACGACGACTTCGCCCGCCTGTCCCAGGTCGCCATCTGGAACACCCGCCAGGTCGAGTACGGCAGGGAGCTGCGCTTCGCCGACCGCCTGTCCTACGGCGGCAACATCGCCGGACCGCCGGAGCGGACGACATGGCTGCGGCTGGCCCACCGCGTCGATCCGGCCAACGGCGAGCACGAGTTCCGCGCCGGCTCCAGCCGGGACGGCAAGACGTGGACGTGGGCCGGCGTCTGGACGTTCCCGAAGGGCACCACGCCGCGCATCGGCCTGGTCGCCCACGGGGGCGCGCAGCCGCCGGTGAACGCGGAGTTCGACTACGTCCGCGTCTATCGCAGCCGGTAGAGGAAGTCGTCGGCGAGCCGGTCGGTGTAGTCAGGCCCGATCGGCTCGCCCGTCACCAGGACCCGGTAGTAGAGGGGCCCCACGAGGCGGTCGGTCTCGGCGGCCACGTCGAGGCCGTCGGGCAGCTCGCCCCTGAGCGCCGCCCGTTCCAGCGGCAGCCGGTCGCGGCGGCGCTGCTCGTCCAGATAACGCGCCCGGAAGTCGGCCGCGAACACCGGGTCGTGCTGGGCCTGCGCGATCAGCGCCCTGACAACGGCGCCGGTGTCGGTCCGCGTCAGGATGTGGGCCAGCCGCCCGAGGTAGGCGCGCAGGTCGAGGGCCAGGTCGCCGTGGTCGGGCGGGGTCAGCTCCTCGGTCATGTCCTGCAGGAACGCGTCCATGAGCACCTCGGTCTTGGTGCTCCACCAGCGGTAGACGGTCTGCTTGGAGACCCCGGCGCGCGCCGCGATGCCCTCCATGGTGACTCCCGCGAACCCCTTCTCCGCGAGCAGGTCGTCGGCCGCCTCCAGCACGGCCTGCCGGGCCTCCTCGCTGCGCCCGTGCCGGTTCCCGTGGTGACGCCGCCCCGCCGTCTCCGTCATCCCCGCATCATAATGCCCTCTAGAATAGACAGGACGTTGCGTCTACCCTAGAGGGCATGACCAACACCTACACGCTCACCGACCCCAGGGTCGAGAGCGCACTCAGCAGGATGTTCACCGCGTCCGCGCACGACGACGCCACCGCCGCGCGGTCCTACGCGCGGCATCCCGGCGGCTTCGCGGCGATGACCACCGAGGAGCAGGCCGAAGCCGCCGCCGAGGTCTACATGCCGATCTCGGCCGACGGCGGCAAGCTGCTCTACGGCCTGGTCCGGACCACCCGGCCGGCGACGGTGGTGGAGTTCGGCACCTCGTTCGGCATCTCCACCCTCTATCTGGCCGCCGCCGTGCGCGACAACGGCAGGGGCCACGTCTACACCACGGAGCTCAGCAAGGACAAGATCGCCGCCGCCCGCCACACCTTCGCCGAGACCGGCCTGGACGACGTGATCACGGTGCTGGAGGGGGACGCCCGTGACACCCTCGCCGGCCTGGGCGCCGACTTCGTCCTGCTCGACGGCTGGAAGGAGCTGTGCCTGCCGGTGCTGCGGCTGCTCGAACCGCGGCTCGCCCCCGGCACCACCGTGGTGGCCGACGACGTGAACCTCGCCGGCCTGCGTCCCTACCTGGACTACGTACGCGACCCGGCCAACGGCTACCACAGCGTGACCTTCCCCGTGGAGGACGGCATGGAGCTCAGCCAGCGGCTGTGACCCGGCGCGTCACAGGCAATAGGGCACGAGCCACCTGTCCGCGTCGTAGACGTCCCGGGCCGGGTCCGGGACGGTGGCCGGGCGCTCCTCGACCGTGTCCTGAAGGCGGACCCGGTCGGGAAGGCGGGTGAAGCGGTCGCGGCGCGCCGCCTCCGGTGGCGGGGTCACGCGGCCGACGCGTGGATGGTGACCGGGATGTTGCCCCGGGTGGCCTTGGAATAGGGGCAGATCTGGTGGGCGCGGGCGCCCAGTTCGTCCGCGGTGCGCTGATCCACGCCGCCGAGCTCCAGGTCGAGCACGGCCGCCAGGCCGAACTCCCCGTCATCACCGTGGTTCAGCGTCACCTCGGCCCGGATGACGGCGCTCGTCAGCCGCACCCCGCGCTCCGCCGCCGCCCTCCTGACCGCGCCCAGGAAGCACGCGGACCAGCCCGCGGCGAACAACTGCTCGGGGTTGGTGGCCCCGCCGGCGCCCCCGAACTCCTTCGGGATCGCGAGGCCGGTGTCGAGGAGGCCGTCGGCGGCGGCGACGCGGCCCCCGTTGCGGCCCTCTCCGGTGGCGGTGACGACTCCGGTGTAGCTGACAGCCATGGTGTTCCCTTTCCGACGCTCACATCACCTGTTCAACTGGTGACGATGCTGGCAGCATTGGTCGTCACCTGTCAAGCCGGTGACGCTAGGTGGAGGCGGCGGCCCTGCCAGCGGGCGCGCAGCCAGCGGTCGTGGCTGGCCACGACGGCGCCGGGGCCCTCGACGCCCAGGGCCTGACGGTGCTCGCGTCGGGTTCGTCCGCGTCGGGTTCGTCCGCGCCCGCGAGCCTCGGTCGCGGGCGCGGGGTGTGCGGGTGCGGTCAGGCGTCCAGCAGCCGGCCGTCGGAGAGCGCCAGCCGGCGCTCCACGCCGATCGCGGCGAGGAAGCGTTCGTCGTGGCTGACCACCACGAACGCCCCCTCGTACGCGCTCAGCGCGCTCTCCAACTGGCCGACGCTGACCAGGTCGAGGTTGTTGGTGGGCTCGTCGAGCAGCAGGAGCCGGGGCGCCGGTTCGGCGAACAGGACGCAGGCGAGTGTGGCCCGCAGCCGTTCCCCGCCCGACAGCGCCCCGACCGGCAGGTGCGCGCGGGAGCCGCGGAACAGGAAGCGGGCGAGCAGGTTCATGCGCTCGGCCTGCGGCATCGCGGGCGCGTGGGCGGCGAGGTGCTCGGCCACGGTGCGGTCGAGGTCCAGCAGGTCCAGGCGCTGCGACAGGTAGGCGATCCGGCCGTCGGCCCGCCGTACCAGGCCGCCCTCCTCCGGCTCCAGCTCCCCGCCGATCATGCGCAGCAGGGTCGACTTGCCGGAGCCGTTCGGCCCGGTCAGGGCGATGCGCTCGGGGCCGCGGATCGTCAGGTCGACGCCGGGCTCGGCGAACAGGCCGCGGGCGCGCAGGCGTTCGCCGAGGAAGACCGTGCGCCCGGCCGGGACGTTGGTGCCGGGCAGCTCCAGCGCGATCCTCTGGTCGTCGCGCAGGGCGCGGCCGGCCTCGTCGAGCCGGGCCTTGGCGTCGCTGACGCGGGCGGCGTGCGTCTGGCCCGCCCGGCCGGCCGACTCCTGGGCGCCGCGCTTCATGTTCCCGGCGAAGATGCGCGGCAGGCCGGCGTTCTTGAGGTTGCGGGCGGCGTTGCTCGCCCGGCGCTCGGCCCGCTCGCGGGCCTGCTGCAGCTCCCGCTTCTCGCGTTTGAGCTCCTGCTCGGCGCTGCGCACGTTCTTCTCGGCGACCTCCCGCTCGGCGCGCACGGCCTCCTCGTACGCGCTGAAGTTCCCGCCGTACGAGCGCAGCTCGCCCCGGTCCAGCTCGGCGATGCGCTCCATCCGGTCGAGCAGCGCCCGGTCGTGGCTGACCAGCAGCAGGCAGCCGTGCCACTCCTCGAGCACGCCGTAGAGCCGGCGGCGGGCGTCGAGGTCGAGGTTGTTGGTCGGCTCGTCGAGCAGCAGCACGTCGGGTCGCCGGAGCAACTGCGCGGCCAGCCCGAGCGAGACGACCTGGCCGCCGCTGAGCGTACGCAGCCGCCGGTCGAACGCCACGTCACCGAGCCCGAGCCGGTCGAGCTGGGCCCGGGTGCGCTCCTCGATGTCCCAGTCGTTGCCGATCGTGGTGAAGTGCTCCTCGCCGGCGTCACCGGACTCGATGGCGTCCAGCGCGCTGATGACGGGCGCGATCCCGAGGACGTCGGCCACGGCCAGGTCGCCGTCGAGGGGCAGGCTCTGCGGCAGGTAGCCGAGCACGCCGTCCACGGTGACGCTGCCGGCGCCCGGCCGGAGATCGCCGGCGATCAGCTTGAGCAGCGTGCTCTTGCCGGCGCCGTTGGGCGCGACGAGACCGGTACGGCCCGGGCCCACGGTGAACGACAGGTCCTGGAACACCGGGGTGTCGTCGGGCCAGGAGAAGGACAGGGCGGAGCAGATGATGAACGCATCGGACATGGAGGAGACCTCGTACGGGAACGCGGGCGCGCCACGGCCGCCCGGCAAGGGGACATGGGAACGTGAAACGACGACAAGGCCACAGCGGCGGCGACAGCGCACGCCGGCCGTGGGCCGATCACTTCCGGTATCACCCGGAGATGTCGTCGTCACCTGCCATGTCTGGTCTCCCCTTTGGTTACGCCTACGAGCGTTTTTCACCCTAGCAGCCACCATCTGGTGCCGTGTCAACCCGCGCCGGCCCCCTCCTTCTTGCGGGCCCGGTAGGCCGCCGCCTTGATCTTGTTGCCGCAGGGGTCCATCCCGCACCACTCGCGGCGCCCCCCGCGCGAGCGGTCGATGAAGACCTTGGTGCACTCGGGGTTGGCGCACTCCTTCATGAGCGGCACGTCGGGCCCGCTGAGCACCTCGATGGCGTGCCGCGCCACCGTGGACAGGGCCTGTGCCGGGGTCGCCTCGGTCCGCCGGCCTCCGGCGGTGAGCTGGGGGGTCGCGGGCGGCATCCGCGCCGCCTCGTTGACCAGCGCGAGCGCCGCGCCGTCATAGCCCGCACCGGCGAGACGGGCGGTGACCAGGGCGTAGATGGCCTCGCGCACCGCCACCGCGCGGACGAGGTCGGGCTCTTGACCGGCGGAGACGATGTCGACGATGCCGGACGCCACGTACCAGGAGTCGAGACGCGACGGGGCGTCGAGCGTCTCGAAACGCACGGTGCGGCGGGCACGCAGCGTCGCGGCGAAGTCGAGGGCGGGGTTGCCGCACAGGAAGACATGGTCCACATCACCAGTTTGACAGGTGATTTCTGACGCTGGCAATCGGGGCCGGCGGTCGGGGCGAGGTCAGGCGCCGAGGTGCCCGACCGCGCCGATGAGGCCGGGAACGCTCAGGTCGATTTCCGTGGGGCGGTCGATTTCACATTCCGGCCGCCACGCCCCGACCGGCACCAGGCCCGGTGGCGGTCACATTCCGCCCTTTCGGGAAATCCCCGCCCATCGATCAATCATCGTCGCAGAAACTCCAGCGTTTCTGCCAGCATGCCGCGGGCCCGGCTCTTGGGCAGACCGTGGCCGGTGTGATCATGGACGTGGAGCGTGGCGCCGGGGATCGCGGCGGCGGTCTCGCGCAGGCCGGCCGCCGGGAAGAACGGGTCCTGCGCGCCCCCGATGAGCAGCGTCGGCGTGGTGAGCGAGCCGAGCCGGTCGAGGGTGTCGTGGGCCAGGACGGCGCCGACGGTGGCCGCGAAGTCCGCCTCGTGGACGGCCGACGGCGCTCTGCCGCCCGCCAGGGCTCCGGCCAGCCGCGCCAGGCGCTGCGCGGCGGCGCCGTCGATCGCGGCGGCCGCCAGGTCGCCGCGCAGGCTCCGCCACCGCCGTGCGGCGGCCAGCGCCTGCCAGTGACGGCAGATCTCCTGGCCCGGCGGGGCCAGGCGGGCTCCGGTGACGACGAGGACGAGGCGGTCGACCAGGTGCGGGTGGTCGAGGGCGAGGTGCTGGGCGATCAGCCCGCCGGTGGACAGGCCCATGATCACTGCCGGGCCGAGGCCGTCGCCGTCGCCGTCGCCGAGCACGGCGGCGTAGTCGTTCGCGAGATCGCTCGTGCTCGTCCCCGGCTTCAACCCCTGGCCGCGGCCGATGATGTGCACGGTGTGCTCCGCGGCTAGCGCATGGAAACCGCGGGCGTACGCCCAGGTGGTCAGCCGGCCGGGGACGTCGTTGTCGAGGGCCATGCCCGGCAGCACGACCAGCGCGCGCGACCCCGAGCCGAAGCGTACGTAGGGATGCCGGTCACGCAGAAGCCCGGATGCGACCGTCGCACCGCTGTCAGCCATGTCCCACCGCCGTCGTCGCCCCCACGATACGCCCGGCGCGCGGGGCGGGCTTGCGAACCCTCCCCGAGGCGCTGCGCGGCAGGCCGCGGCCGAGCTCGAAACGCCGGCGCATCTTGTACCTGGGCCACCCCGGTCAGCCCGAAGTCGCGGAGCTCCGAGGCCGGCGGCGGTGGCCGTCAGCGGGAGGTCACGGCGCGACGCGACTGGACCGGTCCGTCAGGGCGTGGGACCTGGCGGGGCTTCGTTCGGTCAGGCGTAGTGGCGGTAGAGGGCGCGGGCGACGCAGGCCGGCTTGGCCACGCCGTCGATCTCGACGGTGAGGTCGACGACCAGGTGGACGCCGTCGCCGGGCACGTCCTCGACGGAGACGACCGTGGCGGCGAGCCGGATCCTGGCGCCGACCTTGACCGGGCTGGGGAAGCGCAGCTTGTCCAGCCCGTAGTTGATGCTCATCGCGACGCCCTCGATCGTGAGCACCTCGGTGAAGAGCGGGATGAGCAGGGCGACGGTCAGGTAGCCGTGGGCGATGGTGCCGCCGAAGGGGCCGTCCTTGGCCTTCTCGGCGTCGGTGTGGATCCACTGGTGGTCGTCGGTGGCCTCGGCGAACAGGTTCACCCGGTCCTGGGTGATCTCCAGCCAGGAGCTGTGGCCGAGGTCCTGGCCCGCGAGCGCCTTCAGCTCGGCGAGGCCGTGCACGGTGGTCGTCATTCCTGGGTCTCCTTGGGGGTCAGGCCGAGCAGGCGGGCGGCGTTGTCCTTGAGGATCTTGGGACGGACCTCGGGCTTGATGTCGAGCTTGGCGAAGTCCGCCAGCCAGCGGTCCGGGGTGATGACCGGGTAGTCGGAGCCGAACAGGACCTTGTCCTTGAGCAGCGTGTTGGCGTAGCGGACGAGCTGGGGCGGGAAGTACTTCGGCGACCAGCCGGACAGGTCGATGTGCACGTACGGCTTGTGCGTGGCGACCGCGAGGGCCTCGTCCTGCCAGGGGAACGAGGGGTGGGCCAGGATGATCCGGAGGTTCGGGAAGTCCACGGCCACGTCGTCGACCAGCATCGGATTGGAGTACTTCAGCCGGATGCCGCCCCCGCCCGGCACGCCCGCGCCGATGCCGGTCTGGCCGGTGTGGAACAGGGCGATGGCGCCGAGCTCCTCGATGACCTCGTACAGGGGGTAGGCCATCGGGTCGTCGGGGGCGAAGCCCTGGATGCTCGGGTGGAACTTGAAGCCGCGCACGCCGTGGTCGGTGATCAGGCGGCGGGCCTCACGGGCACCCGCCCGGCCCTTCCACGGGTCCACGCTGGCGAACGGGATCAGCACGTCGGCGTGCTCGGCGCAGCTCTCGGCGATCTCCTCGTTGGAGATGCGGGGATGGCCGGTGGCGTGCTCGGCGTCCACGGTGAACACCACCGCGGCCATCTTGCGTTCCCGGTAGTAGGCGGCCATCTGGGCGACGGTCGGCCGCTCGTGCGCGCCGAAGTACTCCTCCGACGCGCCGAACAGCGCGGGGCTGAGCGAGCCGTGCCCGTCCTTGGAGATCTCGGCGTGCGTGTGGACGTCGATCGCGACAAGCTCGCGAACGTTCATGGCACCGGCGTTCATGGCGTCGGCGTTCATGACACGGGCGCCTTCGGGGCGGGGATGCCGTACGTCTCCGGCTCGAAGGCGCCCCAGGCGGCCCCGATCGCCTCGGCGCTCCAGCCGCCGTCGGCGTGGGCGACGGCCTTCTCGGCCGGGTGCGACCAGAGCGCGAGCCGGTCGCCGCCGATGCCGATGGCCTGCCCGGTCACCCCGGCCGAGGCGTCGGAGGCCAGGTAGACGATGAGCCCGGCGACGTCCTCGGCCGTGCCCATGCCCTCGTCCCTGCGCAGCCAGGCGGGCAGCGGGCCGCCGGTGCGCTCGGCCTCCGCGAGGATCGGCGCGAAGGCGGGGATGGTCTTGGTCATCTCGGTGGCCGCCACCGGGACCACGGCGTTGACGGTGACGCGCGCCCTGGCCAGCTCCATCGCCCACGTACGGGCCATCGCGACGATGCCCGCCTTGGCCGCGGCGTAGTTCGTCTGCCCGAGGTTGCCGCGCTGCCCGGCCGGGGAGGAGATGAGGATCAGCCGGCCGCCCTCGCCCTGCTCGCGCATCCGTACGGCGGCGGCGCGGGCGCAGGTGAACGTGCCGCGCAGGTGCACGTCGATCACCGTGTCGAAGTCGTCGTCGGACATCTTCCACAACATCCGGTCGCGCAGCACGCCCGCGTTGGTGACCATCACGTCCAGCCGCCCGTACCGCTCGACTGCCGTCGCGACCAGCCGCTCGGCGACCTCGGTGCCGCCCACGGCCCCGTCCGCGGCGACCGCGCGCCCGCCGGCGGCGGTGATCGCGCCGACCGTGCCGGCGGCGGCCTCCGCGTTCACGTCGTTGACGACGACGGCCGCGCCGGAGGAGGCCAGCGCCTCGGCGTACGCGCGGCCGAGGCCGCGACCGGCCCCCGTGACCACGGCTACTTTCCCGGACAGATCCATCCACGCCACCTCTCGATTTCGGGCACTTTCGTAACTCTCGTCAGAGTTTTGCCCAGTATCGCGAATCCGTCTACCCTCTCCTTGTGACGCTCAGTGAGGGAGACGACCCGGGGCAGTCCGCCCGCCCGCAGTCGTTGATGTTCAGCTTTCTCGGCATCTACGTCCTGGGCCGCGACCTCGCCGTCTACTCGGGCAGCGTCATCGGCCTGTTCGCCCGGCTGGGGCTGTCGGAGGAGGCGGTGCGCTCCACGCTCACCCGGATGGTCAAGCGGGGGCTGCTGGCGCGGCATCGGCGGGGGCGCAGGACGTACTTCGGGCTGACCGCGTACGCGGCCGGGGTGCTGGAGGACGGCCGGCGGCGGGTCTGGGAGACCGGCGCGGTCAACCGCGGCTGGGACGGCACCTGGACGCTGGTCGGCTTCTCCCTGCCCGACAGCCGCCGCAGCACCCGTCACGACCTGCGCTCACAGCTCGTCTGGGCCGGGTTCGGGCCGCTGCTGGGCGGCATGTGGATCGCTCCCGGCACCAAGGACGTGAGCGCCATCGTCACCGCGCTCGGGCTGCACGACCACGTCACCGTGCTGGCCGCCCGCGCGCTCAAGCCGACCGAGTCGGCCGACCTCGTGCGCCGGGCGTTCGACACCGAGCAGATCGCCGAGCGCTACCGCGCCTTCCTGGAGCGCTGGGACACCCCCCGGCCGCTGCCCGCGCTGCCCGACGACCTGGCCCGCCAGCTCACGCTGCACACCGACTGGTTGCAGCTCGTCCGCCAGGATCCGCACCTGCCCGCCGAGCACCTGCCGCCCGACTGGCCGGCCATCCGGGCCGAGCAGGTCTTCCACACCCTGGCCCGCGCGTACGAGGGGCCCGCGCGAGCGCTGTCCGCCGGGCTGCTCGACGAGCTGGCCGTCCAGCAGCCGGGCGCCTGACGCCGGTCGCCCCGCGCGCCGGTAGTCAGGTGCGGGCGGCCGGAGAACCTAGGGTGTCGGTCATGTGGAGTCGGTTCGCGCTCGGAGAGCTCAATTGCCTGGTCATCAGCGACGGGCAGCCGGAGCCGCCCTGGGAGCCGCCGCTGGAGACGTTCTTCACCCCTGACTCGGGCGTGCCCGAGCAGGAGCTGCGCGAGGCCGTGGCCCGGGAAGGGACCGGCAGGGCCACGCTGACCGCCGCCTACAACTGCCTGTGCGTGGAGACCCCGGGCGGGCTCGCGGTGATCGACACCGGGCTGGGCCGGAGCTTCCTCGGCTACGGGCCCTACCTCTCCCCACTGGTCGGCCATTTCACCGAACGGCTAGGCGAGGCCGGCTACAGCGCGTCCGACCTGACGGCCGTCGTCTTCACGCACCTGCACGAGGACCACTCCCGCGGGGCCGTCTGGTCGGGCGAGCCGACGTTCCCCGAGGCGACCGCGTTCGCGCACACCGCGGAGGTCGCGTTCTGGACGGACTCGGTGGCCTCCTCCCTGCCGGGCCTCGAGCGCGGGGCCGCGCTGGAGGCGATCAGGCTGTTCGGCGAGCGGCTGCACCCCGTCGAGTACGGCGTCGAGATCCTGCCGCGCCTGCGCACCGTGGACGCGGCCGGCCACACCCCGGGCCACACGGCGGTCCTGCTGGAGTCCCGGGGCGAGCGGTTGCTGTGCGTGGGCGACTCCTTCTACGACCCGCTCCAGCTCAGGCATCCCGGGTGGCGCACGCCGTGGGACCTCGACGCCGAGCGTTCCGTACGCAGCCGGCGGCGGATCCTCGAGTGGGCGGCCGACGAGAACCTGCTCGTGCACGCCTACCACCTGCCGTTCCCCGGGCTCGGCCGGGTCAGACGGTACGGCGACGCCTTCGAATGGCAGACCGTGCGGCCCTGAGCCGCCATGCCGTGCGGCCCTCCGCCGCCCAGCCGTGCGGCCTCTCAGCGTCAGGCCGTGCGGCCTCTCAGTGGGAGGCCGTGCGGCTCTGAGCCGTCAGGCGAGTTCCCCGGCCTCGCGTGTGACGGCCTCGGCCAGGTCGGTGTCGGCCGCCAGTGCCGGGTCGAGCCAGGTCAGGAGGCCACGTACGGCCTCGGGCAGCGGCCCGGCGGCGGACGGCGCGGTGGCGTCACGTACCGGGACGCCATCGCCGCGCAGGTGCAGCAGCCAGGCCGCGAGCACGCGGACGGCCCCGGCGGGCAGCCTGCCGCACCGCCGCTCGGCGCGGAGCACGGGCAGGACGCGCACGGGCACCTTCAGCGACCCGTGCTCGGCGATCTTGGCGAGGGTGTGCCGGATGCGCGGATTGGCGAACCTCTCCAGCAGCGCCGCCCGGTACGCCTCCAGCTCCCGCTCGGGGAAGTCCAGGTGGCGTGACGCCTCGGCCCACCACTCCCCGAGCCAGGCCCGGCACACCGGGTCGGCGACGGCCTCGGCCACCGTGGCGTGCCCGCGCAGGGAACCGCCGTAGGCGAGCAGGGAGTGCCCGCCGTTGAGCAGCCACAGCTTGCGCTCCTCGTACGCGGTCAGGTCGGCCACGAACCGGGCGCCCGCCTCCTCCCAGCGCGGCCTGCCCGCCGGGAAGTCCCCGCTGAGCACCCACTCCGTGAACGGCTCGGTCACCACGGGCGCGGCGTCGGCCCGTCCGGTGGCACCGGCCACCACCAGGGCGTCCTCCTCTTCCGGGTACGGCGTGATCCGGTCCACCATCGTGGTCACGTAGTGGCCGCCGGCCCGCAGCCCGGCCGCCTCGGCCAGCTCCTCGACCACCCGGGCGGTCACCTCGCCGTTGCCGGGCAGGTTGTCGCACGACACGATCGCCACCGGCCCGCCCCCGGTGTGCCGCCGCGCGACCAGCCCGGCCACCAGGCGGCCGGCCGCCGTGCCGACCGGCGCCCCGGGGTCCGCGCGCAGGGCGGCGACGTCGGCGGCCACCTCCGGCCAGGTCAGGTCGAGCCCTCCCCCGGGGCCGCGCGTGTAGCCCGCCTCGGTGACCGTGAGCGTGACCACGGCCAGCTCGGGCCGCCGCCAGTACGCCAGCCAGGTGCCGTGGTCGCCGCCGGGGCGTACGTCGGTGACCGAGCCGATCACCTCGAAGGCGTCGCCGTCGCGGGCCCGGGTGACCAGCGTGTAGAGCCCGTCCTGGGCGGCCAGCCGCTCGGCGATGCGGGTGCTGCGGCCGGTGAAGGCGGCGATGCCCCAGGCGGCGGAGTCGGGGGCGTGCTCGGTGTACCAGGCTTGATGGGCGCGGAAGAACCCGCCCAGCCCCAGGTGCAGGATGCGCACCGGGGCGGCGGGGCGGGCGATGGCGGCGCGGTTCAGGATCGATGTCACAGTCGTCCCAGGATAGGACCGCCCGCCTGGGGTACCCGAATGCCATGTCTGAGCTGCTGACCGGAGATTTCTACGAGTTCGAGAACCTGCTCGCCGCCGACGAGCGCGAGATCCTGCTCCGCGTGCGCGCGTTCCTCAAGGAGAACGTCGTGCCTGTCGCGAACCACTATTGGGCGCGCGCGGAGTTCCCCCTCGACCTGGTGAAGGGGTACGCCGGGCTGGGCATCGCCGGGCTCGCCCACCCCGAGTGCCCGGGGCCACGGCCCAGCGGCCTGCTGAGCGGGTTCCTGGCGCTGGAGATGGCGCACGCGGACCCGTCGATGGCCACGTTCTTCGGCGTGCACACCGGCCTGGCCATGGGCAGCATCGCCACCTGCGGCTCCGAGGAGCAGCGGCGGCGCTGGCTGCCCGAGATGAGCAGGATGGAGAAGATCGGTGCGTTCGCGCTGACCGAGCCGGAGGGAGGCTCGGACGTGTCGGGCGGGATGCGCACCACGGCCAGGCGCGAGGGCGACACGTGGGTGCTGGACGGCGCCAAACGCTGGATCGGCAACGGCACGTTCGCCGACCTCATCGTGGTGTGGGCGCGCGACACCGAGGACGGACACGTCAAGGGCTTCGTCGTCGAACAGGGCACCCCCGGCTTCACCGCCATTAAGATCGAGAACAAGATGGCGCTGCGCACGGTCCAGAACGCCGACATCACCCTGCGGGACTGCCGCGTCCCCGAGACGAACCGGCTGCAGCAGGCCGATTCGTTCCGCGACACCGCCAAGATCCTGCGCAGGACGCGGAGCGGGGTGGCCTGGCAGGCGTGCGGCATCATGATCGCCGCCTACGAGATCGCGCTGCGTTACGCCAAGGAGCGCGAGCAGTTCGGCCGGCCCATCGCCAAGTTCCAGCTCGTCCAGGATCTCCTGGTCAGGATGCTCGGCAACGCCACCGCCTGCCTGGGGATGGTCGTACGCCTGGCGCAACTGCAGGACGCCGGGATCTACCGCGACGAGAGCTCCGCCCTGGCCAAGGCGTACTGCACCACCCAGATGCGCCAGGTCGTCGGGTGGGCGCGGGAACTGCTGGCGGGCAACGGCATCATCCTCGACTACGACATCGGCCGGTTCGTCGCGGACGCCGAGGCGATCTACTCCTACGAGGGGACCCGGGAGATCAACACGCTCATCGTGGGACGCGCCATCACGGGCCACAGCGCCTTCGTCTGACGGCGATGCGCCGATCCTCCGCGCCGAGCTCCCGGACGAGCGCCGGTGGGCTGCGGCGGGTTCCGGACGTGAGCGCCGGTCCACCTGCGGCGCGTTCCCGGACGTGAGCGCCGGGCGGCCGTGGCGCGTTCTTGGACGTGAGCACCGATCGACCGTGGCGGGTTCCGCTTGTGTTGGCCGACGTGCCCGGCGGCGGGGTTCGCGAGCGGGGGAAGTGGCTTACGATCGGCGCATGTTGCCCGGCCGGCACGGTGAATGCGCGCGGCTGAACGCGCTGCTCGCAGGCGTGCGGGAGCACCGGAGCGCCGCGCTGGTGATCCGCGGCGAGGCCGGGATCGGCAAGTCGGCCCTGCTCGGCTACGCGGCCGAGCACGCGGGGACGTCACGGGTGCTGCGGGCGTGCGGTGTCGAGTCGGAGGTGGAGCTGCCGTTCGCGGCGCTGCACCAGCTCTTCCACCACGTCGGCCCCGACCTGGACCTGCTGCCCGCCCCCCAGTCCGCCGCGCTACGCACCGCCCTCGGCCTGGCACCCGGCCCCGGGGCGCCGCAGAACCAGCCGCAGAACCAGGCGCAGAACCAGGCGCAGGACCAGGCGCGGAACCACGGGTCGGACCAGCCGCGGGGTCAGCCGCAGGAGCAAGGGTCGGTGATCGGGCGGGAGGAGAGCCGGTTCCTGGTGGCGGCCGGCGTACTGACCCTGCTCGGGGAGCTCAGTGGCGAGCGCGGTTTGCTCTGCCTGGTGGACGACGCCCATTGGCTCGACGGCCCGTCGGCGGACGCGCTGCTGTTCGCCGCGCGGCGCCTGGAAGCGGAGGGTGTGGCGCTGCTGTTCGCCGCCCGCGAAGGAGAGCAGCGTACGTTCGCCGCCCCAGGGCTCCCCTCGCTCCGGCTCGAAGGGCTCGACCCGGCCACCGCCGAGACCCTGCTCAGCGACCGCCTCCCCACGCTCGCCCCCGGCGTACGCCGCCACATCGTCACCCACACGGCGGGCAACCCGCTGGCGCTGCTCGAACTGCCCGCGGCACTCACCCCTGAGCAACTCGCCGGGCGGCGCCCGCTCCCCGACCCGCTGCTCATCGGGAGCGAGACGGCCCGCCTGTTCACCGACCGGCTCACCCACCTGGCCCCGGCGACCAACCGGCTGCTCGAAGTGGCCGCCGCGGACGACACCGGCGACCTCAAGGTCATCCTGCCCGCCGCAGCCGCGCTCGGCAGCGGGCTGCCCGCGCTGCAGGCCGCCGAGCAGGCCGGCCTGGTGACGGTCGGGGACGGGCGGCTCCTCTTCCGCCATCCGCTGATGCGCTCCGCCGCCTACCAGCACGCGACCTTCGCCGCCCGGCGGGCCGTGCACGTCGCGCTGGCGCGGGCGCTGGAGGAGTCGGACGAGCCGGACCGGCGCGCCTGGCACCTCGCCGCGGCGGCCATCGGCCCTGACGAGAGCGTGGCCGGGGCGCTGGAGGAGTCCGCGGGGAGAGCCGCGCGGCGCGGTGGTCCGGCGGCGTCCGCCACCGCGCTGGAGCGGGCGGCCGAGCTCACCCCGTCCGCCGCAGTACGGGGGCGCCGGCTGGTGGCCGCCGCACACGCGTTCTGGAGCGCGGGCAACCCCCTACGCGCCACCGCCCTGCTGCTCCACGCGGAGCCCCTGATCGAACCCCCCGCTCAGCACACGAACCCCCCGGCCGCCCCCTCCACATCACACCCACACCCACACCCCCCGAACGACCCCACCGCACCAAGCACGAACCCCCCGACCGGCCCCTCCGTGCCGAGCGTGAATCTCTCGACCGGTCCCGCAGGGCAGCGGGCCGAGTTGTTGCAGCTTCGGGGGTTGATCGAGTTGCGGTGCGGTGCGCCGGAGTCGGCGTACGAGGTGCTGGTGGAGAGTGCCGCGCACGCGGCGGACGGGCCCGCCGCCCTGCGGTCGCTGGTGCTGGCGGCCGAGGCGGCCTCCTTCAGCGGGGACGCCTCAAGGGTGGTGGAGGTGGGACGGCTGGCGGCGGGGATCGGGCCGTCCGACGACCCGATCGTACGGATGCTGACCGGCACCGCCGCCGTCTTCAGCGGCGACTGGGCCGCCGGGGCGCGGGAGTTGCGCGCGGTCGTGGCGGCGGCGAAGGGGGTGGACGATCCGGCCGCGCTGTTGTGGGTGGGCAGGGCCGCCCTCTACCTCGGCGACCAGAGCATGGCAAGGGCGGTGCACCAGCGCGCGGTGGAGTCCGCTCGCCGCGCGGGCGCGCTGGGGGCGCTCACCACCATGCTCGACCGCCTGGCCTTCTCCGAGCTGCTGCTCGGCAGGCCGGACGACGCCGAGGCCGGCGCCGCGGAGGGGCTGCGGCTCGCCGAGGAGATCGGGCAGGACGAGGCCGTGGTGCACCACCTGGGCATCCTGGCGCTGGCCGCCGCCGTCAGAGGTGACGACGAGCGCTGCCGCGCCCACGCGGAGCGGGCCCTGGCCGGCGCGGCGGCCCGCGACATCCGTCTGATCAGCGCGCTGGCCACCTGGGCGCTCGGCCTGCTCGAACTCGGGCACGCCCGCCCGGAGGCGGCGCTCGCCCACCTGCTCGAACTCTCCGGCGCGACCGGGCATCCGGCGTTGCGGCTGTGGTCCACGCCCGACCTGGTCGAGGCCGCGGTCCGCGCGGGGCGGCCGGAGCTGGCGGTGGCGCAGTACGAGGCGTACGACCAGTGGGCGGCGCGCGTGGACATGCCGTGGGCGCTGGCGGCCTCGGCCCGCTGCCGGGCTCTGCTCGACGGCCTGCCCACGGCCCTCGACCGGTACGAGGAGGCGCTCGCCCTCCTGGCCCCCGAGCCCCGACCGTTCGACCGGGCGCGTACGGACTTCCTGTGCGGGGAGGCCCTGCGTCGGGCCAAACGCAGGGGCGAGGCCAGGACCAGGCTGCGCGCCGCGCTGGAGACGTTCGAGCGGCTGGGAGCCGTGCCGTGGGCCGAACGCGCGCGGGCCGAACTGCGCGCCAGCGGCGAGACCGCGCGCCGCCGCGACCCCACCGCCTTCGCCCGGCTGACCCCGCAGGAGCGTCAGATCGCCGAGTACGCCGGCCGTGGCGCCTCCAACCCGGAGATCGCCGCCGCCGTGTTCCTCAGCCGGCGCACCGTCGAATACCACCTCAGCAAGGTCTTCACCAAGCTCGGCATCACCTCCCGCATCGACCTGGCCCGGCTGGACCTGGAAGAGCTCTGACCGCGAGAAGCCGCGACGGCGAGGACCAGAGACCGAAAGGAGCCGTGACCGCGAGGAACCGTGACCGCGAGGAACCGTGGGCGGCTGGTGAGCCGGGGACTGTGGACCTCACGGATTCGACGTGGGACCCGCCGCAGGCATGGTGACGGGGAACCGCGGGCAACGGCCCGCGCCCCGACCTGAGGGAGCACATCATGCGTCCCACGTTCTCCGCCGACGTCGTCGTGGTCGGCGCCGGGCCCACCGGGCTCATGCTCGCGTGCGAGCTCGCGCTGGCCGGTGTGCGGTGCCGCGTCCTGGAGCGCCGTACCGACCAGTCCAACCTCACCAGGGCCTTCGCCGTGCACGCCCGCACCCTCGAACTGCTCGACGCGCGCGGGCTGGCCGGCGGGGTGCTGGAACGCGGGACTCCGGTCCGGCGGCTGGCCCCCGTTCCCGGCGCCACGCTGGACCTGGGCATACTCGCCGGCCGCTTCCCGATGCTGGCGATCGTCCCGCAGAGCGGCACCGAGTTGGTGCTGCGGGAGCGCGCCGCCGAGCTGGGCGTGGAGATCGTCCCCGGGGCCGAGGTCACCGCCCTCCGGCAGGACGACGAGGGTGTCACGGTGGAGACGGGCGACGGCCGCTCCGAGCGGGCGCGCTACGTGGTGGGCTGCGACGGCGCCCACAGCTCCGTACGCCGCCTGCTCGGCGTCGACTTCGTCGGCAAGCAGTACGAGACCCACATCCTGCTGGCCGACGTGCGGCTCTCCAGGCCGCCCACGGACGCGCTGTTCGCCAGGACCGGCGTCGAGGGCGCGGTGATCGCGGTGCCGTTCGGCGACGGCTGGTTCCGTGCCATCGCGTGGGACAAGCGGCGCGACCGGGTGCCGCTTCGCGAGCCGGTCACGCTGGCGGAGATGACCGACGCGTTCGACCGGATCGCGGGCGACGACTTCGGGATGGGACCGCAGCGCTGGAGCACCCGTTTCCTCAGCGAGCGTCGTCAGGCCGCCCGATATCGGGTGGGGCGGGTCTTCCTGGCCGGTGACGCCGCGCATGTGCACTCCCCGCTGGGCGGCCAGGGAATGAACACCGGCATCCAGGACGCGATCAACCTCGGCTGGAAGCTGGCCGCCGAGATACGCGGCACGGCTCCCCCGTGGCTGCTGGACGGCTACGAGGGCGAGCGGCATCCGGTCGGCGCGAGCGTGCTGCGGCTGACGGACCTGTTCAACCGGCTCGTGCTCGGCCGCTCGCGGGTGCGTAACGCGCTGCAGGCGCTGGCGATCAGGGCGATGCTGCGCTTCGAGCGGCGCAGGCGCACCATGGCCGAGCGGATCAGCGGGGTCGGCATCGCCTATCCGCCGAGGTCGCGGGGTGAGCACGCGTGGGCGGGGCGGCGGATGCCGGATGTGGACTGCGACGGCGGCACGCGGCTCTACGAAACGCTCAGAGACGGCCGGTTCGTGCTGGTCATCGGGCCGAAAGCCGCCCTGCCCGACACCGCTCTGTCCGGCACCGCCCTGCCCGGCACCGCCCTGCCCGGCACAGCCCTGTCCGGTGCTGCGCGTTCTACCACGTTGCGCGTCGTTCGTTCCGCGGATCCGTCGCTGCCCGGCGCCGTCCTGGTCCGGCCGGACGCGTACGTCGCCTGGGCCGCCGACGGGCCGGTGAGCGCGGCCCAGATCGAGGCCGCCGTCGCCACGTGGTCACCCGCCGGAGAGCGACGGCCTAAGGCAGCGCCGAAGCGGTGAGCCGGCCGGTGGGGCGGTAGACGGCGCACATCACGTCGCGGTCTCCGTCGGCCCAGGTCTCGGCGGTCGGCATGATCGGGTAGTACTTCAGGTCGTCCCGTACGCCGCCCCACAGGCCGGCATAGCGCTCGCCACAGCTCCTCCACCCGAACGCCGTCAGCGCCCGCCGGTCGTACGGGCCGTCGGGCATGTGCGTGAAGCCGTACGACTGGTTGTCCGCCCCGCCGTCGCAGGGCGTGTAGAGCACGATCCGCTCCCCCGCCCCCGGCGAGTACGTCGGATCGCTGAAGCACTCACCGCCCTCGATCAGCAGGATCCCGGTCGTCTCGGCGGTGATGAAGCCGGCCGTCTTGACGGTGGGCTGGACGGGCGGGACCACGAAGAGCGTGCCGAGGGCGGCGACGGCGGGCAGCAGCCCCCACCGGCGGGTCGTCGCCATACGTGTTCACTCCCGCCCTCGCGCGTCACGATCCGGGCCGATCGTAGACGCGGCCGGGGAAACGCCGGGCCAACGCCCGATGACCGCCGCCTTGACGATCGTGAATTCATCCGCCGGTCGGCCACCGGACAGGTGATCGTCAGGGATGCCTGGGTGAATGCGCTGGCGTCCATTTCCCGCGCTCGCGGGTGGACGAGCCCCGCTTCTCATGGAGAGAGCCAGAAGTGAACAAGCCCAGGAAGTCGTGGCCGGTCAGGCCGCGGCAGGCGAAGCTCGCCGCGGTCGGCGCCGGTGCGCTGCTGATCGTCGGCTTCGCGTTCGGCCCCGCCGCCGTCGGCGCGGCGGCGCCTCCCGTGTACCCGGCCGCCGAGGTGCACAAGCCGTCCCCCATCCCGGACCGGATGATCCTCATCCCGACCACCACGCCGGCCACCAGCCAGCGCGTGTCGTGGCGGGCCCAGGCCACCGCCGACACCGCCCAGGCCGAGTTCCTGGAGGCGCCGCGCGCGCTCGGCCAGGTCGCGCCCGCGGCGGGCGCGGTCAAGACGGTCAGGGCCCTGGCCAGCACGCCGGTGAACACCACGCTCGGGTACGCCTCCACGTACCACACGGCCGAGCTCACCGGGCTGAAGCCCGGCACCCGCTACACCTACCGCGTCGGCGACGGCACCAACTGGAGCGCGTGGACCGACTTCACCACGGCCGCCTCCGGCTTCGAGCCGTTCTCCTTCATCTACTACGGCGACGCGCAGAACTACATCGACTCGGCGGTGCCGCGCGTGTTCCGCCAGGCGTTCGCGGACCGGCCGCAGGCCAAGATGATCGTCAACGCCGGCGACCTCATCGACTCCGCCAACAGCGAGGAGCAGTGGGGTCAGTGGTTCAAGGCCGGCGGGTTCATCGACGGCCAGGTCAACAACGTCTCGATCCCGGGCAACCACGAGTACAGCGGCGGCCTGTCGGCCTTCTGGCGGCCGCAGTTCCCGTACCCGGACAACGGGCCCGGCAACGCCGAGCTCAAGCAGACCGCCTACACCCTTGACTACCAGGGCGTCCGCTTCATCGGCCTGGACACCAACCACCAGAGCAACGCCGCGCTGATGGCCGCGCAGACCTCCTGGCTGGAGGGCCTGCTGAAGGACAACCCGAACAAGTGGACCGTGGTGACCTTCCACCACCCGGTCTACTCGACCACCGGCACCCGCAACAACCCGAACGTCCGCTCCCAGTGGGCCCCGCTCTTCGAGAAGTACGGCGTGGACC
Organism: Nonomuraea sp. NPDC050643; assembly: GCF_040654715.1. Lineage (NCBI taxonomy): Bacteria > Bacillati > Actinomycetota > Actinomycetes > Streptosporangiales > Streptosporangiaceae > Nonomuraea > Nonomuraea sp. NPDC050643. Next base: position 2,316 of record NZ_JBFAIM010000010.1, on the reverse strand, counting down.
TGGTGCTTCAGGGCCACGACCACTCGTACGGGCGCGGCAACCAGGTGGCGGCGCGCAAGTCGACGACCGTGCACAACGGCGTCGCGTACGTGGTGTCGGTCTCGGGCGGCAAGATGTACGCGCTCAACGGCGGCGAGAACTGGACCGGCAACGGCGCCGAGGTGCGCAGCACCAGCGAGAACACCCAGCTCTACCAGCTCATCGACGTGGCGGGCGACTCCATCACCTTCGAGGCCCGCTACGCCAACGGCGAGCACCACGACGGGTTCGTGGTCCGCAAGAACGCCAAGGGCGAGCGCACGGTCAACGACCTGCGTACCGCCGAGAACACGGTCGGCGAGCAGGTCACCGTCGACAAGACCACGGTACGGCGGCTGGAGCAGGTCAGGGTCTCGGCCTACGGCTACGACCCGGGCGAGCAGGTCACCGTGTGGTGGCGCGACCAGGACGACGCGAGCAACGGCGGCGGCCGGCCGGGCGGCAGGAACGGCACGCTGATCGGCGAGGTGAAGGCCGACGAGCTGGGCCGCGTCCAGCAGACCATCAGCGTGCCGGCCGGCGTGACGAGCGGCCACACGTACGAGGTCTACCTGGAGAGCGAGCACCAGAAGATCACCAGCCCCGCCGTCAAAGTGACCCAGTGATCCACCCCGGGTGGGGCCGGTCACCGGCCTCACCCGGGCCCGTACAGGAGCCACCTCGTGACCCTCATCAAACGCGCCCCGCTCATCGCCGCGGGCGCCGTTCTCCTCTCGGCTCTCTTCGCCGCGCAACCCGCGGCGGCGCACCCGTTCGGACCGCCCTCCACCGCCAGGATCGGCGCCGACGGGTCGCGCGTGACGCTCGCCTGGCTGCCCGCCGAGGACGACTGGGTGGCGCTCGGCCGCTCGGTCGGCGCGTTCGGGGACCCGTCCGCGGGCGCCGACACCACGCTGACCGGCGAGCAGAAGCTGGCCCGCTCGGCAGGCGTGCGCGACTACCTGCTGGCCCGGATCGGGGTGACCCAGGCCGGACGGCCCTGCGCGGCGGAGCTGGCGCCGCTGGAGCGGCTGCTGGCCGAGGGCGCCCGGTTCAGCTTCGCGTGCGCGGAGCCGGTCGTGGAGGTCGACGTCCGGATCGAGGCGCTGAGCGACCTGCACGAGGCGTACCGGACCGTGCTCACGGCCGAGACGCCCGCCGCCCCGGCGCGGACGATGCTCACCGCGTCGTCCGGCACCCGCCGCCTGCGCTTCGACCCGTCGGCGGCGGGCGGGGTGCCTCTCGTGGTGCCCGCCGTGGCGCTCGTGGCCGCGCTCGGCACACTGGCCGCCTTTCTGGTACGCCGCCGCCGTCAGGTGGGTGCGGGCGCGTGAACGGGGCCACCGAGCAGGAGAACTACCTGATCGCGCTGTTCGACGGGGCGGGCGCGTTCTGGCTGATGCTGGCCGTGGCGCTGGGCGTGGGGGCGCTGCACGCGGTCGCGCCCGGCCACGGCAAGAGCGTGACGGCGGCGTATCTGATCGGCACCGAGGGCCGCTACCGCGACGCGCTGCGGCTGGGGGTGGTGGTCGCGTTGATGCACACGGTGTCGGTGCTGGCGCTCGCGCTGGCGTGGGTGGGGCTGAGCAGCGCCGCCGTGGGCACCAAGGCCGTCACGGCCTGGCTGCAGGTGATCGCGGGCGCGGTCGTCATCGCGGTAGGCGCCCACCTGACCTACCGCCACCTCCGCCTCCGCCTCCGCCTCCGAAGAACATCCGGCCACGGCCACGGGCATGAGCACGGACACGGGCATGGCCACGGGCACGGTCACGGCGACGGCCACGGCCACGGGCATGCGGAGCCGGTGGATCCGTGGTCGCGGCGTGGGCTCACCGCGCTGGCGCTGTCCGGCGGGCTGGTGCCCTCGCCCTCGGCGTTCATCGTGCTGGTCAGCGGCCTGCTCACCGGGCGGTCGTTCGACGCCGTCGTGCTGGTGCTGGCGTTCGGCGCCGGGATGGCGGGCACGCTCACGGCCGTCGGGATCGTGACCGTGCACGGGGCCACGCTGCTGCGCCACCGCGTGCCGAACCTGCGGCTGCTGCGCGTGGCGACGGCGTGGACCCCGGCGCTGGCGGGCGTGGCCGTGGCGATCGGCGGCTGCCTCTACCTGGCCACCGCCGTCACGGCCCTGACCCCCTAGCCCCGTTTTCCGCAGGTCGGGATGTTTGGGGCATCTCCGGCGCGGTGTCTTGATCGTTGCTGGTGGAGACGGTAGTCCCGGAACTCGTGAGACAGCGAGCGCAGTTCGGTGGCCCGAGTGTGGAGAAGATGCTCGGGGCGCTGCCCGTGGTGGCCGAC
>NZ_JBFAIM010000009.1:0-278796 GCF_040654715.1 Nonomuraea sp. NPDC050643 | reverse complement strand
GCCACCTGGCCGCGGTGCAGCCGCCAGGCCAGGGCCAGCGGGCTGCGCAGGCCGGGCGCCGCCGTGGCGGGCCCGAGCCGGGGCGGCAGCAGGCCGGCGGCGAGGTCGCGGCGGGCCGACAGCGCGTACGCGGCGGTGGCCAGCGCGGCGACGAGGGCGAGCAGCGGCGCCAGCAGCCACCAGCGTTCCCCCGCGAAGGGCCGCAGGTGCAGCGTCCAGCCCAGCGGCGACAGCCAGGACGGCCACTCCGCCCCGCTCGCGTCGCCGACCCCGCGGATCAGGAAGAAGCCGATGAAGACCGCCACCCCGAGTCCCCTGGCGGCGGCGGCGCTCTCGGTCACCTGCGCCACCACGGCGCCGACCGCGGCGAACGTCCATCCGGCGGCGGCCAGTGAGAGGCCGAGCGCGATCGAACCCGCCGCGGGCAGCCCGCCGCTCATCAGCAGGGCCGACATCAGGACGGCGATCAGCAGGTCGGCGGCGAGCACCACGCCCAGCACCGCGGTCAGAGGCGCGTGCCGGCCGGTCACGCCGGCGCCGAGGAGTTCGCGGCGGCCCGACTCCTCCTCCACGCGGGTGTGCCGGATGACGAGCAGCATGCTCACCAAGCCCAGCAGGATCGCGCCGGAGGAGCCCACGGTCCACGCGGTCAGCCCGCCGACGCTCGCGTCGAAGACGAGGCCGCGGGTGGCCCGCTGCGCGGGGTTGGCCATCGCCGTCTCGGCCACCGATCGCAGGGACTCGGCGGTCGGGTAGAGGGCGGCGGTGCTGTTCGCGATGCTCATCGGGAAGACGGCGGCCAGCAGGCCCCACACGGGCAGGATCAGGCGGTCGCGGCGGACGACGAGGCGGGCGAGAGTGCTCGTTCCGGTCAGCGCGCTCATCGGGCCTCCTCGTTCTGACGCTCGTGCCGGCCCGGCTGCGCCGTGCGGTAGTGGCGCATGAAGAGGTCCTCGAGCGTGGGCGGGGCGGCGGTCACGTCGCGCAGCCCCAAAGCGGCCAGCCGGCCGAACAGCTCGTCGAGGTAGGCGGGCTCGACCTGGCAGCTCACCCGGTGGCCCTCGACGCGCAGGTCATGGACGCCGGGCAGGTCGGTGAGGCCGCCGGGCTCGCGGGCCAGGTCCGCGGTGACCGAGGTGCGGGTGAGGTGGCGGAGCTCGGCCAGCGTGCCGGTCTCGACGGCGCTGCCGCCGCGGATGATGGTCACGCGGTCGCACAGGGCCTCCACCTCCGACAGGATGTGGCTCGACAGCAGCACCGTACGGCCCCGCGCCTTCTCCTCGGCCACGCTGTCCCTGAACACCGCCTCCATCAGCGGGTCCAGGCCGGAGGTCGGCTCGTCGAGGATGAGCAGCTCCACGTCCGAGGCGAGCGCCGCCACCAGGGCGACCTTCTGCCGGTTGCCCTTGGAGTAGGCACGCCCCTTCTTGCGGGTGTCGAGCTCGAACCGCTCCACCAGGCTCGCTCTGCGCCGCGCGTCGATCCCGCCGCGCAGCCGCCCGAGCAGGTCGATGACCTCGCCGCCGGACAGGTTGGGCCACAGGGTCACGTCGCCGGGCACGTACGCCAGGCGGCGGTGCAGGGCGGTGGCGTCGGCCCAGGGGTCGCCGCCGAGGAGGCGCGCCGTGCCGGAGTCGGCGCGCATCAGGCCGAGCAGGATGCGGATGGTCGTGGACTTCCCGGCACCGTTCGGGCCCAGGAAGCCGTGCACCTCTCCGGTGCCGACGGTCAGGTCGAGACCGTCGAGCGCACGTGTCCGCCCGAATGTCTTGACCAGGCCGGACACGTGAATCGCGTTCGTCATGAACTTCAAGCTACACTAAGTTCACGAAATTCATGAACTATAAGAAATTGATCACGCACCACCCAGGTCGCGGCCGGCTCGCGGGTCGATGAGCCCGGCCGCCGCCAGGTCGGCCCACAGGCCGTCGGGCACCTGCCTGGCGAACGCGGTCAGGTTGCGCCGCACCTCGTCGGCGGAGCGCGTGCCGACGACGATGCCGGCGACCGCCGGGTGCCGCAGGGGGAAGGCCATGGCCGCCTCCGGCAGGGTCACGCCGTGGGCCTCGCAGACGTCGGCGACGCGGTGGGCGCGCCGGAGCAGCTCGTCGGAGGCCGGAAGGTAGTCGAAGTGCGCGCCGGGGCGGGGACGCGGCGTGGCCAGGAGGCCGGAGTTGAAGATGGAGGCAGCGAGGACCGAGACACCGCGTTCGGCGCAGGCGGGCAGCAGATCGTCGAGGGCGGGGTGCTGCAGCAGCGTGAAGTGGCCGGACAGCATGACGACGTCCACATCGCTCTCCCGGACGAGCCGGGTCAGCAGGCCGGTGTCCCACATGCCCGCCCCGATGGCGCCGACCACCCCCTCGGCCCGCAGTTCGGCCAGCGCTGGGTAGCCCTCGCGCAGTGCGGCCTCGAAGTGTTTCTCGGCGTCGTGCAGGAGCAGCAGGTCGACGCGGTCCACGCCCATGCGGGTGAGGGAGTCCTCGACGCTGCGCCGTACGCCGTCGCGCGAGAAGTCCCAGACCCGCCGGTGGGTCGCCGGCACGTGGAAGGCCTCGTCCATCCGGCCAGCCGGATCCTGCGGCACCAGCAGCCGGCCTACCTTGGTGGACAGGACGTACTCGGTGCGCGGCAGCCGGCGCAGGAACTCCCCCATCAGGCGCTCGGAGTGGCCGATCCCGTAGTGCGGGGAGGTGTCGAAATAGCGGACCCCGCCCTCCCACGCCGCGGCCAGCGCCTCGGCGGCCTCCTCGTCCGGCAGCGGCGCGAACAGCCCGCCCAGCGGGCCGCCGCCGAAGCCCAGTTCCGTGACCTCCACCGCGCTGCGCCCGAGCCGCTTGGTTCTCATCCCGTCCGGTTCCCTTCGTCGCCGTTGATGAGTACAGCTCACAACACGGGGGACGGAGCGGCCAAACGATTAACGGGGGACCTTAATGCTCAGGAGCAGGTCGCCGGGTCGAGCCGGCCGAGTATCGCCGGCCGTCAGTACATCTTCGTGGTGGTGCGCTGGACGGTGCCGGGTGCCAGGCGTACGCGTTCGGCCGTGACCCGGTGACCGCGCGTGTCGGTGACGCGTACGGCGAAGGGGCCCCGGCCCGCGCCGGACTCGGCGATCCAGTAGTTGTAGTCGGCCCGCACCAGCTTGCGCCACCTGCCGCCGGCGGCCTTCACCTCGACCGAGGTGAGCGGGTTGCCGTGGTCGACGACCAGCAACGCCAGCCACCACTGCGACGACCCCTCCTTGACGCGGAAGGAGAGCGGCACGCCGCCCCTCGGATCGCGGACCGGGCGGTAGGTCACGCCCGCCATGCCCTTGCCGGGGTCCGCGACGCGGGCGAAGGCCGTACGGCTGAGGTCGATGTGCCCCGCCGCGCACTCCGGGCACTGGTCGACGACCTTGACCCGGACGGTGCCCCTCGGCCCGGTGACGCTCAGGTAGCCACCGCAGGCGGCCGCGGCGGCGTACTCGCCGGGGGAGAGGGCGACGTAGAGGCCGCCGACGGGAGGCGACGGGTAGGAGCAGTTGCCGCCCCCGGACGCCAGCTCGTAGTGGGTCGCCTTCCCCCTGACCGCCGCTCCTCCCGCCGCCTCCGCCGCCGAGGGAAGGAGAGCGACCGCGGCGAGCGCGGCCGTGAGTACGGTGGGTAAGCATCGCATCCAGGGCTTCCTCTCGTTCGGGTGGATGTGACAGTAGCGAAACCGGTGCATCCCGGTACGCCGAAGCGCGAGATCTCATCGTTACCTTCGTCTTCGCCCAGGCACGCCCACGTGAGCGTGGCCGCTTGCGGTCACCCGGCAGGCCAGGGGTGGACGGATGGGAGCGCGGCACCCATGCTGGTGGGGCAGCACCGTCGCGATCATCGCCGAAGGGAAGAGCCGCATGAACACCCGTACGTGGATCCGCCGTGCCGCCGCAGCCAGTGCCGCCATGGTCGCCGTGCTGGCGCTGGGCGTCACCCCGGTGCACGCGGACAGCCCCTCGTGTTCCTCCTTGGCCGCGAACGTGATTCGCACGCCACAGAGCGCCTTCGTGCTGGCCGACGGCGAATCGGGGGCCAAGCGCCCGGTGTGAGGGCCGCCGTTCTCCTGACGGAGATCCGCGCCACGCGCCAGGGTGACGATCACTCCGCGCCACGCGCTGGCTAAGCTGCGCGCATGGCGCGGATTCTTCTCCTGCACTCGATGTACGGCCTGCGGCCCGCCGTTCACCAGGCCGCCGACAGGTTGCGAGCGGCCGGCCACGATGTGCACGTCCCCGACCTGTACGACGGCCGGGTCGTCGACACGCCCGAAGAGGGCATCGCGATCAAGGAGGAGATCGGCCGCGACGAGCTGCTGAAACGAGCCGTGGCCGCGGCGGCCCCGCTGTCCGACGACCGCCTGGTCTACGCGGGCTTCTCGCTCGGCGCGGCGATCGCGCAGAACCTCGCCCTGGGCGACGAGCGCTCTCGCGGGCTGCTGCTGATGCACGGCACGTCCGACATGGCCGACGGCGTCGCGGCCGACGACCTGCCCGTCCAGCTGCACGTCGCCGACCCCGACACCTACGAGCCCGTCGACTGGCTGAACGCCTGGTATCTCAGGATGCGCGCGGCCCGGGCCGACGTGGAGGTCTTCCGCTATCCGGGCGTGGGACACCTGTTCACCGACCCCGGCCTGCCCGACCACGACGCCGACGCCGCCGGGCGCGCCTGGACGATCGCCCTGGACTTCCTCGCCGACCTCTGACCCGCGGAACCGGGGAAGGACCGCTCAGCGCGGCCCGACGGCCACGGACTGGAAGAGCGAGCGGGTGCCGCCGGTCGGGATCGGCGCGCCGATCGGCGTCAGGCGGCCGTCCGCCCTGACGGCGAACGAGACGAGCTGCGAGCGGAGCGTGCTGACGTGGACCCGCCGCCCGTCCGGCGTCACCGCGATGCCGACGGGGCCGTGTCCCGCGTCGAAGGGGGCGCCGGGGACCGGCCGCAGGGACCCGTCGGCGGCGATCGTGAAACCCCAGACCTTGGTGGCGATCTCGGGGTTGACGTTCAGGCCGCCACTGGTGAGGTAGAGCCGCCGGCCGTCCGGGGTCACGGCGGTGCCGATGGGCACGTCGGGCGCACGGTACGGCGAGCCGGGCACGGGCGCGAGCGAGCCGTCGCGGCCGATGGCGAAGCCGAAGAGCTGGCGCTCCGACACGCTGGTCAGCACCTCGCACGCGACGTACAGGAACCGCCCGTCGGGGGTGACCGACATGCCGAGCCCGCCCCGCTCGACCGGCACCGGCCCGCCTGTCCTGTGGAGCGTGCCGTCGGGGCGGACGGCGAAGACGACGACGAAGCCGGGCGGCTCGGTGTCCTCCTCCGTGATCGCCGGCCTGCCGTGGCTGACGTACAGGAAGCGGCCGTCGGGCGTCATGGCGAGCCCGCGCGGGCTGTCCCGGCCGGTGCGGACGGGAGCGCCGAGGGGGCGCAGCCGCCCGTCGCGGCCGACGGCGAACACCGACAGGGTGCCGTCGTCGGCGTTGGCCGTGTAGAGCGTCCGCCCCGAGGGCGCGACGACGATGCCGAACGGGAATCCGCCCGTCCGGACGGGCGCCGCGAGCGGGGCGAGCCGGCCGTCGTCGCCGACGCGGTACTGGTGGACGCTGTCGTCCAGCCCCGTGGCGACGTAGGCGGTGCGGCCGTCGCGGGCGAACACGAGCCCGCGTGGCTGCCGTCCCGTCGGGACGAGCGGCGGGTCGAGGACCGGCCTTCCCGCTCCGTCGACACGGAACAGCGCGATGTCATCGGTGTCACCGCTGGTGACGTAGAGGGTGCCGCCCGAGGCGGCTCCGGCCGGCGCGCCGGCGGCGAGCAGCATGCTCACAGCCAGTGCGACCAGCCCCGGGTACGTGGTGCGCAGACACGATCTGAGCCGGGCTGGCATGCCCCCAGCGTACGTCGCGGCCGGGACCGTCCGCGGGCGCTCATTGGCGGCGCAGCCGGATCGACGCGAGGAACTCCGGGTCCAGATCGGGGCCGGCGTCCCGGGTCGCGGTGACCGGGGCCATGAACCACGGCTGCCCCTGGCCGAGCAGCGGCGAGTACACGGGGACGAATCCCTGGTCCGACAGCGCGATCGCGAAGTCGGCCGACAGGTGCCCGTCGGCGTCGACGGCCGCGGTGGCGTGCCACGGCAGCACGCACGATCCGCCGAGGTAGGCGAAGCCCAGGCGGCCCGGCCGGGTGTTGGGCGTGAGACGGACGCGCCCGGGGAAGAACGCGGCGTCGTCGTAGCCCACCTCGCTGTCGGCCTGCGTCACCGCCAGGTAGTGGATGGTCTCGCTCCAGGTCGTGGCCAGCAGGGCGCGCCGTCCCCGGGTGACCTGCCGTCCGGCCTCGGGATCGACGACGTTGAAGAGGTCGGCGTACAGCCGGACGGCCCAGGAGCGCGGGGAGGCGCCGGGCGGTGCCGGCGGGAGGCTCACGCTGGACACCAGCGAGCGGAACAGCACCGAGAACGCGACCAGGGCGCCGCCGTCGGCCCGTCCGGGCAGGATGTCGCGGCAGGTCGTGTCGGCTCGCGCGAGCGCCTCCAGCGGCGCGGCGGTGACGTCGAGCGCGGCCAGCCCGGCCGTGAGCGCCCGTGCGTGGCGTCCGATGAGGCGGGTACGCCGCCGCAGCGCCCCCGCCCCCAGCCGCTCCTCCGCCACCTCGCGCAGCCGCCTCACGCGGATCAGGTCGCGGCCGTCGATCAGGCCGAGATAGGCGTCGAGCTTGTCCTGATAGCCGTGCAGCAGCGCCTCGGGCCGGGAGCGGAAATGGTCGCCGTCGGTGAGCACGATGACGTCGGCGCCCGGCGGATAGACGTCCTTGATCGCCTGCGCCAGCTCCCGGAGCCTGACCAGCGCGCCCAGCTCGCTGAGATCGGGCAGATGGCCGGCGGTCTTGAGGCCGTTGTAGTGGAGTTTGACCGGGAAACCGATGGTGACCACCGGCACGGGCGCGGCGCGTTCGACGAAACCGCGGATCAGCCGGTCGGCCGTGGCCAGCGGGAAGTTTCCCGAGGGGCCCTTGCGGAACTGTTTGCGGGTCAGCACGTGGTGGATGCGGCTGATGGTCGTCGCGGTGCCGGGCGCGGTGCCCGCGGGGGTGCCGAAGCGCCGCCGTGTCAGCTCACCGGCGCGGGCCGCGGCCTCGTCGGCCGCCTCGACCAGCCGTTCCACGATCTCCAGCGACTCACGCATGCCCAGGTGGACGGCGTGGTCGCGAACGGGCTCGGGCCCCGTCGCCTCGGGCACCGCCATCTCGCCCAGTGGCAGTTTGGTCAGCGAGTGGGCGTGCGACAGCCGCGGCGGCCGGCGGGGCCGCCCGGTCAGCCCGACGGCGGGGGTGAGCTCGAAGCTGCGGACGACCGGGGCGCCGTCGGCGGGCGGCTCGGCCTCGGCGGCGAAGCCCGGCAGCGCCACGGCGACGGTCAGGGCCGACGGCAGCTCCTTGGCCATGGCCTGCCGGTTCCGGCACAGGTCATCGAAGATCGCGACGATGTCGAGGTGCCGCAGCGCGCGCAGGTTCTCCGCCTTCAGCTCGTGCACCGGGCGTACCCGGTCGTCGGGGAGCATGAGCAGGTGCGGATGGAGGATGCCGGCGCGCGCGAGCGCGTGCTCGGTCTGCTCCCGGACGCGGTCGCGCCGCCCGGTGTTGAACACCACGCATCCGCCCAGCTCATGGACCCTGGTCACGAACCGCGACAGCCCCGGCACCGGCGTGTCGCCGCGCAGGCGCTCCCACGGGCGGTACAGGTGCGTGCGGAACTCCGCGAAAAGTCGGCCCCAGTCCGCCCGGGGATGACGGGCCTCAAGGCGGTGCCAGGCCAGGAAGGACCACCAGCTCGGCTCCTCGTCGGTCGGAAGGAGCGCGAGCCCCTCCGGTGCGGCGAACTCCTCGATGCCCGCGGGCGCTCCGTCCCGTGGACCGGCGACGGCGCGCAGGGCGGCCAGCGCGCGTTCGCGCGGATTCAGCGCGCACAGGTCGATGTCCAGGATGACCGCCGGTCGCCGGGCGGCGGGGTTCGCGCGGCGTCCGTGAGCCGGCCTGGCGATCCGGTCGAGCACCTCGTCCAGGACGTCGTCCTGCTCCCGGGTGACGCCGTGGGCGAGATCGTGCCGCAGGACGGCCACGGTACGGGGGCGCAGGAACCGCAGCTCGCGCGAGATCGTCTCGTCGGCCGCGGCGCGGGCGTCCCGGGCGTCGAGGCCGTGCCGCGCGGCGAACAGCGCGCTCATGCGGTGCAGTTCGGAGCGGAGGTGCCGGAACGCCCGCCGGGCCTGCTCGGCGGAGGCGGTCAGGGCGCCGGCGGCGACCGCGCGGCCGGTGGCGCGGCCGTCGGGGGTGATCTCGTGAGCCAGCCGCGCGGGGCACAGGCCGTAGCGGTCCAGCAGGATCCGGAACACGCGTACCGGCGGCCTGACGAGCTGGGCGAGGACGGAGACATGAGAGCCGTCCACGGACGGCAACGCGTGGAGGGCGCGCTCCCGGCGATCGGGCCGCGGGCGCGTCGCGCAGTAGAGCCGCAGCATGGGATCGGCCTGAACCAATTCCTGCAGTCGCTCGGCGGCCCCGCGATGAAGTCCTTCATCGCGGGGCGGTGATTCCGGGCGGCGCACGGAAGAGACCTGACTTTCGGGTGCGTCATTGAGCACTCGGACCTCCGGAGTATGAATGCCGCCAGGAGCCAGAGCGGTTGGATCCGCCAGGCATCGCGACAAGGCGCCGGGCAGGCGCACGCGCATATCCGCCGAAAGCCGATGCGGCCGGAAGCGCGGGAGACGGCGATTCGCCGACGTCCTCCCAGCGCTCGTGCCGAGCCTGTCAAAAAGCGGCCGGAGTTTCGACGCTGATCCCTGCCAAAGTACGGACTTTCTCTGCCAACGGTGGCGGAGGATCCGGAATTTGGCAGGAAATGGCCGGTCAATGTCCGCAAATGTCCTGGTCAAGGACGGGGCCGGAAGGCCAGACTGCCAAGGGCATGCCGGGCGGCCACCTTGCCACGCAGCGACGAGAAGGACTCATGAAGATCGTTTTTTCGGAATGTGCTCCCCATTACGGCGCGTACGTCTTTCCGTACCAGGTCTGGGCGTTCCTCGAGGACGGCGAGGAGGCGGCCGTCGCCTACGAGAGCGGCTTCCTTCCCGGCGCCCTGGACCTGACCAGGTTCTATCTGACGCGAAGCGTCCGCGTCGACCTGAAACGATATGTGGTCACCGGTCGCGTCCGTTACGTCGAACGGCGCTGTGCCGACATCGGCGCCGAACTGCTTGATCGGCGGGATTTTCACTGGTCGAATGCCTGGGAAAAGCTTGCCGACGGATATTTCGACCGGCAGGAGGTGAACGCGGACTACCGCCGGAGACGGTTCGGGGAAATGCTGGATTCGCCTTTCGCCACGCACGTGATGGCATTCCGCGACCGGCGCGACGGCTCTCCAGCGGGGCTCGTCCCGGTCTTCGCCGGTCCGGGCCTGGCCCAATACGGCATCCCCGTCTACGACGCGCGATATCGGGGCGTGAGCATCGGCAATTACATGATGAGCAGCGCGCTGCGCGAGTTCCAGGGCCGCGGGCTCCGCCATTGCTACCTGGGGTCGTGCTACACCGCGGGAGACCTGTACAAAACGCGGTTCGCCGGGGTGGAGATCTTCAACGGCTATGCCTGGTCGGCCGCCCGCGACGAACTCCATTTCCTGCTCGACCACCAGGACGACCTGGCCGGCACGCACATCTTCGAATACCAGCCCTATGTGGACGCCTTCTGCGACGCGGACGTCGCCTCCCTGCGTTCGAGGGCCATCGGCCGCTTCACGGCCGCGTGACCGTTCCCACGGCCCGAACTGGAGGAAGCGTTGCGGATCGCGATGATCGGCGGAGGGGCGACGGCGGTCAGCCTCCTGGACAGCCTGCTCGGCCAGGAGACGGACGGCGACGCCGACCTCGAGTTCTGCGTCTACGAGCCGGCTCATCTCGGACACGGCGTCGCCTTCGCGGACGACCTCGACTGCGCCCTGATCAACCTGCCGAACGGGCTGATGTCCATCCGCGACGAGCAGCGCGACCACTTCCTGACCTGGCTGCGCGACCATGGCGAGACGCTGTGGCCCGGCGGTTCCGCGCCCCGGGCCGACGATTTCGCGCCCCGCCGCATCTTCGGCCGCTACCTCCGCGACCACTTCGCGGCCTGCATGGAGACGGCCCGCGAGCGCGGCTGGCGCGTCACCGTCCATCCGGAGACCGTGCTGGACGTGGCGAGGGATCACGACGGCTTCCTCGTCACCTCGGACCGGCGCACGCGCGCCTACACGCGGGTCGTGCTCGGGGTGGGGCCGGGAGGCCCGGCGGATCCGTACCGGCTGGGCGGCGCGCCCGGCTTCGTCGCCGACCCCTATCCCCTCAAGCACCGGCTGGCGGAGATCGGCCCCGAGAGCCGGGTGCTGGTCGTCGGCACCGGGCTCACGGCGGTCGACACGGTGGTGGGCCTGCTCGCGGCGGGGCACCGCGCACCCATCACCATGGTGTCGCGACGAGGTGTCCTGCCCGAGGTGCTGGCACGGCCGAGGGACTGGTCGCCGGTCCACGCCGACGCGGCGGGCGTCGAGAAGCGCAGGACGCGGGCCGGCGTGCTCACGCGCCGGGCGATCTGGGAGCTCCTGCACGACGAGCTGACGGCCGCCGGGTTCGACGCGCGCGCCGAGACCGACTGGTACAGGGGCGGGAGGTCGGCCGCCGACCATCTGCGCCATCAGCTGACGCATCCCGAGGCGAACGCCGTGCAGTCGCTGTTCCTGAGCATTCCGACGCCGCTGGCCCGGACGATCCGCGCCGCCCTGCCGGACGAGGACGTCGCCCTCATGCTGGGCGACTACAAGCCACGGCTGCGCAGCCTGCAGTGCCCCATGCCGCCCGGGACCGCGCGCACACTGCTGTCCGCCATGGAGTCGGGCCTGCTCACCGTCCTGCCCGGAGTACGGCAGATCCGCGCCGGCGACGGCTCCTTCACCGCCCTGGCGGGGGACGACGTCGTGACGGCCCAGGTGGCCATCGACGCGACCCGGGCCACCCCGGCCCGCTCGCCGGGACGGCAGGGCCGGTTGGTGGCCGCGCTCGACCGGAACGGGCTGGCCTCCTGGGACGCGTACGGCGGGCTCAGGACCGATCCCGGCACGGCCCGGCTCCGCCCCCCGACGAACACCGGACCCCTCGGCATCTTCGCCATCGGCGAGCTGGCCGCGGGCGACATCTACTACGCGAGCAGCCTCCCCGCCGTCAACAGAGGGGCGGACACGGTGGCGGCGGAGCTGCTGGCGACCGGAGACCCCGACAGGTGAAGGCGAGATGACAGACAGAACCGCTGACGATCCCATCGGCCGCGTGGTCGCCGAAGAGTGGGCCGCGACGCTGTCCATCCCCCCGGGCGGCGGACCGCCGGGCGACGCGGACTTCTTCCTGGCCGGTGGCAACTCGCTGCAGGCGGCCAGGCTGCTGGCCGGCATCGAGGCCCGCCTCGGCGTGCGCATCGCCCTGCGGTCCTTCATGGCCGACGCGCGGCTCGGCACGCTGCGGGAGGAATGCGCCCACGCCCTGCGGGCCGTCCCGGTGGGGAACGACTCCGACCACGCGCACGACGTATGAACGACCCGAGAATCGACGCGGCGATAGACGACCGGCTCCACATCCTGAACCGGCTCGCGAGCACCTGGCGGATCCCGGGGTTCAGCCTGGCGATCACGTACGGGGCCGACGCGGCGACCTACGCGTGGGGGATGCGGGACGCCGGGCGCCGCCTGCCGATGACCGTGGCGACCCGGGTGCCGCTCGGCTCCCTGTCGAAGGCCCTGATCGCGGCGGTGGCCGCCCAGCGGGTGGCCGAGCAGGTCACCGACTGGTCGTCGGCGGTGGGGTCGTTCCTGCCGGCGAGCCACCGGGACGTGTCCCTGGCCCACATGCTGTCGCACTCGTCGGGGATGCCGTCGTACGACCTGCTGCTGCACCACACGGCCGACGGCACCAGAGCGGCGCTGCTGGACCGCCTCCGGCATCTGGCCGGTGCGCGCGCTCCCGGCGCCTCCTACCTCTACAGCAACATCATGTTCATCGCCGCCTGCGGTGTCCTCGAGGACCTGACCGGCCTCCCCTGGGAGCGGCAGTTCGAGGACCTGCTGCGCGCGATCGGCGTCGAGGAGGGCGGCGGCGAAACGGCCCCGCCCCACCTCTGGGACGACGAGCGGGGCGTCTTCGTCGTCGGGGACCCCGGGCAGATACCCCCGCTGGCACGCCCGATCAGCGCTCTGGCGTGCGACAGCCGCGAGATGGTCGCCATCATGCGGCTGCACCTGTTCGGCACGGCCGGGCCGGCGCGCCTGCTCGGCGAGGACGCCCTGGCCGCGCTCCGCCGGAGCCGGATCCCCGTGCCCGCCGTCGGCTATCCGGCGAGCGCCACCGTGACGGGCTACGGGCTGGGGTGGGTGACCGGCCTGCTCGGGGAGCACGAGCTGCTCCTCCACGCGGGCAGTGTCGGCGACACGCGCGGCATGACGGCCCTGCTCCCCGGGCTGGGCGCCGGGGTGTCACTGCTGTGCAACACCGACTGCCACCATTCCCTGGTGCACCCCGAATGCTGTTTCCCGTGCGCGGTGGTGTTCCGGGTCATCGACTGGCTGTGCGGCACGCGATCGATGCCGCCCGGTGAGCCGGCCCCGCCCCCCGGCCGGACGAGCGACGTCCCGCCGGTCGTCCGGCCCGTGCCCGCGGCGGCGGAACGCGATCTCGTCGGCTCGTACGCCCATCCCGGCTTCGGGACGATCACCGTGGCGCCGGCGGACGACGACCGGCTCGGCCTCCGCTACGGACGCTTCCAGGGCCTCCTGACCAGGCAGCGCCCCGACACGCTGACCGCCTTCTCCCGCGAGCGCGACGGTCCCGTGCTGCCGCTGCGCCGAGCGGGACGATCCCTGCTGGCCCGCATGGACCCCAGCGTGCCGAGCTTCCCGTTCACCAGGACGGACGGAACAAACAGGAGGGACGGAACAGACAGGACGGACGGAACAGCGGGGTGACGCCGCGCCGGACAGCGGGCCGGCCAAGACCAGGGGGAGCTTGTGAGAATCATCCGCGCCGTCATGGGGTTCGTGATCCCGCCGGGGGGCAGTCCGTGGCTTCTCACCGTGCGGGCGCTGACGTACGCGATCGGGTCCGGAGCCTACATGGCGATCAGCGCCGTCTTCTTCACCCGCTACGTGGGCCTGTCGGCGACCGAGGTCGGTCTCGGCCTGTCCGTACGGGCCGCCGCCGGCCTGCTGGTCAGCGTCCCGCTCGGCCGGGTGACCGACCGGGTGGGAGGGCTGCGGGCGTGGACGGCCGGATCCTTGGTCCAGGCCCTGCTCTTCCTCGCCTTCCCGCAGGTGACGGACATGACCGGCTTCCTGGCCGCCATGGTCCTCATGGGGTGCGCCGGGACCTTCGGCGCCGGCGGGCGGGCCAAGTACATCGGTGACATCGTCGCCGACGGCCGGAGAGTGGGGGTGTCCGCGTTCCTGCGGACCCTGCAGAACATCGGGCTCGCCGCCGGAACGGGGCTCGCCGGCCTGGCGCTGGCCGTGGACACGCCCACCGGCTACGTGGCCGTGATGTATCTCAACGCCGGGATCCTGGTGGTGGAGGTGCTGCTGCTGGCGTTCTTCGGCGGGGCGGTCAGGAGGCCTCCCGCGACGCGGACCGCTCGGGCCGGACGTCCGGCGGCGCTGCGCGACCTGCCGTTCCTCGCGCTGTCCTGCGTCAACGGGATCCTCGCGCTCAACGAGCCGGTCCTGCTCGTCGTCCTGCCGCTCTGGATCGTGCAGCGCACGGACGCGCCGCAGGTGCTGATCGCCGTCGTGCTCGTCTCCAACATGGTGATGACGGTGCTCCTCCAGGTACGCGCCAGCCGAGGGGCCGAGGACGTGCTCGGGGCGGCGGGCGCGCAGCGGCACGCCGGTTGCTGGCTCGCCGCCGCCTGCCTGACGTTCTGGGCGAGCGGCCTGACCTCCGGCCCCTGGACGGTCGCGGTCCTGCTGGCCGGGCTGGTGCTGCTCACCCTCGGCGAACTGCGCGCCTCCGCGGCGGGTTGGGGCCAGAGCTACGCGCTGTCGCCCGAGAGCATGCGCGCCGAATACCTCGCCGTCTACGACCTGGGCCCGAAGGCCACCTGGGTCATCGGCCCGGCCGGTGTCGTCGCCGTCATCCTCGTCCCGGCCGGCTGGCTGATCATGGCGGTCGTCTTCTCGCTGGCGGCCGTGCTGAGCGTCCCGGTCTCGAGATGGGCGATGAGCACGCCCAGGCTGACGGCCGAGGCCCCCACCTCCTGAAAGGAACTCCGACATGCCCCTGCAGGACCGGCACGAGCGGCCGGGCTCGCCACGCGTGCTGACGCTGGACTTCCCGGGACCGAGGTCGCGGCACCGGGTGCGCCACCTGGACATCGAGGCGGTCGGCGCGGACGTGGTCCACCTGCTCGACACCTCCAGGCCGCGCGACCTGACGGCGAGCGGCTACGCGCGGGCGCTGCTCGACGGGGAGCACCTGGCCGGGCCGGACGTGGCCGCCATCGTGACCTACTGCGCCGCGGCGCCCATCGCCCGGGAGGTGAGCCTGCTCCTGCGGCGCGCCGGATCCACCGGGCCGCGCCTGTACGCGATCAACCCGGAACAGAGCAGCATGGGCCTGGCCGTCGACACCCTCCAGTCGTTCCTGAGCGCCTGCGACCACCCTCGGCCCGTCACCCCGCCGCTGACCAGGGCGGCGGTCGACGGCGCGGCCGAGGCGCTGTTCCGCGGCTACCTGGCCGGCGGCGAAGCGACGCCCGAGATGATGCGGATGGCCCGGGAACTGGCCACCGCGCAGGCGGACTGGGTGAGCTATCTGGCCGCCGCCGGCGACCCGGGCGCCCCGCCCGTCACCGCGGCGGAGGTGCACATCACGTCCAGGGATCACGCCTGCCCGCCGTCCTGCGTCGCCGGCCACCTGGTGGCGGGCGGCTCCGAGGCGGAGCTGTTCGCCGATCGTGGGCTCGGCGCGCGGATCGGGGCGGCGACGTGACACCCGCGCACGACCACCCGGCGACCGCCGAGAGCACGGCCGGGGACGCTATCGAGGACGCCGCTGGGGACGCCGCCGTGAACGCCGCCGGGGGCGCGGCCGAGCCTGTGACGGCCGCGTACCTGCGGGAGTGCCGCCGATCACCGGCCCTGCTCGACCTCACCGGCGCCCTGACGGGGGAGTCCGTCTTCGCCCGCAGGCCCCTGGCCCGGCCGCTCTTCCGGCGGCACGCCGCCTTGGACGCGTTCGGCGACGACCTGACCGACCTGTTCCACCTGCTCAGCGCGCTGCCGGAGCGGTGCTTCGGGGACGCGGAGTCCTTCCTCGCCGCCCAAGGACAGCCGTCCCGCCGCGCGGAGGTCATCCGCAGGGGCAGTGTGGGACGGCTCGAGCCCTACGGCCGCGCCGACGCGATCGCCGAGAACGGATCCTTCCGGGTCATCGAGTTCAACATCGGCAGCGACATCGGCGGCGTGGAGGCGGCCCTGGCCAACCGCCTGCTGCTGGAACACGACGCGTTCGGCCGGTTCGCCGCCGGCCACGGGCTCGGTTTCCAGGACACCGCCGCGAGCCTGGCCGCCGCCCTGCGGGCCGTCGCCGCCTCCGTGGTCGGGGCCGATGACCCCGTCGTGGGACTCATCGAGGAGACGGGCAGCGGCGGGACCTGCCGGCACGTCGTCCGCGCGCTGCGCGCTCACGGGCTGCGCGTGGAATGGGGTGAGCTGGACCAGCTCTCCACGGTCGGCGGCAAGGTGACGTTGCGCGGCTCGCAGCCGCTGGACGTCGTACTCCGCTTCTTCTTCGCCGATCACCTGGTGCACGAGCCCGACGGCCTGACCCTCGTCGACGACCTCGCGCAGGCCCACCGCTACGGCCGGACGGCCTTCTTCACGTCCCTGGACTCGGAGCTGATCGGCAACAAGGCCGTCATGGGGCTCCTGCACCACGACATCGTCCGCTCCGCCCTGACCGCCGCGGAGCTGGAACTGGTCGACCGCCTCATTCCCCGGACGCGGCTGCTGGGCGGCAACTTCACCATCGTCCGCGCCGCCCACCAGCGCGCGCTCGTCGACGAATGCCTCGCGCGCAGGGAGGACCTGGTCCTCAAACCGGCCTTCGGCAACAACAGCGTGGGCGTGCTGCCGGGCGCCCGGACCGGTGCGGAGGAGTGGCGGTCGATGCTGAGCTCGCCCCGGCTCGACGGCTACGTCGTGCAGGAACGCGTGGCGGGGGAGAAGGAGATCGTCCTCGACCCGGGCACGGGGGCGAGCGTCGCATGGGAGGCCAACTGGGGGGTCTTCGTCTCGGGCACCGGTTACGCCGGCGCCTTCGTCCGCGCGCTCGGCGACCTCGGCGGGCGGGAGGTCATCGGAAGCTCCGAGAAGACCAGGTACGGCGTCGTCTTCACGTATTAGCGGATCAACGGATGGAGAATGATGAACAGCGACGAACCGCTCACCCTGTCGCCGATCCAGCACGGAACGCTCTTTCACGCCGTCCAGGGGAGCGGCGCCTATCTCGACCAGGTCCTGATGACGCTGGGCGGGCCGCTCGACCTTGACGCGTTCCGGCGGGCGTGGCGGACGGCCTTCGAGCGGCACGAGATCCTCACGATGTCCTTCGACTGGATGAGCGGCGCCGTCGCGCGGCAACGCCCCCGGCCGGCCGCCGCACCGCTGATCGACGTGCTGGTCGGGCCCGTCGGCGACGTGGACGCGTGGCTGGCGGACGAGCGCGCGAAGGGCTTCGAGCTCACCGAGGCGCCCCTGGTGCGAGCGGTGCTCGCGCGCTCCGCGGACGGCGCCCGGCTGCTGCTCGTCCAGTACTCGAACCTGGTCATGGACCTCCGCTCGTTCCAGCGGGTCCTGGGCGAGGTGGCGCAGGCGTACGCGGGCGGGCAGGATGCCCCGCCCACCGCCAGGAGCTACCGCGAATACGTGGACTGGTGGCGCGACCAGGGCGACGGCGGCCCCGGGGACGCGGACTTCTGGCGGGAGGCGCTGGCCGGCCACGAGCCGCCGAGCCTCACCGCGATCGCCGGGCCGGACCCGGACGCCTCCGGAGTGGTGGAGACGCCGGCGGCGGACACCTCCGCGTGGCTCGACCGGATCGCGCTCGCCTGCGGGGTCACCCGCGCGACCGTCCTGGAGGGCGCCTGGCACCTGCTGCTGGGCAAGTACACCGGCAGCCGGGACGTGGTGGTCGGTACCACCGGCGTGCACCGCCCGCTGGGGGACGCCTACGAGACTGCCGCGCTCGGGCCGATGACGCTCACCCTCCCCGTGCGCCGGCTCATCCGCCACGACGAGCCGGTGGCCGACTGGCTGCGCGCCTACGAGACGGCACGGCGCAGGGCGTGGCAGCACGCCTCCCTGCCCCTGCCGGACATTCAGCGGCTCTGCCCCGGCATCGGCCGCAACGAGCTCATCCAGAGCGCCGTGGTCGTCGAGGACCTGCGGGCCTCGGAGATCGCGCCGGGTCTCGCCGTCGTGGCGGACCGATGCGAAACCCGGCCGCACTTCCCGCTCACCCTCGTCGCGCGCGAGGGCGAGGAGTTCCGGCTGCGCCTGGTCTACCGGCCGGGCCTGTTCGCCGCCACGATGATGCGGCGATTGCTGGGCCATCTGCGCAGCATGATCGAGGAGATGGCGGCGGACCCGTACCGGGAGATCGGCTCGATCGACATCCTCTCCGAGGCGGAGCGCGAGGAGATCCTCGGGTGGGGGCGGGGCCCGGCCACGGTCGCGCCGGCCGCCACCATCCACGAGGCCGTCCGCCTCGGGCTCACCGGCTCGCCCGAGCGCGGCGCGGTGCTCGACGGCGGCGGGGAGATCACCCGCGAGGAGCTCGAAAGCCGGTCGAACCAGCTCGCCCGCCATCTCCTCGACCTGGGCGCGCACCACGGCGGCTCGGTCGGCGTCCTGGTGAAGCGCTCCCGCGAGCTGCCGGTCATCCTGCTGGCGATCATGAAGTGCGGCGCGGCCTTCGTACCCTTCGACGCCGGCTTCCCCGACCAGCGCCTGCAGATGATGGCCGCCGACTCCGACATCAAGCTCGTCGTCAGCGACAGCGCCCACTGGGGCCGCTTCGACGACGTCGCAGAGGTGACGGTCGTCTACGTGGACAGGGACCGGGAGGCCATCGCCGCCCGCGAGACCGGCGCGCCCGGCGTCCCCGTCAAGAGCACCGACCTCGCCTACATCATCTACACCTCGGGCTCCACCGGCCGCCCCAAGGGCGTGGAGGTGATGCACCGGGGAGCGGTCGCCCTGCTCCAGGACCTCGGCGACAGGATCGGCCTCGGCCCGGACACCCTGTGGGCGGCCGGGGCGAGCTACGCCTGCGACCTGTGCGTCGTCGACCTCTTCATGCCGCTGCTCTTCGGCGGGCGGCTCACGGTGCTCGCCGAC
Organism: Nonomuraea sp. NPDC050643; assembly: GCF_040654715.1. Classification (NCBI taxonomy): domain Bacteria; kingdom Bacillati; phylum Actinomycetota; class Actinomycetes; order Streptosporangiales; family Streptosporangiaceae; genus Nonomuraea; species Nonomuraea sp. NPDC050643. The sequence continues at coordinate 260,301 of NZ_JBFAIM010000009.1, read as the reverse complement.
GACGTCGTCACCGACGGCGTCCGGCTGGGCGAGGAGCTGAACCGCAGCGGGGCGAGCCACTTCCAGGCCACCCCGAGCGGCTGGCGGCTCCTCATGGAGGCGGGCTGGAGCGCGTCCGGCACGCTGGCCGGCGTCATCGGCGGGGAGGCCCTGCCCGGCGACCTGGCCGACGACCTCGCCCGGGCCGGGGTGCGCCCGCTCTGGAACGTCTACGGCCCGACCGAGGCCAGCGTGTGGGCCACGATCGAAGCGGTGGGCGCCGCCCGGCCCGTGCCCATCGGCCGCAGAGTCGGCGACGCCGACCTGTACGTGCTCGACGACATGGACCAGCCGTCACCGGCCGGCGTCCCGGGAGAGCTGTGCATCGGCGGCGTCGCCCTGGCGCGCGGCTACCGCAACCTCCCCGACCTCACCCGGACCCGTTTCCGCGCCCACCCCCTCGCCACCGGGCCGGAGGGCCGCCTCTACTGGACGGGCGACCGCGCCCGCTGGCTCCCCGGAGGGAAGCTCGAGTTCCTCGGCCGCGACGACGGACAGGTGAAGATCCGCGGGTACCGGATCGAGCTGGGCGAGGTCGAGGCGGCGCTCCGGCGGCATCCGGGGGTGAACGACGTCGCCGTCCTGGTGAGCGAGAACGAAGGACGTCAGAGGTCGCTCACCGCGTACGTCGTCACCGGCGGGGTTCACGCCCCACAGGACGGTGAGCTGCGCGCGTTCCTGCTCGACAGGCTGGCCCCCTACATGGTCCCCGACCGCTACGTGCGCCTGGACGCCATGCCGCTGACGCACAACGCGAAACGCGATTCGCGCGCCCTGGAGGCGCACGGCGCGGCGGTCGCGCGGACGGACGGTGACGTCGAGATGCCGGGGACGCCGCTGGAGCGGCAGGTCGCGCAACTGGTGGAGGACGTCCTGCACGTGCGGGGGGTGGGCCGGCTGGAGGACCTCGGCCGCTACGGCATGAGGTCGCTGGAGTCGATGCGGATCGCCGCCCGGATCACCCAGACCTGGCCGGTGAGCATCACCGTGCACGCCATCCTGAGCAACCCGACGATCGCCGACGTGACGTCGGCCGTCCAAGCCTCGATGAGGTGATCGCCCACTCCAGGAAGCCCGGCCCCCGCCCCCGCAGAAGCGGCTCCCTGGGAGGCGCTTCCCTGGCAGGCGGCGACGCGCCGGGGCTGCCGGCGAGGCTGAGGGTGTGGCTGGCCGTGATGTGCGGCAGGCTGGTCGCGGCCTGTCACCGCAGGACCGGCCGGGCGGGCGCGGGGACCGTGGCCGGGCGGATCGTCCTGCGGCTGGCCCCCGGGGCGCTGCGCGTCCTGACCGTTCCCCTGGAGGTCGTCCTGGTGAGCGGCACCAACGGCAAGACCACCACCACCCGCTTCGTCGCCGAGACGCTGCGCCAGGCCGGCGCCGTGGCCAGCAACGAGACCGGCGCGAACATGCCCGGCGGCATCGTCACCGCCCTGGCGCGGGCCGGGCGCGCCGGCTTCGGGGCCTTCGAGGTCGACGAGCGTTACCTGCCCGCGCTCTGCGCTCAGGTGGCCCCCCGCGCGATCGTCCTGCTCAACCTGAGCCGGGACCAGCTCGACCGCAACCCGGAAACGGTGCTGCTCGCCCAGGCGTGGCGCGACGCCCTGCGGGGCGGGCACGCGCGCGTCGTGGTCGCCAACTGCGACGACCCTCTCGTCTGCTGGGCGGCCTCCGCCGCCGCGCGTGTCTTCTGGGTGTCGACCGGAGCCGGGTGGCCGCACGATTCCTGGTCCTGCCCGGCCTGCGGCGGCCCGCTGGAGCGCCCGTCGGCCAGGCACTGGTCGTGCCAGAGCTGCGGCCTGGCCCGGCCCGCTCCGCACTGGGAGCTCAAGGAGCGCTCCATCGTGTCGGCGCGGACCGGCCGCACGTACGATCTCCGCCTGCGGATCCCCGGCGAGATCAACTACGCGAACGCGGCCATGGCGGTGGCCGCGGGCGCCGCGCTGGGCGTTCCTCCGCCGGAGGCGGCCAGGAGCCTGACCCGGGTGCGCAGCGTCGCGGGCCGCTACCAGGTCGCGGAGGTCCACGGCCGACGGATCCGGCTGCTGCTCGCCAAGAACCCGGCAAGCTGGACGGAGGTCCTGGAGATCCTGCGATGGTCGCCGGGCGCGCTGCTCATGCTGAACGCCCGCGCGCTCGACGGCCACGACACGTCCTGGATCTGGGACGTGGATTTCCGCAGGCTGGCCGGGGTCCCGGTGTTCGTCACCGGTGCCAGGCGCCTCGACCTGGCGCTCCGGTTGCACGTGGCGGACGTACGCCATGACGTGGTCGCCTCGCTGCGGGAGGCCTGCGAACGAGCGCCCGAAGGCCGGCTCGACGTCGTGGCGAACTACACCGCGTTCCTCGACGTGCTCAGAGAGGTCAGGCGCCCTTGAGCCAGACGAACCCGGCGAAGTCTCCGGTCGGCCCTTCCCGCCGATACGAGTACAGCTCGGGCGTCTCCTTGGTGCAGCGGCGATCGTGCCGCACCTGGGTGACGCCCAGCCGGCGGAGCTGGGCGGTGATCGCGGACCTCAGATCGATCGCGGCCGTCCCGATCCGCGTCGTGGCCCACGCCTCCGGCACCGAGGCCGCCATGGCCGACCGCGTCTCCGGCGACACCTCGTAGCAGAGGGCGCAGATGCACGGGCCCACCAGCCCGATCGTGCGCGACGGGTCCGCGCCCCGGCCGGCCATGCTCTCGACGAGGGCGGCGACCACCCCGGCCGACGTCCCGGAGCGTCCCGCGTGGGCCGTCCCCACCACGCCGGCCTCGGGATCCGCCAGGAGCACGGGGGCGCAGTCGGCCACCAGCACGGCGAGGGCCAGCCCCGGCCTGTCCGTGCACATGCCGTCCATGGGCGACGACGGGGCCGCGCCGGGCCGGCCGACGTAGCCGACCGTGGCGCCGTGGACCTGCCGCATGTAGACGACGTTGTCCGGTTCGAGCCCGAGTCTTCGCGCGACGTGCGCCCGCCCGCGCCGGACGACCGCCTGCGCCTCGGCTCCCAGGCGCGTGACCTCCTCACCGGGCAGGCTGATCGCGTCGGACCTGTCGGAGAACGCCATACCCACACGATCATCCGCGCACATGACAGGAAGTCTAGGAGCCATCGGCGCGATCAGGCGTGGCGGCGAAGGCGATGTCGGCCGCGCGGTCAGCCGAGAAGGGCCTGCGTGCGTGGCGTGCGCACGTACAGCATCGACCGCCCCACCCGGTGCTTGGTGACCGGGCCGGCCGCCAGCAGCAACGTGAGCTGCTCCGACACGCTGCCCGCCGACAGCCGCGTACGGCGGGCCAGGTCCGACGTGGACGCGGGCGCCTCCAGCTCGCGCAGGATCACCGCCCGCGAGCGCCCGATCACCGCGTCCAGCGCCCCGGCCGCCGGGGTCGTGCCCCGCTCCCACAATGTCGCGATCGCCCGCACCGGATAGGTGATCACCGGCTGCCCCGGCGACCCCGTGCGGTACAGCAGGCCGGGCCACACGAACACCGACGGCGCCAGCAGCAGCCCCTCCCCGGTCAGCACCCGCGACGACGACTGCGGCCGATGGTCCAGATACAGGGTGCGCCCCTCCCATCGGATCGCCGGATGCATGCCGGCGAACACTCCGGCGGGCCCGTGCTCGGCCAGTTGCCTGCCGCGGTACAGCAGGTCGCCCTCGAGCAGATGGCGCATGCGCGGCCAGTGCGCCGCCATCGCCACCTGCCAGAACGTCTCGACGGCCGCCACCAGCCGCTCCAGCGCCGGTCCCGGGTCGTCGAGCAGCTCCACGGCGGTGTCCTGCGGCGGGGCGGTCATGCGCCGCAGGTCGGCGCGCACCACCTCGGCCGGTGTGGCGCGCAGCGCCGCCAGCTCCATGGCCAGGTCCGGCGTCGGGGTGGTCGGGATCGGGAACAGGAAGTTGGGGATGTAGCCGCTGCCGGGCACCACCAGATCGAGCAGCGGCGCCAGATCCCCGCCCAGGTGCGGCCCGACCTGCCGGAGCCACGGCAGGTGCAGCGCCCGCCCGGCGGGGGTGCGCGCGGCGAGGACGGCGGCGGTCACCTCGCGCAGCGGGGAGTAGGCGAACCTGATAGAGGTCAGGTCATAGGCGGAGAACGCAAGGGTGAGCATGGCCTGCCCTCGGATTCGGCTGGGGCCGAATGTAGCGCAGGCCGGATGTGGCGGACGGCACCATGGGGGCATGAACCATCGCAAAGTAGTTCTCTATCACCTGATGTCGCTCGACGCGGTCGCCTACGAGGAGAGCGACTGGTTCGTCGACGAGGGCTCGCAACTGGTGTCCTACCTCGCCAAGGTCATCGCCACCCAGGACGACGTCCTGCTCGGGCGCGGCACCTACGACCACTGGGCCGGCTACTGGCCCACCGCGGACTTCGAGCCGTTCGCCTCCTTCATCAACGGCGTGCGCAAGCACGTGGTCACCTCCACCGCGCCGGCACTGGACTGGGCCGGCACCACCGTGGTCACCACCCCCGTCACCGAGTACGTGACCGCCCTGAAGGAGCGGCCCGGCGGCGACATCGGCGTGCACGGCAGCATCGAACTGGCCCGCTCCCTGCTGGGCGCCCGTCTCGTGGACGAGCTGCGCCTGGTCGTGGCCCCGGCGGCGGCCGGCACCGGGCGCCGGGTGTTCGACGGTCAAGAGCTGCCGCAGACGTGGACGCTGACGGACCTCCAGCACGGCAAGAACGGCACCCTGTTCCTCGACTACAGCCTCCGCTGACCGGGCCGGCGCGCCGAGGGCGGCCGAGAGCAGCAGGGCGGTGATCGCGGCGCAGATCGATCGTCTCGCAGAGCGCATGGTTCACCTTTCTCCGACCACGGGAGGGGCTTTCGACCAGGCGTGCGGAGCGCTGTCATGGCGATCACGAGGTCGCGCTCCGAAGGTTGTCAACAGCGCGCGCTCCAGGAAAGATGATCATGCAGCGCGCTGACACGGATCATGCCTGATTGATAGAACAGGCAGATGCCGAAAAGGCGCGAATCGGACCCCGAGATGGAGTAGCCCATGGCCGACGAATCACCCGCCGATTCCTCCCTTCTCGGCCGGATCGACACCACGCGTCCCAGCCAGGCCAGAGCGTGGAACTACTGGCTGGGCGGCAAGGACTACTACCCCGTCGACAAGGAGCTCGCCGAGACTCTCGAGCAGTACTATCCGGGGATGCAGCAGATCGCGCTGCACACCCGGGCCTTCCTCCGGCGCGCGGTCCGCCACCTGGCCGAGGAGAGCGGCATCCGCCAGTTCCTGGACATCGGCACCGGCCTGCCCACCGTGGACAACACGCACGAGGTGGCGCAGCGCGTCGACCCGGCCAGCCGCGTCGTCTACGTCGACAACGACCCCGTGGTGTTGGTCCACGCGCGCGCCCTGCTGACCAGCGACCCCCAAGGGGCGTGCGACTATCTGGACGCCGACGTGCGCGACCCCGACGACATCCTGACGCGCGCCGCGGCGACGCTGGACTTCACCCGGCCGACCGCGCTCCTGCTGCTGGGGGTTTTGGGCACCGTGCGCGACGACGACGAGGCCCGCGCCCTGATCGACCGCTACACCGGCGTGCTGGCACCGGGCAGCCACCTGGTGATCGAGGACGGCACCAAGACGGTCAAACCCCAGCAGGCCGCCCAGGCCGAGCAGTTGCGCGACCAGGGGCAGGTCTACGAGTACGAGTTGCGCACCCCGGCGCGGATCGAACGGTTCTTCGACGGCCTGGAGCTGATCGAGCCGGGCGTCGTGTCCGTCTCCCGCTGGCGGTTCGAGGCGGAGGCGGTCGGCGGCCTGCCGGACGAGGTGGACGCCTTCTGCGGGGTCGCGCGCAAGAGCTGAGCACCGGCGCGCGTGGATGACAGTGGATGACAGTGGATGACAAGGGCCGAGCGCCGGCGCGTGTCGACGGCAAGGACTGAGTGTCAGTGCGCGTCGATGAGCCGCCGCACCATGGCCGCCGTCGCCGAGGCCGGCAGGGCCGCCAGGCCGAGCTCGTCCATCAGCGCGTGATAGGGCAGCACCTCGCTGCTCTTGGTGAGGTATTGCGCCGTGGCGAGGTGCTCGACGTAGACCACGTCGGGCAGCTCCTGCTGGGGGAAGCGCAGGATGGTGATGGGCCCCACCCCGCCGACGTTGCCGCCGGAGGTGAAGGGCAGTACCTGGACGGTCACATGCGGAAGCTCGGCCTGCCGCGCCAGGTGCTCCCACTGGTCGCGCATCACCGCGTCGTCGGCGACGCGGCGGTGCAGCACCGCCTCGTCGATCACCACCCACAGCCGGTGTGCGCCGGGTCGGGTGAGGAGGTGACGGCGGCGCATCCGCACCGCGACGCGGCGTTCGATCTCGTCGGGAGAGGCATCCCGGTGGCGGTGGCCGATGGCCGCACGCGCGTAGTCCTCGGTCTGCAGCAGGCCGGGCACCAACTGGACCTCGTAGGCGCGGATGAGACTGCTGTCCTGCTCCAGGCCCAGGTAGGGCTCGAACCAGTCGGGGATGACGTCTCGGTATTCGTGCCACCAACTGGGCGCGTTGGCCTGTTCGACCAGGGCGAGCAGGCTGGCGCGCTCGGCGTCGTCGCTCACGCCGTACAGGGTCAGCAGGTCGGCCACATCGCGGAGTTTGAAGCCGGTGCGACCGGCCTCCAGCCGGCTGATCTTCGACGGCGAGGCCCGGATGGCGTAGCCGGCGTCGTCGCGGCTGATCTGGCGGGCCTCACGGAACCGGCGTAGCTGCGCGCCGATCAGCACCCGAATGATCGTCGGCCCCGGCCAGGGGGGAGCATCCTTGGAAAGGTCGGCCAGGTCGCCCATTCCGCTTGTCGGCATCCATGCTCCTCGATCGGTGATCCAGCCGCACTCCACCTCTCCATATATTGCCACGCCGGCCGCGTCGGGGCCGATCTCTTCGGCGTAAGCTGTGTGTGCCCGCCGCCGCGGCGGTCACCGTCCTCGGTGATCCTCCAGCAGGACGGCGAAGCCGTCGAGATGACGGGCGAGGCCGTACTCGAACAGGCCGTCCAGGTCCGCCACCGTCACCTCGGGAAAGGCGGCCAGCAGGGGGAACCGGCCGCTGCGGAGGAGCTCGTCGGCCCGCTGCCACCGGTCGAGGCTCACCCCGGTCTCCTGCTCGGCCTCGATCTCCTCCGCCATGGACAGCGCCAGGGAGATGACGAGCGTGTGCAGCGTGAGCGCCTCTCGGATCCGGGTCGTCATGGGCAGCCCGAGCCCGTCGAGCGCGCGCAGGGTCCACTCGGTGTGGGCCATCATGTTGGGCACGGGCAACGGGCGGGTCAGCGAGACGGCCCTGGGCAGCCAGAGGTGCCGCCGGCTCAGCTCCCATTGCCGGCGGGCGACCAGTTCGAGCTTGGCCCGCCAGCCCTCCGGGCCAGGGTCGGGCAGCTCCGCCTCGCCGAAGATCTCGTCGGCCATCTGCGTCACCAGTTCGTCCTTGTTCGCCACGTGCCGGTAGAGCGACATCGGGCCGACGCCGAGCTCGGCCGCGAGCCGCCGCATCGACACGGCGTCGAGCCCCTCGACGTCGGCGATCGCGACGGCGGTGCGGAGCACCTGCTCGCGGCTCAGCGCCTGCTGGGGGCCGCCCGCCTGCCGTGGTCTGGGTGGCGTGGCCGGGCCGGCCGGCCGCTTCGCGCCGGCGCGTGCGCCGACCACCGTGCCGGAGCCGACCTTCGTCTCGACCAGCCCCTCGTCACGCAGGGCCGCCATCGCCTTGGTCGCGGTCGCGACCGCCACGCTCCAGCGCTGGGCGATCTGCCGGATCGACGGCATGCGATCGCCGGGCCGCAGCTCGCCGGCCAGGATCCGGGCCCGGACCTCCGCGACGATCCGCCGGTAGGGCGGCTCGGGCCTCTGCGTGGACGACGACATGGGAACCCCCGGGATGATCAATGAGGTCCACAGTGTACTAGTTCAATTAATCACGCACTAGTGCACTTCTTCTGCCCTATCAACAGGAATTGTCCGCGCCCCGGCAGTCCGCTCAATACTCTGTACGCATGAGTGCGAATACACCGTACGCAACCGTGCGGCAGGCGGATGGCGCAGACCTGCGGGTGGTGTCGGACGTCCTCACCGAGGCGTTCATGAACGACGCCCTCGTCCGCTGGCTCTTCCCCGAGCCGGGCGAACGGCGGCACCTCCAGCCGCGCTTCTACCACCCGCTCCTCGCGCATCCCACCGGCGAGGCCTACCTGGTCGGCGACCGCGACGGCGCGGCGGTGTGGCTGACCCTGGCCGCCGGACAGGCGCCTCACGAGGAGCCTTCGGACGCTCCCGACGCGGGTGCGGTCTTCGGCGAGGGCGGCGCGCGGCTGCGGGCCCTGGGTCAGGCGCTGGCGGTGCGGCACCCCGATCGCGAACCGCACCTCTACCTCCCCTGTATGGGGGTGGCCGGTGCGCGCCAGGGTGCCGGACTCGGATCGGCACTGCTGCGGCACCGGCTGACGCGCGCGGACGCCGACGGGCTCGCCGCGTACCTGGAGGCCAGTTCGCCTCGGAGCCGCGCCCTCTACCAGCGGCACGGGTTCGAGGATCTCGGCGAACCGGTCCGCGTGGCCGACAGCCCGCTCCTGTGGCCTATGTGGCGCCGTCCGCGCCCCTGACCGGCGCACCGCCACCGGAACGACCGAACAGGCACAACGAAAGAGAGCGTCCAATGACGACGAACCACGAATCGGAGCTCGGCACGCCGGTGCACGGAATCGCGGCCGACCGGCGGCCGCCGACCCTGGTGTTCGTGCACGGCACCAACTCCTCCTCGTTCTGGGCCTCGGGGCTGATACGCGAGCTCACCCTGCGCGGGCACCGGAGCGTGGCCGTGGACCTTCCCGGACACGGCCTGGAGCAGTTCGTCCCCCGCTCGTACCAGGCTCCGCAGGACCTCGAGGCGCTGGCCATGGAGCCGTCGCCACTCGCCAAGATCACCATTGACGACTATGTCGAACGCGTGGAGGACGTGGTACGCCGCGCCCGCCGCCACGGGCCGGTGATCCTGGCCGGCGCCAGCCAGGGCGGCGTCACCGTGAGCAGGGTCGGCAACGCCATCCCCGAACTGCTCGACCGGGTCGTCTACGTGGCGGCGTACTGCTGCGTGGACCTGCCGAACATGGCCGCCTACCTCGGCACGCCGGAGAACGGCGACAGCCTGCTGCCCCTCATCGAGGCGGTGAAGGTCGCCGATCCGGCGGTCCTGGGAGTGAACCGGCTCAACTGGCGCTCGGCCGACCCGTCGGTGTTCCACGCCGTCAAGGAGTGCCTGGCCGGCGACTTCACCGACGAGGAGGTGAGCCGGCTGCTCAACCAGCTCGAGTCGGACGAGACCGCCACCATCCCCATCGCCGAGGCCCGGGGCGAAGCGCGAACCTGGGGCCGCATTCCGCGGACGTATGTGCGTTTCACCCTCGACCGGCTGATTCCGCCCGCGCTGCAGGACCGGTTCATCCGCGAGGCCGACCGCCTGACCCCGGGCAACCCGACCGACGTGCGGAGCGTCGCGGCGCCCCACGTCGGCCCGTTCGACCGGCCCGAACTGGTGGAGATCTTCGCCGGGCTGCTGAGTCGCTGACCCGCGTGGAGGCGGCGGGAACCTGACGGTGCCGCCGTCTCCTTCGGGTGCGGGCCGAGGGGGTGGCCCCGCGTCGGGGCCACCCCCTCGTAACAAGATCGAACGTGTGTACGATATGATCGTGGATCCGTGACCGGAGTGAACATCCGGCGTCCGGTCGCCCAACCTGGGAGACCTCGGCGAGTGTCCCGGCCGCTCAGCGGGTGACCACCTGTCACCCCAGGACAGAGGCCATCTCCACCTGTCGTACCCGCCGCTCCTGCCACGCTCCTGAAGGGATCTCCATGACAGCCGACCAGTCGCTCGTGTGCCCGACGTGCCGCGGCGTGCCGGTTTCCATGCAGGCCGCTTCCTATACGCCCGCGCGCGGGCGGCTCATCGTGACCAACGGCTACTGCCCCGGGCACGATGAGCCCGAGCACGCTCCGGCGGACGGCCCTGAGCGGAACGAGAGCGCCGCGCCCCAGACGGCTCCCATCCCGGCGACGCGCGCGCACTGACACCCTGGCCGCCCGGGTGGTCTAGGCTTGCCCGCCCTGCGGTGGCCATCGAGGCGGACCTGGCGGAGGCCGTCGAGGACACCGTCGCCGCCGTGCGCCCCCGGTGCGCGGACCTGGCGGCGCGGGTCGCCGAAGCCCCGGTGACGATGATGCTGGGCCCCGGCCCCGGCCCCGGCCCCGGCTACGGCAGCGCGCGGTACGCGGCCGCCAAGGTGATCGAGGCCGCGGGGGTCTACGCCGCCGGGCAGGATCTGGAGGAGTGGGAGCACGTCGAGACGCTGGCGGGCCCGCCCGGCACGCCCACCTTCGTGATCGCCGCACCCGGCCGTCGGCAGGCGATCGCGGTGGCCGCGCGTGCCCGTGCGCGCGGGCGCCTGGTGGTGGCGGCTGCCGTTCTCGCCCGCCACCGGTCGGCCCCGCGCCTGAGCGCCGGCCTCCCGTTCAGACGCTGCGAAGGACCGAGACCACGATGCCCAGCACCACGGCTTCGTCGCCGTCGATGATCTCGTAGGCGGGGTTGCGCGGTTCGAGATGGACGTGCCCGTTACGCCGGCGGAACACCTTGACGGTGGCCTCGCCGTCGATCATCGCGGCGACGATCTGACCCGAGTGCGCCTCGGGCTGCTGGCGTACCACGACGATGTCGCCGTCGCAGATCGCGGCGTCGATCATCGAATCGCCCCGCACCCGGAGGCCGAACACGTTGCCGCGCCCGGTGAGGTCGCGGGGCAGGGTCAGCGTGTCGTCCAGGTGCTCGTCGGCCGGGATGGGAACGCCGGCGGCGATGTCCCCGACCACGGGCACGGTCACCAGGTCGCCCGCCGGTTCGGGCGCCGAGCCTCGCAGGAACAGGCGCACGTCGATCGGCCGGGTCATCGTCGTGCCGCGGCGGAGGAACCCCTTGTCCTCCAGGCTCTTCAGGTGCTTCGACACCGACGAGGACGACCGCAGCCCGACCGCGTGGCCGATCTCCCGGGTGCTCGGCGGATAGCCGTATCTGACCACCCAGTCCCGGATCGCGGCCAGGACCCGCTGCTGGCGTTGCGGCAGGGCCGAGGCGTCCAGGTAGTCGAACACGTCATGATCGTCGTAGGTGGTCACCTGCGACATGCTAGAGGTCGGCACCGGCTCGCCGGGAACCGTCACGCCCCGGTCTCGGCTCTGCGCCGGCGGTCAGGTCGCCTTGAGGGTGGCCGAGCGGGGCTTGGTCCCAGGTGGTGCCGGTGACCACTTCGCTGACGCGGCCGCGCACGACGCAACCCGCGTACGGGGGAGCGGGGGGCTAGGGGGCGTGCCGGAGTGGGGTGCCGTTGAGCTCGACCTGGCCGGCGGTGCTCCACCACAGGTCGCCGTCCACGGTCAGGTAGGCGTGCCAGCCGTTCACGGGCAGCCGGTCGGCGAGCGCGTCGGCGGTCTCCGCCAGGTACGCCCCGAGACAGGGCCAGGCGCCGTCGAAGTGGCCGCCGTTGTCGTGCACCGTCCAGCCGAGCCGCGCGTACCCGGGGCCCGGCCTGAGGTCGATCACCTGGGCGTCGCCGTCGCATCCGGCGAACGGAAGCCACAGCTCATGCCACCACGGCTCTTGGCCCGGGCCGGGTGGCGTGAAGCCGTCGACGCTTTCTGCCACGTCCATGCACATCTGCCGGTGTTCGACGATCTGGGCGACGGAGAGCGGAGGGTGCTCGGGCAGGACGTTCGCCCATTCGAGCAGGCCGTCGTGCCGCCGTAGCGACTCGACCAGTTCGGCCGGGAAGGCGAGGCCCAGCGTGGCCTGCGCGGCGGCTATCTCGCGGGGGTCGGCCGGCGGGGCGAGCACGGCGGCGCTGGACGGCGCGTGTCGTTCCAGCCATTCCTCGATCCGTCCCCACGCCTCGCCCACAACGCTCATGGCGCGAGCATAGGCGCGGGGTGAGACGGTCTGCTCGCGAGGATCCCCGGCTTCGGAGGCCATCGCTACCCCGCGAACGCCTCCGGCGTGGTGTCGCTCAGGTCGGCGCCGGCGATCCACTCGACGATGGAGTGGTGCCGGGGGCTCCAGCCGAGGAGGTCGCGGGCGCGGGCACCGCGTACGCGGCTGTTGGAGCCCAGGGCGTGCCGGGCGAACCCGGGGTCCCAGAGGTTGCCGGGGGAATCGGGGTCCCAGGGCCGCGGGCCGGGCAGGCCGAGGGCGCGGGCGAGGGCCGACGTCATCGCGCCGAAGGACTCCTCGCCGCTCTCGACGAAGTAGAACGTGCCGGGAGGGGACTTCTCCAGCGCGAGGGCGTACAGGTCGGCCAGGTCGTCGACGTGGACGTTCGACCAGAGGTTGCGGCCCGCGCCGACGTGGCGGACGACGCCGTCCGCGTGCGCCTGGCGGATCAGGGCGTCGATCAGCACGCTCTGGCGGCCCGGGACCCTGCCCCGCCCGTAGACGAGGCTGTTGCACAGGACGGCCGAGCGCACGCCCCGCTCGGCGGCGGCCAGCACCAGCCGGTCGATGGCCACGCGCGCCGCGCGGACGGGATGCTCCGGCTCCCAGCCGCCGAGGGATTCCTCGCCGAAGACGTCCGCCGATCGCTCGCCGGTCGTGCCGGTGGCCACGAAGCCGGAGCCGCTGGTGTGGAGCAGCGGCTTGCCCGAGCCGGCCAGGGCGGCGATGAGGGTCTCGACGGCGCCCCGGTGATCGCTGTCGGCGGCGTTGACGACGGCGTCGGCGCGGTGGGCCGGCCGGGCGAGCGACTCCGCGTCGTCCAGGCTGCCCACCACGGGCTCGATCCCCAGGCGGGTGAGGGCGCCGGCCTTGGACGCGTCGCGGATCAGGCCGGTGACGACGTGGCCGGACTCGATCAGCCGCGCGGCGACGGTGCCGCCGATGAGGCCGCTCGCTCCGGTGACGAAGATGTTCAAAGGGGGCCTCTTTGCCGGTCAGGGTGGTGCGGACGAGGGAGATCCTCGTCCGGCCTCCCTCCCGGGGCCAAACCCTGTTGCCGATCCGGCAACGGCCGGCCGCGGGGTGGCGGAGGCGTGACCCTTACGTCAACAGCCTCCGCCGCCGCCCCCGTCGCCTCCCGAGCAGCCGCCCCCGTCGAAGCCGCCGTAGCCGCTGTCGCCGAGCGTCCCCGAACCGCTGCCGTACGGGAGGCCGGGGTTGCCGGACCCCCTGCGTACGGCGGGCCGGCGGGTCATCAGGGACCACAGCATCCAGACGGCGATGCCGACGATCGCGACCAGGAATCCGGCCGCCAAGACCGTAGAGATTGTCACAAGATCATCCCCCGCAAGTCCTAGAGATCACTTTCGTAGCCCTTGCCCTTTTCACGGTAGATGCGGTGTTCGTTGCGACGAGGGTTCTGCTCCTTTTGCTTAGCGACAGGTCGACAGCTCCACGACAGATACGTGACAGGCGCTCTCGTCATGCTCGCCTTGCCATCCGGGGGAGGTGTGCGCCTCCGGGGCCGAATCTTCGGGGCCGAGCCACTGGGGGGATCCATGCGCGCCGCGCCGCACCGTCGTCGTACATTCCGCACCGCCGCCGTGTCCGTGCTGGTGCCAATGCTCGTGCCGGCGCTGGTGGTGTTCGGCCTGCGGCCCGTGGACGTGTCCGCGGCCACCGGGCCGGAGCCCTCGTCGGAGCCCGGCGCCGCAGCCCCTCCCGTCCAGCGCGGCGGGACGGCCACCGGCCTTCCGCCCAAGTCTCCGGCGAGCGCCACCAGGACGAGCCTGACCGCGCTCGCGGGGACGCCGATCCGGCCCAAGGGCGCGGTCGCCGACCGGCTCGCGCTGCCGCGGGCCAAGGGCCGGGTGCAGGCGGAGCCACGGCGATTGACCGGCGTCAAGGTCAGGTCCGTGCCGTCCGGCGGCCCCGGCACGCGGACCAGAACCGTCCGGATCGCCGCGGCGACGCACGCCGAGGTCGGCGACGACACCTACGTCAACAGCGCGTCCGCCGCCGACCGGTCCGCCCTGAAGTACCTCCGCGCGGGCCGCGACCCGGCCGGCGGCGTGTCGGCCGCCTACCTGAGCTTCGATCTGCGCGGGCTCGCCGATCAGTACATCAGGGGCGCGACGCTCAACCTCTGGACGATCGACGCCGGCTCCTGCACGCCCACCCCGGCCGACGTGTACGCGGTCTCCGCCCCGTGGCGCGGCGGCGCGATGACGCGCTGGCCGGGCGCCCCGCTCGGCCGCCACCTCGGGCAGGCGAGCTTCGCCGCCGGCAGGGCGGGCTGCGCCGCCGCGCGCAAGGGCGTCGTCCTCGACCCCGAGGCCGTCACCGACTGGACGCACGGCGCCCCGTCCCACGGCGTGTCCGTGCGCGCGGCCAACGAGGGCGACCCGGCGGCGTACAAGAGCTTCGGCTCCGCCGACGCCGCCGCCGACGCGCGGCCGTTCCTGGACGTCACCTACGCGGCGCAGGGCGCGGCCTACCGCGTGGACGAGGTGACGCTGCCCACCAACACCCGCGACGGAGAGCTCAAGGCGACGATCACCAACCGCGGCTCGGTGACGTGGACGCCGTCCGGCTCGACGAAGTTCGGCTTCATCGTCAGGCGCGCGGACCAGTCCAGCCAGCAGGTCTCGCCGCATTTCGCCGTCCCCGGCACGGTCGGGCCCGGCGGCTCCGTCCAGGTCACCGCGCCGATCCGGCCGATCGAGCCCGGCGACTACACGGTCCTGCTGACGATGTACGACAACGGGGCCGACTTCGCCGCCGCCCACGGGGTGTCGTACGGCGCGTTCCCGCTCCGCGTCGTGAACGTCCCGCCCAGCGTCGATCGTCAGCAGCCCGCCAACGGCGACGGCGTCGGCTCCATCACGCCCACGCTCTACGCGGAGGGCGTCGACGACGACGACTGGCCCGCCCGCGGCCTCAAGTACCGGTTCAAGCTCTGCTCGGGCACGCCGGAGCAGCCGGCCGGCTGCGTCGAGTCCGGCCTGACGGAAGGCACCTGGACCCCGCCGCCCGGCACGCTGTCGTGGAGCCGGACGTACTGGTGGCAGGTGCGGGCCAACGACACCGTCGACGACGGCCCGTGGTCCGACCCGCTCGCCCTGACCACGATCGTGCCGCAGCCCGCGATCACCTCCCACCTCGGCGGCGTGAATGCCGGCACGGAGGCGCCCGGCCTCGATCCCCAGGTGGGCAACTACTCGGCCGCGACGACGGACGCCTCGGTCGCCACGGTCGGCCCCGACCTGACGATCACCCGGACGTACAACAGCCTCGACCCCCGCACCGACACCGCGTTCGGCCACGGCTGGGCCTCGCGGCTCGACACCAGGCTCGTCCCGGACCAGGACGGCTCGGGCAACGTCGTCGTCACGCTGCCCAGCGGCCGAGAGGTACGCTTCGGCCTCGACCCCGACCGCACGTTCGCGCCTCCGCACGGCGTCAACGCGACCCTCGTGCTCGCCGCCGCCGAGTACACGCTGCGCGACGCGTCCGGCACGACCTACCTGTTCAACGCCGCGGGCCGGCTGGTCCGCATCACCGACCCGGACGGACTGGTCGAGGAGCTCGAGTACGACGTCGGCGGCGACCCCCGGCCCTACGCCGTGGTCAACCGGACCAGCAAACGCCGGCTGACGCTGACCTGGCAGGACGGCCGCGTCGTCAAGGTCACGACCGACCGCCCGTCGGCCGGGGAGGCGCCGCTCGCCTGGACCTACACCTACGACGGCCCGCGCCTGGCGACCGCCTGCCAGCCCGGCCCGGCGCCGAATTGCACCACGTACGCCTACCAGGACGCCTCGCACTACCCGAGCGTCGTGCAGGACGACAACCCGCGCGGCTTCTGGCGACTCGGCGAGCCCGGCCAGAGCGACGGCGCGGCCAGCGTCGTGGCCCGCAGGCCCGGGCGCGACAAGGGTGTTTACCACGGCGTCGCGCTGGGCGCCGCCGGGGCGCTCGCGGGCACGGCCGACAGCGCCGCCGCGTTCGACGGCCAGGGGAGCCGCGTCACGCTGCCCCGCGACCTGATCAGCCCCACGATGTCGGCCGCGTTCGAGCTGTGGTTCAGGACGACGGCCGGCGGCGTGCTCGCGAGCTACGCCGACCAGCCGTTCGGGACCGCGGCGGGCAAGTCGGCCCCGCTGCTGTACGTCGGCCAGGACGGCCTCCTCCGTGGCGGTTTCTGGACCAGCAGGCCCGAGGACGGGCGGCAGGTCGTCTCCAACGCGCCCGTCAACGACGGCCGGTGGCACCACGTGGTGCTCTCCGGCTTCATCGACACCCAGACCCTCTACGTGGACGGCGTCGCCCAGGACACGCTGGCCGGCGTGATCGACCACGACGAGCTCACCCACGTCACGGTCGGGGCCGGCGACACCAGGAAATGGCCGTCGGGTGACAACGGCGACTTCCCCTTCAACGGCATGATCGACGAGGTCGCCACCTACCAGCACACGCTGGGCGCGACCGCCGTCGCCGCGCATTTCGCGGCGGGCGAGCGGGCGGACGTCCTGGTCAAGGTGACCCTGCCGGAGGCGGGGAGGGTCGCGCTGGAGGTCGGCTACGACGACGTCAACGACCGCGTCCGGTCGATGACGGACCGGGACGGCCGGGCCTGGCGGCTGGACCTGCCCGTCCGTGACGAGGCCGAACGCAAGGTGACCCTGCGCGGCCCGTACCCCGACTCGGTGTACACGTTCGACGCCGACCACGGAGGCCGGCCGGCGCGGCTGACCCGTGACGGCGGCACCCGCTCGTGGGAGTACAACGAGGCCGGTTTCCTGCGGCGGCTGACCGACGAGAACGGCCACGCCTCCACCTACACCACCGACGATCGCGGCAACGTGCTGTCGACCACGACCTGCCGCCGGCAGCCCGACTCGTGCCAGACCCGGTACTCCACGTACTTCGTCGACCCCGCGACCCCGCTCGACCCGCGCAACGACCGCAAGCTCAGCGACTCCGACGCGCGTTCGTCGGGCCCTGACGACACCACCTACCGCACCACCTACGGCTACGACGCGGTCGGGCGGCTCGTCTCGACGACGCACCCGGCGCCGAAGGGCGCGAGCGCGCCGACCGAGACCTGGACGTTCTCCACGGGCACGGAGTCGGCCGACGGCGGCGGCACGGTGCCGCGCGGCCTGCTCGTCCGGCACACCGGCAAGCGCTCGACCGCGGTCACCGACTACGTCTACCGCGCCAACGGCGACCTGGTGGAGCGGCGCGAGACCTCGGGGCTGCGGACGCGCTACGAGTACGACGGCGTCGGCCGGCGGACGAGCGCGACCGCGAAGTCCGCGCTCGGCGTGGCCTTCGGCGCGGCCCGCTACACCTACACCCCCCGGTCGCAGATCGCGACCGTGACCACGCCGGGCATCACCAACCCGGTCACGAACGTCACGCACACGCTTGTGACGACCTACGAGTACGACGGCAACGGCAACGAGACCAAGGTCACGCGGGCGGACACGACCGGCGGCGACCCGCCGCGCGTCACCTCCTACACCTACGACCGGTTCGACCAGCTCGCGTCCACGACGTTCCCGGACGGCGGCCAGGAGACGACGCGGACCCTCAACTCCGGCATGGAGGTCCGCCGGACCGACGACCGCGGGATCACCTGGATCACCCACACCGACTCGCGCGGCCGGGTGGTGCGGGAGGTGGCGAGCGGGCCCGGCGCCGACCCGGAGGACCCGGACGCGACCGCGCTCGTGCTGCGCATCCTGTCCTACGACCCGGCGGGCCGGCTCGCGGCCGAGAAGGACGCCGCCGGGCGGGAGAGGCGCTACACCTACTACGACGACGACCGGACGGCCACGGTCACCGCCGTCGGCGTCACCGGGCCCGGCGGCGTCAAGAGGGACGTCGAGCTCGAACGCCACGCCTACGACGCGGCCGGCAACCGGACGTCGCTCACCACGGCGGGCGGCCGGGTGGTCACCTCGACCTACGACAAGGCCGGGCTGCCCGACACCGAGACCCTCGACCCGGCCGGCCTCGCGCGGGCGACCGCGTACACGAGGGACGCGGACGGCCAGCCCCGCGGCGTGACCCGGACGGGGGCGGCGCAGCCCGGCCGCGCCGAGACCACGAGCTACGCCTACGACGCGGCCGGGCGGCTCGCCCGGGAGGACGTCGCGCCGACCGCCGGAGACGTCTACTCCAAGACCTACGTCCGCGACGAGCGCGGGCTGCTGACCGCGCTCACCGACCGCCGCCGCCAGACGACCGAGTACGGCTACGACGCCCTCGGCCGGCTGGCGAGCACGACCTCACCGGCCGTGACGACCTGGGAGAACGGCCGTCAGCAGAGCGGCGTCCGGCCGGTCGCCGCCATCGGGCGCAACGCGTTCGGCGAGGTCACCCGGCTCCAGGACCCGAACGGCAACGTCCTGGCCACCACGTACGACGCCATGGGACGCCAGGAGACGATCCGGCTGCCGGACTACACCCCGCCGGGCGGCCAGAAGCTCAGCCCGGAGCTGCGCAGGGCCTACGACCGGCACGGCAACCTGACCCGGCTGACCGACGCGCTCGGGCGGGTGACGGAGTGGACGTACGACCCGCACGGCAACCTGCTCACCGAGACCCTCCCCGAGGCCGGCGGCCGGGCGAGCACGACGACGCACGGCTACAGCCGGGCCGGCGAGCGGCTCTCGACGACGGACCCGAACGGGGCCACCACGCTCGCCACCTACGACGAGCTCGGCCGCCAGGTCACCGCGACCGACGTCGAACGCCGGCCCACGCTGACCTACCACGTCACGGGCCTCGAGTACGACGACGCCGGCAACAGGACCGCGTACGTGTCGCCGGGCGGGAACACGGCGCGGACGGCGTACAACCAGGCCGGTGAGCCGACCGTGACGACCGACCCGACCGGCCGCAGGCTCGCCTACGGCTACGACCTCGCCGGCCGGGTCGCGAGCGTCACCGACCCCGCGGGCATCACCACCTCCTCCACCTACGACCTGCTCGGCAACCAGGTCGCGGTGACCCAGACGAGCGGCGCGCGCAGCCGGACCACGACGCGCGCCTACGACCCGAACGGCAACCTGGTTCAGGAGACGTCCCCGGCCGGCCGGGTGAAGGCGTGGGGGTTCGACGCGCTCGACCGGGTCGTCCGTCAGGACGAGAAGGTCAGTGACACCAGGACGGTGCGGGTCACGTTCGGCTACGACGCGGCCGGCAACAGGACGCGCTACGTCGACGGCAACCAGAACGCCACCGACCACACCTTCAACACGCTCGGTTTGAGAGAGTCGACGATCGAACCGGCGACGGCGGCGCACCCGGCGCCCGCCGACCGGGCGTTCACCCTCGTCTACGACGCCGCGGCCCAGCTCACGCGGGAGATCGACCCGGGCGGCGTGGTGCGGGCGAGCACGTACGACGGGCAGGGCCGGCTGACCGCCCAGACCGGCACGGGCGCGGAGGCGGCGACGACCGGGCGGACGTTCGGCTACGACGCGGGCGGCCGGATGACGAGCTTCGGCTCGCCCCGGGGCGACACGACCCTCCAGTACGACGACCGCGGCAACCTGCTGACGACGACCGGCGCGACGGGGGCGGCGACGTTCACGTACACGAGCGAGGGCCTGCCGAAGAGCCGGACGGACGCGACGGGCACGACGACGTTCGGCTACGACGTGGCCGGTCGGCTGATCTCGACCGCGGACGGGCTGTCCGGCCGCACGATCGACCAGACGTACGATCCCGCCGGGCGGCCGTGGCACACCACCGAGCGCGGGATGGCCGACTACGTGCGCCGGACGACCGCGTACGACCCGTTCGGCCGGGTCGCGTCGGACCGGCTGACCGAGGCCGACCCGGGCGGCGGCGGGCCCCGCGTCATCCTCGGCACGGAGTACGGCTACGACGGCGACGGCAACATCACGTCGAAGAAGACGATCTCCGAGAACGCCGTGTCGGCCAACGCCTACGCCTACGACGGGGCCGGCCGGCTGACGTCCTGGACGGCGCCGGACGGCACGGTCACCGGCTACGAGTGGGACGACGCCGGGAACCGGACCAGGGCCGGCGCCACCACGTTCACCTACGACCAGCGCAACGCGCCGCTGACGGCGGGCGAGACGGCCTACACCTACCGTCCGCGCGGCACGATGGCGACCTCGGCGCGCGGCGGCGTCACGACGACGACGGCCTTCGACGCGTTCGGCCGCAAGGTCGCCGACGCGGCCGTCGACTACGGCTACGACAGCCTCGACCGCGTCGCCACGCGCGGAGGCGCCGCGTTCTCCTACGCCGGCGTCGAGAACGACGTGGTCTCCGACGGCGCCCGGCTGACCGGCCGCGGCCCGAACGGCGAGCCCGTGTCGGACAGGGCGATCGGCTCCACCGCGACCGCGAAGCTGCTCTACGCCGACCAGCACGGCGACGTGACCGCCCGCTACCGGGGCCTGGACAGCCACGGGCAGCGCGCCTTCGACCCCTTCGGCGCGGTCCGGTCCACCACCGGCGAGATGCCGAACCTCGGCTACCAGGGCGAGTGGACCGACCCGGCCAACGGCGGGGTCAACATGCACGCCCGCTGGTACGAGCCCCGCAACGGTGGCTTCACCAGCCGCGACACGATGACCGTCCCCGCGACGCCCGCGTCGGCGGCGGCGAACCGCTACGGCTACGGCGGCGGCAGCCCGCTGACCAACACCGACCCGTCCGGGCACTGGTGGTTCATCGCCCACCTCATCGTCCACGGGGCGATCCTCGCCGGCGAGCTGATCTTCGCGCCGGAGGCGAACGCGCCGACGTGCCCGTGCCCCCAGGGCGGCTACTACCACTCGTCCCAGGGGATCGCCTCGATCCCGGCCACCCCCATGTCGTCGGACGGGACCAGCGCGGGCGGCGGGTCCGGCGGGGACGGGGGACACGGTGTGGGCGGCGGGTCCGGCGGCGGCGGCAAGAAGCCGACCAAGCGCCCGCGCGTCGTCCCGCCCCCGCCGCCGCCCCCGCTGTGGCTGATCAACCTGTGGCATCCGGTGCCCCGCCAGGAGCCGGGCACGACGACCGTCGAACGTCCCGACGTGGTCGACCTGGCCGGCACCGGCACGCTCGTCAACCGCTCGCTCGACCTGGCGGCCATGCTGATGAAGACGTCGGGGACGAGCGTCTGGGTCGCCGTCGGCGGCGTGCTGGCCCTGGTCTTCGCGATCGCCGTGCTCGCCAAGCTGCCGGAGGACCAGGCGCAGATCCTCACCGACGAGGTCGAGAGCTGTCTGAACGGCACCCAGAAGCCGGCGATCACGTACTGGGACCTCGACGACGACGGGCGGGCGACCGGGGCGGACGCCTGCCTCGACCGGAGCAGCCTCGTCCCGGGCGCCAACGAGATGCCCGGCCACAAGGCGGACTCGAAGATCGGGCTCGTCGGCCTGGAGAAGGCGCGGAAGGACGGCAAGGACGAGCAGCGGTTCACGGAGAAGGGACACCTGATCGCCGCCAACTACGGCGGCTCGGGCAAGCACAAGGAGAACCTGGTGCCGGTCACGGCCCGGGCGAACAAGCAGATGTACAACCAGTTCGAGAAATGCGTCGTCCAGCGGCTGGAGGCGGACGAGCGCGTCTTCGTCCTCGCGGTGCCGGCGTACAAGGACGACCAGCTCGCGCCGGCCGGCGTTCAGATGATCGCCATCGGCAACAAGGGCTATCGCCGTCAGCTCAGCGTCTGGAACGACTCGAGCCCGCGCGGCCCGCTGACGGAGTACTGCACCTGAGCACCCATGGAGGGTTCCGTGAAGCTGTCCAGACTTCTCGCCGCGGTCGCGGCGGGTGTGACGACCTTAAGCCTGCTGTCACCGCCGGCCCAGGCCGCGCCCCCAGGCACGGCCGCCACGCCCCCGCCCACAGCCGTCACGGCCGTCACGCCCCCGCCTGCGGTTACGGCCGTCGTGACGCCGCCCGCCGGCCGGGCGGAGGCGATCCGCCGGCTCGATCCCGCGGTGCGCGTCGAGGCGGGCGTCGAGACCGTGGCGGGCAGGGCGCGTGACAGGCTGGTCGCGGTGGACCGGGACACCCGCGGGCACAGCGTCGTCTACGTGCACGGCGACACGCGCGCCGCGCTGGCGCGGGCCGTCGCCGCCGCCGGCGGCGTGATCACGGACGGCACGTCCGACCTCGTCCGCGCGTCCGTCCCGCGCGACCGCCTGCTCGCCCTCGCCGGGCAGGCGGGCGTCAAGGAGGTGCGCCGCCCCGACACCGCGGTGCCGATGGCCCTGCTGTCCGAGGGCGCGATCGCCGCGGGCGCGCCCGCCTGGCACGAGGACGGCAAGCAGGGCGCCGGCGTCAAGGTCGGCATCCTGGACGTCGGCTTCGGCCGGCTCGAGGCGGCGCAGGCGGGCGGCGAGCTGCCCGCCACCGGCATCACGACCTACGACGGCTCCTGCGGCCCCGAGCACGCCAGCTCGCACGGCACCACCATGGCCGAGGTCGTGCACGACATGGCGCCCCGGGCCGAGCTGTACCTGGCCTGCGTCAAGGACACCCTCGACTTCGACGACGCCGCGCGCTGGCTCAAGGAGCAGGGCGTGCGCGTCGTCAACATCTCGCTGGCCTTCCCCGGCGTCGCGCGCGGCGACGGCGCCGTCACCCCGGGCGGCGCCGACTGGTCCCCGGCCGGCGTCGTCCGCTGGCTGCGCGCGTCGAACGTCCTCGTCGTCGCGGCCGCCGGCAACGAGGCGGAGAAGCACTGGGGCGGCACGTTCACCGACGACGACCAGAACGGCTGGATCACCATCAGCGGCGCCAGCGAGGCGCTGAGCTTCACCGTGCACGGAGGCTCGGAGGTGACCCTGGAGCTGAAATGGGACGCCTGGCCGACGACCACGACCGATGTGGACCTGTACGTGATGCCCACGGCGATCAAGCCGGACGGCCCCAACGACCCGCGCATCGTCGCCAAGTCCATCCGCCCGCAGGCCGGCACGCCGGCCGGCCTCAGCCCGGTCGAGACCGTGAAGCTCGCGGCGGCGGGGGAGGAGGCCGTCACCTACTTCGCGTACGTGCAGGTCAAGGAGGTGCAGATGCCCAGCGCGGCCCGCTACGGCCTCACCGCGTACGGCAACGCCAGCGGCTTCTCCTACACCTCCGGCGCCGGCACCATCGCCGAGCCCGCCACCTCCCCGGCCGCCCTGACGGTCGGGGCGATGCGCCCAGAGGCCACCTCGCTTGAACGCTACAGCGGCCGCGGCCCGACGATCGACGGGCGGCGCAAGCCCGAACTGGCGAGCTACACGGGCGTGAGCACGCTCACCGGCGGCACCGGCACGCGCAAGCTGACCGGCACCTCCGTCGCGGCGGCGCACGTCAGCGGGGCGGCGGCCCTGCTGTTCGGGGCGAACCCGGCCCTCGACGCCTCGCAGGCGCAGGCCGAGCTCACCTCGCGCACCAACCCGGCCGACCTCGACGACGACTGGGGGCACGGGCTCATGGAGCTCGGGCCCGTCCGCGTCCCCTCTCCGCCGAGGGGCAGCGCCTACACGCCGCTGCCGCTGCGGCGGGTGCTCGACACGTTCGGCGCGGCCGGCGGCCATCCCGGGCCGCTGGTGGCGGGGGAGGAGTTCTCGCTGCGGATCGACGGGCTGCCCGACGACGTCACGGCGGTCGCACTGCAGCTCACCGGGTTCGAGGAGGACCTGGAGGAGGCCCAGACCACCCGCCTGGAGGTCTACCCGTACAAGGGACGGCCCACCGGGGTCGCCGCGATGGAGGTGACGGCCGGGCGCGTCGGCGAGACGATGGTGATCGCGACCGTCGATCCGGCGGACGAGCACGTCCGGATCCGCAACGCCAAGGGCTCGGTGCACCTGATCGCCGACCTGGTCGGCTACTTCAGCCCGACGTCGAGCGCCTCCACCTTCTTCGGGCTCGAACAGCCCGCGCAGATCCAGGACACCCGCACGTACGGCACCGCGAACGCCAAGTACGGACCCGAAGAGCAGCGCCGGCTGCAGATCCGCGGCGTCGCGGGCGTCCCCGCCGACGCGACCGCGGTGCAGCTCAACCTGACCGCGTCCGAGGCGAGCGTCGCCACGCACCTACAGGTGTTCACCAGTGAGCGGTGGGGCGCCTGGACGCTCAGCCCGTACCCGGGCGACGAGCTCACCCACACGATCATCGTGCCGATCGCCGAGGACGGCTCCGTGCGGATCCTCAACGAGGCCGGCACCGTGCACCTGGCCGTGGACCTCATCGGCTGGTTCGGGCGGGGCGACGGGGCCAGGTACGTGCCGTTGCAGCACCCGGCCCGCGTCCTCGACACCGAGACCGGCATGTCCGCGCCGCCCCGGCGGCTCGACGGCGGGCAGCGGGCCACCGTGACCGTCGGCGGCCTCGGCACCGTGCCGTACGCCGCCACCGGCGCGGTCGTGTCCGTCCGCCCCGGCACCGCCCCCCGCGCCGGACGGTCACGCGTGGGCGTGTGGGCGAGCGAGTTCGGCTGGTCCGGTCAGCACCTGGCGGTGTCGAACGGGACGCGGGTCCACCAGCAGAGCAACATGGTGCTCACCCCGCTCGGCGCCGGGCGGACGCTCGACGTCCGCAACAACACCGGGCAGGTCCACGTCGGCCTGGACCTGTGGGGCTACTTCGTCGGCGGCGGCGCCGTCGCCCCCGGCCCGCTGCCGGCGGCGAACGGCTGGTGGAGGTTCGACGAGGGCTCGGGCAGCACGATCGCCGATTCCTCCGGCGGAGGCCGCACCGCGACCCGGAGCGGCGGGATGACCTGGTCCGGCGGGCGCGCGGGCGGCAACTCCGGACGGTTCGACGGCACCGGGTTCGCCGCGACGTCCGGCCCCGTCCTGCGGACCGACCAGAGCTTCACCGTGGCCGCGTGGGTCGCGCTGGAGCGGTCGGACGGCTGGTTCACCGTCGCGTCCCAGGACGGTCGGGACAACGCGCCGTTCGTGCTGCAGTACTCCGACGACGTCGACCGGTGGACCTTCTCCACGACCAGCGGCGAAGGCTCGAACCCGGCGGTCGTCCGCGCCGCCGCGCCCACGCCGCCCCTCCTCGGCCGATGGACCCATCTGGCGGGCGTCTACGACGCGCAGGCGAGGCAGACGCGCCTCTACGTCAACGGCGCCCTCGCCGGGCAGCGCGACGGGGTCACGATGTGGCAGCCGGCGACGCCGGGGCCGTTCGTCATCGGCGCGGCGAAGTGGCTCGGCAGCCGGGTCGACCACTTCCCCGGCCTGGTCGACGACGTACGGGCCTACGCCGGAGCGCTCACCGAGCACCAGATCAAGGGGCTGCACACCGGCACGCCGCTCGTCGGACGCAACGCGTGGGCGTTCGACGAGGGCACCGGCACCGTGGCGAAGTCGTCCGGGTGGCCCGACCAGAACATGACCCTGTCCGCGGGCGCCGGATGGACCGACGGCGTCAGCGGCAAGGCCCTCGCCCTCGACGGGACGGCCGGCGCGTACGCCACCTCCGGTCAGAGCGAGGTCGAGATCCCGGGCCCGTACACGGTGTCGGCCTGGGCCCGGCTGACCGGCACCGGCAGCACGCAGACGGTGTTCTCCCAGGACGGCGGGGACGTGCACGGGCTCGCGCTGCAGTTCCGGCACCTGACGAACCGCTGGGTCCTGTCGCTGCCCGCGTCCGGAGCCGTGGGCCCGCAGACCCTGGTGTCATCGGCCGAGCCGCCCACGGTCGGCAGGTGGACCCACCTCGTCGCCACCTACGACACCGCGACCCGCCAGGCCCGGCTCTACGTGGACGGCGTCCTGGCCGGGATCGCGGACACCGTCGCGCAGTGGCCGTCCGGCGGCGCGGCGCAGGTGGGCCGCGCCCGGTGGGGCGGCGCGTACACGGAGCCGTTCCGCGGCGCGATCGACGACGTGCGCACGTGGATGGGCGCCGCCGCTCCGGCCGAGGTGCTCCGCCTCTACCGGGAGCGCGTGCCGGGATAGCGCGGCTTTCCGTCATATTCCGGAATCGCAGATTACCGAATGGCGATTGGAATTCCCCGGCATATCTCGCCGATCGCCTTTTCCTATCGCGCAGCGTGTACGGGCTCAAATGCCCGGAGAAAATCAAGGACGTTGCTCTTCCCAAAAAGGGGGTCCGTACCCAATATGTAAAAGTTCGCCAAATTGGCCTGCAAGAAAGGAAGATCATGCAGCCACGCTCAAGGCACGCCGCAATCGTCTTAGCCACGTTGCTGGCCGTCTCGGGGATGAGCGCGACCGTCTCCACACAGGCGTCAGCCGCGGCGGAGAATCCGTCCGCCCCGGCGACGGGGGTGGTGAACAAGGCTCGTACGCAGAGCCTGCTGGACTTCTGGACCGAGGACCGCATGCACGCGGCCACGCCGGAGCCGGCACCGGTAGCGGACCCGAAGCAGATCCAGGAGCAGATCGAGAACGTCCTGCCGGGCAAGGCCGCCGAGGGCTCACTGCCCACCAAGCGGCTCAGCCCGCAGGACGGCGCGAAGAGCAGCCTGCTGGCCGGCTCGCGCGCGGAACGCTGGGGGCGGCAGGGCAGCATGCCCGCCATCACCATCGGCAAGATCTACTTCACGCGCCCCAACGGCACCGGCGGCTACTGCAGCGGCAGTGTCATCAACGCCAGCAACCGGAGCACGGTGTGGACGGCGGGTCACTGCATCCACTCCGGCGGTGGCGGCAGCGCCAACTACTTCCGCAACATCATCTTCGTCCCCGACGCCGACAACAACAGGGAGCCGTGGGGCCGGTGGACGTGGAGGTACGCCAACACCACCGTCGGCTGGCAGGACAGCGGAAACCTGCGCTACGACGTCGCCGCCATCGCGTTCAACTCGCAGCCTGCCCACGGCAACCTGCAGGACTGGACGGGCTCGCAGGGCTACAAGTTCAACCAGGGCCAGGCGTGGAGCGGCGTCAACACCTTCGGTTTCCCGCAGGACGGTTACCAGCGCACCGATTTCAGCGGTAACGACCTGTGGTACTGCCTGGGCAACACCACGCGCGCCGGCCTGACCGACGACCGCATCCACATCAACTGCGACATGCACCACGGCGCCAGTGGCGGCCCGTGGCTGCAGGACCTGCAGGTGAGCCGTGGCTGGGGTTACATCATCGGCGCGTACAGCCACCGCGACTTCGCCAACGGGGCCCCCACCAACATCGTCGCGAAGTCGGCGAACCACGGTGACGGCGCCATCAACGTGTTCAACGACGTCTCGGTGCGCTGATCCCAGTCCTGAGCGAGGGGCCGTGCGGGCTCCTCGCTCAGCCGGGACTGGCCTCGCGCATGCGCTCGGGGGTCCAGTAGGACGCCACGTCCTCGGGGGAGCGGTCGTTCCACGACCCCCGGCCCGCGCGCTCCGGATCTCCGGCACGGATGACCACGATGACCGCCGCCGCCAGCACGAGCGCGGCGGCGGTCGCCAGCAACGCGACCGCTTGACGGCTCATGCCCTCATCGTACGCCGCCCCGGCCGTGCGGGCCCTGCCCGGAACGCGCCACCGATCCGGTGCCCAGGGGACGCCTCACCCGGCCGTCACCCGTCCTCCGCGATCCGCACGTCGCCGCCGTCGCCGTCGGACAGGAACGACGCCAGCGCCCGCCCCTGCTCGGCCAGGCCGTCGAGGTCGGCCCGGGAGAGGTGATACAGCGGGGCGACGACCACGGTGCCGGCGTCGACGGTCCAGGTCGCGGCGACCCGCCCATCGACCAGGACGACGCGGGCGCCGGCGACCGACAGGCCGCGGTGGGCGTCGTCGATGATCCGGCCGCGGTCGTGGTAGCCGAGGATCGCGTTGTCGAACGCCGGCAGGAACCGCACCGGGGCGGGCGTGTCAGGGTCGGGGCGCGGCGCGCCCGGCAGGTCCAGCAGCTCACGGCCGCGCTCGTCGCGGAAGCAGATCAGCTCCTCGCGTATCGCGGCCACGGCGGCCGGCAGCCCGGCCAGGCCGCACCAGGCGCGCAGGTCGGCCGTGGCGGCGGGGCCGAACGCGGCCAGATAGCGCCGTACCAGGTTCGCGCCGACCGGGTCGGAGCCGTCCGGAGCCGGCGGGTCGATCTCGCGCCCCAGCCAGGAGGAGAGCGGGACGTTGCGTACCCCCGCCTTCGCCCGCCACAGCCCGCGCGGCGGCATCTGGACCATCGGGACGAGGGCGGCGACCAGCATCTCGCCCAGCGCCCGCGGTCCCGGCTCCGGCCAGCGCCCGGCCAGCGCCCGCGCCAGCTCGGTCATCGAGCGCGGCCGGCCGTCGGCCATCACCGCCCGCCCGGCCGCCGCGAGCTCGTCGAGATCCACCCCGGCCAGCTCGCGGCGATAGGTCCCGAGCACCCGCTGGCGCAGCATGACGTCGTGGCGGGCCCGCCAGGCCAGGACGTCGCCGGCGGTGAGGAGGTGGACGGTGCGGCGCATGAGGTGGGTGCGCACCACGCCCCGCCCGACCAGCAGGTCCGAGAGCACCGCCGGGTCGAAGCCGCGCAGCCGCGACCAGAGCCCGACGAACGGCTCCTGCGGCTCCTGCGCCTGCAGGCCGCACAGGTGCGCGACGGCGTCGAGGACCGGCAGGCCGGCGTGTTCGAGCAGCAACTGCCGGGCCAGCGTCGCGCGGTTGAGCGCCCGGGTGCCGAGAACGGTCATCGTCACGCCGCCGCGCGCTCGTCGGCCGGCCGGCGGCGCAGCGCCGCCCGGGTGATGGCCGGCGGGTCATAGGAGACGTCGAGCGGGCCGATGTCGCTGCCGGGAGGCGCGATCTCGTCGATCCGGTCGAGGACGTCGTCGCCGAGGACGGTGCCGGCGCCGGCCAGCAGGTCGTCGAGCTGCCCCATGGTGCGCGGCCCGATGATCGCCGACGACACGCCCGGGTGGGCGACCGCGAACGCCATCGCCAGGTGGGTCAAGGGAATTCCGATCTCCTCCGCCAGTAGGGCGAACCGTTCGACGGCGTCGAGCGTACGCTCGTCGGTCATGTGCCTCGGCACCCAGGCCATCCGGCGGTCCGGGACGCCGCGACCCTTACGGTAGCGGCCGGTGAGCAGGCCCATCCCGAGCGGGCTCCACACGAGCGCGCCCATGCCGTAGCGCTCGCAGACGGGCAGCACCTCACGCTCGACGCCGCGGTTGACGAGCGAGTACGGGGGCTGCTCGGTGCGGAAGCGGGCCAGGGCGCGCCGCTCGGCCACCCGCTGGGCCTCGACGAGGTCCGAGGCCGGGAAGTTGGAGGTGCCGATGGCGCGTACCTTGCCGCTGCGCAGCAGGTCGGTCAGCGCGGAGAGGGTCTCCTCGATGTCGGTCCGGGGATCGGGGTGGTGGATCTGATACAGGTCGATGTGGTCGGTCCGCAGGCGGCGCAGCGAGTGCTCGACCTCGGTGACGATCCAGCGCCGGGAGTTGCCGGCCCGGTTGGGATCGTCACCCATCGGGCCGTTCACCTTGGTGGCGAGGACGACGTCGTCGCGGCGGCCCTTCAGCGCCTTGCCGACGATCTCTTCGGACTCGCTGTAGGCGTAGACGTCGGCGGTGTCGATGACGTTGATCCCGGCGTCGAGGGCCCGGTGGACGATGCGGACGCAGTCGTCGTGATCGGGATTGCCCACCCGGCCGAACATCATGGTGCCCAGGCAGTAGGGGCTGACCTGTATTCCGGTCCGCCCCAGGGGCCGCATCCTCATCGTGGTCGTTCCTTTCCCTGGATGGTGGGAGTGGCGGGGGAGGACGCCGCGCGCCTCCCCCCCATCACGCTTGGTGCTCAGCCGTTGTACGGACTCACGACGTCCACGACCCAGACGACGCCGAAGCGGTCGGTGAGCATCCCGTAGAGCGGGGCCCACTGCGCGGGCGCCAGCGGCTGCGCGATGGTCGCCCCGGCGGAGAGCCTCTCCCAGTACGCGGTGACCTCCTCCGTGCTCTCGCCCCGGACGGAGACGAAGAACGAGTTCTCGCCCCGGTCCCACGGCAGCCGCGCGGGCACGTCGTAGGCCATCACGTGGAAGCCGTTGCCGGCGGTGACCTGGCCCCACATCACCTGGTCGGCCTCGGCCGGGTCCTGCACGTTCCCGGCGTCCTGGTACGTCACGGCGGCGAGGTCACCGCCGAACACGGACCGGTAGAACTCGAGCGCCGCGCGAGCGTCGCCCCGGAAGTTCAGATGTGTCACGGACTGAACGGACATATGGATTTCCTGACCTTCGATGATGGTTTCCGGACGCCATGAGGCACCCGCACAGAACGGTCGGCCGCGGCGAGCGCGGTCACGGTGATCGGGCCGCGTTCCCGGTGCCCGGCCCGAGACCACGGTCGCAGGGGTAGAGGTCAGGGTGTGGCCGCTTCTCAGGGCACCATGGGAATCATGCCGAAGACCTCAGCGCGACTGCTGTCGCTGCTCTCGCTCCTCCAGGCGCGCCGCGACTGGCCGGGGGCGCTGCTGGCCGAGCGGCTGGACATCAGCCCGCGCACCGTGCGCCGCGACGTCGACCGCCTGCGCGAGCTCGGCTATCCCATCGTGGCCTTCAAGGGGCCCGACGGCGGCTACCGGCTCGAGGCCGGCACGGAGCTGCCCCCGTTGTTGTTCGACGACGAGCAGGCCGTCGCCCTGGCCATCGCCCTCCAGGTCGCCGCCACCAGCGGCGCCGGCATCGAGGAGGCCGCGGCCCGCGCGCTGACCACCGTCCGGCAGGTCATGCCCGCCCGGCTGCGCCGCCGGATCGACCTCCTCCAGGTCACCGCCGTCGAGCGGCCCGCGAACCGGGCGGACCCGCAGGTCGGCGGCGGCGTGCTGATGGCGCTCAGCGCCGCCGTGCACGCCCGCGAGGTGCTGCGCTTCGACTACACCTCCGTGTCCGGAGCGGACGACGACGCGCAATCCCCGCCGCGCCGGGTGGAGCCCCATCACCTCGTCACCTGGGGCGGGCGCTGGTACCTCGTCGCCTGGGACCTCGACCGCGACGACTGGCGTACCTTCCGCGCCGACCGGATGGCCCCGCGCACCCCTACGGGCCCCCGCTTCACCCCGCGCGAGCTGCCCGGAGGCGAGGTGACCGCCTTCGTGACGAGCAGGTTCCTGGGCTCCGACGGGACGGGCGAGTGGCCCTGCCGCGGTGAGGTGATCCTCGGCCTGCCCGCCGCCGCCGTCTCCCGCCACACCCGGGACGGCATCGTCGAGGAGCTCGGCCCCGACCGCTGCCGGCTCGTCCTGGGCTCGTGGTCGTGGCCGGGCCTGGCCGCCTCGATCGGCAGGTTCGACGCCGACATCGAGGTCGTGGGCCCGGCCGAGCTCAAGGACGCCTTCGCCCTCCTGGCCCGCCGCTACACCGCCGCCGCGACCGCTTGACCCGGCCGGCTACCCGCTGCCCAGCCCGATCACGTCCGCGTCCCGGTCAGGTCGGCGAGCAACTTCATGCGCTCGCCGAGCCAGACCCGCCACCAGAACGTGCTCAGCCGCAGCCAGGCCAGCCGCAAGCGCGGTAACTTCACGCAGCGGAACCCTGCCCGAACCGATCCCGCCTGATAGGCTGAAGATCGCGAGGCCATGGGAGGGCTTCCTTCTCACTTTCTTATGAAAAGTCACTCTAGCCTTCCCGCTTTCCTCGCACCCGCGGTCGTGCGGTTCGCCCATCCGGTCCTCGGCTGGGCGAAACTCACCAGGTCACCACCGGTTCGCGCACCTCACCCGACCCGCTGCAGGGCCTTCTCGCGGCGCCTGGCCACGCTGGATCCCGACTCCCGGCGCGCCATCCGGCGCAGCACGATCGGGGCGAGGACCAGACCGAGCACGGCCCAGGCTCCGAGCACCCCGACGGTTTCCTGGCGGCACCTGGCCGCGTACGCTCACGAACACCGAGCCCAGCACCGCGCCGATCGGCAGGCTCGCCATCAGCCCCAGCAGCAGCACCCAGAGCAGGGTCAGCGATCAGCATCAGCACGGGCCGGAAGAAGTGGTTGACCAGGTCTCCGGCGTTGGTGAGCGACTGCCGCAGCTCGATCAGCCCACGGGACCAGCCTGCGCGCCAGGCCGTCGCGGACGCGTTCATCGGGCCACCTCTTCCAACTCGTGCACGTCCGCCGCTTCGCCGGGGCCCGCTTCGGCCCGGCGTACGAGGGAGAGGTACGTGTCCTCCAGCGAGGCCCGGCGGACCTCGAGGTTCTCGATCGTCTCGCCATGGCGCCCGACCAGGTCGACGACGAACCGGGTGGACTCGGTGGTCGCCTGCCGGAAGCTCTGCCCGTCGTGCGTCCAGCGCACCTCGTCCTCGCCGGCGATCTGCCGGGCGAGTTGCGCCGCCGTGCCGTAGGCCCGGAAGTTCACGTCGTGCAGGACGTCGGTCGTGCCGTAGCGCATGCGCAGACCGTCGACGTCGAGGACGACTTCTTGAGTGGCACTGGACATGCGAGCAACCGTAGTTGACTAATTCGGGGTAGTCGACACAGGTTGCTTATGGGTCCGAGGCGGCTCCCGTACGGAACCTGTAGGGGTTATGTACGCCTCCTTTCTAGGGTGCGATCACAGAGTCAAGATCCCCAGAAAGGAACCGGCATGTTCAGTTCGTGGCAGGGCGGCGCGGGTGTCATCAGGGCGATCGCGGTCATGACCGCCGTGACCGGCGTGCTCGCCGTGGGCGGGGTGGCGACGGCGGACGTCGCTCGCGAGGCGTGTACGTACCGTCCGACGCGTCTTCCCGGCATGCCGGGCGAGGCCAACGACTTCGCCTACGTGACGTCGACCGACGGCGCGGATCACTTCGCCGGAATGGGCTACCGCGGTCCCGCCGAGGAGGTCACCTCCCACGTCGGCGTGGTCTGGAAGGACGGCCGGGTGGTGGGCGAGTTCGGCGGCCTCAGCACGGTCAGCGACGTCAACCGTTTCGGCACCGCCATCGGCGGGACGGAAGCCGTGGAGCCGTTACTGCTGCACGGCGGCCGGTTGAGCCGACTGGGCCGGCCACCCGGCAACACCCGGTACTTCGCCCAGGCGAGCGCCATCAACGACGCCGGCCTGATCATCGGTGGCGCCAAGTTCGACGACGGCACCGAACACGCCGTGGCGTGGTCGGCCGACGACCCGCGCAATC
This sequence comes from Nonomuraea sp. NPDC050643, assembly GCF_040654715.1. Classification (NCBI taxonomy): domain Bacteria; kingdom Bacillati; phylum Actinomycetota; class Actinomycetes; order Streptosporangiales; family Streptosporangiaceae; genus Nonomuraea; species Nonomuraea sp. NPDC050643. The sequence goes on along the minus strand of NZ_JBFAIM010000009.1, from coordinate 227,238 downwards.
CGTGGGACCTGGGCGTCACGGGCCGGGCCTGGGCGCTGAAGGACATCAGCGACAGCGGCCAGATCGCCGGGACGGTCCAGGCGGGCACCCGCACCCGCGCGGTGACCGGCACCGTCGAGGCCGGGCTGACTCCGCTGGGCGGGGTCGATCCCAACGCCGACAGCTCGGCGACCGACGTCGCGGGCTCGTTCGTCCTGGGCAAGGGGACCATCCCGGGCCGGGCCGCCGGCTGGGTGCTGTGGCGTGACGGCGTGCCGAGCCCGCTGTCCACCACCGCGACGCTCCAGGACGTGAACGGCTCCGGCGTCGTCGTCGGCCATGAGACGACCGGCGGCGTCCCCACCTCGGCCATTGTCCTGAACGGCGCCACCCGCACGGTGCTGCCCCCGCTGCCCGGGTACCGCCACGCCGACGCGTTCGTCGTCACGGAGGACGGCCGCGTCGCGGGGCGGAGCCATGACGGCCAGTACTTCCGGTCCGCGGCGACCGTGTGGACCTGCCTCTGACGGCCCACCCGGCCTCCGCGCCAGGCTCCGCGGCAGAGGGGGCCGCCGGTCAGGCAGCCCTGCCGGTGCCCGTAACGGCGGGTCGGTGGCCCCAGCAGGACTCGAACCTGCACCAGACCCGGCTTCGTAGACCGGCGCTCTGTCCCATTGAGCTATGGAGCCTTCGGCGCAAAAGAATGCACGGGGAATTCTTGCGGGCGGCGTAAAAAGAAAAGCCGCCGGCTGTGTTCATGGCGGCCTCGGGATTGTCTCCTGCGTGGAGGCCGCTCAGATACGGAAATGGCCGCCATACGGCGCCGGACGGCGAAGACGGCGCCGTTCCGGCCGGTGCGCGGTGGCTGCGAATTCCATGACGGCAACGATAACGCCCCGCCACGAACGGGCGCCACTCCATATCGGTGCGTCGCGTTCATCCGAAGATGAGATAGAGCAGCAGCGCGGCCAGGGCCACCAGGACGGCTCCCAGAGCCGGAGTGAGCAGCCGCCCGGCGTCCGGGGACGCCCGCTTCGACAGGCGCGCCTGCCTGGCGGCCAGGGCGTCCTCCCAGTCTCCGAGCGTGTCGCGCTCCATGAACCTACGGATGATCAGCGGCAGGAACGGCAACGCCACGCCCGCCATGGCCATGGCGGCGCCAGGCACCCCGAACGGCGTGTTCATGATCAGCCGGATCCCGCCGACGACCAGGACGGCGGCGAGCCCGAGCGCCACGGCCGAGCGGCGGGTCAGGTTCATCGCCAACGCGGCCCTGAGGGCGCCGAGCGCCACGGACAGGGAGCTCATCTCCAGCTCCGCCGCCCCTTCGCCGTCGGCGAGCCACTGTTCGAGATAGCGCTCGCGCCGCGCCTTCCCGGGCAGGATCGCGGCGGCCGTGACGATGATGCCCCGGGTCAGCGCGTTCACCTCAGACTCCAGGCTGGGGCAGGCTCTGGCCGATCGGCTGGTACGCGGCCGCGCGCCTGGCGACGACGCGGCGCGCGGCGGGCAGGGCGTCCCCCGTCAGCCGGTAGAGGCGCCGGCGCGACCCGCTCCGCGCGGAGTCCGCCTCCCAGGTGTCCGCCTCCCAAGTGTCCGCCTCCCAGGTGGAGGTCACCCATCCGCTGCGCTCCAGCCGATCGAGGACGACGTAGACGGTCCCCGGGGCCAGGCCGGCCGCCTTGGCGATCTCCAGCCCCCAGCGCGCGTTCAGATCGGCCAGCAAGGCCTCGATCACGTCCACGGTCGCGGGGGTGATCGCCGACAGAGGCTGCATGATCACCACTCTATGTCCCGCGTCGAGACGGAGGGCGAGCCCTCCAGGGCGGCGGTGAGACGGGAGGCGAGCGTCGTGACCGCGGCGCGCAGTTCCGGCCCGCCCTCGACGCGGAAGGGGAACGGCACGGTCGGCAGCCACTCCTGCGCGTACATCGCCGGATTGCTCGTGCTGCCGACGAGCACGCACCCGCTCCCCGACGGTTCGAGCCGTCCCATGGGCGGCCGGATCCAGGGCGCCACCTCGGCAAGAGGAGCGTCGAAGACGACACGCGTGGCGAACTCCCACCCGGTGCCCAGGTTCTCCTCCAGCGCCGCCACCGGGTCGAGGCCGTCGGGCGGCTCGAACGTGTGCGTGCTCCGCTCGACCCGGCGGATGCGGTCGACCCGGTAGGTGCGGACGGCGGCCGCGCGGTGGGAGTGGCACAGCAGGTACCAGCGCCCGTAGCGGACGACGACCGCCCAGGGGTCCACCTCGGCCTCCCACTCGTTGCCGGACTCGCTGCGGTAGGCGACCACCACGCGCCGCCGGTCCGCGATGGCGGTCACGAGCGCGCTGGTGGTGGCGGGATCCGGACGGGCCGAGAACCGGTCGGGCGCCGCCGACGCGTGCTCGCGCAGCGCCGCCGCCTGCCGTCCGACGCTTTCGGGCAGCGCCCGGATGACCTTGCCCAGGGCGGCGCCGACAAGATCGCCGACGTCGGCGGCCGACGGCTGGCCGTCGAGCACGGCCATGACCAGGCCGAGCGCCTCGAGTTCGGTGAAGGCGACCGGAGGCAACCGAGTCCCGCGCCCGAGCCGGTATCCGCCGTAGGGGCCGCGGGCCGACTCGACGGGGATGCCCGCCTCGCGGAGGATCCCGACGTAGCGGCGCGCCGCCCGCTCCGTGACGCCCAGGCAGGTGGCGAGCTCTCCACCCGTCACGCCGGGGCGGGTCCGGAGGATCTCCATGGCGCGCAGAGCCCGTGCGGTGGGGCTGAGGTCGGTCGGCACACGAGCACATTAGGAGGTCACGGGGCGAACAGGAAGTAGAACGTCCGGAATCGGTCCTAGCCTGACGTCCTGACCGGGTTCCGCGGCCAGGACCGCGGGAACGCACCGAAGAAGGAGAACGGATCATGGACATCCTGCTCGTCGCCGGCCTGTGGCTCGACGGATCCTCGTGGGACGACGTCGCGTCCGCGCTGGAGGAGCTCGGTCACCGCCCCGTGCCGGTCACCCTGCCCGGACAGGGTGACGGATCCACCTCGGCCACTCTCGACGACCAGGTGGCGGCCGTGCTCGCCGCCGTGGACTCGGCGTCGGGAAGACCCATGGTGGTGGGGCATTCCGCCGCCTGCACCCTGGCCTGGCTGGCCGCCGACGCGCGCCCGGAGCGGGTCGCCAAGGTCGCGCTCGTCGGCGGCTTCCCGTCCGCCGACGGGCAGCGCTACGCCGACTTCTTCGAGCTGGAGGACGGCGTCATGCCCTTCCCCGGCTGGGGTCCGTTCGAGGGGCCGGACTCCGCCGACCTCGGCGAGCAGGCCAGGCGGGACTTCGCGTCCGCGGCGATCCCCGTCCCCGGAGGGGTGGCGCAGGGAGTGGTACGCCTGACCGACGAGCGCCGGTTCGACGTCCCCGTCCTCGTCGTGTGCCCCGAGTTCACTCCCGCCCAGGCCCAGGAGTGGATCGCCGGCGGTGAGGTGCCCGAGCTGGCCAAGGCCAAGCACCTCGACCTCGTGGACATCGACTCGGGCCACTGGCCAATGATCACCAAGCCGGCCGAGCTCGCCCGCGTCCTGGTGGCATGAACACTCCATGATCAGGCGTAGACGCCATATGTCGGTGTTGTATAGCCTTTCTGGAGGTTCTCCCGGGACTCAAGGGGCCTATGGACAGGCTGGCTGATGAGGACTTGGCGCTGCTGCTGCTGATCCGGTCCTTCGAACGGAAGCTGCTCGCCCTCTTCACCAAGGGCGAGCTCAACGGCACCACCCACACCTGCCTCGGGCAGGAGTACGTCCCCGTCTCCCTGCGCCCGCTGCTGAGCGACCGCGACTGGGTGTTCAGCAACCATCGCGGACACGGCCACTACCTGGCCCGGTTCGAGGACCCCGAAGGGCTGCTCGCCGAGATCATGGGCCGGAAGGGCGCCGTGTGCGACGGCGTGGGGGGCAGCCAGCACCTGCGCCGCGACCGCTACCTGTCGACCGGCGTGCAGGGGCAGAGCCTGCCGGTGGCCGCCGGGGTGGCCCTGCGACTGAAGCGGCACGAGCCCGGCACGCTCGCCTGCGTGTACATCGGTGACGGGACGTGGGGCGAGGGGGCGGTGTACGAGGCGTTGAACATGGCGCGGCTCTGGCGGCTGCCGCTGCTCGTGGTGGTCGAGCACAACGGCATCGCCCAGTCCACCCCGACCGGGCTCCAGATGGCGGGCACCATCGCGGGCAGGGCGGCCGCCTTCGACATCGGGCACACGCGGGTGTCGAGCCTGGACGTCGCCGAGATACGACGGCGGCTCGCGCCCTGGGTGGAGAGGGTCAGGGGCGGCTCGCCGGCGGTGGTGGAGTTCGCCACGCACCGCCTCGGCCCGCACAGCAAGGGTGACGACACACGCCCGTCCGACGCCGTGATCACCGACTGGTACGCCTCCTACCAGGCCGAACACCCCGGCCAGTCGTCCCGGATCGAGGCGGCGGCCCGCTCCCGCATGGACGCGATCGCCGCTGAGGTGGCCGCTCGCCCGCCGGCCGCCTGGACCGCCGCATGAGGGTGGGCGAGAACCTCAACGAGGCCCTGCACGGCCTGCTCGGCGACGACCCCGGTGTGTACGTGCTCGGCGAGGACCTGCTGGACCCCTACGGCGGCGCCTTCAAGATCACCCGCGGCCTGTCCACCCGCTTCCCCGACCGGGTCCTGACGACGCCGCTGAGCGAGGGCGCGATCGTCGGCGTCGCCTCCGGCCTCGCGCTGGCGGGGGAGAAGCCCATCGTCGAGATCATGTTCGGCGACTTCGCCGCGCTCGCCTTCGACCAGATCGTGAACTTCGCCAGCAAGTCCGTCTCCATGTACGGCCGGCGCGTCCCCATGCCACTGATCATCCGCTGCCCCTCCGGCGGCAACCGGGGCTACGGCCCCACCCACAGCCAGAACCTGCAGAAGCACTTCGTCGGCGTGCCCGGACTCTCCCTCTTCGAGATGTCGCCGTTCCACGACAACCGCGCCGTCCTCGACCGCATGCTCGCCATCGAGGAGCCCTGCCTGCTCTTCGAGGACAAGGTCCTCTACACCCGCCGGATGTACGAGGTGGACGAGCTGTTCACCTGGGACCTCGTGGACGACGTCGCCGTGGTGCGGTTCGACGGCGACCTCGACTACGCGGTGATCGCCCCCGGCGGTGTGGCGCACCGGGCCATCGCCGCCATGCGGACGCTGCTGCTCTCCCACGACCTCGCCGGGGCCGTGCTCGTCCCGTCGCGTCTCTACCCGTTCGACCCCGCCGCGCTGCTGCCCCTGCTCGGCCGGGCAGGACTGATCTGCGTGGCCGAGGACGGCAGCGCGGGCGGCACGTGGGGCGGCCACGTCGCCGCCGACCTGCACACCCGGCTGTGGGGCTCGCTCCGGCGGCCGGTCCGCCTGGTCAGCTCGGCCGACAGCGTGATCCCCACGGCCGCCCACCTGGAGCGTGACGTGGTGCTGCAGGACAGCACGATCTGCCGGGCCGTACTGGAGGCGCTCGATGGGTGAGATCCGGGTCCCGAAACTGAACAACAACGACTCGGAGTACACACTGCTGGAATGGCTGGCCGAGGACGGCGCGCCGGTGCGGCGGGACGACCCGGTGGCGACGCTGGAGACGTCGAAGACGGTGGAGGAGCTGGTCAGCGAGCAGGACGGGGCGCTCACCCAGTTGGTACGGACGGGCATGAGGTGCGTCCCCGGCCAGCTCATCGCCCGGGTCGGCCCGCCGCCCGCCGACCCGGCGCCCGCTCACGAGCCGGTGCCCGTCACCCTGGCGCCGGTGCCCGCCGACGGCGGGCCGCTCATCACGGCGCCGGCGCGCGCGTTGCTGGACGAGCTCGGCCTCGACCCCGCGCTGGTGGCCGGGCTGGACGTCAAGGTGGTGCGGCGGACCGACGTGGAGCGGCTCGCCGCCGAGACGGCCACCGGCGGCGGGCGGACCCGTACGCTGTCCGACCACCAGCGCGCGGTCGGCCGGACCGTGACCCTGTCGCACCAGACCGTCCCCGCCGGATACACCGTCATCAAGGTGGACGTCACCCCCGCCCTCACGACGGCCCGGACCCTGACCAGACGACTGCGCAGGCTGGTCGGCCTTCCTGACCTCCTCGTCGCCGCCGTCGCCCGGCTGCACGACGACTTCCCGATGTTCTTCGCCGAGCTCATCGACGACCGGACCGTCCGCATCCCCGACCAGCCGCGCGTGGGAGTGACGATCGACATGGGACGCGGCCTCTACGTGCCGGTGATCCGCGACCGCCTGACCGTGCCGGACATCGCCGAGCGCCTGGCCGAGTTCCGCAGGCTCGCCCAGCACGGCGGTTTCGGCGAAGAGCACCTCACCGGCGGGAACATCGTCGTCACCCTGCACCACGACGCCGACGTCATCCTGGCCATCCCGATCATCTTCCCCGGCCAGACCTGCGCCGTCGCCCTCACCTCACCGCAACCCGAGGGTGAGCGCACGGTGGCGGCGATCGGCCTGGCCTACGACCACAGGATCGTCAACGGCAGGGAGGTCGTGCTGTTCCTCCAGGCGCTGAAGGAGACCCTAGAGCGTCCGTCCGAGGGCCTGTAGCCCGACCAGGTCGTCCGGGGCCGCGTCGGCGCTCTTGTCGAGCAGTCCCGGCAGCCGCGACCGCAGTGCCACCACCGCCAGCACGGCCATCGCCAACGCGAACAGCAGGTACATGAGCCCCACCCCACGCCCGGCGCCGGTCCCGATGAGCGCTCCGACGGTCGGCGCGAGCGACCCGCCGGGGGCGAGCAGCGGGTCGAACACCGCCGCCCCGTACGGCGCCACGAGCCCGAAGCCGAGCGGCAGGGTGGACCAGGCGATCAGCGTGTTCAGCGCGAACACCCGCCCGTGGAACCGCTGCGGCACCTTGACCTGCACGATCGTGGCATAGACACCGTTCAGCAGCGTCACCCAGAGCGACATGCCGAACGCCCCGATCCCGATCGTCACCAGATCCGCCCGCAACCCCGTCACCAGGCAGAACGCCGCCAGCGCCAGCGTGCACCACAACACCGCCCGCATCCGCCCGCGCCGCGGGCCGCCCCAGGCCGTCATCGCCAGCCCGCCGAGGAAGACCCCCAGCCCGGACACGAACGAGATCCGGCCCACGTCCTGCAGCGTGCCGAAGGAGAGCACCAGCGGCGAGATCAGCAGGAACAGGGGCGACAGGAAGATGTTCAGCACCGCGAAGTAGAGGAGCATCTGGCGGAACCCCAGGTTTCCCCAGGAGTAGCGGAACCCGGCCGCCATCTCCGCCAGCACCGGCTCCTTCCGCCGCCAGGCCATCGCGGCGGGGAAGCGCGTCAGCGCCGTCACCCCGATCGCGAACACGTAGCTGGCCACGTCGAGCACGAGGATCCCCTCCAGCCCGATCACGGCCATCAGCCCGACGGCTGCGAGGGGGACGAGCAACTGCGTCATGCCTCCGGCCATCTGGACGATGCCGTTGGCATGGCCGAGGTAACGCTTGGGGACGAGCTGCGGCACGGCCGAGGTGTAGGCCAGCCGCTGGAACGTGAGCGCCACCGACTGCAGCGCGATGAGCGGATAGATGTGCCAGGTCTGCAGGCTCCCCGTCCAGAGCAGCGCCCCGAAGGCGAGCTGGGTGCCGACGGCGGCGACGTCGCCGCCGAGCATGACGGCCCGCCGGTTCCCCCGGTCGACGATCGCGCCCGCCAGCGGGGCCACCACCATCCCCGGCACCAGCCCGATCACGGAGAGCAGGGCGAACTGCGCCAGCGAGCCCGTGGTCAGATAGATCCAGACGGGGATGGCGAACCCGGTCAGCGCCGACCCCAGGAGCGACACCGACTGACCGGCGGCGACGGCCACGAACCGCTTCATGCTCGGCTGCGGCCCGGGCACGCCGGCCTGCGTTCCGGCCGGTGTCCCGGCCTCTGTTCCGGCGGGTGTTCCGGCCCGCGACACCTCCCGCACCCGCCAACTGGCCCCGCCCGCGACCCCTGAGCCCGTCTCCGGCTCTGTGCCCGGCCCCGAGCCCGGTTTGATGGCGAGGTGCGTGCGGGTGACGATCTCGGCGAGCTCCGCCGCCCGATATTTCAGGAAAAAGTGCCCGGCCTCGTCCAACTCCACCACGGCGGCCGTCGGCGTGAGGAAGTGCCACTCGCGATACCGCTCTTCGAAGTACTCGGTCGCCGGGTCGTGCTCTCCCGCCACGCTGATGATCGGCGCCCGCAACCGCTCCACCGAACCCTCGAACAGCCCGGTGAAATACTCCTCCGCCGCCTCGCTGTCACGCCGCATGTTCCTGATGATGTGCCGAGCCTGCCCCGGCTCCAGGTCGCCCATGTCCAGGCCCATGGACGTCAGCCAGTTGGCATAGCTGCGGTCGCCACGCAGGAACTCCCGCCTGGCCAGCCTGGACAGCACCGCCAGGGGCCCGTTCCCCGGGCGGGCGAACGGGAAGATCGCCCCGATGTACACCGCTTCGAGCTCGCGCCCCGCCGCCTCCAGCCGCCGCGCGATCTCGACGATCAGGGCCGACCCCACGCCGCAGTGCCCGTACAACGCGACGGGCCCGCGTACCTTGTCCTGGATCTCGGCCACGCACCTGGCCGCCACCTCGTCCAGCGGCAGCCGCTCCTCGTCCAGGCCGACATCATGCCCGGGGATGGCGAGCGACCACAGGGCGTACGTCTCCGGCAGGGCGTCCGCCAGGGGCTGATAGACCACCGCCGCGCCTCCGCCGTACGGCACGCAGACGTACGTGAGCTCAGGAGGAGAGGTACGGCGAGGCGTCAGCTCGTGCAGGAGCCCGCGCGACGCGCTGGCGGTGCCGTCGACCAGCGCGGCCAGCTCGCGGACGGTCGGGTGCTTGAACAGGTCCACCACGGCGATGGGCGCCGCGCCGGGCGGCAGCACCCTCCGCAGCCTGGCCACCACCTTGATCGCCAGCAGGGAGTGCCCGCCGACGTCGAAGAAGTCGTCGTCGATCCCGATGGCCGCGCCGTCGGGGGCGGCCACGTCGAGCAGTTCGCCCCAGACCGCGGCGACCAGGCGCTCGGCCTCCGTGGCCGGCGCGGCCCGCTCGCCCGGCGCCGCCGTCGCCGATGCCGGCGGGTCGGGGAGGCGGCGCCGGTCCACCTTGCCGTTGGCCGTCAGCGGCAACCGGGGGAGAGGGACGAAGCGGGTGGGGATCATGTACGCGGGCAGGGTCTCGGCGAGATGGGCGCGCAGGCGTACCGGGTCCGGCCGGGCGGCGGGCTCGCCGACCACGTAGGCCACGAGCTGAGCCCGCGTGCCCGATCCGTGGGTGGTGACCACGCACTCGGCCACGTCCGGGTGACGGGAGAGATGGGTCTCGATCTCGCCCAGTTCGATGCGATAGCCGCGGATCTTCACCTGCGCGTCGGCGCGGCCGAGGAATTCGATGGTGCCGTCCGGGCCGTAGCGGCCCCGGTCTCCCGTCCGGTAGAGGCGCTCGCCGGTGCGCGGGTGGGTGAGGAAGGCGGCGGCGGTGCGGTCCGGGTCGCGCCAGTAGCCGGTGGCCAGGCCCGCTCCGCCGATGTGGAGGTCGCCGGGCACGCCCACGGGCACCTCGCACAGGCCGCGGTCCAGGACGTGGAAGGACTGGTTGGCCAGCGGACGGCCGTAGGGGATCGACGACCACGCCGGGTCCACCGCGCCGATCGGGTGGAAGATGGACCAGATCGAGCCTTCGGTGGCGCCGCCCAGGCTGATGATCTCGGCCTCGGGGGCCAGGGCGCGGATCCGGCCGGGCAGGGTCAGCGGGATCCAGTCGCCCGACATCATCACCAGGCGCAGCGAGCTCAGGTCGGTGCCCTCGTGCTCGGCGTGGTCGACCAGGAGCTCCATGAGGGCGGGGACCGAGTTCCACACGGTGACGCGGTGCTCGGTGACCAGGCGGGCCCAGGCGGCGGGGTCCTTGTCGGCCGACGGCTCGCCCATGACGAGGGCCGCCCCGGCCGCCAGGGCGCCGTGGACGTCGTACACGGACAGGTCGAAGCTGAGGGCCGACAGGGCGAGGACCCGGTCGGCCGGGCCGACGCGGAACCGGTGGTTGATGTCGCGGATGGTGTTGAGGGCGGCCCGGTGCTCGATCATCACGCCTTTCGGCGAGCCGGTCGAGCCCGAGGTGAAGATCACGTAGGCGAGGTCGGAGGGCGCAGCCGGGCATCCGTCGCCGGCAACGGCCGGCGACGCGGCGGGGGAGGTCACCGGCACCTGGGTCACGCCGGCGGGCCAGGTCAGGTCCAGCCGCGGCTGGGTGAGCGCGACCCGGCACTCGCCGCGGGCCATCAGCTCGAAGCGCCGCTGGTCGGGCAGGTCCGCGTCGACCGGCAGATACGCCGCCCCGGCCTTGCCGACGGCCAGCACCGCGACGACCTGCTCCCACCCCCGCTCCATCACGACCGCGACCAGCTCTCCGCGTTCCACGCCCGCGGACGTCAGCTCGGCGGCCAGCAACGCCGCCCGCCGGTCCAGCTCCGCGTACGTGATCGCGCCGTCCGGGTGGGTCACCGCGACGGCGTCCGGCGCGTACGGCACCCGCTCCTCGAACGGGCGGTGCAACAGGCCGTCCGCGCCCAGGTCGAGCCCGGTGTCGTTCCACCGCTCCCGTTCCGCCCGCTCTGGCGCCGTGAGCAGCTCGATGGTGGAGACGGGGGCCGACGGGTCGGCCGCGATCCCGTCGAGCAGGGCGGTCAGGTGCCCGGCCATCCGCGCGATCCGTTCCGCCGAGAACAGCGCGACGTTGTAGACGAACAGGAACGAACCATCGCCGCCGGTGTACAGCTCCAGATCGAACCGGGTGGCCCACACCCCCGGCGCGAACCCCTCGACGGCCGGGCCTCCGGAGGACGACGGCTCCCCGCCGTAGTTCTGCATCGCGAACACGACCTGGAACAGCGGCGACCGCGACACCTCGCGCGGCACGTTCAGCTCCGACACCAGCCGCTCGAACGGCAGGTCCTGGTGTGCGTAGGCGTCCATGGACATGTCCCGCACCCGCCGCGTCAGCTCCGCGAACGACGGGTCGCCCGACAGGTCCACCCGCATGGCGAGCATGTTGACGAAGCAGCCGACGAGCCCGTCCAGCTCCGGCAGCGAGCGCCCGGCCACGGGGGAGCCCACCGCCACGTCCTCCTGCCCGGCGTAGCGGCCGAGCAGCACCGCGAAGGCCGCCAGCAGCACCATGTACGGCGTGGCGCCGTGCTCCCGCCCCAGCCGCTCCAGCCGCGCGACCAGGGCGGGATCCACGGCGAAGGAGTGCGCCGCACCGAGGTGGGTCAGCTCGGGCGGCCGGGGGAAGTCCGTGGGCAGCTCCAGCGGCGGCAGACCGGCCAGCCGCTCGCGCCAGTAGGCCACGTCGTCCGCGCCGCCGGGCCGCGCGCGCTGCCAGGCGGCGAAGTCCCCGTAGGTGACGGGCAGGTCGGCCAGCGGCCCCCCGTCGTAGCAGGTCAGAACTTCGCGCAGCAGGATGTTCGCCGACCAGCCGTCGGCCGCGATGTGGTGCACGGCGATGGCCAGCACGTGATCGTCGGCCGCCAGGCGTACCAGCAGGGCCTTGATCACCGGCCCGGTCACCAGGTCGAACGGCTCGGCCAGGAAGCGGTCGGCCAGAGCCCGCGCCTCGTCGGCGGAGCCCGCGGCGGGGGAGGAGGTGAGGTCGGCGACGGTGAGCGGGACCGTGACGGCGGCCGAGACCGCCACCTCGGGCTGCCCGTCGTCACTGACCGGGAAGCGGGTCCGCAGCGGCTGGTGGCGCGCGGCGACCCGGTTCAGCGCGTCGCCCAGCAGGTCCGCGGCGAGCGGGCCGCGCAGCCGCCGTACGAACGGGATCGTGTGCGCGGGGTTGCCCGGCGCGTACTGCTCCATGAACCACAGCCGCTCCTGCGCGTAGGACAGCGGCGGCGCCTGCCCGCCCGGCAGGGCCGGGATCGTCGCGGCGCTCCCGCGCCGCCGCAACCTCTGGGTCAGCAGCGCCCGCTGGGCCTCGGTCAGCTCGGTCACACCGTGTCCTCCGGATCCAGCATGCTCAGCGCCTGTTCGTCGGACAGCCCGGACACCTCCGCCAGCAGCGCCTCCTCGACGGCGCGCGCCAGGTCGGCGACGGTCCGGCGGGTGAACAGCGTACGGATCGGCAGGTCCACGCCGGCGATCGTCCGGAGCCGGGCCGCCACTCTGATGGCGAGCAGCGAGTGCCCGCCGAGCGCGAAGAAGTCGTCGAACGCGCCGATCTTGTCCGCGCCGAGCACCTCGGCCCAGACATCGGCGATCAGCTCCTCCGCGTCCGAGCGCGGCGGCGTGGCCTCCCCGCCCGCCTGGCCGGTGGCGCGGCCCGGCTCCGGCAGCGCGCCCCGGTCGAGCTTGCCGTTCGCGGTGAGCGGCAACGCCTCGAGGACGACCCAGCGGGTGGGCACCAGGTACGGCGGAAGCCGCCCGGCGACATGCTGGGCCACGTGCTGGGCCAGGTCCGCCGCCTCACCCACCACGTAGGCGACGAGCTCGCCGTCCCTGGCGGTCACCGCGGCCTGCCGCACGCCGGGATGCGTGAGCAGGCAGTGCTCGACCTCGCCCGGCTCGACACGGAAGCCCCGCACCTTGACCTGCTCGTCCATGCGCCCGAGGAACTCCAGCAGGCCGTCGGGGCGCAGCCGGACCCGGTCGCCGGTGCGGAAGTACCGGCCGCCGCCGGGAAGCCGGACGAACCGCCGCGCCGTCGCCTCCGGCAGGCCGAGATAGCCGCGGGCGACTCCTGGGCCGCCGATGTACAGCTCACCGGGGGCGCCGGGCGGGGTGGGCGCGCCGTGGGCGTCGAGGACGCGGATCGTGGTGGCCGCGATCGGGCGGCCGATCGGCGGGCGGGGATCACCGCCGGGATCGCCCGTCAGGTCGGCGGCGGTCGCGACGATCGTGGCCTCGGTGGGGCCGTAGGTGTTGACCAGCCGTACCCGGTCGCCGAAACGACGCCGCCAGCGGGCCGCCGCGGTGGCGTGCACCTGCTCGCCGCCGATGACGACCAGGCGGAGGGCGGGGGGCCAGGCGATCTCGTCGATCAGGTCCACGAGCTGGTGGAAGTACGCCGTCGGGAGGTCGAGCACGGTGACGCCGGGACGTCCGGCGAGCAGGTCGGGCAGGGTGGCGCCGCCGTCGGGGAGGAGCACGACCGTGGCGCCGGTGGTCAGGGCGGGGTAGAGCTCCTCGGCGTGGGTGTCGAAGCTCAGGGAGGCGAGCTGGACCACCTGATCGCCGGGACGCAGGCCGTACTCGCGGCGCATCCACCGGACCCGGGCGGCCAGGCCGGCGTGCTCGACCGCCACGCCCTTGGGGGTCCCGGTGGAGCCGGAGGTGTAGAGGACGTACGCGAGGCCGCCGCCGGAGTCGCCGTCCGGGGGAGGCTGGTCGTGGGGAGCCGGGTTCGTGGCCGCGATGCGCAGGCCGTCGGAGACGGTCAGGCGGGCGCCGCTCGTGGTGATCATGTGCCGGTGGCGCGCGGCGGGGTAGGCGGGGTCGAGCGGCAGGTAGGCGGCTCCGGCGCGCCAGATCGCCAGCATCGTCACCACGGCGTCGATCGACCGGCCGAGATGGAGGCCGACCACGTCCCCGCGCCGCACGCCGCGCCGCGTCAGCTCGGTGGCCAGCAGGGACACCCGCTCGGCCAGCTCGCCGTAGGTCACGCTCTCGGCCCCGCACACGACGGCCGTCTCATGGGCGTGGCCGGCGGCGGCCTCCGCGACCATGTCCGGCACGTCGGGTACGTCGGGCACGTCGAGTACATCGAGCACGCCGGCGTCTGAACTGTCGGGCGCGTCGCGCGCCCCGGCGTCCGGCGCGGCGGTCTCGGCGCCGCTCGCCGACGCGATCAGCTCCTGGTCGGCGGCGGTGAGCATCGGCAGGCTCGACAGGCGGGCATGGCGGTTGTCCGGGTCGGCCATCGCGCGCAACAGCACCGCGAACCGTCCGGCCAGCCCCGCCACCGTCTCCGGGTCGAACAGCCCCGCGTCGTAGCCGAACGCCACCCGCAGCCGCCCCGGCGCCCGCCAGGCCTCCACCACCAGATCGAACTTGGCCTGCCGATACCCATCGTCGAAGTACGACATCTCCAGCCCGTCGCCGAGCCGGTCCTGCTCCCCGTCCGCCGTCCGGCTGTTCAGCGTCAGCATGGTCTGGAACATCGGCTTCCTGGTGATGTCCCGCTCGATGTCCAGGTCCGCCAGCAGCCGCTCGAACGGCACGTCCTGGTGCGCCATCGCCTCCAGCACGGTCCCGCGCGTCCTGGTCAGCAGCTCGTCCAGGGTGGGATCGCCCGACAGGTCGCCGCGCAGCACCAGCGTGGTGCTGAGATAGCCGGCGATCGGCTCCAGCTCCACCCGGTCCCGCCCGGCGGTGGGCGAGCCGACCAGGATGTCCGTCTGCCCGGTGTGCCGGGCCAGCAAGACCTGGTACGCCGCCAGCAGCACCATGAACAGCGTGCTGCGCTGCCGCCGCGCCGTCGCGTCCAGCGCCTTGGCCAGATCGTCCGGGATGTCCAGCAGGTGGAAGTCGCCCCGCGCCGGGCCCGGCGTGTGCGGCCGGTCGGTGTGCAGCGCCAGCGTGGGCGGATCGGCGAGCCGTTCCCGCCAGAACTCCAGCGCCGCGCTCCCGTCCTGCTCCCGCAGCCAGCGCGCGACATCACCGTGCTGGACGGTCAACGGAGCCAGGGCCCCGTCCGGCGGGGCGCCGCTCGTCAGGGCCTCGGCGTACAGGGCGGACAGGTCGTTCAGGAGGACGGTGATGGACCAGCCGTCGGCGATGATGTGGTGGAGCACCACGCACAGCACGTGATCGCCGTCGTCCAGGCGGATCAGCGTGATCCGGAGCGGCGGCGCCGCACCGAGGTCCATCGGGGCATTGGTGCGGGCGGCGACCCACGCGCGGGCCTCCGCCTCGTCACGCGCGCCGAGCCGTTCGACGGCGGCGGGCGCGGCGTGCTCGACGACGGCGACCGGCCGCCCGTCCACTTCGGGAAAGCGTGTGCGCAGCGACTCGTGCCGGGCGATCAGCGCGGTCAGCGCCCGTCGCAGCGCCTCGGGGTCGAGCGGGCCGCGCAGCCTGCGCACGATGTACATGTTGTACGAGGCGTCGCCCGGATCGAGCCGGTGCAGGAACCACAGCCGTTCCTGGGCGGCCGACAGCGGAGGCAGCGTGCCCGGCGGACGCGGGGCCGGCGGGCGGCCCGGCTCGTCGGGCAGACCCTCCAGCGTCGCCGCGAACCCGGCCACGGTGGGCCGCCCGAACAGCGTCCGCAGCGGCACCGTCGTCCCCGCGGCCTCCAGCCGGGCGATGACCTGGGTGGCCAGCAGCGAGTGCCCGCCGAGGGCGAAGAAGTCGTCGTCCGCTCCGACGTCGCCGATCCGGAGCACGTCGCCGAAGATCTTGGCCACCTGCCGCTCGCGGGCCGTGCGCGGCCTGCCTCCCCGTCCCGCCGCCGCTCCCTCCGGCTCGGGCAGCGACAGCCGGTCGATCTTGCCGTTGGGCGTCATCGGCAGCACGTCGAGCGCCACCACGACACGGGGCACCATGGAGGGGGGCAGCCATCCGGCCGCGTGTTCGAGCAGGTCCGCCGGGGATCCCGCGGGAGTCGTGGCCACCACGTACGCGATCAGTTCGTCGTCGCGCACGACGACGGCCGCCTGCCGCACCTCCGGATGAGACTCCAGGGCGGTCTCGATCTCGCCCAGCTCGATCCGGTGCCCGCGCAGCTTCACCTGGCCGTCGCCCCGGCCGAGGAACTCCAGGGTGCCGTCGCCGAGCCACCTGACCCGGTCGCCGGTCCGGTAGAGCCCGTTCACGAAGCGCTCGGCGGTCAGCTCCGGCCGGCCCAGGTAGCCGAGCGCCAGCCCGGCGCCGCCGATGGCCAGCTCGCCCGGCACGCCGATCGGCGCCGGCGCGCCGGCGCCGTCGAGCACGTGGACGTGGGTGCCGGCGATCGGCCGCCCGATGCTCACCCGGCCGGGCTCGGCGGGGACCTCCCAGGCGGTGGACCAGATCGTGGTCTCCGTCGGGCCGTACAGGTTGAACAGCCGCGCCGCCCTCCGCCGCAACCGCCTGGCCAGGGCGAGCGGCAGCGCCTCGCCGCCCGCCAGCGCCACCAGCCCGGACGCGTCGAGCCCGGCGGACAGCAGCATGTTCCAGCCCGACGGGGTGGCCTGGACGTGCGTGACGCCCGACGCGGAGACCAGCCCGGCCAGCGCGGTGCCGTCGCGCACGGTCTCGTCGCCGGCCAGCACCAGCCGCCCGCCGGTCACCAGCGGCAGATAGAGCTCCAGCCCCGCGATGTCGAACGAGAGTGAGGTGCTGCCCAGCCACACGTCCGCCGGGCCGGCCCCGAGCAGGTGTTCCATCCCGGTGAGCAGGTTCACCAGAGCCGCGTGGGGCACGGCCACCCCTTTGGGGCGGCCGGTCGAACCGGAGGTGTAGAGCACGTAGGCGGCCGATCCGCCGGTGGACGCGTCGGTGACGGGTCCGGAGGCGACCGCCGGGAGCGGGTCGTCGTCGGCCAGGGTGAACCGGGCTCCCGAGTCCGCCAGCACGTACGCCGCCCGGCTCGGCGGCAGCGCCGGGTCGATCGGCAGGTAGGCGGCCCCCGTCAGCATCACGCCGAGCAGCGTCCCGGGGAGCGCCGCCGACCGCCGCAGACGGACGGCCACCACCGCTCCGGGCCCCGCGCCCCGCTCCCGCAGCTCGCCCCCGACCCGCAGGGCCTGGGCGGCGAGTTCGGCGTAGGAGAGGCGCTCGCCGCCGCACGTGACGGCGGTCGCGCCGGGCCGCAGCCGGGCCTGCCGCAGGACCAGGTCCACCACGGTCGTGGCCGGCGTCTCCAGGATCGGGCCGGTCGAGGCCCGGTCGAGCAGCGCGCGTTCGGCGACCGGAAGCAGGTCGAGCTCCGACAGCCGAGCCTCGGGGGAGGCGACGATCGAGGCGAGCAGGGTCAGGAAGCGGCCGGCGAGCCGGGTCACCGTCTCCCGGTCGAACAGCTCGGTGCTGTAGAAGAACGCCCCGTGCCAGCCCCGCTCCGACGGCCAGAGGTCCATCCGCAGGTCCACCATGGCCGGAGGAGCCCCGTGCGGGAACGGCAGGCTCTCCATCCCGGCGAACGACTCCACCTCGTCGTAGCCGACCGCGGCGTTGTGCACCGCCAGCATCGCCTGGAACAGCGGCGTACGCGACAGGTCGCGCTCGATGTCGAGCGCGGACAGCACCCGCTCGATCGGCACCTCACGGTGCGCCATCGCCTCCAGCACGGTACGCCGGGTCCGGCGCAGCAGCTCGGCGAACGTCGGATCCCCTGACAGATCCCCCCGGAGCACCAGCGTGGAGGCGAACAGCCCGACCATCGGCTCCAGCTCCGGCCGGTCACGACCGGCGGTGGGCGAGCCGACCACGACGTCGTCCTGCCCGGCATGCCTGGCCAGCAGCACCTGGTACGCGGCCAGCAGCACCATGAACAGCGTCGAGCGCTCGGCCCTGGCCAGCCGGGACAGCGCGCCGGCGAGCTCGGGCGGCAGGTCGAAGCCCACGTCGTCGCCCGCGCTGCTCCGCCGGGCGGGACGCGGCCGGTCCGTGGGCAGCTCCAGCGGCGCCGCCCCGGCGAGCCGGCCCGTCCAGTAGGCGATGTGGGCGCCGGCGTCGGAGCTCCGCTGCGCGGCGGCGTACTCGGCGTAGCGGACGGGCAGGCCGGGAAGGACGGCGGGGACGCCCCGCGCGCGGGCGAGGTAGCAGGCGGCCAGGTCGTTCATCAGCACGTTCAGGGACCAGCCGTCGCCGATGATGTGGTGCAGCACCACGCACAGCACGTGGTCGTCGTCCGCCAGCCGGACCAGCGTGATCCGCAGGGGCGGGGCGGAGGCCAGGTCGAAGGGCGTGTTGGCGCGCTCGCCGAGCAGCCGCGCGACCTGGTCGAGCACGGGTTCGTCCGTGCCCGCCCGCTCGAACGCGACGAGCTCCACGGGGACCGTCCCCGGCGGGTCGATCACCGCGACCGGCAGCCCGTCCTGGTCGGGGAACCGCGTGCGCAGCGACTCGTGCCGCTCCACGACCTCCCCGAACGCGCCCCTCAGCGCCTCCACGTTGAGCGTCCCCCGTAACCGCCGCACCACCGCCACCCGGTAGGCCGCGTCGGACGGGTCGAGCCGCTGCAGGAACCAGAGCCGCTCCTGGCCCAGAGAGATCATGACCGCAGCCCGTCCACGGCCTTGGCCACCCCGATGATCGTCGGATCGTCGAGGAACACGTCGAACGGCACCTCCACCCCGAGCCGTTTCCTGATCCGGGCGCTGATCTGCGTGATGGTCAGGGAATGCCCGCCGAGGTCGTAGAGGTCCTCGTCCGGGGCGATGTGGTCCATCCGCAGGACCTCCATCCAGATCAGCCGGACCTGCTCGATCAGCTCCTCCTCGACGGGTTCCGCCTGGGCCCCGGAGCGCGCCGGCCCGGTCTCCGGGGTGGCAGGCGAGGGGATGTCCAGCGGGGCCGCGGGGAGTGGCAGGTCGGCGAGCCGCACGTCCGGATCGGCGCGGACCGCGCGCAGCACCGCGGAGAGATGGTCGCCGGCCAGTTCGACGTCCTGCCGGGAGATGACGTCCGGGCTGTAGTGCAGCGTCAGGAGCAGGCCGTCGTCGCCGTCGACGGCCTGGAGGTGGAGGACGTTCCTGACCACGTGGTTGGACATCTTCCACTCCACCGACAGCCCCAGCCCGGGGAAGACCTGGTCGGGCGCGCGCCGCCGGAAGCTGATGGACACCGGCGCGAGCGCCACCGTCGGCTTGATGCCGCCCACCGCCCTGGCCACCGGCACCTCGCGGAAGGCGTTCAGCTCGCGCAACTCGTCCTTGAAGCCGAGGGCGAGGTCGCGGAAGGAGCCCGCGGACGGGAACGACGAGAAGGTCGGCAGCTCGGTGGCGAACAGGCCGATGTGGTCCCGGGTCTCGGCGGTCCTGGTCGACATGGCCACGGCCACGGCCGTGTCGGCGTTGCCGTACCGGTGGAGCAGGGCGTGCACGGCGGCGAGGAAGATCTGGAACCTGGTCGCGCCGGGCAGGTCGGGCATGTCGGGCGTCAGGTCGCGCAGCACGCTCTCGCCGTGCTCGGCCAGTCGCGGCGTCCTGGTCACCCCGTTGATCGTCACGTGCGGCACCTCGCGCCAGCGCGCCCGCCAGTACGCCTGCGCCTCCGGCGAGGGCGGCTCCGCCCTTCCGTGCGGCAGGGGCAGCGGCGGGCAGGGGGCTCCGGAGTAGGCGGCGGCGAGATCCCGTACGAGCAGGTCTTTCGACATGCCGTCGAAGACGAGGTGATGCGCCACGAACAGCAGCAGGTGCCGGACCGGCGAGATCTCCACCAGCGTGAACCGGGCCAGCGGCCCGCTGGAGAGCTCGAACGGCAGCGCGATCTCCTTGTCGATCAGCGCCCCCGGATCCGGCTCCACCACGAACCCGATCGGCGGGGCGCCCGTGGCGGGCACCAGGCGCAGTGAGCCGTCACGCTCCTCGAAGGCGCGGCCCAGCACCGGGTGCCGCGCGACCACCGCCCGGCACGCCGTCAGCATCGCCTCCCGGTCCAGCGGGCCGTCGAACCACAGCGCGAAGGGCATGTGGTAGGCCGTGCCGGTGCCGTGCATCACCTCGGTGAGCCACATCCCGTGCTGCGCCTGCGACGCCAGGACCATGTTCACTCCTCTGCCAAGCCGCGCAAGTCTCGCTTGATCACTTTTCCGGCGGCGTTCCTGGGCAGCGCGTCCACGCACAGCAGCCGGGTGGGCAGTTCATGCTGGGCCAGCCGCTCGGACAGGAAGGCCCGCAGGCCGGCCAGCGTTACCGGCTCGCCTGCCACGACGGCCGCCGCCACCGCCATGCCCATGACCGGGTGCGGCACGCCGAACACCGATGCCTCGGACACGGCCGGATGCTCGTGCAGTGCCGCCTCGACCTGGAGCGTCGAGACCTTGAAGGCGCCCGACTTGATCACGTCGCTCTCCCGGTCGACGAGGTACAGGTAGCCCTCCTCGTCGAGGTAGCCGAGGTCGCCCATGCGTACCCAGCCGTCCCGGAAGGTGTCGCTCCGCTGCTCGCCGTAGTAGGACCGGGAGTGCGCCGGGGTGCGCAGCCACACCTCGCCGGTCTCGCCCGGCCCGGCCGGGGTCCCGTCGGCGCCCGCGATCCGCAGGTCGCCGCTCGCGTGCCCGAGAGCGCCCGGCCGGTCGGGGTCGTAGATCATGATGGTCTGGGCCGGGGCCGCCTCGGTCGAGGTGTAGTAGTTCGCGACCGTCGCGTTCGGGAACGCCTCGCCCAGCCGGGCCGCGACCGCGGGTGGCAGCGCGGCGGCGGCCGAGCCGAGCAGCAGCACGCTCGACAGGTCGTGGCGGTCCTGGACGCGCGCGCCGAGAAGCTCGATGGCCATCGCGGGCACCACGAACACGGTCCCCGCCGCGTACGACTCGATGAGCGCCGCGAAGCGGGCCGGCGTGAACAGCGGCAGCGTGACCACGGAGGGCGCGGCGGTCAGCGCGTGGAGCAGCATGACCTGGCCGGCGTTCGTGCCGATGGGGAACGCGTGCACGAGATGCCTGGAGTGCGCGAACGGGCGCCGTCTGGGGTGGACGGGCGGGGAGGCGAGGTTCGCGTGGCTCGCGGCCACGCCCTTGGGCTGTCCGGTGGTGCCGGAGGTGTAGAGGATCTGGGCGAGATCCAGCGGATCGACCTCAGCCGGGGCGGGGACCGGGCCGGGCGGGGTGGGGCCGGGCGCGTCGTCGCGGCGGATGGTCGTCGTCGCGCCGCAGTGCTCGACCAGGCGGGCCAGCTCAGGCGCGGCCAGGCGGTCCGACAGCGGGACCGCGACGGCGCCCGCCTTCAGCACGGCCATCCAGTGCACGGCGTAGTCGAGCCAGTCGGCGCCGCCGAACACCAGCGCGACCCGGTCGCCTCGGCGTACGCCCCGGACGAGCAGGCCATGGGCGGCGGCGGTGGAGCGTTCGTCCCACTCGCGGAGCGTGAGGCCGCCTGCTCCGGCGACGATGAGGGCTTCGTGATCGGGGGTGGTGGCGGCTCGTGAGCTCAGCAGAGCAGGGACAGGAAGGGCCGACTGAACCACCCCCCAAAATTTTTTATCGGGCTGCCGCAAGACGCTAGAAAAAATGCACAATCACGTCAACCCCTTACCTGTAGGCGCTTGCCGCCATCAGGCCCCGCATGACACACTCGCCCCGAATTTCCCAGAACGGGAGGGCTTTTCCAGGTGCAGACGGACGAGGAGCTACGCGGACGGCTCGCCGACATGGTCGCCAAGGCCACCGATGGCGCGGTCGAGGCGGCCGAGGTGCTGACGGGCGAGGCCAGGCTGGCCGATCTCGGCGTCACCTCGCTCGGCTATCTCAGGCTGATCGACGCGGTGGAGGCGGAGTTCGGCGTCGAACTCGACCTGGCGTCGGCCGACAGCCTGGACGAGCTGGTGGACTACCTGCGGCTCCATGCTTGAGTCGCCGCTCACGTGGGGACAGCAGGACATCTGGCGGGCCGTCGTGGCGGCGCGGCCGGAGGAGCACTATCTCAACATCGGCCGGATCTTCGCCGCGCCGAAGCGGCCCGTGACCGTCGAGCGCGCCGTCAACGCCCTGGACAGGCTCGTCGCCAGGCATGAGGCGCTGCGCACCCGGCTCAGCGGGCCCCGCGACCACCCCCGGCAACGGATCTCGCCCATCGCCCGGCCCTACGTCGAGGTGACGGACGAACCCGCGCAGGTGGTGTGCGACCGGTTGTCGGCCGAGCCGTTCGACTATTGGGAGGAGTGGCCGCTGCGGGTGGCGTTCCTCGTGAACGGAGAACAGGTCCGGCACGTCGTGCTGGTCCTGTGCCACCTGGCCGCCGACGGACACGCGGCCGAACTCCTGGTGAAGGACTTCCGGCTGCTCCTGCTGCGCGACTCGCTGCCACCAGTGGAGAGCGCCACACCACGCGAGATCGCCGCATGGCAGCGCTCGGCCGAGGGCAGCCGCGTGTCGGAGGAGGCCCTGTCCTTCTGGCGGTCCGAATACCGGCGCATGGATCCGGTGACCCTGTCGGACGCCCCCCGGCACCCGCGGTTCTGGGAGGCCACGATGACCTCCGCGGCGATCGCCGCGGCGGCTCAGGCCGTGGCGGCCCGCGCGCGCGTGAGCTCCTCGACGGTGCTGCTCACCGCCGCGATCCGGCTCGCCGGGCGGCTCACGGGCCAGCGGTTCTGCGGCATGCGGGTGATCGTCAACAACCGGTTCGCGGCCGATCGCCGCGACGTGGTCTCCACGATCTCGCAGGAGGGGCTCGTGCTCCTCGACCTGCGCACCTCGGACTTCGGCGAGCTGGTGCGGCAGGGCTGGCGCGTGGCCATGAAGGCGTACCGGCAGGCCCAGTTCGATCCGTACGCGATGGAGGAGGCGGTGTCGGGCGTGGGGGCGGGGATCAGGTCGTTCGGCTGCTTCAACGACCAGCGGCTGGTGCAGCGCGACGAGGCGACCCAACTGGACGAGCGGGCCGTCCGCGCCTCGATGGAGCGGACCGAGGTGGCCTGGACGGACACCATGGACCGCAACATCTGCGACTTCCGGCTGCACGTCGGCGGTGAGCCGGGGCGGATGGAGGTGTCGCTGTACGCCGACACCGCGCTGCTCGCGCCGCCGGCGATCGAACGGTTCCTGTTCGACCTGGAGTCGACGCTGGTCGAAGCGGCGTTCGCATGAGCCTGTATGCGGCGGCCACGTCGTGCGCGCAGGGCGAGGCCCTCCGGTTCCACCTGTGCGGCGACCCGCTCGTCGACGGCGGCACGATCACCGTCGAGGACGTGCCGTCGGGGCGGGTCGTGCTCCGCGACACCGCCGGCGGCGACACCTGGACGCTCGAGGTGGGCTCCGACTGGCCCAGCTCCCTCTACCGCGCGGTCCTGGGCGACGGGTGCGCGTATTTCGTCGTACGGGCGAGTGCGCCGGCCTCACCGGTGGTGGTGGCGATCCCCTTTCCCACCTGGGAGGCGTACAACCGGCCCGGCGTACCCGGTGAGGGGCTCTACCAGTCCGAGCAGCCCGATCGCGCGGTCAAGGTCAGCTTCGACCGGCCGGGGGCGGGGCCGCAGGTCGAGGAGTGGGAGCTCGGGCTGCTGCGGTGGCTCGGGCCGTCGGGATACGCGGTCGACTACTGCTCGGGGCTGGACCTGCACGGCGGTCTCGACCTGCTGAGCCGCTACCGGCTGCTGGTGATCAACGGACACGACGAGTACTGGTCGTGGGAGATGCGGGACGCGGTCGAGGCGTTCGCGCGGGGTGGTGGCAACATCGCCATCTTCTCCGGCAACACCTGCTGGTGGCAGGTCCGCTTCGAGGACGACCTGCGCACGATGGTCTGCTACCGCGACGCCGTCGCCGACCCCCTCGCGCGCACCGACCCCGGCCGTACCACCGTCGAGTGGCCCAGCGACCCCGTCAACCGTCCCGAGAACACCCTCACCGGGCTGACCTTCCGCAACGGCGCCGGCTGCTGGGTCGACTCGCGGGTGATGTCCCAGGAGTCCTACACGGCCCGTTTCGCCGACCACTGGGTCTACACCGGCACCGGCCTGCGGGACGGCGACACGTTCGGCAGGGGCGCGCTCGGTTACGAGACCGACGCCGCCGACCTGGAGTGGCTGGACGGCGTCCCCCGGGCCACGGGCCGCGACGGCACCCCGCCGTCGTTCGTCGTCCTCGCCACGGCGGACCTGTCGCACTGGCGCAGATACGGCAGGGGCGGCGCGGCCACCATGGGCGTGCACCGGCTGGGGGCCGGGACGGTCTTCAACGCGGGCACCATCAACTGGGGCAACACCCTGGCCGCCGACCCGGTCCTGGCCCGCATCACCCGCAACGTCCTGGACCACCTCTCCCGCCTTCCCGGCCCACCGCGATGGGAGGACATCGGCCCGGCCACCCCATCGCGTCCGGCCCTTTCATCGCACTCGGCCGCTTCATCGCGTCCGCCTGCCCCGTCGCGTCCGCCTGCCGCATCGTCCCCCGCCGCGGAGGCCCGGCCGGTCGCGCTGGTCGTGTGCGAGAACCGGCTCTTCGCCGCCGGGCCCGGCGGCGGGCTGAGCACGCGCGACCTGTCCGGCCAGAACCTGCCCTGGCGCCCGATCGACGCCACCGACGCCCAGGCGCTCGCCGCCCCCCGCGAGGCCCACGGAGGCCCGCCGGCGGGCCTGTACGGCCTGGCCCCCGACGGCGTCATCCGCTATCGGGACCCCGTCCTGTCCCCGGCCCCTTGGACGGACGTGAGCCGGGCCCCGGAGCGCACCACCGACCTGGCCGCCGCGGACGAGGCGCTGTTCGCCCTCACCTCGGACGACGAGCTCTGGCACCTCCCCATCCGCCGCCTCGCGGACGCCGCCTGGACCCGGATCGGCGGCGGGGGCGGGGCCACGGGCCTGACGGCGATGAACGGGCGCCTGTTCGCCATCGCGGGCGACCGCGTCCTGACACGAACCGTCGACCGTCGGAATCTCGACTGGACCGACCTCGGCCCGTCGTGGCCCACGACCGTCTCCGCACCGGCCCTCTCCGAGGATGGCGGCGTCTCCGCGAACGGGAGCCCCGGACCGCCCCTCTCCGGAGGCCGCGTCGCGCTGGCCGCCGCCTCAGGACGGCTGGTCATCGGGGCACCCGACGGACGGCTCTACTGGCGGTCGCTCTCGTAGGCCAGCCACTGCGCACACGTGTGCAGCCCGTAGTCGAGATCCACCTCCGGCCGCCACCCCAGCTCGCCGAAGGCCCGCTCGACGTCCACCGCCACTCCCTCCGTCACACCCGCGTCAGGCGTGGCCTCGATCGGCACGGGCCGGACCGCCTTGGCCACCGCCTCCGCCAACTCCAGCCCGCTCACCTCCCGCGGGGCGGCGACGTCGTACACCCCCGCGCCACGGGTGAGGGCGGCGATGACGGCGGCGGCGACGTCCCGCACGTGCACGAGCCGGCCCGCCCCGCCGTCGGCCCGCAGCGGCCGGCTCAGGGACGAGCGCAGCACCTGCTCCATCACCGTCCCGCCCGGCGGCATCCCCGGCCCGTACGGCTCACCGAGGCGCAACACCACCGCCTCCTCGACCTCGATCCCGCGCGAGCCACCTGAGGTCAGCAGGATCCTGCGCCCGGCGTGGCCCGAGAAGGCCGCCCGCGCCCGCCGTACCTCCTCGGCCGGATCCGTGCCGGAGTCCGTGCCGGCGTCCGGCGCGCAGACGTGCACCACCACGTCGGGATCGGGCGCGGTCAGGTGGCCGCGGTCGGCGAGCGCCCACGTGAGCTGTTCGCGCAGCCACGTGTCGGCCCCGGTCACGGCCACCGTCGGCCGCGCGGCAGGCCGAGGGGACGCCGAGAGCCCCGCAGCGAGCCCGTCCCGTGCGACGTCGTGGAGCTCCTCTGACAGCCGGGCCAGCTCACGAGAGCCGAGCTCATGGCAGAGCCCGCCGGCTCCCATGGTCCCCAGCGCCCGATCCAGCACCCGAGGATCCCCCGCGTTCTCCTGGACCACGCCCATGGCGAAGGCCGTGAGCCAGAGCGGCCACCAGCGGCCCGTGAAACCCGCCCGCAGGCCGCCGACGTCGAAGCCCAGCCCGTCCAGATAGTCCGCACAGCGGATGTCCCGCCACCCCGAGGCGCCGGGCACCGCGCACTGGGCCACCCCGCGTTTGAAGAACGGGATCGCGGCCAGGGACCCGAGCACCCGGTCCTCGCCGGAGAGCGGCTCGTCGTCGATGAAACAGGCAGAGCGCCGCAGCCCCTGGAAGTCGTTCTCCACCAGGCTGGCCAGGTCCTCGTGCTCGGCCAGGCTGGGCACCGCGACGTACACCGGCACACCGGCCTGCCGGAGGTAGCGGCCCATCAGGACGTCGTCCGGCCAGGTGCCGCCCCGATCGCGGGCCCAGCCGACGTACCCCTCGGCCACCCGCCGGGGCAGCAGCAGGGCCGCGACAGGCGTGTACTCCCCGGCCCCGCGCACCCAGCGCGCCCCGGCGAGCGCGCCCAGCCGCACGGCGGCGCCGTTGCGCGAGTTCCAGAACGCGAACAGCGCGAGCGCCGCGTCCGGCATGGCCCGCGCAGCCGCCGCCGCCCGCTCGAAGAAGGTCTCCGACAGCACCATGTCGTCATGGAGCAGCACGTGGTGGGTGGCTCCCTCGGGAATGCTCGACCAGGCCAGCAGCGACGTCCGGAACGCCGACGGCCGCCCTCCCGGATCCGGGTCGGTGACCACGTCCAGGACGCCGCCCGCCAGGCGGACGGCCGCCTCTCTGCGCTTGGGATGCGCCATCACCGCCCCGGTGAGCGTCACGTCCCCAGACATGTGCCTGCCGCGAGCTCACCCGACTCCAGCAGGGTCAGCGCGTCAAGCCGTCCGGCGCCCTCCCACTGGACCTCGCGGACGACGAGCAGCCCGGAACCGCACGCCACCAGCGCCCCGGCGGTGCCGGTCGACCAGACCGGCACCAGCACGGTGCCCGGCGGCTCCCGGTGCTCACCCCACTCGATGAGGTCGGCGCTGTGGACGAACAGCTTGCGCCCGCCGGCGAAGGTGAAGGCTCCCGGGTACGGCGCGGCCAGCGCGCGTACCCAGTCGTAGACCTCGCTCGCCGGCCTGGACCAGTCGATCAGGCCGTCCTCCGGCCGCCGCCGCTCCCACACCGACCCGCCCGGCGGCTGCGGGCGCGCCACCACCTGACCGTCGAGCAGCAGCGGCACGTACGTGGCGAGCAGTTCGATGTTGATCTCGGTCACCTTGCGGTACACCTCGGTGACGTCGTCGCGGCGGCTCACCGTGAACTCGCGCTGGGCGATGAGCTCTCCCTCGTCGGCGCCCTCGTTGAGGAAGAACAGGCTGACCGCGCTCGACCGGATGCCCTTGATGATCGTCCAGGGCAGCGGAGCCCGCCCCCGGCCCTCCGGCAGCCGGGTCGGGTGCAACCCGACCGCGCCGAGCGGGCACGCCGACAGCAGCGGATCACGGACGAGCTGTGACCAGCCGGCGACCACGAACAGGTCGATGCCCAGGTCGGTGACCAGCTTGTGCGCCCGGCCGTCGTTGATGTCGGCCGTCTCCAGCAGCGGGATGTCGTACGTGGCCGCCGCGTCCTGCAGCGGCGCGTAGCCCGAGCGGTGCTGGAGCTGGGGCGGGTAGCCGATGAGCAGCGACGGGGGAGTGCCCTGAGCGGCCAGGACGTCCACGGCCGGCGCCGCGAACTCCATACCGGTGCAGAACGCGAACGTCTTCACAGGACCTCCCTCAGCACGCCGAACGCCTCGGCGTGGGCGACTCCGATCTCTGCGCCGCGCAGCGTCGCCAGCGCCGTCACCGACTCCTCGCTCCTGATGTGCGGCGAGGGCCGGTGCTGACTCTTGTAACCCCGCAGCGCCTCCAGCTTGCGGTCCAGATGGGCGCTGATGTCGCAGTAGGCCGTCGAGCGCGGCATCGGCTCGGCCGCCCACTGGATCTTCGACATCTCGTACAGCAGCACAGTCGGCACGAGCCACTTGCCGAACTGCGGCGCGATGGGCCTGGCCGCCGCGAACCCGGCGCCGAACACCGCGAGGTGGTCCTGGTCGTAGTCGGCGAAGCTGGGCAGTAGCAGCAGGTCGGGCCGCCGCTCGTTCAGGGACCGCTCGAACAGGTCGACGAGCTCCCTGCGCGGCAGCGTGTCCAGCCGCTCGGTCAGGTCCCTGTCGCCGTAGGCGATCTCGTAGGAGAAGCCGAGCGTGACCCGGACGGCTTCGATCTCGTCCAGCCGCTGCCGATAGGTGGTGGCGCCGTCGAGGCCGTAGTGCCGCATGCCGTCGACCGCCAGATACAGGACGTGGACCTCGGCGCCCGCCCCGACCTGTGCGGCGATCAGACCGCCGCAGCCGAGCACCTCGTCGTCGGCGTGGGGAGAGATCACCAGTACGCGGTCAAAGCGGCGCATTCACTGCCCTCCGGTCCTCGCGGGCGCGATAGTAGGCGGCGGTGCTCAGGATGAGCTCGTCGAGCGCGATCCTGGGCTGCCAGCCGAGGCTCGTCGCCGCCCGCAGCGCCGGGACCTTGTGGAACGACTCCGCCTCCGCGTAGTGCGGCCCGTGCACGCTCCTGCCGTCGACGCCGACGATCGGCGACGCGCTGCCGAGCAGCTTCTTCACGCGATGGGCCAGCTCCATGATGGTGATGGCGTTCGCCGGGTTGCCGACGTTGATGACGGTGGCGTCGCCGTCCAGCGCCGCGTCCATGTGGTCGATGAGGAACCGGGTCAGGTCGCTCGCCGCGATGAACGCCCTGACCTGCTCGCCGCCCGCGAACACGGTGATCGGCTTGCCGGCCAGCGCCTGCTGGACGAACGTGGGCATGACGAACCCGCCCGCCCGCGACTGCCGCGCCCCCGCCACGTTGAACGGCCTGATGACGATTCCGCGCAGGCCGTGCTGCCGGCTGTTGGTGACCATCGCCTCGGCCAGCGTCTTGGCGATCGCGTACTCGATGCGGGTGTTGTACTGCGTCGGGACGACGATGTCGTCCTTCTCGTCGAGGACGCCGCTGCGGCCGTACACCTCGGCCGAGCTGAACAGGCACATCGGCGTTCCGGCGCCGATGCAGGCGTCGATGACCGGTGCGGTGCTGCCGATGATGTCGTGGCCCAGCCGCCCCGCCCTGGACAGGATGCTCGCGGGGCCGACGTAGGAGGCCGCGTGGATGACGCGGTCGGCGCCGGCGAAGTCGCCGCCCGCCGCCAGGTAGTCCTCCACACGCTGCCGGACGACCGTGCAACGGGGGTCGCGGTCGTAGTCCTCGCCGTCGATGACCGCGCCTGCGCTGGAGTCGATGATCGTTACGCGGTGGCCCGCTTCGAGATACGCGTCCACCAGGTGTGAGCCGATGAAACCGAGACCGCCCGTGACGATGACTTCGCCACTTGGAGCTCCCACAAGCCTGCCTTTCCCACGAAGTCGCGATTTCGAGGAAAAACGGCCACACCGGGGATGTACCGCCCCGGTGGCGCCTAGCGTGGGATTAAAACAGTTTTCGCCACACTTGTCACGCGTGGCATAAGTTTTCACCGGAGCGTACGAGAGCCCCTCGGTTCGGGTGGTACGGACGAGCCGGACGTCCTGCGGGTGGGCCGGACGGGGAAGGCGACGGCTACGACCTGGACCTCTGCGGTGGCGGCGGGCTCGGCCGCCTGACCTGAACGAGCGCTCGGAGCGCCGGGCGAATGGCCTGGCGCTCCGACCGCATGGGGAAGGCGCTTACGAGAGCCGGCAAGCGGTCACGGCGACAGAGCTGAGCACTTCGGAGTCTTCCAGGATCTCGATGCAGAAGGCCTCGACGAGCGAGTTGCAGGCGCTGACCCTGGCCGGGGTCGATGGATAGCCGTGGTCGTTGAGATAGAGCAGGCAGTCGTCCGGCGACTGTGGCGCGGCCCGCTGGACGCTTGCCACCGCCGGTCCGGCGGCTGCCGCCGAGACGGCCTGGGCCGGCAGGGCGGACATGCCCATCGCGAGCGCGGCCAGGCTCCCGGAAACTGCGATGATCTTCAGGATGCGCATGGTGGGTGGGGCTCCCCTCAGCATTTCCAACTACGGTCTGCGTGAATATCCCGGCGAATACGTAGTTTTGTATCGGCCCCAAGGAAGTGCCAGGACTTTACCCGGACATTCGCCGGACAATCACCTGCCCGGTGCTTTCCGCCTGCGCATTCTTCGTTCGGCAGGGGAGGGCGTGGCTGCCGGGCCAGGCCGGCGGCCACGCGACATCAAGCCTGGTTGACAGGCTCGGTGACAGGCTCCTTGAGGAAGACGATGCCGTCGATCAGGCCGAGGTGAGCCGGGTCCAGCGGGAAATAGGCGAAATCGTGGGAGACGCGCAGCGCGGGCTTCGTGATGACCTCGGCCAGGCGGCGGGCGTCGAGGAGAGAATGGTCCCAGGGGAGCGTGGACAGGATGCCCTCGACGGTGTCCGGGGGCGGGGTGTCGCCGCCGACCGTGCCGAGGACCGAGGCCAGGAAGGCGTATCGGTCGCCCAGATACGTCCCGGTGATCGCCCCCGCGCTCCACCACTCCAGCGCCTGGTCGCCGAACGGCATGAGGCTCTTGTTCCGCTGCAGGTGGAGGTTGTGGGAGAAGACCAGGGCCGGGCCGCGCTCGGCGATGGCCCGCAGGTTGGCGGCCATCATCGCGTCCCGCAGGGCCGACAGCCGGGTCCACCGGTCCGGGGAGGTGTCCGCCATCCAGTAGTGGTAGCGGAGCAGGCCGGTGGCGGTGCGCCCGTACAGTGCCGCCCGCTCCCTGTCCTCCGCGCTCAGCCCGGGCGCCTGCATGTCGAGCAGCGCCACCAGGTCGTCGGCGATCAGCCGCAGCGCCTGGGCCTCGGCGGACCGGCCGATCGACTGCGACGGATCCATGGCCGCGGCCTCGTTCGACCACGGCTCGTCCGGGCCCAGCAGCGCGTCGAGGCTCTCCCGGGAGCAGCGGAGCGGGCCGTCGAGGAGGTCGTGCAGGCCGGTGAGCGCCTGGCGCGGGCTCGCCGCCCAGTACTCCAGCGGGCCGTCGAACCCGAAGAACCGGAGCTTCTCATCATGTTCCTCGTTGTACGCCCGCATCCAGCGCACGAGCTCACGGTTGCCCGGTGCCGCGCCGAAGTTGTGGCTGAAGCCGCGCTCCATGACGTCGTCGAGTGTCCCCGCTCCCGTCGTGACGTAGGCGTCCACGACCAGGCCCATGAGGCAGTCGCTCTCGATCGCGAACGACCGGTAGCCCTCGTGCTCGACGAGGTGCCGGAAGATCTCGTTGCGCAGCTCGCCCATGTCCACCACGAAATGCCTGGCCTCGCCCAGACCGAGCAGCAGGGGTCTGGCGGGCAGCGACCGGAGGAAGGCCGAGATGCCCGCGCCGTCGAGTGGGCGGGCGGTGTCCTTGATATCCATGCCTTCAACGGTATCGTTGAACTTTCGGTGTAAACTTTTCCCCGAAAATACTGGATCTACTGCTAGAGACCTTCAATCGGCGATGCATCCGGCAAGCAGGCGCCCACCATTTTCTGAGTGGCGGAACGTCGGGCGGGCGCGCAATCGGCACCCGTCCGGAAGCCGGCGGGCCGAACGGCCCGCCGGCCGGGGGCTACTCCATCCCCGGGTGGGTGATCTGCCGCTCGCCCATCAGCCGGCGGAGCGTGTTCTTGAGGTTGGCCTCTTGGACGAACAGGTCGTGCTCGGGACGGACGTCGGGAGCGTGCTGCGGGCTCTTGAAGTAGAACGACAGCCACTCCTGTACGCCCTTGAGCCCCGCCCGCTTGGCCAGGTCCGTGAAGAGCACCAGGTCGAGCGCCAGGGGCGCCGCCAGGATCGAGTCGCGGCACAGGAAGTCGACCTTGATCTGCATCGGATAGCCGAGCCAGCCGAAGATGTCGATGCTGTCCCAGCCCTCCTTGCTGTCACCGCGGGGCGGGTAGTAGTTGATGCTCACCTTGTGCTGGACGTTGCCGTAGAGCTGGGGGTAGAGGCTCGGCTCCAGGAGGTGTTCGAGCACGCCGAGCTTGGTCTGCTCCTTGGTGCGGAAGCTGCCGGGGTCGTCCAGCACCTCGCCGTCGCGGTTGCCGAGAATGTTCGTCGAGTACCAGCCCTGGAGCCCCATCATGCGGGCCTGCAACATGGGCGCGAGCACGGTCTTCAGCAGGGTCTGCCCTGACTTGAAGTCCTTGCCGGCGATGGGCACACCGGCCGTGAGGGCGAGCTCCACCATCGCCGGCACGTCGACGGTGAGGTTGGGCGCTCCGTTGATGAAGGGCACGCCCTCCTTGAGAGCCGCGTACGCGTAGAGCATCGAGGGCGGGACGCTCTCGTCGTTCGCGTCCATCGCGGCCTCGAACGCCTCCAGATCCTGGTGGGCCGGGCCGGGCTCGAGAAAGGTCTCGGTGGACGCGCACGAGATCACGACCATGCGGTCGCAGGAGTGCGCCGCCTGGAAATCGCGGATGTCCTTGCGGAGGGCCTCGGCGAGGTCGCGCTTGCCCGCCTTGGACTTGACATTGGGGCCGTCGAGCCGCCGCACGCTGTTCTGGTCGAAGACGGCCGGCATGGGCTCGATCTCTTTCAGCGCGTCCGCGATCGGTTCGATATGGACGAGCCGGTCGAGCACGCCGCATTTCAGCGCGGCTTCGTAGGCCGTGTCCGAGATCGGATCCCAGGCGCCGAAGACGAGCTGGTCAATGCCGGCCAGAGGCACGAAGTCGCGAATGGGCCGTACCCGGTCGTCACTCCGTTCGCCGAGGCGAATGGTTCCCATCTGAGTGATCGAACCGATGGGCTCGGCATGACCTCGCCTGATCAGCTCGACGCCGGCGATAACGGTCGACGCCACGGCGCCGAGCCCCACTGTCAGGACGCCCAACCTACCGGCGGCAGGCTCGATGTGGTGCTTGGATGTCTCCACGAAATCACTCGCCTCCAGGATGATGCCGTGCCGGCACGGCAGCGCCGGCAGAGCTTGAAACCACTGCGCCGAAATACGGCCGGTCTGTGTTCGACGGTGCTCCGGCGCGTGCCCGACGACTGCGCCGACGCACTCCGCCCGCCGAACCGGCGGTCCACCCGCTCGGCGGGATTGCCCTTCACTCCTGAGCCCGCACCTCGCAATCCAGGCAAAAGCTGCGTTCTCGACGGCAGATCGTGTGGCTCGATCTGTCAGCCCGATGTATCGAGTTGATACATCAGGACGATAGGTGCTCGAGTCCTGCCGCGCAAGGCGACCCCCGGTGCGAAGGAGCCTGCCGAGGGACGCCCCTGCGCACTTGGTCCGGAATGCCCGCTACCCTCAGCCTCCGGCGGCATTACCGCCGAAGCCGAGACGTGCGGAGGAGACGGCGATCTCCTGGGAGCTATCGTGGATCTTCGAACGCGTGCGCGGGAAGCGGATGGCGATGAAGTGAAGAACCGAGGAGAGGCGATAGTGAATTTTCCGAAACTCCTGCCGGGGCAAACCTGTCAGGTCTGGACCGTCGACCCTGCCGGCAAGAATCCCGTCAAGCAATTCGAAACGTCACAGCGCCTGCTCTCGTCGCCGAACTGGCTGCTCTCCGGTGACGCCTTGGTGCTCAATGGCGAGGGCCTGCTCTGGCGGCTGTCCCTTTCCGCGACGCGACCACTCGATCAGATCGTGATCACGGGGATTCCGCAGCTCAACAACGATCACGTGCTCGATCCCGACGGTGCGCACATCTATCTCTCGGCCTACGACCGGCAGATATATCGAGCCCCCATCAGCGGTGGAGCCGCCGAGCTGATCACCGGGGATCCATCGGGCGACGGAATATTCCATTTCCTGCACGGCGTACACCCCCGCGGCGACCGCCTCGCGTTCATCGGGCTGCGGCCGGCGCCGGGGAACCAGCGGACTCCGGGCAACGTCTTCACGATGTCGGTGGACGGTGGCGGTTATCGCAGACTTACTTCCGGGCCTGGGCATTCTGACGGATGCGAGTACTCGCCGGACGGGGAATGGATCTATTTCAATACCGAACTATTCGATGAGCACGCCCAAATAGCCCGCATTCGCCCCGATGGCAGTTCTCTCGAGCAACTGACCTTCGACGACCGCGTCAACTGGTTCCCGCACATCTCGCCCGACGGCAGGTGGGCAACGTACATCTCGTTCCCGCCCGGCACTCAAGGCCATCCCGCCAACGTCCGGGTCGACGTGAAAGTCGTCGCGCTGGACGACTGGTCCGCGGCCACGACCGTCGCCCATCTCTTCGGCGGTCAAGGCACGTTGAACACCCCGAGCTGGGCCCCTGACAGCTCGGCCTTCGCCTACGTGAGCTATCCGACCGACTGACGCCGCTCTCAGGCGCACGGCATGGCGCCGAGGCCAACATGACGATCACTGACCGGCCGGCTGGTCCACACCCCCAAGATCACCGAGGCGGCCCGGCGGTGCCAGTAGGCCGCTGATCACACCGGCTCATCACCGGTCTCCGTCTCCGTGGAGCCGACTCACGGGTGGTAGTGCTGAGAGAGCGTGGTGATCTCCGTGCCGTCCGAGAGGTCGACGGAGATGGTCTTGAAGGAGCGGAAACGCGGGTCGAGACCGCCACGTTCCAGGCTCGGCTCGGGCGTGGCGCGCAGCAGCTCGATGAACGTCGCGACGCCGTAGCGCGCAGCGACGGGGCCATCGCTCATGTCCATGAGGACGACCGTGGCTCGCCGGGCCAGCCGGTAGGTCTTGGCGGGACCGGAGACCGGCTCGTAGCAGCCGTTGTTGGCGACCCTGGGGCCGCAGACCAGGGTGGAGGGCCTGGCCTGCAGCACCACGCGATCGCCGTCGACACTGATGCCGCTGACGGTCAGCACATCGGGTGCGGGTACGCGGTGTTCGCCGCGACGGTCGCAGATCTTGGGGCGCGGACGGGGCCCGAGACCGCTGGTCGCCGTCGGCTTGGGAAGGTCGGCCGGAGATGAGAGGGAGGACGACGCCGAGACGGGTTGCCGCGGCAGCGCGGCCGGGGCGGTCGCGCGACTGTGCGGCGTGACGGTCTGGATGACGGCAGGCCGTGGCTCGGCGGTCTGGGCCGAACAGCCGGCCGCGGCCAGCGCGGCGGCCGACAGCGCGATCACGCGTAGCACGCTCAAGGTGAACCCCCGGACCCCGGCGATGACGATCATGGGAGTACGACGACACGTCCCGCGCGAAAGTTCACGCTGAAGAAACGTTGACGCCACGTCATCAGGCCGTGACATACCGGCGACATACCACCTCTCATTAGCGTTGCCCCGGCCAACGATCGGACCCCCGGTTGCCGACCTGCACGACTTGTGATCATGACCTTCGAGAGGGACGACATGAAGATTCTGCGTAACGTGGCGGTCGTCGCCGCCATGGGCCTGGCCGCGTCGATCACGGCGGCGCCCGCCATGGCATCCGCCGACCAGTACCTGATCGCGCGCTGCGCGAAGGGCGACTTCGGCATCGAGATCCGCGTCCGCTACGCGACGTCCGCCACGAACCACCTGTTCACCCAGCTGTCCTGGCGGATCGCCGGCGACGTCGGCGACAACAACACCGTCCGCTTCCACTTCATGCAGGACGCCCAGCCGGACATCATGTTCAAGACCTTCAACTACCAGGGCGGCAAGACGGGCACGCGGAACATCTCGGTGGTCAGGCCGAAGCCGCACCAGGTGTACGTGAAGTTCGGCGCGCAGTTCGACACGAGCGCCTCATCCGACCCGGGCTGCACGGCCCAGACCCGCGGCATCTAGATGATCGATGCCAGGGGTCTGGCCACGGTCAGTGGTCGTATGTGATCAGGGATCGTTTGACTGGCTGGCAGGCCGAGCCGTGCCTCGCGCTCATCGACCTTGGCACCGCTCAGCGCGGACAGCACCGGCAACCCGCCCAGCGTGCACAGCAGGTGCAGCCGAAGCCCCCAGAAATAACGCCCTCTGACCCCGAAAAGGGCTGAACAGGTCGCTCCGGCACGCCACCCATGGCTCCCCCGGCGCCTTGGGGAGCCATGGGTGGGGGAGATCAGTCTGTGCAGATGGTGTTCCGGGCAGGCAGGGCGCGTTCGGTCAGGTAGTGATTGGTCGCGTCCCGGACGCACTGCGAGATCGCGAACATGCTGTAGTCGTCGCCCTCACGACTGAGCACCACGCTGCCGGGCAATTGGCGTGCCATGGCGTACCCCGCCGCGTGCGGTGCGAAGACCTGGTGCGTGGACTGCACGATCAGCGCGGGTGGCGCGCCCGCTATGGGCTTACCGGCATGCACCGGCTTGGGCGGGACCGGCCAGCCGATGCAGCCGGACAGTGCGATGGCGGAGGAGACTGCTCCACCCAGATGCGGGGACCTTTCGACGAGCCGTTGCCGCACCCGGGACAAGTGACCGAAGGAGCGGATCTGCCTCGGGTCGTCCGCGCACGCCTGCGCCCGCGCGTGCACTGGATCGAGCGCCGTCCTGTCAGCAGCGGTGGCGAACAGGGTGGCGTCCCCGGCCTCCGCCTGGAGGATGGCCGCGGCGAGCCGCGGCCAGCCGATCTGGACAACCGGGAGGAGCGGCTGAGTCGCCTCTTGGATGTCCTCGCCGGTCATGGGATGGCGCACAGCGCCCGCAGGGATGGGCCGGCGGTTCGCACGCTCAACGAGCGCGTCGTACCTGGCCGCCACGTCCTGCCCGCGCAGGACGCAGTCTTGCGAGGTGGCACACCACTCAGTGAACCGGTTGAAGGCGTTCTCCGCGGCGCCCGCTTCCTGGAGTGCCCGGTCCGCGGGTGACACCGTGTCGTCGATGGCGGTGTCGAGGACCATGGTCCGCAAGCGGCCGGGGAAGAGCTTGGCGTAGGTGCGGCCGAGCAGATCGCTGTATTCGATCCCGTACCAGTTGAGCTGCCGCTCGCCGAATGCGACCCGTACGGCGTCGAGGTCGCGAGCGGTGCTGACCTGGTCCATGTGAGCCACCAGGGAACCGTTGCGCCGCACGCAGTCTCGCCCGAGCATCCGGTTGTGAGCGGCAAGCTGGTCGAAAGCCGCCTTGCTCTTGGGAAAGTAGCTGACGCCGGCGGGCTTCAGCGATTCCACGCAGCGGATGGGCGTGCTGTGTCCGACGCCGCGGGTGTCGACGGCGACGAGGTCGAATCGCTGGGGCATCGCCCCGCCGATCTGTGTCAGTCCTTCCAGGGCGTACCGGAACTGCTCGATCGCCGACAGGCCGCGCCCGTTGTTGATCAGCAGCGTGCCGATGCGGTGTGCGGGGTCGAGCGCGGGCTGGCGGACCAGTGCGAGCGTGAGGTGAGCGCCGCGAGGCCGCGACCAGTCGATGGGAACCCGCATCGTGCCGCACTGCTTGCCGGCGAAGACGGGATCGGTGCAGGCCTCCCACTTGATCCGGTGCGTCGAGTGCCGCAACTCGGCCGCGGCCGCGGGTGTCGCCACTGTTGTTGCCACCGTGGCTGCCACTGTTGTTGCCACCGTGGTCGCCACCGTGGCGGCAAGCACCCATCGCCAGCTCCGACGAAGTCGGCTCATCTGATCGTTTCGTAACACGTTGGTTGTCCCCCTTGTGGACTTCTCGGCTGATCGCGCCATCTGAATTCGCCCGTACGGACTGACGACCGATGCGGCGTGCGTGGCCGCGCCGCGGAGCGCTTGAGCATGATGGAGAACGCCCGGACATGATCGGTCGGTGATGGCGACGCCAGGCTAAGAGCGACCGCCCCGGCCGTAGTAGTGCTAGATTTTCTTGACACTGTCAAGGAGGACGAGCGGGCCGTGACGAGCCAGCGATCGGTGCGCGAGCGGCGCCGCGCCGTGGCGATGGCCGAGATCCTGGCGACGGCGCGGCGGCATGTGGCCGCCCAGGGCGCCGCCGCCCTGTCTCTGCGTGCCGTCGCCCGCGAGCTGGGCATGACCGTGCAGGCGCTGTATCACTACTTCCCCAGCAAGGGCCACCTGCTGACGCCGCTGATCGTGGAGGCGTACGAGGAGCTCGCCGCGGCCGCCGAGACCGGCGCCGGGCACGGCCGGGGATCGACCGCCCTGCTCGTCGCCGCCGAGGGCTACCGCGCGTGGGCACTGGAGAACGTCCAGCTCTTCCACCTCATCTACGGGACGCCGCTACCGCACTACCGGGCTGCCCCGAACGGCCCCACGACGTCCGCGGTGCGACGGATCAGCGCCGTGTTCCACCGCGCCCTGTTCGACGGCTACACCGCCGACCAACTGGCCCGTGCCGACGCGCCCGACCTCAGCCCCGCGTTGCGCCGGCGCCTGGAGAGCCTGCCGGAGCAGGAGGAGCTCGGGGCCCTTCCGGCCCCGGCGACGGCGCTCTTCATCAGCGCGTGGGGGCACATGCACGGCCTGGTGGTGCTCGAGGTCTTCGGCCACCTGTCGTTCATCGGCGCCGAGCAGTCGGAGATCTTCCGCATGGCGATGCGCAATCTCGAAAAAGACATCCGGCAGCGTGTGCCGTCGGAGCGCAAGAGACCTCTCGCTGAGAACGCGCCGGAGGACTTCTTCCCCCAGAAGGACCACTGAGGTGCCCGGCGAGGGCGGGAAACGCCGCCGTGAAGGCGGCGCCGCGACCCGGGGACGTACGCAGGTCGATCCAGCCGCTGTGGCGAGCCCCCCGACCCACGCACCCCGGGTGTCCACCTCATCAGCACAAACGTCGATCGGTGACACGAGAACGGCCTCGGGGAACATCGATCAACGTTCACCTTGACCGGTGCGGTCTCGGAGTGGCGGGCTTCGCGCTGCCGGTCGGCCTCCTCCCGCGGCTGCCGGGCTCGTACGCCGTCAACGAGGAGGTAGAGGTCTGGATGCGTCGCCATCTCCTGGGGCGGTGTGCCGCTGGTCCCGCCATCCCGCGCGCCCGAGGATCCGGTCGATCACCGGCCCCTTGGCCTCGGCGTAGTAGTGGATGTCACGCCATTCCCGCTTCGCCAGCTCGCGTTTGGCGGCCGCGTAGAGGTCCCGGTCGCTCTCGCTCGTCGTCCGGGTCGTCGACGCCGACGACGATGTCGATGATGGGCTTCGCGGCCAGGCCGGGCACCGCGGTGGAGCCGATGTGCTCGATGAGCCGTGCTCGCTCGCCGAGGATCGCCCGCAGTTCGGCGGCCCGCCGTTCGAAGCGCACCGGCCAGGAGGGGTGGTCGTCGGCGATGGTCACCGTCGCCGGACGCAGACCGTGGACCAGCACGGCGGACAGCTTGGCATCATCGTACAAATCAGATATTTTCCAGCCCTCCCGTGGGCAGCGGACCAACGTAACCGACGGCTCGGATCGTGGTCAACGGTGTCCCTGCCCCGCCACGGGACGGTGCTCAGGCCACCTCGATGACGTTCAGGCGAACCACGTCCAGCGCCGCGAGCACGTCCTTCCTGCTCTCCGCCGCCGGCCACACCATGTCCACCGAGGCCGTCAGCCCGCCCTGAATCGCCCGATGCCGCACGCCGGCAGCAAGACCCGCACCCGCCGGCCGATCAGCCGCACCGGCACCGAGCAGCGCTTTGCCGACATCCCCTGTCGCTCCCCGGCAAAGATATGCAGAAAGGGGGACGCCCGGAGGGGACGGCCCCGGCGATCCTTCCAGCATGAACATCGTCGCCTCACTCGTCATCGGCGCGGTCACCGCCGTCGCCCCGGTCACGACCACGCCACCGTCGTGGCAGGACTGCGGAGACGGTCTGCAATGTGCGCAGATCCAGGTGCCGGCCGACTGGGCCCGCCGATCAGGGCCGAAGGTCACGATCGGTCTCGCCAAGCTGCCCGCCCAGAACCAGGCAGGCAAGAAGGGCGTGCTGCTGGTCAACACCGGTGGGCCTGGCGAGCAGATCACGCTTCTCCGCCAGGGACAGAAATACTTCAAAGATCTCACCCAATGGTTCGACGTGGTGATTTTCGACCCGCGGGGGTTCGGCAGGTCCAGCGCGATCAACTGTCCTGTCCCCGCACCGTTCGCCACCGAATGGGTGTTTCCGAGCAAGCCGGCCTACGACGCGTACGCTGCGAAGAACCGCACGTTCGGGGAGGCGTGCGCCAAGGAGGCCGGGCCGCTGTCGGGAAACCTCAACTCCTGGCAGATCGCGCACGACATGGAGGCGATCAGAAAGGCCCTGGGCCAGGCCAAGCTGACCTACCTGGGCAACTCGCACGGCACCGTACTCGGGCAGGCCTACGCCGAGTTGTTCCCGCGCAAGGTCGGCCGGATGTACCTCGACAGCGTGTGGGACCACACCACGCCCGGCCTGCGCGAGTGGCTCCGCCGGCGCGCCCAGGCCCTGGAGGCCAACGCCGGACGCTTCGCCACCTGGTGCAAAAGCACCACCACCTGCGCGCTGCACGGCAAGGACCCCCTGGCCGTCTGGGACGAGGTGATGGACAAGGCCCGCCGCGAGCCCATCCCCGCACCCGAGGCCGGTCCCGAGGTGCGCATCAGCGACACCGAGATCGCCTCTCGCGCCAACTTCACCTACGAGGCCACCTGGGAGCGCCTGGCCGCCGGACTCGCACGGGCGCAGGCCGGTGACGCCTCGTTCTTCGCCAAGGTGGAAGGAGTGCCCGACCCCAGCCTGTCGCGCGTCATCCTCTGCGCGGACCTGCCCTACCCCGGCTACGACAAGCTCAAGAAGCTGGAGAGCGCGCTGCGCCGCGACACGCCCCACATCGGCTGGCGGATGGTGTGGCCGATGGCCAACCACTGCGCGGGCCTGCCGCCGACCAGGACGTACCCGCCCCACCCCATTAAGGCGCCGGGCCTGCCGCCCGTGCTCATCGCCAACGGCGACTACGACGACAACAGCCCGGCCGCCGACGGCCGGCGACTGGCCGCACAGCTTCCCCGCGCCCATTACCTGAAGGCTGTGGGAGGACATGCCCTCTACTTCTCCGGCCACCCGTGCGTACGCGAACACGTGCACCGCTACCTGACCACGGGCAAGATGCCGCCACGCAGCGCCTCCTGCGGACCGGCGAAGTAGCACGGCGGCCGTGCGCGCCAGACAGGGACTGCTCATGCTCGCGGTCACAACGCGGTGGCGATGCGCTGGGGCGCGTGGCCGTTGTCCAGGTGGAATTCGATGGCGAGCCGGCCGGCGTGGTCGCGCCAGATCCGGGAGACCTTCGCGTCTCCCGGACGAAGCCGAACTCCTCTTCGGTGCGGGGGAGAGGTCGCTACGCCTGCTCGGCCCAGCGCAACCACCGGTGCGCGAGTACGGTTACGGCGGCACGGACAGCCGGCCACAGGGATTCCTGTACTGGCTGCACACGGACACCGACGTCACCCGCCCGCCCAACCGGGTCAACCTGGCCATCGCGACCCGTAGCAGGGCCTCGGCCGTCTACGTCGTCGAGTCGCCCATCGCCACGGGCCGGCCCGCGCTCGGCGCCACCATCGACGGCGTCGTCTACTTCACGGTGCACGGATTCTCACCGGGCGGCAACGACATGGCCGGGTTGGTGGACCGCATCAGGACCCGGATGGCCACCGCGGGCCCCAACGGGACGGCGCTGCCCTGGGTGGTCATGGGCGACTTCAACCGCGAACCGGGCCAGTTGCGCACCGCGCTCGACCAGCGCGCCCCCGGCCAGTTCAGGGTGAACGGCCCACCGCAGGTGACGCATCCGACTCAGCCCCGCTTCGACGCGAACAACAATCCAATCCCGCCCAGAAGCCTCGACTACGCGGTCACGCTGAACGCCGCGGACGCGCCCCGTGTCACCGCGCACGGCGTGGCGGACCGCATGCTGCTCTCCGACCACTTCCCCGTCGTGTACGAGATCGGCGGGCTACCGGACCGTCCCCCACCTTCCCAGCTCGAAACGCCGAACCCGCCGGAGGTGGTCGTGCTGCAGAACGCCCATACCACGAACGTGGCCGGGCCGCTGGGCGGCGGCAGCCACGTGATCGGCAACGTGCCGTACGACCAGGCCACGCTGCCGGGGCAGACGTGGGCGCTGGCGTACGAACCCGAGTCCCCCGGTTACTACCGTCTGGTCAACCGCCAGAACGCCCGCTATCTGGGACAGGAGGGCGGTGTCCGCGACGCGCGGGTGGTGCTGTGGCCGAACGAGGCAGCCGATCAGCTCTGGCGGCCGGTGTACCAGGGTGACGGCACCTGGACCCTCGAGAACATGGTCACCGACCAGCTGCTCACGGCCGTCAACGGCGTCGCGGCGCTGGCGGGCCGCGATCCCGACGGCTCGGGCGCCCAGCGCTGGTTCCTCCAGAACCCTGATGAGATGGGGGATCTGGTCGAAGTCGGCCTGGAAGAGCCCACGCCGGTGCGTTTCGTGGCCAACGTCGAGGGTGCCTCCGCCTCGGAGAACACCCGGGTGATCCTGTACCAGGACAGCGACGCGCCCAACGAGCGGTTCACCGCGATCCCGGCGGGGCGGACCGGCACCGACGACTGCCGGTACCTCATCTACCGGGGGAAATACCTGAATTCGACGGCCTCCACCCCACTGCCGCTGAACGGCAACGGGGTCACGCTGAACTCCTTCCGCCCCAACGACGACGGCTACCTGTGGTGCCAGAGCCCCGCCCCCCAGGGTCTCGGCATGCTGCTGAGCAACCACTCCTTCGAGTTCGGCGCCGACCAGCGCATGTACCTCACGGAGAACGGGGAGAACGGCCAGTTGACCATAAGATCCGGTGTCACTCCGGACATCTGGACGTGGCAGTGGGTCACCGGCTGACCGGCGCGGCCGAACCGGCCTGACGAACATCGCGTCATGGCCGTCCTCCCGGGGCGGTCATGACGCGAGCGAGCTCGGCGCGGGAGCTGACACCGAGCTTCGGATAGATGCGATAGAGGTGGCTGCCAACCGTCCGCGACGACAGGAACAAGCGGGTGGCGATCTCCCGGTTGGGCAGCCCTTCGGCGACGAGCCGCGCGATCTGCTGCTCCTGCGGGGTGAGCGTGCCGCGGGCGTCCAGGGTTCGGCGAACCGTCTCGCCGGAGGCGCGCAGCTCCTGGCGGGCCCGTTCGGCCCAGGGGGTGGTGCCCAGGGCGTCGAAGGTCGCGATGCCGGACCGGAACAGCGACTCCGCCGCGTCGTCGGGCGCGATCAGGGCGCGGGCGTAGGCGAGGCCGGCGTTCAGCGCGGGGAATCCGGTGACCGCGGCGATCGGTTCCAGCTCTGTGACCACACGGTGCACGTCGCCGCGCCGGCCGCACCGCGTTCCCGACTCGGCCAGGTGTGCGACGACGAAGAAGCGGACGTAGGCGTGATAGGCGGGGTCCGTGGGGTCGGTGATCCGGGCCAGGTGAGCGTAGGCCTCCTCGTAGCGCCCACCGCCCAGCGCGTCGATCCCCCTCACCTGCTGGACCATCGCCAGCATCGGGAACGCCCCGATCGCCAGGAGCGTGCGCTCTCCTTGGTGGGCCAGAGTCCGTGCGGCCTCGCCGTTGCCGCACAACGCCTCGATCTGGGCGCGCATCAGGTCGGTGATCAGCACAGTCCGGACCTGCCCGATCTCGGCCGCGAGGCGGTTTCCTTCCGTCGCGGCGGTCATGCCCAAGATCGTGTCGCCGAGTTGCGCCGCCGTCCACGCCTGGGACGAGAGAGCTTGGGCCAGCAGGCCGAGTTGGCCCTGATCGCGCAACCCCGCGACGGACGCGCTCAGAAACACGGCGGCCTCACCGGGTGCCCCGAGACCGGTCGCCGCTATGCCGAGCTGGAACAGGCGCTCGGGGTCGAGGTCGACCCGGGTCATGAGGAGTGACAGGCGCTCCAGCACCACGGCTCCCCGCTCGACCGGCGCTCCAAGCGCCAGGATGTGGACCAGGCGCGGGTCGTGCGGGTCGGCGTCGAGCCGTTCGGCCACCGCGACGACGGCCTCGCGAGTGGCCTGGTCCGGGTTCGACCACCAGCAGCGTAAGGCGATGAGGCAGAGCGCCTGCAAGGCTCGGTCGGTGTCCCCGTCCAGACGCATCCGCTCGGCGATCTCCGTGTGGACCACGAGCCTGGTGCCGCCCGACCATCCGCCGCGTGCCACCTCCTGGATCCACTGCAGGCGCGCCCGGTCGGCGGTGGGCAGGTCGGGCTCGGCGACGGCGCGTACCAACCGCTGGAAGGTCTCGTGGTCGTCGGCCTCATACGCCGTCTCAGCGGCATCGAGGAGCCGGCCGGCCCGGTCGGCGGGCCTCGGTGACAGCTGGGCGGCCCGCTCCAGAGCCGCCACTGTCGTGGCGAGCACGCCCCGCCGTCGCATCCGGACGGCCACGGCGGTCAGCTCGGCGGCGACCTTCTCGTCGGGCCCGATCGTGGCGGCCGCCCGATGCCACGCACGCCGGTCCGGGTCCCGCAGGACCTGCGCCAGAGCGGCGTGCACCTGGCGTCGCTGGACGAGACCCGTCCGCTGGCGTACCGACGACCGCACCAGGGGATGACGGAAGCGCACGTGGTACGTGCTGTCGATGTCGAGCAGGCGCGCCAAGACGGCGGGCTCGAGGGTCGAAGACGTGACCGGCTCGTCCGCGCTCACTGATCCCGCGGCGAGTATCTCGTCCAGCCGGTCCCCATCGTTGAGCGCGGCGACCCGCAGC
Organism: Nonomuraea sp. NPDC050643; assembly: GCF_040654715.1. Classification (NCBI taxonomy): domain Bacteria; kingdom Bacillati; phylum Actinomycetota; class Actinomycetes; order Streptosporangiales; family Streptosporangiaceae; genus Nonomuraea; species Nonomuraea sp. NPDC050643. The sequence goes on along the minus strand of NZ_JBFAIM010000009.1, from coordinate 183,178 downwards.
AGAGACCGCGTCGGGGCGGGCAGTTCCGCGACCGCGGCGCCGAACGTCTGCTCCAGCCGGGTGGTGAGCGGCAGCCACGCCGGCAGCAAGGCGTCCTCGCCCAACCGCGTCGCGACGACGGCGAGCTCCACCAGGCCGAGCGGGTTGCCCGCTGCCTCGGCCAGCACCCTGGCTCGCAGGTCCGGGCGCAGATCGGGGGCGTGCCGGTCGAGCAGTGCGGCCGCCTGCGCCTGATCCAGCGGCTCGACGCGCATCTCGGACAGATCCGCGCGCGCCAGCCTGGCCTCGGTCTCCTCGCCGTCCCGCATGGCCATCAGTAGCAGGACCGGGTCGGCCTCCAACCGACGGCCGACGAACGCCAGCGTCTCCCAGCTCGACCTGTTCAGTCACTGCGCGTCCTCCACCGCCAGGAGAAGCGGCCGATCGCCGGCGGCCTCGGTGAGCAGGGACAGAACGGTGAGCGCAACCCGGTAGGGGTGGTCCTCCTCGGACACGGCGGCGCTGCCGGTGAGCTGGCGTACGAGCATGTCCAGGCCGATGAAGGGAAGATCGATCTCCGCCTGGACCGCGGTGCTGCTCAGTACCCGCAGCTCATGCTCGGCCGCCTCGGCGACGATCTCTGCCAGCAGCGACGACTTTCCCACCCCTGCCTCGCCGCGCAAGATCAGCGTCCCGCCCCGTTCCGACACGCGGTGGAGGAAGTCACGTAGCCTGGCCAGTTCATCGATCCGGCCCACTAAAGCGCCTCTCGGCATCCATGACCTCCGTAATAGGAAGTAAACATGAGCGACACGCGGTGGTGCTGTGGCTGAACCCGATTCATCTTCTCTCACAGGCTCGAGCGGTCCAACGTCTGTGCCAGATGCCGGAGACCTTGAGTGGGCGTTCGGTCCTGCTAATTCAGTTTGATCCAGCACTTATTGCAGGTGGGGCAGCATGCAGAGGGCGTCGGTCGGCGGAGGGGCAAGTGCGGCCCGTCGCCGTCGTGGCAGGTAAGCGCCATATTTTCCGACTAATGACTCAGTCATTCGCAAGGGCAAAGTAGGGTGAACCTAGAAGCATCGAGATCAAACGCCCACTTGAGCTTGTTCTTTATGCTCCGGATTGTTGTAGGGGCTGCGAAGGTGCGGCCGGTGTGGTAGTCCCATTTGGCGTAGACCCACTGGCCGGCACGCGGATACACCTCCGTCTGGCCGGCCGCCGCCTCCGTCGCGCGCCTGGCCAGGGTCTTCGCGTTCGCCACCGGCAGCCGGGCCGGGGCGCCGGCGACCCTTTGCCCTGGCCATCCGTGCCGAGGCTCTGCACCACCGTCACGTCCGCCGTGATCGTGACGCCGAGTGCGCCCACGACGGCCACGCGCAGCACCGTACGCCGGGCTCGGCGGGCCGATGGCCCCGGAGCCATCGCGGCCGGCATCCGGCGACGAGCGCGATGGAGATCGTCCGCTTCGCTCTACCTCTGGCCACAGGTCGCGGACCAGGTCCAGATCGTTCATCAGGCCTCCTACGGGGTTGCCGCCCAGCGCCTGGGCGATCTTGCGGCGGGCCCGGGACGGCCGGGACCGGACCGTGCCGACCGGCACGTCCAGCGCCTGCGCCGTCTCCTCCCGCTCGTCGAAGGCCACCGCCACGGGGTCCTCCTCGGTTCGGGCGAGCGCAAGGTATCCGCGTATCTCCGCTCTTCGGTGGGTGCCGATGATGTTCGTGGTGATGCCGTACAGCCAGGGCAGGGCGTCCTGGCGGTCGAAGGCGTACGTGCGCCGCTTCTCGAAGGCCCGGGTGAATGATCGCGAATGCGGGTATTTCCTCCCAGGGAGGCAGCCTATGACCGATGTCTTATCCGGAGCCCTCACCCGGCGAAGCCTGCTCGGCGGCGGTGGACGCCTCGCGGCCGCGGTCGCGCTGGGGTCGGGCGGCCTCGCCCTGGGCGCCGGGCCGGCCGTGGCGGAGGTGCCGGACTCACCCCGGTTCGACCTGGGCGGCCCGGGCGGCAACCCGGTCTGGAAGAGGTCGCTGCACGCGAACTGGGTGCTGCAGTCCTTCGCGTACGACAACGTCAACCAGCACATCTACTTCGCGCAGGTCAACTCCCAGAACACCGACCCGGCCCACGTCGGCGACCTGTGGATCACCAAGACCGACACCTCCGGCCGCGAACTGGGCTCGATGGCGCTGCACGGCTTCGGGCACGGGGTGTCGATCGCGGTCGAGCCGTACGAGGGGTCGGTCCATCTGTGGACCGAGTGGATGACGAGCACCGGTGGGTTCGGCACGCGGGTCGGGCGCTTCGCGTTCAGGGACGGCGTCGTCCTGGAGCAGGGCAGCGGTGCGGTCCAGGACCGCACGCCCACGATCGGCGACACCATGATCAACCCGCAGCCCGCGATCGACCCTTCGACCGGCCGGTTGCTGGTGCGCTACAAGACCGGCGTCGACCAGCCGCGCATCGTCGTCTTCGACCTCGCCGACGCCCGCGCGGGCCGGCTGGCCGCCGAGCACCGGCTGGCCGAGCGGGCCCTGCCGGCCAGGGGAGCGTGGGCCGCCGACAACCCGTTCCAGGGCCACACCGCCTACGGCCGGTACACGTACCTGCTGGAGGGCCGGGCCGGCGGCCCGTCGTACATCACGGTCGTCGACCTCAACGGCACCGGCCAGTCGACCGTCGTCGACCGGGCGCCGACCACCGCCGGCGAGTCGCTGCCGGGCCGCGAACCGCAGGGGATGGCCATCTGGACGCACGCGAGCGGGCCGCGGCTGGCGTTCGGGTTCCACTCCAACACCGGCGGGGTGCGGCAGGCCAGCGTCTTCTACAAGAGTCGGTTGGTGTGAGCGGACCGGCCGGTCCCGCTTTCGCGGAGGCATGGACCATCCGATACCGGGCGCTCGAAGGTGTCGTGCCGGTGCACCCCGGGTGAACTGGTGGCAAGGGCCGCCCGCCAGGCGATGAGCCACCGGCGTGCGGTCAAGGGTGGTGCTATGGATACGGACACCCTTTTGCCGGCCGTCGTCGTGGCCACCGCGCTGGGCTTCGACTTCACCAACGGATTTCACGACACGGCGAACGCCATGGCCACCTCGATCGCGACCGGCGCGCTCCGGCCGAAGACCGCGGCCGCGATCGCGACCGGGAGCGTGGAGACGGGCGCGGTGCTCGCGCCGCTGGCGGCCATCGGGGTGGCCACGCTGGGCACGTACTTGGTCTACACGCTGACCCGGTCGGTGCCCGAGCGGCTGCGGGAGCGGGGTTTCCGCTTCGGGCAGATCGGGTCGGCGTCGCTGGTGTCGCTGGCGCACGGCGCCAACGACGCGCAGAAGACCATGGGCGTCATCACGCTGGCGATGATCGCCAACGGGACGATCGGCGAGAACGCGGGCACGCCGTTGTGGGTCATCGGGGCCAGCGCCACCGTGATCGCGCTGGGAACGTACGTGGGCGGGTGGCGGGTCATCCGGACGCTGGGCAAGCGGCCGGCCGAGGTCCGGTGGGGGTGGCGGGCAGGATGGTCGGCTCCGCCGCGGCCTCCCGCTCGCCGAGGACGTCGGCGATGGCGGCCAGCGCCTCGCAGTCGGCCGCGTACAGGCTGTTCAGCCCCACGTCGTGGGCGGCGAGCAGGCTCTTGGCCTGGTCGAGGGGGACGTCGTCGAAGACGGGGTGACCGTCCCAGCCGGTCTCGCAGGTCGCGCCGAAGTGCTGGTGGACGCGCGGGACGTCCTGCGGCGAGGGGAATTCGGGGTCGAAGTACGTCGAGCCGGCGCACAGCAGCTCGCCGTCCCTGCGCATCCGCCACCACCAGCGGTTCCAGGACAGGAGCGGCTCGAAGGTCTCCTCCAGGAACCACCGGTCGCCGAACCTGCGGTAGAGCTCGAGGGTCGCCATCGAGCCCACCGGCGGCTGGGACCCGTCGTAGGTCCTGCGGCCGGTGCCCTGTTCGACGTTCGGGACGAAGCCCTCCGGGGTCAGGGCGCGCAGCATCTCGACGGTGTTGACGTAGGCGAGCTCCTTGCTCGACACGGTCGCCGGCAGCGCGTTGAAGAAGGCGTCCCAGCAGAACAGTGCGTAGCCGCCGCGCTTGCCGACGTTCCAGAGCCGGCTGACGGTCGTGATCACGCGTGACCGCGCGGGCTCGTAGATCGTGTTCCAGGAGATGGCGTCCCTGACGATCTCGCGATGCTGCGCCAGGGGGTCGGTGCCGGCCGTCCCGATCCCGGCGGAGGCGCGGGCGACGATCTCCGCGATCTCCGGCAGGTCGCGGGCGCGGCCGGTGCTGATCCCGACGGCGCCGGTCAACTGCGGGCGAGCCCCGCCCGGCGGCGCCGGCTGCGCGGCCACGAGATCGCGATGATCTTCCAGGACCCGCGGTCCTCGCTCAGCCCGCGCATGACCGTCGCCGCGATCATCGACGAGGCCTGGCGCACCCACCCGAGACGAACGCCTGCCGGGCCAGGTCCGGAAAGGCGCCGTCACGTCGCGTGCGTGATCAGGCCGACGTCAGGTAGCGGGTGAACATCGCGACGAGCTCGTTCTCCAGGCGCTTCAGGTCGATCGGCTCGTGCTCCGCGATGACCTGGTGGACGACCAGTTCGATCGTGGCGTTGATGATCCGGGCGGCGGTGTCGACGTCGGAGACCCGCACCTCGGGGTGGCGGCGCAGCAGCTCACGGGCGTAGGCGATCCGCGCGTCCTGGTACTGGCGGACCTTCGTCACCAGGTCCTCGGAGCGCGGCGCCTGCTCCAGCATGATGCGCAGCAGTTGCGGGTCCTCCAGGTGGTTCGCGATGGCGGCCTGGACGAAGACCCGCATGACGCCCTCGATGGTGCCGGGCAACTCCTCGGCCTGGCGGCGGTCGACCTCGACCGCGCCGCTGTCGAGGTGGCGGGCCATCAGTTCCAGGAGGATGGCGTCCTTGTTCGGATAGTACTGATACAGCGATCCGATCGACACGCGGGCCCGTTCGGCGATGCGGTTGGTGGTGCCGGCGGCGTAGCCGTACTCGGCGAAAACGTGAGCAGCCGCCTTGAGGATGCGCTGGCGGGTGAGCTCGGCGCGGACCTGCCGTGGTTGTTTGCGCGGGTGAAGCCGTTGTTTCTCCGACACCGCGGACCTCCTGCCGAAGAGCGTGAAAGCGAGTAGCGCAAGAACCGAAGGATTGCTCATAATAGTGCCATGAGCAGGCAAAACGCGCCACTCGCAGAGCTTCGTCCGTCCCCCGCGCGGCCCCGCGAGGTGTCCATCGACGAGGTCCGCGCCCGGCTCGGCGAACCCGACGCGATGACCGTGAACAAGATGCAGGACCACATCGACGAGCACATCCGGCTCTTCATCGCGCACTCGCCCTTCCTGGCGATGGCCACCGCGGACGCGTCGGGCCGGGCCGACTGCTCGCCCCGCGGCGACTATCCGGGCTTCGTGAAGGTCCTCGACGAGCACACGCTCGCGATCCCCGACCGGCCCGGCAACAAGATCGCCGACTCCTTCCGCAACCTCGCCGAGAACGACGGGGTCGGGCTGTTGTTCCTCATCCCCGGCTCGCGGGAGAGCCTGCGCGTCAACGGCCGCGCCTATCCCACCGACGAGCCCGACGTGCTCGCCCGGCTGCAGACCGAGGCCGGCGAGCCCGAACTGGCCCTCGTCGTCGAGGTCGAGGAGGCCTACTTCCACTGCGGCCGCGCGCTCATCCGCTCCCGCCTGTGGGACCCCGCCAGCCAGGCGCTCGCCGACGAGCTCCCGACGCTCGGCGAGGTGGCGGCGGCTCAGTTCGGGCTCGACCTCGACCCGCGGCTCATCGAGGCGAGCCTCGAAGAGGGCTACCGGAAACTGTACTGACAGAAACCAGACGTGATCATCCCATGCAGCTCACCATCCTCGACCGCGTCGACCGGGTCGCCGAGAACGTCGTCGCCCTCACCCTGCGCGGCGCGAGCGGCCCGCTGGCTCCCTGGGAGCCGGGCGCGCACATCGACCTCGCCCTGCCGAACTGGCTGACCAGGCAGTACTCCCTGTGCGGTGACCCGGCCGACCGCGGGCACTACCGCATCGCGGTACGCCACGAACGGCTCAGCCGAGGCGGCTCCGACTACATCCACCGCTATCTCCGGCAGGGCCGCACGCTGGAGGTGTCCGCGCCGCGCAACAACTTCCCGCTCGTCCCCGCTCCCGACTACCTCTTCCTGGCGGGCGGGATCGGCGTCACCGCCATCCTGCCGATGCTGCGGGCGGCCGTCGACGGGGGCGCGTCCGGCACGATGGTCTACACGGGCCGCACGTACGCCACCATGCCCTTCGCCGGTGACCTGCGAGCCGCGTACGGCGACCGGGTGACGATCGTCGCCACCGAGCACGACACGCGCCCCGACCTCGCCGAGCTCGCCGGCGGCCTGGGACCCGAGACCGTCGTCTACTGCTGCGGGCCGGCCGAGCTGCTCACCGCGTCCGAGGCCGTCTTCCCGGCCGAGCGGCTGCACACTGAGCGCTTCCGCCCGACGCGCCGGACGTTCGCGCCCTCCACCGCGTTCGACGTCGTGTGCGCGCGATCGGGGCGAACCGTGCCGGTGCCCGCGGACGAGACGCTGCTGGACGCCCTGACCCACGCCGGTCTCCCCGTTCCCTCCGGCTGCCGGGAAGGCGTCTGCGGGAGCTGCGAGCTCACCGTCCTGGAGGGCGAGCCCGAGCATCGCGACGACATCGGCGCCGCGCCCGGCCGCCTGTACGCCTGCGTGTCCCGCGCGCTGTCGCCCCGCCTCGTCATCGACCTGTGAGGAGAGACCAGAGGTGCTGCCAAAGGTACGCCTGCCCGAATCACGACGAATGATCACCCTGGAGGTCGTCAGGAACACCCGGCTGAGCCCTCACTTCACGACCGTCACGCTCGGCGGCCCCGAGCTGGAGCGGCTGTGCCCGATGGGCTTCGACCAGACGGTACGGCTGTTCTTCCCCCGGGAGGGCCAGGCCGGCCTCCGGATGCCGACGCTCTCCAACGAGGGCTGGATGGCGCAGGTGCTGCTGCAGCCGAAGTCGCGCCGGCCCTGGGTGCGCAATTACACGATCCGGCGCTTCCGCCCCGAGACGAACGAGGTGGACATCGAGTTCGCCCTGCACGGCGAGGCGAGCCCGGCCTCGGCGTGGGCGACGCGGGCCACGCCCGGCGAACCGGCGGGCATCTTCGACATGGGCATCAGCTACCTGCCGCCGTCCGACGCCTCCTGGCACCTGCTCGTCGGTGACGAGAGCGCGCTGCCCGCGATTCTGGCGATCCTGGACAGCGCCCCCGCCTCACTCGTCGCCGAGGTCTTCCTGGAGGTGCCCGAGAGCGCCGACATTCGTACGGACCTGACACCGCCGCGGGGCGTACGGATCCACTGGCTCCCCCGCGACGGTGCCGGCGCCGCCCCCGGAGAGCTGGCCCTCGAGACCGTCAAGCAGGCGAGCCTGCCGGGCGGCCGCTCCTACACGTGGGTCGCGGGCGAGTCCCGCCTGCCCACCGGGCTGCGCCGGCACCTGGTGAACGACCGTGGCACGCCCAAGGGCGACATCGCGTTCTTCGGCTACTGGCGGCGCGGCCGGGCCAGTCCCGGCTGATCGGGCCGCCCGCGCGCCGAGCCCGCCGTCCCGCTGGACCGGCGGAGCCCTGAGGATGAGAATCGCAGGGATGCTCGCCGCGCCGGCGAACGCGATCCGGCGTCCGGAGCTTGGAGGGCAGCATGGGACATGCCGCCGCGGACCGGCCCCTCGTCATCGACCCCACCGGCCGCGACATCCACGCGGAGGCGGAACGCATCCGGGCGCTCGGGCCCGCCGTACGCGTGGAGCTGCCCGGAGGTGTGCCGGTCTGGGCCGTGTGCGGGCAGGAGCAGCTCCGGCTCCTCCTCACCGACCCACGGGTGTCCAAGGACGCCCACCGGCACTGGGCGGCGTGGATCAGGGGCGAGGTCACCGCGGAGTGGCAGTTGTTCCCGTGGGTGGGCGTGCGCAACATGTTCACCGCGTACGGTCCCGACCACCGGCGGTTGCGCGGACTCGTGTCCAGCGCCTTCACCGCCCGCCGTACCGCCGCGCTGCGCCCGCGGATCGAGGAGATCGTCGAAGTGGCCCTCGACGAGCTGGCCGGTGTCGCCCGCGGGAACCCCGTGGACCTTCGCGAGTACTACGCCTACCCCATCCCGGTCAACGTGATCTGCGAGCTGTTCGGCGTCACCGACGCGGACACCCGGGAGCAGGTGCGCCGCTGCGTCGACGCCTTCTTCCGCACCGCGGCCGACCGGCGGGAGGCCGCCGAGGCGTACCCGCGCATCCAGGGGATCCTGCGCGGGCTGATCGCCGGGAAACGGGAACACCCCGGCGACGACCTGTCCTCGGCGCTGATCGCGGCGCGGGACGGCGGCTCACGGTTGTCGGAGGACGAGCTGGTCGCCACGCTCTCGCTGTTCCTGAGCGCGGGCCACGAGAGCACGGTCAACCTGCTGGACCACGCGATCGCCGCGCTGCTCACCCACCCCGGCCAGCTCGACCTCGTCCGCACCGGCCAGGTCACCTGGGAGGCGGTGATCGAGGAGACGCTGCGCCACCAGGCCCCGGTGGCCAGCATCCCGCTGCGCTACGCCGTCGAGGACATCGACCTCGGCGACGGGATCACGCTGCGGGCCGGCGACGCGATCCTCGCCTGCTACGCGGCTGCCGGGCGCGACCCGCTGGTGCACGGCCACGACGCCGACCGCTTCGACGTCACCCGCCCGGCGAAAGACCACCTCTCCCTCGGCCACGGCGCCCACCACTGCCTGGGCGCCCCGCTGGCGCGCCTGGAGGCGCTGGTCGCGCTGCCCGCCCTGTTCGCGCGCCACCCCGGCCTGACCCTGGCGGCCGATCCCGGCACGCTGGCACCGATGGAGTCCTTCATCTCCAACGGACACCGCACTCTGCCCGTCCGGCTCGGACCGTGACCGAGGGCGCGCGGCCGGCGTACGCGTGGGGCGCGGCGGCCTCGACCCGGCGCACTCCACGGTCAAAGTCACTGATCTACGAATTTTCGTGAGATCAGCCTGTTCGTGAGGTTGCCAGGAACCCTGGATCTCTGGAAACCCGCAACCCCTTCTGCGGACGCCGCCGTCACCCCAAGACTCCTCATGGCTTCAAGGTCCGCGTTGGCCGCGCCCTTCAGGTGGAACACATGAGGTGAGTGATGCGCAGGTGCGTACTTCGATCACTGCCCGGCGCGCTGGGCGGCTGCTCGCGCCGTCCGGACCGGCGGCTCGCGCACAGCAGGCGGCGGCATCCGGCCGGGCCGGAACGACCCGCGCGTGGGAGAGACCCCACGACGGCCGCCGGAACCGATGACGCTTCGCCCGGTCCGGGCCACGACACCGAAGGGAATTCGATGAACGACGTCCTCTCACCCGTCCGGCGGCGCGGCGGCACCGCGGTCGCCGTGGCGCTGCTGTCCGCCTGCCTCGCGGCGGCCTCGTCCGCGTCGGCCGCGCCCGCGTACGCCGACAGCGTCGCCGCCCGCTTCACCACGGCCCAGCCGGACTGGCGACCGGGACAGTCCGCCCAGTCCGCCACCGTGGCGCTGGTCTTCCAGCGAGACGGGAACCTCGTCCTGGTCCAGCGGGGCTCCGGCAAGCCGCTGTGGGCCTCGGGGACCCGCGACCGGGGCGTGGTCCGGCTGGTGTGGACCAGCACCGGCTTCATCCGGCTCAAGAACGCCGCCGGCAACGACGTGTGCACCATCGGCAAGACCAGACCGGCCGCCGGCGGGCACGCGAGCGTCCAGGACGACGGCAACCTCGTCTTCTACAAGCCCAACGGCGTCCCCTCGTGGGCGTCGGACACCGACGGCCTCAAGCAGGGCACCACCAACTACTGCTTCGGCTAGATCCCGCGGGGTCCGGCCGGAGGGCCGGCCGGACCCCGCGAGAAGCGCCGGTGAGCTGCTGACCATGCTCCGTAGGCGAGAACGCGCCCAAGGACTTCACCCTCTAGCGTTCCCTCACCCGTACTCGATCGCGTGGTCGTCGAGGCGGCCGTGCCCGGACGGCGGTCAGTTCCGCGGGCGCTCGTCCAAGCCGTCCACCCAGCCCATGTCCTCGTAGGTGACCTGCAGCAACGGCGCCGATCGCGCTGGAGAGCGGGACTCGTGGGCGAGCAGCTCCGCCGTGTCGTCGTCCACGATCAGCCGGGACTCGGCCGCCGCGTCGCCGTTGCCCGCCGTGGCCAGCGCCAGCGCCATCCCGGTACGGCCCCGCAGGTCGGTCACCTCTCCGAGCGACCTGATCGCGGGCTGTTCGGCGAGCAGCCGGTAGAGGGCCGAGCGGGTCCCGGGGCTGATCGGACCGGCCAGCAGGTCCGACGCCGCCGCCCACACATAGCCGGTGAAATCTGGTTTGGCGGGCCACCAGTCACTCGGGGACTCCTCGTCGAACAGCCGCCGCAGCCGGCTCTCCAGCCCGTCCTTTCCGGTCGGCAGCTTGAGCAGTTGCCCCACGGTGAAGTGGTGGTTGCCGATCTGGAAGAAGAGCCGCATGTCGTAGTCGTTGGTCGCCGGCTTTCCCGGGGCCAGGGCGGGCGAGCCGAATCGTCTCCACTTCGCCTCGTCATCGGAGGAGGCGAAGGTGACCTCCGGGTCCTGGCCGGTCCTGGTCCGGCTGGGCGCCCCCTTCTCGCCGGCGTACCAGCTCTCTTGGGTGCTCGCCACGGTCGCCGAGAACGGCACCTCCCGTCGTTTCGGCTTCCCGGTGATCTTGCCGGTGCTCGGGAGGGAACGCACCGGCTGGGAGGTGCGCTGGCGGGTGTACCAGTAGCGGCCCGACGTGGCCGGTTCGCGGGCGGCGGTCTCGGCCGCGGCCAGCAGGACGGACCGGGCGTCCAGAGATCGGGGAGCGGGGGAACGCGTGGGCGGCGAGCCGTCTCCGGCGAGCGGCACACTCGCGGCCGGACTCGGCGGCGTGCCGGCGGGGCCGACTCCGCCGGTGCCCACGACCACGACGACGGCCGCCGAGGCCAGGGCCGTTCCGGCGACGGCGCTCACCATGGCCCGGGTCCGCCTGGCCCGGCGTCCCCGGCGTAGCAGGTCCGGCACCGGCGCGGGCGTGGCCGGTTGACGGTGAGCGAGGGTCCGCAACGCCTGTGCGAGCTGTTCCTGGTCGTCCTTCATCGTGCTGCCTCCTGATGTTCCCGCAGCGCCGTGCGCAGCCGTGCCATCGCTCTGAAGTGCTGATTCTTGACCGTGCCGACCGTGCAGCCGAGGGCCGCCGCGACCGCCTTCTCCGTCAGGTCCTCGTAGTGCCGGAGCACGACGATGGCGCGCTGCCGGCGCGGCAGGGAGAGCAGCGCGCGCCGTAGATCCTCGTGCGGCTCGTACGGCCCCGACCGGGGATCGGCGTGATCGGGCGGGCTGGCGGTGGGCAGCTCCCGTCGTCGCCGCCGCCACCAGCTCACGTTCCCGTTGACCAGCATGCGCCGCAGGTAGGCGTGCGGGTCGGTGGCACCCACCCGCCGCCACCGCACGTACAGCCGCACCAGGCAGTCCTGGAGCAACTCCTCGCCCCGGAGGCGGTCGCCGGTGAGCAGGATGGCGACGGCCATGTGCCTGTCCCAGGCCGCCTCGACGAAGGCGGCGTACGCGGCGTCTTCCGTTGGATCACTCACATGGCCTCAACGCGGAGGTGCCGGAAAAGGTTGGCAGAAGGCCGGGAAAAGCCGGAAAGGCGGGCCGGGGCACGGGCATGCGGAGGCGACGGGGCCCGCGCATGGCGCGCCGCCGACCGGGTCAACCACGGCCGGCTCGACCCAAGGACCTGTACGGCTGGCAGGCCACCCCCAGCGCCGACCGCCTGACACGGCCGCCACCCTCAAGGCCAGTTTCGGGACCGACGGCCAGCCCGGCTCCCACATCGACATCGATGCCTGCGACGCGATCGCGTTATGGGACCACAACGTCGCCGAGACCCAGGTGGTGCTGTGGGAGCGGATGCTCGACCGCCGCCACGGCCCGCGACCGCCCGCGATGATCGCCGTCGATCCCCGCAACACGCCTGTGGCGCGGGAGGCCGACGTGCACCTGCCCGTGCGTGCCGGAACGAACGTGGCTCTGATGAACTGTTCGTGGCGGTCCAGGACCTGTTCCGCACCGAGACCGCGGAGCGGGCCGACGTGGTGTTTCCGGCCGCGGCCTGGGGCCGAGAAGCTGGGCACCTTCACCAGCGCCGACCGGACGGTGCACCTGTCGGAGAAGGCCGTGGAGCCCCCTGGCGAGGCACGGCCCGATCTGGACATATTCCTGGACTACGCGCGCCGGATGGACTTCCGCGATCGCGCCGGCCAACCGCTGATCACCTGGTACGACCCGGAGCCGCCGTTCGAGGCGTGGACGGCGTGTTCAACACCGACCCGGATCGCTGCGAAACCCACGGCCAGGACCTGGTCACCGTTCCAGTTCCACACCCGCACCCAAGACCGGCCGCGCCCCCCAGCTCAACGACGCCGCCCCCGAGCCGTGGGTGGAGATCAGCCCGGCGGACGCCGGCCCGCTCGGCATCGGCGACGGAGATCTGGTGCGCGTGGAGTCGCCGCGTGGCCACCTGCGGGCGCCGGCGACCGCCTTCCGCGACGCCGCCGCGACTCACGGAGGGGAGCCCGACGTGGTGCGCATCTGCGAGCGGCTCGCCGGGCAGTGCGACGAGCACGTGCGGGCGCTGCGCCCGTTCGTGGAGCGCTACGCCGGGGACACCTCCGACGAGCCGGGACGGCCGCGCTCCAGCCTCTTCTCCGGCGCGCGCGATGGCGGTCTCGGTCTGCTTCGCGACCCGCACGGCCTCTGTCTGATGGCGGCCGACTGCGACATCTGCTGGGCGCTGATCGGCCAGGCGGCACAGGGCGCCCGCGACGAGCCGCTCTTGGAGACCGCCGGACGCGACGAGGACGAGGCCGCCGTCCGGTTGCTGTGGCTGCGTACCCGGATGAAGCAGGCGGCACCTCAGACGCTGGTCGTCTCGACCGGTTAGCGGGTCGCGCGCTGCCACAGGGCGGGCCAGCCGCCGTTGCCGAGCCAGGCGGTCGGGACGCGGAGCCCGCCGGTGGCGACTCGGTCTTGGAAGGTCTCCAGGTCGGCGCCCAGCTCCGCGGCGTCGGGGAGGGCGCGGCGCCAGGGGCCGGTGGGGTCGCCCAGGTCGGAGCGGGGGAAGCCGGGCACGGCCGGCTCGCCGGGGGCGGTGATCGGGACCGTCGGCTGGGTCGGCGGCCAGGTGGTGACGGCGATGATCAGCGGGCACAGGAAGGCCGTGTCGGCGTGGCGGGTGACGTGGCCGGCGAGGACGGGATTCGCGGTGCGGGCCAGGCGGCCGAGGGCGGCGCGGACCCTGCGGGTGAGGAGTTCCATCGAGCGGGCGGGCGCGATCGTGGCGTGGCGGGCGAGCTCGCGCAGGGAGCCGGGCAGCGGGGCGTCGGTCACGAGCAGGTCGAGGTTGCCGAAGCGGGCGCGGAGTTCGGGGTCGAGGGCGGCGAGGGAGCGGGCCAGCGGGCGGACCGCGGTGGCCCGCCACAGCCGGGACAGGCCGATCGTGGGCAGGGCGTCGAGGCAGGCACGGTCGATCCGGTCGGCGGGCAGCCTGCGCAGGGCCATGAGCACGTCCGTGGCGGGGACGGCGGACAGGCCGTCTGCTCGTGAGGCGCGGGCGGGCAGGTGGTCCGTTGGTGAGGCGCGGGCGGGCAGGTGGTCCGTTGGTGAGGCGCGGGCGGGCAGGTGGTCCGTTCGTGCGGAGCGGACGGGCAGGTGGTCCGTTCGTGCGGAGCGGACGGGCCGGTCGTCCGTCGCGTGGGGTGGTTCCGGGGTGGGCGGTGGTCGTCGTGTGCGGGTGGTCGTCTTCGGGCGGGTCTCGTGCAGGGCTTGCAGGGTGAGCAGGGCTGACGTCGCCGAGGGGTGGGCGAGGGCCTGCTCGGTCAGCTCCACGAGGGGGACGCTCACCTCGGTGAACAGGCGGGCGGCGCGACGCGGGCGGCGGGGGAGCGGGCGTTCGCGGGTGGGGGGCGGGAGCGGTTCGCGGGTGGGCGGGGGCACGTCAGGGGCAGGTGGTGGGAGGGCGGCCAGCCAGCGGGTCAGCCGTTCCTGGAGGGCGGGGTCGGGGTCGGTGTTGAAGCGGGCCTGCATCTCGGCCAGGTGCCAGCCCGAGCGGCGGTGCTGGATCTCGGCGTTGGCCTCGATCCTGCCGTCGGGGCCGCGCAGTGCCGCCAGGACGCATGCGCCCTTCACGGCCTCGTCCACGTAGTAGGGCTCGGCGACGCAGTTGCCCATGTAGAACGCCCAGTCGGCGAGGGTGCGCGGGTTGCGGGCGTATTCGATGCGCACGTCGGTGCCGGGGATGGCGGCACCGTCGACGGCGGCCAGGGGTTCGGGCACCCGGAAGGGCTCGACGAGCGCCTGGGCGACCTCCAGGCTGCCGGTCAGCTCGGAGATCAGCCCCTGCCAGTCACGGCACCGGCGGGTCGGGCGGGCACCGAGCGAGACGAGCTGGGCGGCGCCGGCGAGAGCCGCGGAGATGGTGTCCAGGCTGGGGGTGAGGTCGTGGTCGGGGACCGGGTCGCAGTCGACGTACGGGTGGGTGACGTGGAAGCCGACCGTGGCCTGGGCGTGGCCGTTGAGCTGGGCCAGGGCGTCGGCGAGCTCGCCGTACCACAGCAGGTCGCCGGCCGTTTCGAGCTCCACGGGCGCGACGTCCGGCCGGTCGGCGAGCCGGTGGGCGAGGGGCGGCCGGGCGTCCACGGAGGGCTGGGCCCAGGCGGACGGGGGACGCTCGGCCGTGTAGCCGACGACGGCGCGCCACTGCCGCAGGTCGCTCCGCGCCCAGGGGCCCAGGCGCTCGCTCCCGTTCCGGATCAGCTCGGGGACGACCTCCAGGACGACCCGGGCATAGTCCGCGGCCCTGGCCAGGCGCTGCCTGACGTACGGCTCGGCGGGGGCGTCGAGTCTCGCGGCCAGATCGCGGACGTGGCAGCCGGGCCGGGCGGGCAGGCCGGCGAGGCCGGGGACGCGGCGCGCGGCCCGGCCGGCCTCGTGCTGGTCCAGCAGGGCGGCGGCCGCGCGGAGGTGGCCGGCGCTGCGGGCCAGCCCGTCGATGACGCCATGGTCGGCCACGGCCACGGCGGTGCGCAGCAGGACGGTCGCGGCCATGGCGTTGTGCATGGCGCGGGTCATGAACTGCAGCCAGTGCCACTCCTGCGGGACCCAGCGGACCGCCTCGCCCAGGGTCGGCTCGTGGCCCAGGGTCTCTCGTATGTAGTCGAGCGCGTACGTGTCCTCGTGCGCGTTGTAGCGGCGGGTCAGCTCTTCCGCCCTGCTCTGCCTGGCCTGCGTGGCCCGGAGCCGTGCGGCGCGCCTGCCCTCCTCCTGCCGGGCGGCCACCTGCCGCCACAGGTCGAGGACCAGGTCGAACCGGCGGCGTGCGGAGCAGGGGGCGAGCACCTGCCGCAGGTGGGCGGCCATGGCGGACGGCGTGGCGTGCGGCTCCGGCTCCACCCTCAGTGGTGTGGCGCCGGACGTCGTCGCGGGTTCGGGGGCGGCGCCCAGGTGGAGGACGCGTTCGAGCTGTTCGGAGCCCAGCAGGGCGCTGGCCGAGGACGCCAGGTGCAGGGCCGCCCACCGTTCGTCGGCGATGGCACGGGCGGCCGCCGCGCCGACGGGCTTGGTCGCCTCCGTGCCGAACAGCGCCACCAGCACCCCCGGCCGCTCGCCCAGCCGTGGCAGCCCGTCGAGCCCCAGCAGCCGGATCGCGGCCAGGACGGCGTCGCGCCGGTCGCCGCGCACGCCGTCCAGCCGTGCGGACACGAAACCCGGGCAGAGCTCGATGCCGGCGCCGGCGACCAGGGCGCCGCCGGTGGCGACCAGCCGGGACAGCTCGGCGGCGGCGGGCCGGGGGTCGGCTCCCGCGGGACCGAGCACGACGGGCGCGCCCGGGGGCGCGTCCGCGAGCACGGCAAGACCGCCGCAGTCCCAGACCCGCTGGTCCCGCCCCGTCACCACGCCGTACGCCAGCCGCACCACAAGGCCCATGATTCGACGCCGGCGCCGGTCCGGGCAACCGAAATACCCCAGCCGCTCACGCCGCCCCTGACCCCTGGCGCCGCGGTTCCTCGACCGGCGAGCCCGCCGTACGGGGTGGCGAGGCGGCGATCGCGGCGAGGTTGGCGGCGGCGACCAGCACCCCGCCGATCAGCGCCAGCGCGGTCACCCCGGTCACCCCGGCCAGCGGCGCGGCCACCGCCAGCCCGAACGGCCGCGACGCGAACGAGATGAGCTGGTCGAACGATCGCACCCGCCCCAGCGCCCCTTCCGGGATCTCCTCCGCCACGACCGTCTCCCACAGCGGGCTGAGCACCCCGAGCCCGAACATGGCCACGAAGTAGCCCCCCGCCAGCACCGCGACCGGCGCCGGCACCGCCAGGGCCACCAAGGGCAGCAGGTAACAGGAGGCCCCGACCTGCACCGCCACCAGGGGTCGGCGGATGCGCAGCCGGGGAGCGGCGAACACCCCCAGGACCATCCCCACGGTCCCGCTCTGCATGATCACCATCCAGCTCGCCTCACCGCCCAGTTGCTGCACGGCGGTCACGGGCCCGAGCGTCAGGAACAGCCCGGCCACGAAGTGCCAGACGCCGTGGCCGACCACACACGCGAGGAACCAGGGCCGCCGCCGGACCTCCCGCCACCCGTGAACCAGGTCCTCACGGAAGGACGCGTAGAAGGCGGACGTACGGCGTACCTCAGGACTCGTGCCGCCCTTCGCGCGCACCCCGCCCAGCGTCACCGCCGAGCACGCGAACAACGCCGCCGTGAGCGCCGCCGCCCAGCCCGGCCCGGCGGCCACGATGATCGTGCCCGCGATGGCGGGAGCGGCCACCGCCGACAGGCTCGTCACCACGCCGATGCGGGCGTTCACCCGTAGCCGATCCGGCGCGGGCACCACGGCCACGACCAGCCTCGGCACGGCCGGACTGCCGAACGCGATGGCCGCGCCCGCCACCGCCGACAGGAGCGCCAGGTCCAGCAGCCGGTTCAGCCCCAGCAGCAGCTCGACGGCCATGACGGCCTGCGTGAGGCACCGGGTGAGATCGGCGAGCAGGACGACCCGCCCCGGTCTGAGCCGGTCGGCCAGCACCCCGCCGATCGGCAGGAACACCAGTAACGGGATCAGCTCGCTCGCCAGCACGATCCCCACCGCCGCCCCGTCGCCCGTCACCCGCAGGACCGCCAGCGTCAGAGTCGTCGGGATCAGGGCCGTGGCCAGGGCGGACAGGCAGCGTCCGAGAAGAAGCCGGGTCAACATGACGCGCAGACTATTTCGCCAGCGAATGTTTCGTCAACAAAATACTCGGCGTCATATGATCGCTCGAATGGAGGACTCGATCGATCGCCATCTGGCCCGCTGGCGCGGCAAGGCGCCCTTCGACGAGCGGGTGGAGGCGATCGTGTCGCGCATGCAGTTCCTGGTGAAGCACCTGGCCCACACCAAGGAGGCGGCGCTGGCGGAGGTCGGGATGCAGGACTTCGAGTTCGAGACGCTGCACCGGCTGGTGGCCCGCGGCGGGGCGGCCACGCCGTCGGAGCTGGCCGGTGACCTGATGCTCTCGCCCGCCGGCATGACGGGCCGGCTGGACACGCTGGAGCGGGCCCGGCTCGTACGGCGGATCCGCAGCACGGAGGACCGGCGCCGGGTGGACGTGGAGATCACCCCCAGGGGCCACGACCTCTGGATGGAGGCCATGACGATCCGGGCCGAGGTCGAGGCGTCCATGGTGAGCGCCCTGGCGCCCGCGGACCAGGAGCTTCTCGACGGGCTGCTCAAACGGCTCCTGCTCAAGGCGGAGTCCGGCCGCTGAGCGAAGGGGCCGCCGCGTGACGCGGGCGCCCTCCGTACGCGGGCCATGTTGTCCAGCGATGACCGGCGGCGAGCGGACCTGGCCGCACATCGACGCCACGGGCCGGGGACGACCATGGACGCCGCACCCTGGCTGGTCAACACCCCGGGCGGTAAGCAGAGGCCTCAAGCGGTCCCATCGACCTACGGAGGCAGTTGTGCACACCCGAATCGCGGTCGCCGGCCTGGCCTGCGCCGTGGCCCTCGCCGGGACGGCCCAAGCCGTCCCGGCCCAGGCGGCCGGCCCGTGGCAGGCCGGCCAGATCCAGCAGATCCAGCAGAGCAGGGGCGAGCGGGTGGTCGAGAACGCCCGCAGGGGTTTCCTCACCCCGGACGCGAACGTCAAGGCCGACGTCGATGTCCTGAAAGTCGCGTTGCGCGAGGTGAAGGCGGGCAAGAGCGTGGCCTTCAACGCGGCCGAGGGCAAGGAGCGGATAACCTCCGCGCTCGGCACCCTCGGCAGGGCCACGAGCGAGGCGGCCGTCCAGGCGCAGTGGAGCGGCCTGGTGGCCGATCGGGCCCGCGCCGGGACCTCCGCGTACGCGGCCAGGGAGCGGCAGTTCCTCGGCTCCTTCACCACCCCTCTGGCCCGGCTGACCCAGACCCACCCGCGGTCGCAGGCGAAGTACTGGCTGAAGAACACCCCGTCCCAGGTGCTCGACGCCGTCTTCGCCGCCGCGACCCCCGACCTTCCTGCCGACCAGCTCTACGTCTACGCGTTCAAGGAAGGGCTGGTGGACTACGTACGCGATCAGACCGGGGTGTCCGCGACCGCAGACCCGACCGAGGCGCAGCTCGGGAGCGTCCGCATCACGAGCCCGATCTCCGGCTACGTCTACCTCGGCACGGACGACTTCTTCACCGACCTGACCGCCGCCAAGCAGCCCGCCTCACGCTTCTTACCGCCGGGCTACGACCTGAAGAGGGTCGTCCTCGACCGGCGGGTCAACGAGAAGGGCCGTGAAGTGCAGTCGGCCAGGTTCCCCGATCTGACGATGGGCCTGCAGGGGCTCGCCGCCCTCGTACGCCGGCACCGCGCGTTGTTCCTGGCCGACGTCAAGACCTACGGATACGCCGCCCCCACCCAGGCCGAGCTCGTCTACTGGACCTACGTCTACTTCAACGCGGGGGAGTTCAACGGGCAGCTCAAGAAGTACGCGGGTGCCCGCCGGCCGGGGGACTGGATCGCGAGAGGGGAGTACCCCAACTCGATCAGGCTCCTGGAGAGCTGGCGCATGATCAACGCCATGAGGATCTTCTAGGGGCCGTCGGCGCTCCGGCCGCCGAGCAGTTTCAGGGCCGTGGGGAACAGCTCCGGCGGGCAGTGCTCGGGGGCGAGCAGGGTGAGCAGGCGCATGCCGATGTCCAGGGACTTCAGGATCGCGTCGGCCTGCTCGTACGGCAGCTCGGCCAGCGCGCTGCCCGGAGGCGCCAGAGGATGGCGGTCCGGGCGGTCACCGGGCGGGAACATCAGGTCGAGGAGCTGTTCGCGCACGGCCGGATGCCGGGTGGCGTGGATCATGAGTTCCACGGTCATCTGGGCGAACGTCTCCTGATCCGCGCCGCGCACCACCTCCACCCAGTACGCGCCGAACGCCGCCACCAGTTCGTCCGCCTCCCGGTCCGAGTGGAGCAGGCGGTCGGCCTGGGCCCGCGCCTCCTGGGTGAGCCGATGGCGCATGACCGCGAGCAGCAGGTCCTCCTTCCCGGCGAAGTTCGAGTAGACGGCGCCCTTGGTGAGGCCGGCCTCGGCGGCGACGTCGTCGAGGGAGGCGCCCTGGATGCCGCGCTCCGCGAACACCTTCTCCGCGGCTTGCAGCAGGTTGAGGCGATTGCGCTCCCGCTGCTCCTGCCGGGTGAGCCGTTCTCCCACCGCGCGTTCTCCGATCCTCGTGGTTGACATCCCCAAGCGTATCTGAATACTGATCAGTATTCAGATTCCAATTGGTATGTGAAAGGGTCGCGATGGGCACTCGCCGTACGTTCCTGAAGGCCGCAGCCGTGGCGGGAGGGGTCGCGCTGTGGGACGATCCCGCCGCCGCGGCGTCCGAGCCGGCGCCAAAAGCCGTGGGAGCCGTCCTGGAAAAGGCCGACGAACTCTTCGCCTCAGGCGACTTCGCCGCCGCCGACGGCCTCTACCGGCGGGTCCTCGCCGGCGATCCCGACCACGTGCACGCGCCGGCTCGGCACGGCCACATCACACTGCTGGCCAACCGGCTGCCCAGGGCCGAACGCCTGCTGAGACGGGTGCTGCGGCTCGACCCCGGGCACTCGCGCGCCCTGGGCGACCTGGCCGACGCGCTGTGGCGCCGGGACGAGTTCGCGGAGCTGGCGGCGTTGCTTCCGTCGGTGAAGGAGGGCGGGCCCACGGCGACGGCCGGGCAGTTGAGGTGCTTCGCCGGGCGCACGCCGTACGCGATCTCCGGACCCGCGACGGTGCGGGTGCCGTTCGCGGCGCCCGCACCGCTGCCGCTGATCGAGGCGTCGCTGAACGGCGCTCCGCCCGAGCTGTTCTTCCTCGACACCGGCGCCCTGTTCGCGCTCAACCAGGACTACGCCGATCGGCTCGGCGTCCCCATGTACGGCTACACGACCGGCAAGACGGTGTACGGCGAGCACAAGGCGTACCAGGGACGCGTGGACCGCCTCGCGTTCGGCGGCGGCCTGAGTGTCGGCAACGTGCCGGTCCACACGATCCCGGACGCGATCCGGATCACCACGCCCGCTGTCCCACGGCACCGTGAACGACCTGGACCGCATGGTGTTCTTCGTCGACACCGGCGGCGGCGACATCGGCTTCACCGCCCCCCCGCTCCACCTTCACCGCCGCCGGGATCGAGGTCCCCCCGGGCGACGGACTCCATCCCGTGACGGTCGGGAAGGTGACCCTGGGGACCGCCGTCCGGCGCGACCTCCCCGGCCTCGTCGGCGCGTTCCCCGGGTGGTTCGAGAACGGCTTCGGTTTCCGCATCGGCGGGCTGCCCACGCACGAGTTCTTCAAGCCGTACGCGCTCACGTTCGACTTCGCGCGCATGCGGATCCTGATGGATCCGGCCGCCTGACGCGGCTCACGCGGGGCGGGTCAGCCGGACGTATCCGTACGGGTTGAAGAACAGGTCGTCCTCGTCGTAGCGGTCGCACGAGCCGGTGCGCAGCGACCAGCGCGGAGCGTCCTCGGCCAGCCGGAAACCGGCGCCGTCCACGATCTCCTCCGCGCGGGGGTCGGTCAGCAGGTAGATCGCCAGCGCGTCCAGGTGCAGGACCAGATCGGGTACGCCGTCCTCGGTCAGCTCCTCCTGGTCGACCTCGATCTCGACCTCAGGCGCGCCCAGCAGGTGCATGCCGCAGCTGTAGAGCACCTGACCGTCGTAGATCGGCCGCTGCACCCAGGCGGCGACCAGCGCACCGGCCAGGTCCTCGTCCTTGGCGTCGGCCGCGCGGCCGGCCAGCGCGAGCCAGCGCTCCCGGCCGTGGGCGATCCCGCTGCTCTCGTTCTTCACGGCGGTGGCGCCGGACCGCAGCAGAGCGGCCGTCGCCGCGAGCAGCCGGCGCGAGGTGTCGGCCGCCAGTTCGCGCATCATCGGCGCGGACAACAGGTAGCCGACACTGTCGTGGGACTCCACCGCGGCGCGGTCCGCCTCGTCGAACGACTCCGCCGCGAGGCCCGCCTCGAACGCCTCCGGCATCTGCGGGTCGGGCGCCTCGGCAGGGGCGGGCCCCGCATCGGCGATGACCCGCTCTCCGCTCTCGCTGACCCCGCCCGCGCCGGGAACGCGGCGCCCGGCCGAACCGGCGTGAACCCCCTCTCCGGCCGGCGCGCGGCGGGGGTCAGGACGACACGGCGGTGATGAGGGCGGCGTGCGGGCGGTGCAGATAGGGGGACCAGAAGTCGGGGCCGTGCGTCCCCCGCCCGTCGGGCGACACGCGGTAGCCGGGCCAGTCGATGCCGGTGAATCCGGCCTCGGTCAGTGCCTTGACCAGGGTGGGCCGGCTCCAGTGGCGGGCGGTGACGACCTCGTGGTACGCGCTGAAGACCAACTCCAGGGTGACCCGTGAGGCGTCCGAGCGGGGTTCGGCGTCGTACAGCCGGAAGCCGTAGCGGGCGTAGTAGTCGGGCCTGGGGTCGAAGTCCGGGTTGACCGGCAGCGTCACGAACCGGCCGCCGTCGCGCAGCGCGCGGCCCGCCAGCGCGCACAGCTCCGTCAGCGCCCGGTAGTCCTCGGCGTAGGGCAGCACGTAGACGCCGAGGACCACGTCGAACGAGCCGGCCGGCGGCGGCGTGGTGGTGTACTCGATGCCCAGCGCCTCCCGGGACTCGCGGCGGGAGGCGTGTTCGATCATGCCTTCGGAGGTGTCATACCCCACCACCCGGCCGGCTCCGGCTCGTCTCAGCGCCCGGCAGTAGTCGCCGGAGCCACAGCCGAGGTCCAGCACGGAGGCGCCGGCCAGGTCGCCGAGCAGCCCCAGCACCGTGTACGACTCCAGGTCACGGCGCCAGGGCAGCTCGAAACTCTCCTCGTACAACTGCGCGAGCGCGTCGAACCGAGTGCTCATCGGTGATCCTCGTCAGCCGGGCGGCAGGGGTGAGCCGAGCAGCCAGTTGCCGGGCGCCTCGGTGTCGGTGCCGAGGTAGAACTCCTCGATGGCGGTGCGGAACTCGTCGTGGGTGATGGTGCCGCTGCCGTTGCGGTCCAGCCGCCGGAACGCCGGCTCGCTGATGGCCGGGTCGATGCCGAGGGCGTCGTACATGCGGACGTACTCGTCGAGGGTGAGCATGCCGCTGCGGTCGGTGTCCAGGGCGCGCATGAGGGCGTCGATGATGGGCATCACCAAGCGCTCGACGGTCTTCGGATCGGGGGCGATGCGGGAGCGCATGGCGGTGATGAACTGCTGCGGCCCGACGCGTTGCAGGGAGTCCGTGGCGCGGGCGTCGAGCAGGGTGTCCCACCAGAGCATGAACGCCTCACGCAGCGCGTTCCTGGTCTCCTCGTCGCCTTCGGGCGCCACCGCGGCGAACACGTTCCCCATCTGCTCGAAGTCGTCACGGGTGAGCCAGCCGTCGTCGGTGTGGTCGAACCAGTCGAACAGGATGGTGAACTTCCGTTCGGTGCTGTCGTGG
Organism: Nonomuraea sp. NPDC050643; assembly: GCF_040654715.1. Classification (NCBI taxonomy): domain Bacteria; kingdom Bacillati; phylum Actinomycetota; class Actinomycetes; order Streptosporangiales; family Streptosporangiaceae; genus Nonomuraea; species Nonomuraea sp. NPDC050643. The sequence continues at coordinate 160,161 of NZ_JBFAIM010000009.1, read as the reverse complement.
GCCATGGCGGCCTCCTTGGGGTGTCGGGGGTGGGCCGGCTGAGCGAGTCGGAGCCGTCGTCGTTTCCTCATAGAAGGCCAGACGGTCATCTTGACTGATGATGCCGTCGCCGTTGCGATCGGCCGCGGGAATAAGCGCGTCCACAACTTTCCCGATGCCCTGGTCGTCATAGGCGGCGTCGGCGTCCATTCCCGCGCGGATCGCATTGCTGAATTCGACGACGCCCACTGCTTCGCCGGACGGTCCCCGCGCACGGTCGGCGTCACGGTGTGGCCGCTGGGCGGTCGCCTGGGCGATGGGTTCGAAGCCCGCGCTGTTCAACCGCCCCGACCCGGACACGTTGAGCGCCCCGAACGCGAGTGCCGGCCTGGCGTTCCGAATGTCCGCAGGATCCACTGCCGCTCCTTCAAGGAGTTGACCGGAAATGAGAAACGCCGACAGAAGGCCGCGTGCGGGCCGTGAATGTTGCGGCCGGGCCTCGTAAAACTCATAGAACTCTTCCTGCGGTCGGTGGTCAATGGCCCTTTCCGGTCGTCGGCAGCGGTTGACACGGTCCTTTCTGGAGAGTAATGGATAAATGTTCTTGAACGGATTGCGTGGTCGCCGTTAATAACCGTCGTGAAATTACGGCGTCAGGCGCGGTAGCCGTACAGGAAGGCGTGGACGCCGGAGGTGACCATCGCGTCGATCTCCTGCCCGGTGGCGACCGCCGGGTGGGAGGCGCCGCTCGCCGAGATCAGCAGCATGAGGTGCAGCGCCGCCCGCTCGGGGTCCGCGACGCGCAGCAGGCCCTCCTCGGCCCACCGGCGCAGGTGCCCGGCGAGCTCGCGGCGGACCCGCCGCGGCCCGGTCTCCTGCCAGGCGTCCACGACGGCCTGAGGGATGTGGCCGGCCTCGGCGTTGATCTGGCGAACCAGGGAGAAGTGCTCGGTGTGCTCGGCGGCCGTCGGCTCGGCGAGGGCGCGGCCGAACTCGACGAGGTCGGCCTCGAGGTCGGTCACCTTGCGGAGATGGCGGTCGATGACGGCGATCTGCGCCTCGGCGGCCCGGGTGGCGCTCTCCTGGATGACGCTCCGGAAGAGCTCGGTCTTGTCGGTGAAGTGGTTGTAGATGGTACGCGTGGACACCCCGGCGGTGGCGGCGATCGCGTCGATGCTGGCGCGGCTGTAGCCGTCGCGGGCGAACACCGTCAGGGCGCCGGCGAGAATCGCCCGCCGTTTGTCGGCGAGCCCGCCCCGAGGGCGGGGCTTGGCCGTGTTTCCGCTGCTCATGGGCTGCCTTTCGGATGAATTACAGTCATCGTTTTACAAGTTGCCATGCACGTTGTACTTTACCCTGCGTGGCACCACAACGGTGCGCATTGAGGAGGAGACAGATGATCCGTATCGCCATCGTCGTCGGCAGCACCCGTCCCAGCCGCCGCTCCGCGGTCGTGGCCCGCTGGGTCGCCGAGGTCGCCGGGCGCCATCCGGCGGTCGCGGCGGGCGAGGCCGCCTTCGAGGTCGTCGACCTCGCCGAGCAGGGGCTGCCGGTGCTGGACGAGCCGGTGCCCGCCCTCTTCGGCGACTACCGCCACCCGCACACCCTCCGCTGGGCCGAGACGGTCGCCTCGTTCGACGGGTTCGTCTTCGTCACCCCGGAGTACAACCACTCCGTCCCCGCCGCGCTGAAGAACGCGATCGACTTCCTGTTCGCCGAGTGGGGCAACAAGGCGGCCGGGTTCGTCAGCCACGGCGTGCACGGCGGCACCCGCGCGGTGGAGCACCTGCGGCTGATCATGACCGAGCTCCAGGTCGCCAACGTGCGCACCCAGGTCGCGCTGTCGGTTTTCACCGACTTCGAGATCTCCGACCCGGCCGAGCCCGGCGTGATCGTCCCCGGCCCGCACCAGGAGCCCACGCTCAACGAACTGTTCGACGAGGTCCTGGCCTGGTCCCGCGCCCTCAGGCCGCTGCGCGACGGCACGCCGGCGCTCGCGTAGGAGAAGGAGTCCGCCATGAGGGTAGCCCCTGTTCCACCACCGGCGGGACGTCGAGGGCGTCCCGCCGTGACGATGGCCGCCGTGCTGCTGGGCTTCCTCGTCCTGCCCATGCTGATGTCGGGCACGACGGTCGCGCTGCCGCGCATAGGCGCCGACCTGCGGGCCTCGGGCGCGGCCCGGCAATGGGTGGTCATCGGCTACTTCCTGGCCGCCGCCTCGGTCATGCTGGTCGCCGGCTCGCTCGGCGACCTGTACGGCCGCCGCCGCGTCTTCGCCGCCGGGGCGCTCCTCTACACCGCCGCGGCCGCGGCCAGTGCCGCCGCCACCGACATCCTGCTGCTGGACGCGGCCCGCACGCTGGCCGGCATCGGCGCCGCCGGCGTGATGGCCGCGGGCGGCGCGATCCTGGGCGCCACCTTCACCGGGCAGGCCCGCTCCCGGGCGTACGCCGCGATGGGCACCACGGCCGGAGTGGGCATGGCGATCGGCCCGACCCTGTCAGGAACGCTGGTGGGCGCGCTCGGCTGGCGCGTCACCTTCGCCGTCTTCGCCGCCCTGGGCCTGCTCATCTGGGCGGGCGCGGCGTTCATGGCCGAGTCACGGGCGGCCGACCGGCCGCGGGTGGACCTCCCGGGCGCGGCGACGCTCATCGGCGCTCTCGCGCTGGCGATGTTCGGCGTCAACCAGGCCACCGAGGCCGGATGGGCCGGCGCGCAGGTGCTCGTCCCGCTCGCCGCCGGGCCGGCCCTGCTCGTCACGTTCGTCCTGATCGAACGCCGCAGCCCGCATCCCGTGCTGGACCTCGGCCTGCTCCGCGACCGCGGGTTCGTGGCGTGGTGCCTGGCCTCGCTCCTCATCGCCGCCGGTCCGGCCGGGATCACCGCGTTCCTCCCCACCTACCTGCAAGGTGTGAACGGCTCCACCGCCCAGGGCGCGGGCCTCACCATGCTGATGCTGACCACGCCGGTCCTGCTCATGCCCCCGGTCGGAGCCCGGCTGGTGAACCGCGGCCTGCCGCCCCGGATCCTCGTCACCGTGAGCCTGCTCCTGATCGCGGCCGGCAACGCCTGGCTCACCACGATGCGCCCCGGCATCGGCGCCCCCGGGCTGCTCGGCCCGCTGGCCACGATCGGGATCGGCATGGGCCTGGTGATCGGCACCAGCGACGCCCAGGCGATCAACCGGGTGGGGGCCGACCGGATCGGCATGGCCACCGGCCTGCTCAACACCGTCCGCGCGGGCGGCGCCACACTGGTCACCACCCTGTTCGGCACCGCCCTGACGAATTTGCTCCAGGCCAGGACCGGCGGCGCCGCCTCCGCCGCGCGGGTCGCCGCCGGCGACCTGTCCGGCCCCGACCGGCTCCTGCTAGCCGTCCAGTTCACCGAGGCCTGGCGCGTCGTCCTGTGGTCCGTGGCCCTGCTCTGCGTCGCGGCCACGTTCGTGATCTGGCTCCTCCTGGCCGCGCCGCGTCGATCCGGCCCGTCCCGAAGGACGTCACCCACGCCGGCGGCGCGTTCGGGCACCCTTGGCGCGCCGCGACCGTCCACGGGGTCCCACCCCGCGCTGAACCGGTCGGATTCGTGAGCGTCGTCGCCTGATAGTGTCTCGATCATGGCTTACGTGTTCGCCCGGCTACGGACCGTCTGAGGCGGTGCGCTCCGCCGGCCCATCGACCGCCGCTCCCACGTTCGTGCTGGTCCACGGCTCCGGCACCAGCTCGTTCATGTGGGCGCCCCTTCAGCGCGAACTCGCGCTGCTCGGCCACCGCAGCTTCGCCGTCGACCTGCCCGGGCACGGCCTCGACGCGCAATACCCGCTCGCCTACCAGGCCCCGCAAAACCTCGACGCGTGGGCGGCGGAGCCGTCGACGCTGGCCGGGGTCACCCTGCGGGACAACGTCGACCTCGTCGTCGACGTCGTCCGCCGCGTGGCGGAGCACGGGCCGGTGGTGCTGGTGGGCGCCAGCCTCGGCGGCACGGCCATCACCGGGGTGGGCAACACGATCCCTGAGCTGGTGGATCGGCTCGTGTACATCTCGGCGTGGTCGTGTGTCGAGCGGGCGAACCCCATCGAATACATGCGGGAGCCCGAGTTCGGGCTCAGCCTCCTGCCCTCGCTGGCCGCCCTGAACGTCGGAGACCCCGCCCGGCTCGGGGCCGGCCGGGCCAACTACCGTACGGCCGACCGGGCGCTGCTCACCGGGCTCAAGGCGGCGATCATGGCGGACACCACCGACGAGCAGTTCCGGGCCTTCCTCAACATCCTGCAGCCGGACGAGTCCATCGCGGTGATGACGTCCGACGCCCGCGCCCACGCCGGCACCTGGGGCACGATCGCCCGCACCTACATCCGCCTCACCGGCGACCGGTCCCTCCCGGTGGCCATGCAGGACAGGCTGATCGCGGAGGCGGACGCCCTGACCCCCGGCAACCCGTACGACGTCCACACCCTCGACACGACGCACGTGGGGTTCCTGTACCGGGCGGTGGAGGTGGCCGCCATCCTCGACAAACTGCCCATCTAGCCTCCATGCCGGGAGGACGCCGTACCCGATACCGCGAGCGATGGTGTGTGATACCGCTCTGGCAGTATGGTGGGCGCATGGCCATGACCGTGCGCTTCAGCGACGAAGAGACCGAGCAGCTCCGCCTCCAAGCCGCCGCCGAAGGCGTGGCCATGGCGGAGGTCGTCCGCCGAGCCGTGACCGAGCGCATCCAGCGCCAGTCCGTGCTCACCAGACTTCGCGACGCCTGGGGCGAGCCCTCGGCCGAGCACGTGGAGCGCGCCGCGGCCTCCCTGGGGATCGACCCCGACCGCGCCGCCCAGCTCCTCGCCGCCACCCGGCACCAAGCCGCCTCCTGACCCGCCGCCCGTGCCCGCCCCCCACACGTTCGGCCCCTCCGGCCGCATCCTCGACACGTCCGCGCTGGCCCAGGCGGCCACCGGGAAGAGCATCTACGCCAGAACGCTGATCGAACTCGCGCTGGCCTCCGGAGCCAACACGCTCCTCATCCCTGTCACCGCCTACATCCAGGCGCTCGCCGACATCCCGCAGGACCTCCGCTGGACGCTGATGCTCCTCACCACCAGCCCCGGCGTGGAGCTCGACCTGATCGACGACCGCGAGAAGGCACACGAGATCGCCGACGTCGGCGCCACCGACCCCGCTCTCGCGCACACCGCCTGGTGCGGGCTCCAGTACGGCTGGCCGCTCGTCACCGACCGTGGCGCCGACCTCCTGCAGATCTCACCCGACCTGCAGATCGAGTCGCTCCCCTGATCCGCGGGAGCCGAGCCGGGCGGCGGTGAACGCTTCCGGCCGGCCGCTCGGGCCCCTATCCTTCCTAGCCATGGATCTTCGAGGCAGGACCGTCGTCCTGGCGGGCGGTTACCGCACCGAGTCGGCCGCGAAGCTGAGGCTGCGGCTCCAGGGGGCCGGGGCCGACGTGGTGGACGAGGTGTCGCGGTCCGTGGACGTCGTGTTCGACGGGCACGACGGCGGCTACCCGAACGAGCGGGTCCGCATGGCGGAGCGGCTGGGCGTGCCGGTGCTGCCCGGGGAGGAGCTGCAGGCCCTGCTGGCCGTCCGGCGCCGCAGGTCCGGCGGGTCCGGGGCCTTCCCCGAGCCCGCCGCGCTGGAGGCGGCACGTGACGAGCCCCCGGCCCTGCTCGCCCTGCTGGAGGACGCCGACTGGTCGGCATTCGAGCCGGAGCGGGACCTGCCTCCCCTGCGTGCGCTGCTGGCCGCGGTGGAGGAGTGGCATGGCGTCACCGCCGCGCACGAGCTGGCCACCGAGCGCCTTCGTGAGCGCGGTGCGCGGCTGCGCCACCCTTACCCCACGTTCGGCGGCGAACTCCGGGACTACGCGCTCAGCCCGTGCGGCCGCTATCTGGCCACGGGCCGGGGCACCTCGAAGGGCGACTACGACGGCACCGGCCCCCTGCAGGTGTGGGAGATGGCCACCGGCCGCCTCGTCAACGGGCTCGACATCCCGTACGGCGTCGGCTGGTCCGGACACCGTGACACCGTGCAGTGGTCGGCGGACGGCACCCGGATCGCGCTGGCGTTCTGCACCAACCAGGTGGGCGTGTGGGACCCGTTCGCCGCCCGCGCCAACCCGTACGGGTCGGCGGACGTGACGGACGGCTACGACGCCGCGGCCACCTTCGCCCTGGCCCCCGACGGTCGCAGCGCCTACATCTCGATGGGCAGCCAGCACGAGATGATGGGCTGCGTCGCGGCACTGGACGAGGGCAAGGTCTTCTACAACGACTATCGCCTCCACAACCGGGGTCCCGAGCCCGGCATGCTGACCGATCCGCTGCCGGAGGAGATGAAGGAGCGGCTCAAGCGCGACGAGTTCGGCTTCCGCCGGGTGCGGTGGTCCCGCGACGGCCGGCGGCTGCTCGGGGACAGCGAGCCGTGGGCCGCCGTGGTGGACCTTCCTGGCGGACGGATGCGCTGGCTCGCGCTGACCGCCGGCCCCGTCGCGTGGAGCCCGGACGACCGGCTGGCCGCGGCCCTGACACCGGGCCGCCCACGCCGGCTGACCGTCTTCGACGCCGGCACCGGCGTGCCGGTGGGCGAGCCCGCGGTCCAGGCCGAGGGGGCGCTCCACTGGGGGATGCGCGGCGCCGAGGCCCGGCTGGCCGTCGTGGTGGAGAAGGGTGGCGGCGCCGACATCTACGACGAGCACGGCGGTCACCGGTACCACCTGCCCATCGCCACCACAGAGCGCATCGGCCGGTACTTCTACGACGGCCTGCAGCGCCCCTGGGCCTGGGAGCCGGCGGGGGAGTTCGGCGCGTGCCTGACCGCCGGCGGGCAGGTGGAGGTGTGGTCTCTGGGCGGCGAACCGGCCAGGGTCGCCTCGATCGACGCGCCGGAGGGAACGGAGGGGGTGCTGTGGGGCGCGGGCGACGTGCTCGCGCTGATCGGCGAGGAGACACTCCGCTTCGTCGGCGCCCGCACCGGCGCCGTCCTCGGCGACTTCGTGTTCGGCCGCTACTTCGACACCGAGCGGAGCCCGCTCGACGACGATTTCGCGACCCTGCACGGGATGTTCCAGGCGGACGCCTTCCCGCTGGCGGACTCCTCATGGTGCGCCATCGCCGGCCCTGCCGTCGGGCCCGCCGCGGCCCTCGTGGTCGCCGACGGGGACCGCCTCGCCGACCTCGACGCCGTCCTCGCCTGGACCGTCGACCGCCGCTTCTCCTGGCCCATCCGCTGGGGCCGCCTCGACCTCGTCGAGAACACCGAGGCGGCGGCGGCCCTCCTCCGCCGGGCCTGACACCCGCAGTGCCGATGCGGGAACGGCCGCCCGTGGCGAGGTGCGCGGGCGGCCGTCCTGCGGAGGCGTTACAGCGTCAGGGTCCATCCGTTGATGAAGCCCTTGTCGCCCTTGGCGAGATCCTCCACGCGGAGTCGCCAGGTGCCGCTGGCCGGTGAGGCGCTGGCGTTCACCCAATAACTCTCGTTGATGTTGTCGGTGCCGTCCTTGGGATCGGCGGCGCGCAGCGCGTACACCTTGCCGTCCGGGGCGACCAGGTCGAGCTTCAGGTCGCCGCGCCAGGTGTGCTCGATCTCGACGTGGACCCGGGAGCGCGTGGGGGCGTTGCCGTTGATCCAGGCCAGGACGATGCTGGACTCGGCGGAGCCGGGGTCGGGAACGGCGGTGTCGTCCCAGTTGCCGAAACACGGCATCCGGATCCACCAGCCGTCGATGTAACCGGTGTCGAGCCATTCGACGTCCTGCACGCGCAGCTTCCAGGTGCCGTTGGCCGTGGAGGCGCTGGCGTTCACCTGGTACGTCTCATGCAGGATGTCGGCGCTGTCGTTGGGATCGTTGGCCTGCAACGGATAGACCTTGCCGTCCGGCGCGATCAGGTCGATCTTCAGCTCGCCGCGCCAGGTGTGGTGGATGTCGACGTACACCTCGGTGGTGGCGGGCGCGCTGCCGAGCAGGCCGCTGACCGCGATGGAGGACGACACGGTCCCGTGGTCGGGGATCGCGGTGTCCTTCATGTTCTCGAAGTACGGGGTGGTCCAGGCGCCGGGGTCGGGAGCCTTGCCCAGTACGGCGGTGTCGACCTGGATGCGGGGGGTGGTCACGCCGTTGTAGGCGATGGCCTTGCCGGTGGTCTTCAACGCGGCTTCGAGCTGGGCCAGCGAGGCGTCCGGCAGTGCCTGGCTCAGCACGGCCAGCGCGCCGGTGACGTGCGGGGCGGCCATCGAGGTGCCGTTCAAGGAGGCCCACTGGCCGCCGGGGACGGAGGAGACGATGGACACGCCGGGGGCGAAGAGGTCCAGCAGCGCGCCGCGGTTGCTGAAGGCGGCCACGCCGTCCTGGTCGGTGGTGGCGCCGACGGTGATGGCCGAGGACACGCAGGCGGGGGCGGCCACGGCGGCGCCGTAACCGTCGTTGCCGGCCGCGACCACGGTGGCCACGCCGGCGGCGCGCAGGGTGTCGATGACCGCCTTGCGCGGGTCGCCGTCACAGGCGACGGTGTACTGGCCGCCGCCCAGGCTGAGGTTGGCGGCCACCAGCGGCACCCCCTCCTCCTTCAGCTCCAGCACCTTCTCCAGGCCGGCGAGCTGGGCGCTGGTGAAGCTGAGCACGCACGGGGCGGCGCCCACGCCGCACAGGTCCTCGGAGGTGAACATGCTGAACACCTGGATGGCGACGACCTCGGCGCCGGGCGCGACGCCGGCCGGCGGGGCACCGGTCACGCCCTCGCCGTCACCGGCCGCGATCCCGGCCACGTGGGTGCCGTGGTCGCAGTCGAGCGCGGGGTCGGCGCAGGGGCCCTGGTCGGTGTCGGCGGCGCCGGGGCCCTCCTGCTCGGGGGTGCCGTCGGGGCACAGGCTGGTGGCGGAGTAGACGGCGTCGATGGGGGAGAAGCAGGCCTCGTCCAGCACCCGCTCCTGGAGGAAGGGGTGGTTGACCGCGACGCCGGTGTCCAGGATGGCCACCACGCTGCCGGCGCCCGTCTTGCCCGCCTCCCTGGTCTTGTCCGCGCCGATCAGCGGGACGCTCTGGGCCAGCACCGGCGGCACCGGCCGGTCCTCGGTCACGCTCACCACGCTGGGCAGCTTGGCCAGCCGGTCCAGTCCGGCCTGGTCGACGTGCAGGGTGACCAGGGGGAAGCGGGACAACTGCTGGACGACCTGGCCGCTGGAGGCCGCGTCCGGCAGGTCGGCCCGGGTCTTGCTGAGGACGTTCACCCTGATCTTGCCCGCGGCGGCCACCCGCGCGCCGAGCTGGGGCTCGATCCAGGGGGTCGTCGACGTGGTCTGCTGATCGGTTGAAATGGTCGCTTTCGGAGACGTCGCCGGGGTTGGTTTGGTCTTCGCCGGAGAGGTCGCCGGAGAGGTCGTTGGAGGGGCCACTGCCGCGTGGGCCGGAGTGGTCGTGAGCACCGTGGCCGCCAGTGCCACGATGACACAGGATAAGAATGGCAATCTCATGACGTACCGCGCCTTCATGAAAGAGGTGCAGGGGAAACGACGCAGGCATGAAGAGGGTGGCCGGACGGCGCTGATGCCGCCATCCGGCCTGAAGATCGTCCCGAGGAGGTCAGAGCGCGGGTGTCACATCACGCTCGCGCCGTTCTCAGGGCGTGCCGTACTTCTTGACGGCCTTGTAGTACACCTTCGCCCAGCCCTTGCAGACGGGCCGTACCAGGAAGTTGTAGCCGCCGCACACCTTGTCGCGCAGGGTGACGTAGAACCGGTTGTCCACGTCGAGCTTTCGCGCATACGTACGGGTGAGGTAGTACTTGTACTTCTTCTTCTGGTTGGCCATCAGGCCGTACCCGTAGTCGTGGGAGTCACAGGCCGGCCGGAAGTCGAAGTTGTGCGGGCGGTCCGGCGAGCTCGTGCAGTGGTCGTAGGCGATGCCCCTGACGTTGAAGCCGCTGGCGGTCCGCTTCCAGCCGGGTTTGCGCCACTTGCCGCCGTGGAAGGCCCAGGCCGAGCAGCCCGACTTGGTGTACCACATCCACGTCTTGGCCGTGTTGCACTTGGTCGGGTAGGACTGCGGGGGGTCCACGCCGTCCGGCAGGAAGTCACTGGCCGGCGGCTCGGTCGCGTCGGGGTCGTCGAGCCCGGCGGCGCCCTCGGTCGTCCCGCCGTTGGCGGGCATGTCGGTGCCGGTGGCGGTCACCTGGGGAGCGGCGACGCCCGCCGGGAAGCTGAGCGCCCAGCCGCCGTTGCTGACGGAGTCGATCGACGACAGGCGTCCCACCGGGTCGTAGGCGTAGGTCGCCTGGGTGGCGCCGACACTGGGGTCGGTCACGGTGCGCAGCAGGCCGTTCACGTCGTAGGCGTAGCGGGACTCGGGCTGCGCCGTCCCGGTTCCGTAGGCGACGGTGACCTCCTTGAGCCGTCCCGCGAAGTCGCCTGAAGAGGTGCCGGTGGCCGTGGTGGTCGTGGCGTAGGTGAACCGGGTGACGGTCGCGGGGATGTCGGCGCCCGCCGGCTCCCCGACGGTGCTGATCCGGCCCTGGGCGTCATAGGTGATCGTGGACTTGCCGAAGGCGGCGGTGCCCACGCTGGTCACCCGCCAGGGGTCGGCGCTCGGCGCTCCGGACTGCCGCGACCAGGTGTAGGTGAGTTCGAGGTCGCCGCTGCTGACGGGGGTGCCGTCGGCGTTGGTGAAGGTGTCGTCGCCCGCCTCCTGGGGGCCCGGATCCATCACGACCGTCTCGGTCGTCGTGGTGCGCATCGCTCCGACGGCCGCGTCCCACTTGGTGGTTTCGGTGATCTTGGATCCGTCGGCGGACTCGTACGTCTGGACGCCGCCGCCGTCGGGGAAGGAGACGCTGCTCTTCAGGGGGTAGCCGGTGGACGTCCCCTCGTCGAGTTCGGTGACGACGAGGGTGCCGTTCTGGTTCTCCAGCTTCCGGTTGATCTGGCCGCCGACGAACTCGGCCTGCCAGCTCGGCCCGAAGACGCCCAGTTCGGGGCGGGTGGCCGGGGCCGACTGCGGCCGGGCCAGATCGCCGCCGGTCATGGCCACACCGTGCCTGCGGTTGATCGCGCCCGCCGACACGTCCAGCTCGGTGAGCTTGAAGGTCTTGGTCTCGGCGGAGTACTGGCCGGGGCCGATCTCCTGGACGTCGGCCAGCGGCGGTTCGTCGAGCGCGGTGGCGGAGGCATGCGGGGCGAGGAAGGGGAGAAGCATCGCCGCGAAGGCGGCGGGGAGCGCTAATCGACGCAAGTGGTGCCTCCAGGAAAAGAGAGAAAGTGATTTGATCACCTGGAGGGTAAGTGGCCGCAATTCGCTTTTACAAGATCTGGACAAATTTCTGAAACGGTGGTCAAATCGCCAACGAAGCTATATTTCAAGGGCGATTTGGTTGGATGTTCGGGCAGGTCGGAAGATTGTGTGGCGAGCTTATGGAGAATTTATGGCAATAATGTGGAGGCGTCGAGAATAATGGCCCGGCCGTCGCGCGAGAAGGCGTATTCGGTGAATGTGCCGATTTGACGGGGGTGGGGTGGCCTGTCGGTGCCGGTCGATCCATGCGCAACTCTCGGGTTGCGCCTGGGTGGGTGATGTGCAAGTCTGGGGTTGCACATCCAACGACGGAAGCGAAGGAGCCTCCTCATGAGTGAGGATCGGATCGAGCGCGAAACCCTGATCGCGGCGTCCCTGGAGCGGGTCTGGTCGCTGGTGACCCAGCCCGGGTTCTGGGTGGCGGACAAAGAGAGCCTGCCCGGCACCGTGGCCAGGGAAGGAGAGTCGATCGTGGCCAAGAACGCCGAATACGGCGAGTTCCCGGTGCGCGTGGAGAAGGTCGAGCCGCCCACCTACGTGGCCTACCGCTGGGCCAGCGCGTTCCCGGGGCAGGAACTCCAGGAGGGCAACTCCACGCTGGTGGAGTTCACGCTGACCCAGGAAGGCGCCCGGACACGGCTGCGCGTCGTCGAGAGCGGATTCGCCGCGCTGGCCGCGTCCGAGGAGCAGCGCAGCCAGGCGGTGAAGGACAACACCGGCGGCTGGCCCCTGGAGCTCGACGCGCTCAGGAAGCGCGCCGAACAGCCGTCGGTGTGATGGCCGAAGGCCGGGGCACCGCCGAGGCGGTCGACAGCATCCTCGTCGCGCTGGCCGACCCGACCCGGCGCCAGTTGCTCGATCTGCTCGCCGCCCAGGGCGAGGCCACCGCGACGACGCTGGCCGAGCAACTGCCCGTCACACGTCAGGCGGTCGTCAAGCACCTGGCCGTCCTGAACGCCGCCGGGCTGGTCACCGGCGGCCGGATCGGGCGCGAGGTGCGCTACGCGGTGCGGCCGGCCGCCCTGGACGCGACGGCGCGATGGATGGCCGCGCTCGCCGCCGAGTGGGATCGCCGCCTGGCGAACATCAAGCACGCCGCCGAGGCGGCGGAGCGTGACGCGCGCTAGCGAAGGAGGATGCGGCGTGCCGCACGTCAGCTATCGGTGAGCCAGGCGCGGATGGACGCGGGCCGGCGGCCGCGCCAGGACGTCGGGGGGTTGAAGTCGCGACTCAGGGACGTGACCTGCGGCGGCTCCCCGCGTCAGTCGGCCGGCTGCGGCTGCGGGGACACCTCCGCCTCCAGGGAGGCCGCCCAGGAGGCGAGCAGGCGCAGTCTCTCCTCCGACGGCGAGCCGGGCTCGGCGGTGTAGATGGTGAGGGTGAGGCCGGGCTCGGCGGTCATCTCCAGGCCCTCGTAGGCGAGGGTGAGGTCGCCGACGACGCGGTGGTGGAAGGTCTTCGTGCCGGTGCCGTGATGGCGGACGTTGTGCGCGCCCCACCGCCTGCGGAACTCCTCGCTGCGCGTCGACAGCTCGCCGACCAGATCGTGCAGTTCCTTGTCGTACGGGTTGCGCCCCGCTTCGGTACGCAGGATGGCGACGGACGTGTCGGCGAAGAGCTCCCAGTCCGGATAGAACCGGTGGGCGTTCTGATCGAGGAAGGTGAACCGGGCCAGGTTCGCCGGCCGCTCCGGAGCGGCGTAGACGTCGGCGTAGAAGGCCCGCGCGAGCCGGTTGGCGGCCAGGAGGTCCATCCGGGCGTTCTTCACGAAGGCGGGCCCTTCGGTGATCGCGTCGAGGGTCCACTGCAGGCTCCGGCGCGGGGTCCAGCGCTTGGCCGTACGCCGCCGGGGCCGCACGATCGCGCTGGTCCCCTCGGCGGCGCGGGCCAGGTTGAACAGGTGGGCCCGCTCGGCGTCGTCGAGCTGGAGCGCGCGGGCGATGGAGTCGAGCACGCCGGCCGACACTCCGGCCAGGGCGCCGCGCTCGAGCTTCGAGTAGTACTCGATGCTCACGTCGGCCAGCGCGGCGACCTCGCTGCGGCGTAGCCCCGGGACCCGGCGGTTGCCGCCGGAGGGCAGCCCGGCCCGCTCCGGCGTGATCTTGGCGCGCCGCGAGACCAGGAACTCGCGGGCCTCCTTGCGATTGTTCACCCTTCGACCGTACGCCGCGCCGCCTTGGTCGTGGGATGCCCTGCCAGTACACCTTTCATCAAGGACTCCCTGGTCAGCGGCCGGTGAGGTGTCCTGGACCTTTCGTATCCCATAAGGAGAACCATCATGCGCGGTGCCGTGATGCACGCCCCCGGTGACGTCCGGGTGGAGGATCGCCCGGACCCGAAGATCATCGCCCCGACCGATGCGATCATCCGCCTGCCCGCGACCTGCGTCTGCGGGTCGGACCTGTGGCCGTACCGCGGGGTCGAGGCCGTCGAGGGGCCGTCCCCGATGGGCCACGAGTACGTGGGCATCGTCGAGGAGGTCGGCGGCGCGGTGCGGACGATCCGGCCCGGCCAGTTCGTGATCGGGTCCTTCTTCGCCTCGGACAACACCTGCGAGATCTGCCGGGCCGGTTACCAGTCCTCCTGCGTCCACCGGGAGCCGGTGGGCGCGCTCGGCGCCCAGGCCGAACTGCTGCGCGTCCCGCTCGCCGACGGCACGCTCGTCGCCACGCCGGACCTCCCCTCCGACGACCTGGTCCCGAGCCTCCTGGCCGCCTCCGACGTGCTGGGCACCGGCTGGTTCGGCGCCGCCGCGGCGCAGGCCGGGCCTGGCAAGACGGTCGCGGTCGTCGGCGACGGCGCGGTGGGGCTGCTGGCGGTGCTGGCCGCCCGGCAGTTCGGCGCCGAGCGGATCATCGCGATGAGCCGCCACGAGCCGCGGCAGAAGCTCGCCCTCGAGTTCGGCGCGACCGACATCGTCACCGAGCGCGGCGACGAGGGCGTGGCGCGGATCAAGGACCTCACCGGCGGACTCGGCGCCCACTCGGTCATCGAGGCGGTCGGCACCCAGGAGTCGATGACGCAGGCCATCCGTTCGACGCGGCCCGGCGGGCATGTCGGCTACGTGGGCGTCGCCCACGGCGTCGAGCTCGCCGGCCAGGAGCTGTTCTTCTCCCATGTGCACCTGCACGGCGGCCCCGCCCCGGTCCGTCAGTACCTGCCGGAGCTCATCGACCTGATCTGGGACCGCCGGATCGACCCCGGCAAGGTGTTCGACCTCGAACTGCCGCTCGAGCGGGCCGCCGAGGCGTACACGGCCATGGACGAGCGGCGCGCCATCAAGGTGCTCCTGCGCCCCTAGACCGGCCCACGCCCTGTCACGCCCCGCTTCGCCCGGCACGGGTGGCGAAGCGGGGCGGGCGGTATCGCGCCCGCCACATATCGCAGGTGATTGAGGGCAGGTCGCAGACAGCTCACCCACGCGCCGCCGCCGCCACCCGACGGCACCAGGCGCGACAGGATCGAGATCAGAGAGAGTGCGCGAAGATGACCATCAGCGGACCATCGCACCGGCCCACGGCCGAGCCCCCTCGTAACGATGAGCACACCGATCCCCGTGAGGAGCTGCGTACCGATATCGTCCAGACGCGCGAGCATCTGGCCGACACCGTGGAGGCGCTGGCCACCAAGGCCGACGTGAAGACCCGCGCCAAGGACCAGGCCCAGCAGGTCAGGGCGAACCTGGCCGCCAGGGCGCGGCGGGCCGGAGCGCAAGCCCGGATCATGACCCGCGACGTCACCGCCAAGGCCCGGGCGATCACCTCCGACACCACACCGGCGATGCGCCGGGGCGCCGCGGTCACCGGCACGGCCGCCGGCGCGGCCGTCGCCGTCGCCGTCGCGGCCTGGCTGCGCCGTCGGAACGCCCGGCAGAGTCCCTGGCAGCGAGCGGTGCACACCGCCCGGCAGAGCGGCGCGCAGGTGCGCCACCAGGCCACCGGCCTCGCCACCACGGTCAGGACCGGCGACCTCACCGCCAGGGCACGCCACGCGGCCGCGTCACCGGCCGTCGCGCCCAGAGTGCAGGGAGCGGTGGCCGCGGCGATCGTCCTGGTGCTGTTCGGCCGCTTGCGGCGACGACGGGCGCGCCGGCACACCGAAGCGGGTTGAGCCGTCATGGCCCGGCCGCCGCCGCTGTTACCTGGCGGGCCGGTCGAGGTCGTCGTTCAGCGTGTCGTGCGCGGGACGACCGGATGCCGGCCGGGTGACGACCGGCGCGGAATCGTGCCGTCATGAGCGAGGGCGGAGACGCCGCCGATCGGCCGGGCGCCGGCGCCGTGGTGGTCTCCGGGCCGCCGGCCCAGCGGGCGGCCTCTTCGGCTTCGGCTCAGCGGCCAGGTCGCCGGTCCTGCCCTGGTGAGGTCAGCAGGCGCTTGCGCTCAGGGGTGTAGTGCCACCAGGGGCGGGCGGGTCTTCCTTCGGCCTGGTCCACGGCGGACATGACGGTGTCGAGGAGACACGGGTCGAGCCGCTCGCCGGCGGCGGCCGACATCAGCTCGTACAGCTCGACCGGGTCCCGGTCCGCCAACTGGGCGATCCTGGTGATGCCGATGCCCGCGAAGTGGCCGGCCACGGCTCGGCCGACGTTGACCAGGTCGGTGAGGTCCGATTTTTCGGTGGCGGTCATGTCGCTGACTCCTTCGGCGGGATGTTGAAGTTGATCCGGAACATGTTGCCGGGGTCGTGGCGGGCCTTGAGGGCCGTCAGCCGGTCGAAGTCGGCCGGGGTGTAGGCGGCGCGCACGCGTTCCGGGCCGGCGTCCTCGACGCCCGCGAAGTTGAGGTTGGTTCCTCCGGTGTTCCACGGGCGCAGCCGGGCCAGCAGGTCATCGCGCCGCCGTAAGGTGTCGGGCTGCGGCTGGGCGCCCGTGAAGAGCGAGAAGGCCGCGTCGCGCCCGCCGACACAGTTGGGGACCCGCGGCGGGCGGGCGTACGCGCCGCCGAAGTGCCGCAACTCGGTGATGAACGGCGCCCCGGGTCCGGCCAGGGCGGCGATCGTGTCGACGGTGTCGCCGGTCAGCTCGCCCAGCAGCAGGTTCCGGTCATGGACGACGTACGGTTCGGAGGTGGGGTCGTGGTGAATCGTCCCTACCTCGGCATAGGGCATGTCCCGCAGCGTGTCCAGAAGGGCGCCGCCGAGGTCGCGCAGCGGGCGCACCAGGCGTTCGCCGTCCGCCGGGTCGCCACTGTGGGCGATGCGGATGTGGGTGACGAATCGCCCCCTCAGCGGCTCCGGCACCTCGGGGAGGTCGGGGGTCCGCGCCAGGAGCACGGAGGAGGCCATCTCTTCGGGCGCGTGCCGGCTCCAATCGGCGTACGCGTGCAGCACCTCGGCGGTGGCCTCGCCAGGGAAGTAGAGCCCGCCCCCGTACAGTCGCGGGACGGGGAACAGATCTACTTCCATCCCCACGACCAGGCCGAAGTTATCCTTGCCACCGCGTACCGCCCAGAACAGGTCGGGGTCGGTCTCGGCCGTCACCTCACGCAGACGGCCGTCGGCGGTGACCAGGCGCAGCCGCCGTACGTGATCCGCGGCGAAGCCGTAGCGGCGGCCCAGCAGCCCCGCGCCGCCGCCCACCAGATAGCCGACCGCGCCCACGTCGGGGCTTGAGCCGTTCAGCGGGGCCAGCCCGTGCGGCGTGGCCCGCTCCAGCACCTGCCGCCAGCGCGCCCCGGCCTCGACCCACGCCGTGGCGCGGGCCGGGTCGACCTCGACGCCGTCCATCCGCCGCGTGTTGACCAGGACGGCGTCATCGGCGGCGACCGCCGAGCCGTGGCCCGTGGCCAGCACTCCCACGGGCAGCCGTTGTTCCGCGGCCAGCCGTACCGCGGCCACCACGTCCTCGTCGGCGGACGCCTCGACCACGTACGCCGGTCGTGACTCCACCGCCCGGTTGAGTCCCAGCCGCCCCTCGTCGTATCCCGGCTGACCTGGCCGGATCAGCGAACCGATGTTCATGACCATGCTGTTCAACGTATCCAGCCAGTCCGGCGGAAGCTTGTACGAATCGGACATGCTCGATCCGCCGGACCAGCGCTCATGGCCACGACGACGCCGCCGCGAGGCGCGACCGCCTATTTGGCGGCCAGGGTGCGGCCGGTGTGGTGGGCGGCGTCGCGGGCCTCGGCGTGCCGCTGGGCGGCGAGGTCCTTGAGGTGGTCGAGGGCGGGGTTGACGCCCGCCAGGGTGAGTTCGCGTTCGACGATGGTGAGGTCGGCCTGCCACATGTCGGCCAGGACGCGCCGCAGGTAGGGAGTGGAGTGGTCCCAGCCCTCGCGCGGGGTTCCGGGTCCGTAGCCGCCGCCGCGGACGGTGACCAGCACGGTCGGCTTGTCCTTCAGCAGGCCCTCGAAGGCCGGCCCGGCCGCGGCGATGACCAGGTCGACCCAGGTCTTGAAGTGCTGGGACACGCCGTAGTTGTAGAGCGGGACGGCCAGCAGGACGGCGTCGGCGTCGGTCAGCTCCGCCTTCAGGCCGGCGGCCAGGGTCAGGGCGTCGCGCTGGGCCGGGGTGCGCTGGTCCTCGGGGGCGAACCCGGCTGTGGTCACGAGCGTCCAGGCCTCGGCGGGCAGTGGATCGGTGCCCAGGTGACGGCGGACGACCGGCTCGCCGGGGTGGGCGGCGGACCATTCGGCCTGCACCAGGTCGGCGAGCTCGGCGCTGGCCGAGGTGGCGGGCAGGATGCTGGCGTCCAGGCGGAACAGGCTCATCAGTGTCTCTCCCTATCGGTACATGGCGCCCCCGGCGAGCCGGGTGGCCCGTCGGCGATGGCGCTGTACGTGAGCATAACCGGACTTTACCCCGTTTATATTTCCGGCTGTAGGGTGACTGCTGTGGATCGACCCGTCCTGCCCCTGCTGGGAGCGCCGCGCGCCGAGCGTGCCGACGCGGTGCGCAACCGGCGGCAACTGCTGGCCACGGCCCGCGAGATGCTCGCCGAGCAGGGCGTCGACAAACTGACCATGGACGCGCTGGCCGAACGCGCGTGCCTGGGCAAGGGCACGGTCTACCGCCGGTTCGGCACCCGGGCGGGGATCTTCCAGGCGCTGATCGAGGACGACGAGCGGGTCTTCCAGGAGCGGATCCTGTCCGGGCCGCCGCCGCTGGGCCCGGGCGCGCCGCCGCTCGACCGCCTGATCGCCTACGGGCAGGCCCGGTCCGCGTTCCTGATCGAACACCGCGAGATCGTCCGTGCCGCGGTCGACGGCCGCCAGCCCGTGCCGGCCGGCACGGAGATGGTCCTGTCCCGGATGCACATCGGCATGCTGCTCAGGCAGCTCTCCCTCGACGTCGCCGACCTCGACGTGCTGGCCATCCAGCTCACCGCGGCCCTGGAGGCCCCCCTCCTGCTCTACCTGTCGGCGGCCGAGCTCATCGAGGACGCCGTCCGCACCGAGGAGCGCACCGCGCGCGGCTGGCAGGAGCTCATCCGGCGCGTCTGCCGGCCGTGACCATCGGCTCCGCCCGGGTCGCCTGTCAGGGCTGCGCGGCGATGAGCCGTACCCGGCAGGCCAGCTCGACCGCGAACCGCGCGTTCGGCTCGGTGAGGTCGAGCCCGAGGGTCTGCTCGATGCGCCGGACGCGGTAGTTGACCGCGTTGGGGTGCAGGTTCAGCTCCTCGCCCGCCCGCGCCAGCGAGTTGCGGTGGCCGAGATAGGCGACCAGGGTCTTCATGGCGATCAGCGCGCGCTCGGGCCCGAGCGCGTTGAGCGGCGCCAGGATGTCGTCGAGCAGCGACCGGCTCAGCGGGGAGGCGTAGAAGTCCAGCAGGACCCGGCGCAGCCCTGTGACGTCGGTGACCTCCACGCGCCCCGTCCGCCCGCCGGCCACGGCCGCCTCGGCCGCGACGCGCGCCTCCGTCGCGGACTGCCGCAGACCGGCCGCGCCGCTCTGCGGGGTGCCGAGCCCGGCGGTGAAGCTCCACTCGTCGCCCGCCACCGAACGCGCGTGGGCCATGACGGACTCCATCACGTCGCGCAGCCGCCGCTGGTGGTCGGGGGCTCCGGCCTCCTCGGAGGCGACCATGACGATGTCGTTGTGGAAGATGGTCAGGTGCCACACCTCGTCGCGGCTCTCGACGAGTTGGAGCGCGTGCAGTTCGACGGAGGAGACGAGCACCGCGGGCGGGCGGCGTCCCGCGTCGCCGCGATGGGTGGGGGTCAGCCAGGCGACCACATGGGAGAGCGACACCGGCAGCCCCGCGCGGGTCGCCTCGACGGCGAGCCTGTCGAGCCGCGACGACTCGGCGGTGATGAGCTCGATGATGAGGTCGGCCCGCGAGCGGACGGGCCCGAAGCGCGCCTGCAGATCGTGCTGGAGGCACCGGGAGAGCATGGCGGCGATCGCCGGGAGGGCGACGGTGACGGACGCGTCGTCACGGTCGGCCGTCAGCCGTCCGATCGGCACCTCGCCCACGCAGACCGCGTCGGGCTCGGACCACGCCACGCCGGTGTCCTGGACGAGCGAGAGCCGTACGCCGAGGGCGGCGCCGACCTCTTCGAGGATGCTCTCCAGCGGCCGGCCCGGCGCGGTGGCGGCGGCCGCGGTGGCACGGGCGATCGCGAATTCGGCGCGTGACAGCACCTCCTCGGCGCCGCCGCGGATCATCCGGTCCATCAGCACCGCGAGCTCGGACGGCGTCGCGGTGCTCATCAGCACCGGCATTCCACCGCGGTCGGCCAGCGCGCGGGAGGTCTCGGCGAGCGGGAAGTCGCCGATGAACACCAGCCCCGCGCACTCCCCGGCGATGGCGCGCCGGATGGCGATGTCGACCTGGTAGGGACGCGGCACCGCGTCATGGGGCGTGGTCACGATCACGAGCCGCCCGGGAAAGGCCGCCCCCAGCTCGTCCTTGGCGACGATCTCCACGCCGGACACCGCCACGCCTTCGGGGTCACCCGCGACGCAGCGGAGGCCCAGCCGCTCTCCCTGCGCGACGATGCCCGCGACGCTGACCTGGTTCATGAGCACAGTCTGGCGCGTTTCTCTGGGTCATCAGCACATTGTTGTGCCGAAACGCTCTCCCTAGCCTCAAGACATGCCCGATCAGGACCTGAATCCCCGGGGCGAGGACGCGCCTGTGCGCACGATCGCCCGATCCGACGTCGCCGCGCTCGCGGCCGGCGCCGCCATATTCGGCACCGGTGGCGGAGGCGCCGTGCAGACCGAGCAACTGGCCGTGGAGCTGGCGATCGACCAGTACGGCCCGGTGAGCGTCATATCGGTGGACGACCTCACCGACGAGGACGCCGTGATCGTGATCTCGGCCATCGGAGCGCCGTCCGTGGGCATCGAGATGCTGGTCGCCGAGGGGCAGACCGACACGATCGTCCGCGAGGTCGAGCGGTTCACCGGCCGGCCCATGACGGCCGTGATGGCGGCCGAGATCGGCGGCAGCAACGGAGTCGCGCCCGTGGGCTGGGCGGCGCGGCTGGGCCTCAAGGTCCTCGACGCGGACGGGATGGGACGGGCCTTCCCCAAGGGCACGATGATCTCGATGAACGTCGCCGGGCTCCCCAGCGAGTTCGCCGTCATGAGCGACGCGGTCGGGAACGTCTCCCTGCTGCGCACGATCAACCTCGCCTGGCTGGAACGCCACGCCCGCGCGCTGACCGTGGCCAGCGGGGGGATCTCGCTCGGCGCCCACTACGTGCTCACCGCCAAGACCGCTCCCGGCGCGGTCATCGAGGGGACGGTGAGCCGGGCGATCCAGGTGGGCCGCCGCCTGCTCGCCGCGGCCGACCCCATCGCGGCGCTGTCGGACGAGCTCGGCGCCGAGGTCGTCGTCACCGGCAAGATCATCGACGTCGATCGCAACACCGAGGGCGGATTCACGCGGGGGTCGGTCACGGTCGAAGGCGTCGGCCCCGACCGCGGGCGCCTCATCCGGGTGGAGATCCAGAACGAGAACCTGGTGATCATCGAGGACGGCGTCGTCGTCGCGAGCGTCCCCGACCTCATCACCATCGTCGACTCCGAAACCGGCGAGGCCATCTCGACCGAGCTGCTCCGCTTCGGCCAGCGGGTCAGCGTCTTGGCCTGGGCGTGCGATCCCCTGTGGCGGACGGAGCGGGGCCTGGAGCTCACGGGCCCGCGCGCCTTCGGATACGACCTCGACTACGCCCCCTTCGCCCCCGACGTCGACGGAGGACGCCGATGAACGACCACCGCGACCTGTCCGTCGGGATCGACGTCGGCGGCACCAACACCGACGCCGTCGTGATCTCCCCGTCGGGCGAGGTCATCGCCTGGACCAAGAGCCCCACCACACAGGACGTCACCGGCGGCATCCGGTCGAGCCTGGCCACCGTGCTCGACGCCCTCGGCCCGGACCGGGACGCGGTGTCGCGCGTGATGCTGGGCACGACGCACGCCACCAACGCGATCGTGCGCCGCCGCGACCTCGGGCGCGTCGTCGTGATCCGCCTCGGCGCGCCGGCCGCCACCGTCTACCCTCCGCTCACCGGCTGGCCCGCGGACCTGCGCGACACCGTCCTCGTCGGCTCCGTGCTGGCCGGCGGCGGGCACCTCGTGGACGGATTCCCCATCGCCGAGCTCGACCGGGACGGCATCCGCCGCGCGCTCGACAAGCTCGAGGGCCGCTTCGACGCGGTGGCGGTGTGCGGCATCTTCAGCCCCTCCTTCCCGGAGCAGGAGCTCGAGGTGGAGGCGCTCGTCCAGGAGCACGTGGGCATCGACGTGCCGATCTCGCTCAGCAACGAGATCGGGGAGCTGGGCCTGCTGGAGCGCGAGAACGCGACCGTGCTCAACGCCGCCCTGTACGGCGTCGCGCGCGACATCACGACCGCGCTGACGACCGTGGTCGCCGAGCACGGACTCGACGCCGCGACGTTCTTCGCGCAGAACGACGGCACGTTCATGGCCGTCGAGTACGCCGCCCGCTATCCCGTGCTCACGATCGGCTCGGGCCCCGCGAACTCGATCCGCGGCGCCGCGGCGCTCTCCGGGGCCGGCGACGCCATCGTCATCGACGTCGGGGGCACCACGAGCGACCTCGGAGTGCTCGTCGGCCGCTTCCCCCGGGAGTCGACGATGCCCCGGGAGGTCGGCGGCGTGCGTACGAACTTCCGCATGCCGGACATCCTGAGCCTGGGCATCGGCGGCGGCACGATCGTGGACGTGGCGGCCGGGGCGCCGAGCAACGACTCGGTCGGCTACCGCATCGCGCAGGAGGCGCTGCTGTTCGGCGGCTCGACCCCCACCCTCACCGACGCGGCGGCCACGGGTTCCACCGTCCTGGCCGGGCGGGGGCTCCCACCGTTGGACCGCTCCCTGCTCGCGGCGCTCGAGGGCGCGCTGGCCGTCGCCCACGACAGGATCGAGTCGGCCGTCGAGCGCATGTCGCTCGGCCGCACGGGGCTGCCCCTCGTCGTGGTCGGCGGCGGCGGCTTCCTCGTCCCCGACCAGGTCCTCGGCGCCAGCGAGGTCGTCCGGCCCGAGCTCGGCGCGGTCGCGAACGCGGTCGGCGCGGCGATCGCGCTGGCGGGCGGCCGGGCGGACCGGCTGTGCGACCTCGCGGACCGCGCCGCCGCCATCGAGGAGACGAGCCGCGCGGCGATCGAGAAGGCCATCCAGGCGGGCGCGGACCCCGCCCGCGTCGAGATCGTCGACGTGCTGGAGACACCGGTGTCCTACACCGCGCAGCCCACCCTCAAGGTGGCCGTCAAGGCGGCGGGACCACTGGCTCAGATCGGACACACCCCCCGGCCCGCGAAATGAAAGAGCGCCCATGAACACCAACCACCTCAGGACGATGGCTGCCGTCGTCTTGGCCGCGACCGGTCTCACAGCGTGCGGAACCTCACCGAGCGGCGGCGAGCTGGCCCGGCAGCCGGTCTCCGGAGGCACCTTCGTCAAGGCGATCTCCGCCGACCCCGGCCACCTCGTCCCGATGACCGGCGTCTCCCTCGCAGCGCGGGAGATGGTCGGCTACGCCTACGAGTCGCTCGTGTTCTCCACCCCCGACGGCACGTTCGTGCCCTGGTTGGCCGGGGAGTGGAAGGCCGGCGACAAGGAGATCACCTACACCCTGCGCGACGGCATCACCTGCGCCGACGGAAGCCCGTTCACGGCGCAGACCGCGGCGGAGAACATCAACTACCACGCCGACCCCGACCACGCGACCTTCTACTACGGCACCCAGATCCACAAAGGGCTCACCGCCAAGGCCGAGGGCAATACGCTCACCGTCACGAGCAGCACCAACGACCCGTTCCTGCTGGCCAACACGGGCACGGTCGAGATGGTGTGCCAGGCCGGCCTCAAGAAGCCCGACGGCCTGAAGACCACCACCGACGGCACCGGCCTGTACGCCCTGACCGCCTCCACCCCCGGCTCCACCTACACCTACACCAGGCGGAAGGGGTACACCTGGGGACCCGACGGCGTCACGAGCGAGACGCCGGGGCTGCCGGACGCCCTCGAGATCCGTGTCGTCACCGACGAGGCCACCGCGGCCAACCTGCTGATCTCCGGCGAGATCAACGCGGCGGTGATCACCGGAACCGACCGCGCGCGGCTCAGCGCGGCCCGGCTCAAGACGGTCGGCGTGCGCAACCCGGTCGGGGAGATGCTGTTCAACGAACGTGCCGAACGCCCGACCTCCGACCCGCTCGTGCGCCAGGCCCTCGTCACGGCGCTCGACCGCAAGGAGATCGGCAACGTGGTGAGCGACGGGTCCGCGATCGAGTCCAAGTCCCTCGTCGTGAAGAACCCGCTCCTGTGCGTCGAGGGCGGCCCGAAGTGGACGCTTCCCGCCACCGACCCGGCCAAGGCGGCGTCCCTGCTCGACCAGGCCGGATGGAAGCTCGGCGCCGACGGGAAACGTGCCAAGGACGGCAGGCCGCTGACCGTCAAGTTCATCTACGACGCCGCCACGGCGACCCACGCCTCCGCCGCTGAGCTGGTCCAGCAGACGTGGGACAAGCTCGGGATCACGACCGAGCTGTCGGCCAACGACGCCAACGCGTGGTCGGAGCAGCTCTTCCAGACGTTCGACTGGGACACCGGCTTCGTGCAGATCGCCCCGGGCGGCCCGGTGACGGTGAGCGGCTTCTTCGCCGGCGCGACGCCGGACAAGGGGGGCAACAACTTCATGTTCGTCGACAACCCCGACTACGACGCCCTGGTGAAGCAGGCTTCCAGCGCCTCCGCCGACCAGACGTGCGACCTGTGGCAGCAGGCCGAGGCGAAGCTGGTCGAGCGCACGGACGTGTTCCCCCTCGCCGACAACGAACTGCTGACGTTCCTGTCCGGGGCGGAGCTGCAGCAGCCGAACTTCGTCGCGCCCACCACCATCCGGATGCTGGGGTGAGACCGTGGCGATCCCTCCGGGCGCCGCTCCCGGCCCCGCCTCCCTTCCGGCCGACCTGACCCGGGTGGGCCCCGCGCTCCCGGGACGGCGTCCGTCGCCCCGCGCGTCGTTCCTGCTGCGCAGGAGCGGGCGGGCGCTGGTCTCGCTCGGGGTCGTCGTCGCGGCCACGTTCCTGGTGGTGCACCTCGTGCCGGGCGACCCGGTCCGCGCCGCCCTGGGGCCGAGCGCCACCCCGGAGCTCGTCCAGCGCACGCGGGCGGAGCTGGGCCTGGACAAGCCGGCGCTCCAGCAGTTCGCCGACTACCTGTCCGGCCTGCTCCGCGGCGACCTCGGCATCTCGCTGCGCTCCCACCGCCCGGTGTCGGCCACGCTCGCCGAGCGGTTCCCCACGACGCTCACGCTCGCCGGCCTGGCCTTCCTGGTCGCGGCGCTCGGCGCCGTGCCCATCGGTGTCGCGACGGCCGTGTCCGCGTGGGGCGGGCGCCGCCGCTCGCTGCACAGCGTCGTGTCCTGGCTGCTCGGCGGGCTGATCGCGATCCCGAACTTCCTGCTCGCCGTCGGGTTCATCGCCTTGTTCGGCATCACCATGAACGTCCTGCCCGTGGCCGGGTGGGGCGGCGCGGCGGAGGCCGTGCTCCCGGCCGCCGCCCTGGCCATCGGGCCGATGGCCTACCTCGCGCGGATCGTCCACGTGGAGATGCTGGCGGTCCTCGGCACGCCGTACATGACGACCGCGCGGAGCAAACGGCTGCCCGCCCGGTTGCTCTACCTGCGCCATGCGCTGCCGAACATGATCACCGCCGCCCTCGCGTCCGGAGGGCTCATCCTCACCGGGCTCGTGGCCGGCACCGTGCTCATCGAGGCGGTGTTCGTGATCCCCGGGCTCGGCTCGACGATCGTCGCGTCCATCACGGCGAAGGACTATCCCATGATCCAGGGGGTCGTGCTCGTCTACGCGCTCCTGGTCCTCGCCCTCAACCTGCTCATCGACCTGGCCCTGTCCGGCCTGGACCCCCGCTCGTCGATCATGGAGGGCTGACACCGTGCGCTCCGGTTTCCGGCAGAGGCTGCTCAGCCCGCAAGGCATCGTGACCGTCGTCGCGCTGTGCGTGCTCCTGCTCGCCGTCGTGTTCGCCCCGATCGTCTGGGGACCGGCCGCCGCCCTCACGGCGGTGGCCGACCGGGGTCAGGGGCCGAGCGGCGCGCATCCGTTCGGGACCGACGACCTGGGCCGTGACGTCCTCGCCCGCGTTCTCGTCGCCACCCGGCTGTCGGTGCTGCTGGCGCTCGGGTCGACGACGATCGCGATCGTCGGCGGGACGACGCTCGGCGTCGTCGCGACCGTGCTCCCGCGGCCCGTGCGCCGGATGGTGACCGCGCTCATCGACATCCTGCTGTCGTTCCCGTGGTTGCTGCTCACCCTGTTCTTCTCCGTGATCTGGGGGGCGAGCGCGAGCGGCGCCATGCTGGCGGTGGGGTTCGCCGATGTGCCCACGGTCGCGCGGCTGACGTACACGCTGGCGTCCTCCGTGACCGGGCGGGACTACGTACGGGCGGCCAGGATCGTCGGCGTGGGGCACGCGGGGGTGATCGTCCGGCACGTGCTCCCGAACATCCTGCCGCCCCTGCTCGTCAACACGGCCGCGCACGCCTCCGCGGCGCTGCTGTCGTTCGCCGGGCTGTCGTTCCTGGGGCTGGGCGTCCAGGCCCCCGAGTTCGACTGGGGACGCCTGCTGCGCGAGGGCGTCGCGCGCATCTACGTGAACCCCATGGTCGCGCTCGGCCCCGGCATCGCGATCGTCCTGACCGGCCTCATCCTGAACTCCATCGGCTCACTGACGGGCGAGACGGCGTCGAGCGCCCTGCCGCCACCCCGGGCGCGTGCCCGGAGGCGTCCGGGCGCCCCGGAACGGGCCGGATCGGCGGCGGTCGTCGAGGCCGCGGACCTGCGCGTGAGCTTCCCCGGTCCGGACGGAGGGCTCGTCGAGCGGGTACGCGGGGTGAGCCTCACGATCGCACCCGGCGAGACCGTCGGCATCGTCGGAGCCTCCGGATCCGGCAAGTCCGTCACCGCGATGGCGATCGCGGGCCTGCTGCCGGGAGAGGCCCACGTCGGCGCCGAGACCCTGCGTTTCCAGGACATCGACATGACCTCGCCGCCCACGTCCGCCGAGCGCGGCAGGCTCGGGCTCGAGCTGGCGGTGATCTTCCAGGACCCGCTCACGTCGCTCAACCCCTCCCTCACCATCGAACGGCAGCTCACCGAGGTGAGCGAGGTCCACGACGGCGTCCCGCGGAAGGAGGCGAGACGCCGCGCCCGCGACGTGCTCGAGTCGGTCGGGATCACGGAGCCGGAACGGCGCGCCCGCCAGTATCCCCATGAGCTGTCCGGCGGGATGCGCCAGCGGGCGATGCTCGGGATGGGGCTCATGGGCCGGCCGCGCCTGATCATCGCCGACGAGCCGACGACCGCCCTCGACGTGACCGTCCAGCGTCAGGTGCTGCGGGTGCTCCACGAGGCGCGACGCCGGACCGGGAGCGCCATCCTGTTCATCTCCCACGACATCGCCCTCGTGAGCGGCTTCTGCGACCGGGTCCTGGTCATGAAGGACGGGGAGATCGTCGAGGAGCTCGCCGCGAGCGGCCTGGCGCAGGCCGCGCATCCGTACACGCGGGCCCTGGTGGCGTGCGTGCCGCACATGACGACCGATCGTTCCCGCCCGCTTCCCGTCATCGGGGACGGCGACGTCGCCGAGGAGGCCCGAGCGTGAGCACACTCCAGTACACGGACCTGACCGTGCGCTACGGGCACGGCGCCGGCGCCCGCCTCGCCGTCCAGGGGGTGGATCTGACCGTCGCCTCGGGCGGGGTCCACGGGCTCGTGGGGGAGTCGGGCTCGGGCAAGTCGACCCTCGCGGCCGCCGCGGTCGGGCTCGTACGCCCGGTCGCGGGCACGATCCGGCTCGACGGCGTCGACATCGCCGGCTCCTCGGCCACGGCCCGCACCGCCCGGCGGCGCGTGCAACTGATCTTCCAGGACCCCTTCTCGGCGCTCGACCCGAGAATGCCCGTCGGAGCCTCGATCGCGGAGGCCATGCGCGCCCGCGGGCGCCGCCCGACACGGGCGGAGAAGACCCGCAGGGTCGGGGAGCTCCTGCGGCGCGTCCACCTCGATCCGGCCCGCGCGGGAGACCTGCCCGCGGCCTTCTCCGGCGGCCAGCGCCAGCGCGTCACGATCGCCCGCGCGCTGGCCGCCGAGCCCGACGTCATCATCGCCGACGAGATCACCTCCGCCCTCGACGTCTCGGTCCAGGGCGTCGTGCTCAACCTGCTGCGCGAGCTGCGGGCCGAGCTCGACCTGACCATCCTGTTCATCTCGCACAACCTCGCCGTCGTGCGGTACGTGTGCGACACGGTGAGCGTGATGCGGCACGGCCGGATCGTCGAGTCCGGCGACACCGACGGCGTGCTGTCGATGCCGCGCGACCCCTACACCCGCGAGCTCGTCGCCGCCGTGCCGGTGATGGGAGAGCGGTTCGACCAGCGGTTCGACCAGCGGTTCGACCAGCGGTTCGACTGGGGCGAAGAGTCACAGTGATCGGCGCGGCAGGCTACGAGCCGGAACGATGTGCGCTTATGGGATGATCGCTCACTGATTGGGGGCTTTCATGTGTTATACCCTCACTTGCACTAATCCGCCGTTCGACGGAGGAGCCTAGATGGTGCCCGACCCCCCGGCCCCCGCGCGGGCGGCGGCGCTGCGCGTCGTCGTCGACGCCGTGATCGACGACATCAACGTCAGTCCCCGCGAGCTGAGCGCCGCTCTGGAGACGCTGGGGATCGCGGCGTCCCATCAGGAGTCCGTGCGCGAGCACGTCCACCTGGCCCACAGCCGGCACACCCGGCTGCGCCGCCGCGAGCACGAGCTCGCCGCCCTGTTCTCCAGCGCGCGGGAGCTGGCGGAGGTGCGGGACGGGGAGCTGCTGCTCGAACGGCTGGTACGGCGGACGCACGAGATCCTCGGCTGCGACGTGACGTACCTGTCGGAGTTCGACCGCGAGACCCGGGAGCTGCGCGTCCGCACGACCATCGGCGCCTACAGCACCGAGTTCCGCCACCTGCGCGTGCCGGCGGGCTGCGGGCTGGCCAGCGAGATCGCCGAGACGCGGATGGCCCGCTGGGTGCCCCGTTACAGCGAGTACCTGGACGACCGGCGGGCCGCGGACATCGACCGGGCCGTCGAGCTGGAGGGCATCATCTCCATCCTGGGCGTGCCGATGCGGTCGGGCGACGACGTCCTCGGCGTGCTCTTCGTGGCGACGCGGGAGGAGCGCGCGTACACGCCGGAGCAGATCGCGCTGCTGTCGGGGCTGGCCGACCACGCGTCCGTCATCCTCCAGACCGCGCACATGCTCCGCAACCTCCAGCGCTCCGAGGACGAGGCGCGCGCCGCGCTCGACCGGCTCACCGAGCACCTGGCGGAACGGGACCGCTCCAGCCTCGTCCACCAGGAGCTCCTCCAGGTCGTGCTGGGCGGCGGCGGGTTCGACCAGCTCGTGCGGACGCTCTCGTCGGCCCTGGACCGCGCCGTCACCGTCATCGACGGGGAGGACCGGGTCATCGCCTCGTCGACGCGGACGGCGCCGGGCGCCCGCGCGGTGCTCTCACCGGAGATCCGCGCCGCCGTCGCGGCCGGCTCGAAGTCGGGCCACTGCCAGGTGCTCGACGGTGGGCGCGGGGGAACGGTGGGCGCGGTCGCCTCGATGCGGGCCGGCGCCCAGGACTTCGGGGCGCTGCTGCTCGGCACCGGCGACTTCGAGCTGACCTCGGTGGACCGCCGCACGATCGAGCGCGCCGCCCAGGTGTGCTCCCTGCTGGAGCTGCAGCAGCAGGCGGTCGCGAACGCCGAGGGCCGGATGTTGTCCGACCTCGTCGTCGACATCCTCGACGCGCAGCCCGGCCGCCGCGACGACCTGGAGCGCCGCGCCCGCGGGTTCGGCGTCGTGCTCTCCCGGCTCGACACGGTGCAGATCTACCTCGTCGCGGCCGAACAGCGGGCCCGCGCCCTCGCGGCGGCGCGGCAGTGCGTCGGCGGGGCCGGGCTGGTGGGCCTGAGCCGCGGTGTCGTCGTCGTGCTGGCCGGCTCCCGCGACAGCGGAAGCACGGGCGGCGTCACGGGCGGCGTCACAGGTGGTGTCACAGGTGGTGTCACGGCCGCGGGCGCGATCAGGGAGCACATCGCCCGGCACACGGGCGGGCCGGTCCTCGCCGTGGTCCCGCCGCGCGGGGGCTCGGCCGACGACCTCGCGCCGGGCTTCGCGATCGCCCTGCGCACGAGCCGCCTGCTGGAGGTGCTGGGCGTGGACGACGAGGTGGTGGGAACGGAGGAGTACCTTCCCTACGCCAGCGTGTTCGACGCCGACGCCCGGTCGCTGAGGTCGTTCGTCACCGGGCTCATCGGCCCCGTCGTGGACTATGACGAGGAGCGGGGGACGGAGCTGGTCGCCACGCTGCGGGCGTTCGTGCGGTCCAACGCCAGCCCCACCAAGACCGCCCGGATGCTCAACTTCCACACCAACACGATCCTGCAGCGCCTCGAACGCCTCGACGCCCTGCTCGGCCCGGACTGGCGCAAGGACGACCGCTTCTTCCGCACCACCCTGGCCGTGCGCCTGCACGAGATGATGACGTCCCCCGCGATCCGCCACCGCGCCAGCGGCGCGAACGGCGCCGGTGACGCCGACGGCGATCGTCACATGACATGAGGCGGAGGGTGGGGTGATCGCACATGGCCCGACTCCGCCGGCCCGGCCTAGGTTGACGGAACCGGCAGCGTCGCGCCCGCGACGCGTCCCCCGAGCGGTAGGAGCATCGGTGACGGTCAACAGTCGGATCCCCGGCCTCAAGGACAAGAGCGTCGCCGAGCGGCGCGCCCTGGTCGCCGACGGCGCGGGCCTGGACGTCGCGGCACTCGGCGTGCTCGACGCGGGCGGCATCGGCACGGTCCAGGCCGACCAGATGATCGAGAACGTCATCGGCACGATCGGCGTGCCGCTCGGCGTGGCGACCAACGTGACGGTGAACGGCCGCGACTACATCGTGCCGATGGCGACGGAGGAGGCCTCCGTCGTGGCGGCAGCGAGCAACGCCGCCCGCATCGCCCGCGTCCACGGCGGGTTCCGCGCCTCGGGGACCGGCCCCGTCATGATCGCCCAGATCCAGTTGCTGGACGTGGCCGACGCGCACGGGACGCGCAACCGCGTCCTGGAGGCCCGCGAGGAGATCCTAGAGCTGGCCAACGCCCAGGACCCGGTGCTCGTCCGGCTGGGCGGCGGGGCCCGTGAGCTGACCGCGCGGGTCCTCGCGACCCGGGACGGGACGCAGGTGATCGCGCACCTGTACGTCGACGTGCGCGACGCCATGGGGGCCAACGCCGTCAACACGATGGCGGAGGCGGTCGCGCCGGTGCTCGCGGAACGCTCCGGGGCGCGGTCGCTGCTGCGCATCCTGAGCAACAAGGCGGACACGCGGCTCGTGCGGGCGCGGGCCGTGTTCGACGCGGAGCTGCTCGGCGGCCCCGGGGTCGTGGACGACATCGTGTCGGCGTCGGCGTTCGCGGAGGCCGACCCGTACCGGGCCGCGACGCACAACAAGGGCATCATGAACGGCATCAGCGCCGTCGTCCTCGCGACCGGCAACGACACCCGAGCCGTCGAGGCCGGATGCCACTCCCACGCCGCCCGCGACGGCGGGTACACCGCCCTGTCCCGCTTCGAGAAGGACCGCGACGGCAACCTCACCGGCACCCTGGAGGTGCCGATGCCGGTCGGCCTCGTCGGCGGCGCGACGCGCGCGCACCCCGCGGCGCAGACGGCGATCCGGATCCTCGGCGTCACCTCCGCCGCCGAGCTCGCCGAGGTCATCGTGTCGGTCGGGCTCGCCCAGAACCTCGCCGCGTGCCGGGCCCTGGCCGCGGAGGGCATCCAGCACGGGCACATGCGGCTGCACGCCCGCACCGTCGCGGTCAGCGGCGGAGCCGCGCCCGAGGAGGTCCCCGAGGTCGCCGAGCGGCTCGTGAAGGACGGCAGGATCCAGGTGGAGTACGCCCGCGAGGTCGTGGCGGCGCTGCGGGAGAAGGCCCGTTGAGCGCTCAGGAGACGGCCCGGACCCGCTGGCGGCCCGAGCCGATCGTCGAGCGGGCGGAGCGGGCCCCGGAGCGGGTGCGGATCTACGAAGTCGCGCCCCGCGACGGACTCCAGGCCGAGGCGGCCATCGTGCCGACCAGGACCAAGATCGAGCTGTGCCACCGGATCGCGGCGGCCGGGCTGCGCGACATCGAGGTGACGAGCTTCGTGCCGCCGTCGTGGATCCCGCAGATGACCGACGCCGCCGACGTGCTGCCCGCGCTCGGCGACCTCGACGGCGTCCGCACGGTGGCCCTCGTGCCCAACCTGCGCGGGCTGGAGCGCGCCCTCGCCGCCGGGGCCCGCCACGTCGCCGTGGTGGTGAGCGCGACGGAGAGCTTCGCCCGCGCCAACCTCAACGCCGGGCGGCAGGCGGCGCTCGATACCGCGACGACGGTGGCCGGCGCCGCCCGCGGCCACGGGCTCGGCGTACGCGGGTACGTCTCGATGGCGTTCGGGGACCCGTGGGAGGGGCCGGTGGACCGCGGCGTGGTGGCCGGCCTGGCGGCCACGCTGTACGAGGCCGGCTGCTCGACCGTCGCGCTCGGCGACACCATCGGCGTCGCCACCCCGGGCCACATCCGGGCGACGGTCCGCGACGCCGTCGGCCGGGGCGTGGCCGCGGACGCCGTCGCGCTGCACCTGCACGACACGTACGGCCAGGCGCTCGCGAACGTCGTCGCGGGCCTGGACGCGGGCGTCCGGGAGTTCGACTCCTCGGCCGGCGGGCTCGGCCGCTGCCCCTACGCGCGCGGCGCCACCGGGAACCTGGCCACCGAGGACCTCGTATGGCTGCTGCACGGGATGGGCATCGCGACCGGGGTCGACCTCGACGCGCTGGTCGGCGTGTCCCGGTGGATCGCGGCCCAGATGGGCCGCGCCGACCTCCCCTCACGGGTGGCCACCGCCCTGCTCGCGGCCTCGACAGGACAATGAACGGGAGAGACGAGACCACGATGAACGCTGAGACGATCCCCGGACTTCCGCTGCGGCCGGGCGCGCTGTCCGGGGTCGTGGTGCTCGACCTGTCACGCGTGCTGGCCGGGCCCTACTGCGGGCAGATCCTCGCCGACTTCGGCGCCACCGTCATCAAGATCGAGAACCCCCGGGACCCGGACGTCACCCGGGGATTCCCGCCCTACGTGCGCGCGGGGGAGAGGGAGCTGAGCGGATACTTCGCCCAGTACAACCGGGGCAAGATGACCGTCACGCTCGACCTGTCCACCGACGCGGGACGCGGCGCCCTGGTGGACCTCGTCGCCAGGGCCGACATCCTGATCGAGAACTTCCGGCCGGGCACCATGGACAAGCTGGGCGTCGGCCACCCGACGCTGGCGCAGGCGAACCCGCGCCTGGTCTACACGGCGATCTCGGGATACGGGCAGACGGGCTCGCGCAGCAGGCGTCCCGCCTTCGACAGCACCGCCCAGGCCGCGGGCGGGCTGTGGTCGATGAACGGCGCCCCGGAGGGTCCGCCAGTACGGGTCGGCACCGTGCTGGGCGACCTCGCCGCCACCCTCTTCGCCGTCACGGGCACCCTGCTGGCGCTGCGCCACGCCGAGCAGACGGGGCAGGGCCAGCTCGTGGACGTCGCCCAGGTCGACAGCGTCATCGCGCTCACCGAGAACGCGGTGGTCAACTACACGGTGGACGGCGAGGTCGCCCGGCACACCGGCAACCGCCATCCCTGGGTACGGCCCTACGAGCTGTTCCCGTGCAAGGACGGCCACGTGTTCTTCGGCGCCTACACCGACAAGTTCTGGCGGCTGGCGTGCGCGTTGTTCGGCGAGGCGGAGCTGGCCGCCGACCCCGAGATCGACACGATGCGCAAGCGCTTCGACGAGGGCGTCTACGAGCGCCGCGTCCGGCCCGTCATCGCCCGGTGGCTGGCCGGCCGCACGGGCGCGGAGCTGGAGGAGATGGCGGGCGACGTGCTGCCCCTCACCGTCATCAAGACGATCAAGGACATGGTGGAGGATCCCGGGACCGCCGAACGGGACATGGTGGTGAGCGTGGAGCACCCGGGCTTCGGCCCCGTACGGATGTTCGGCCAGCCCATCAAGCTGAGCGCCACCCCCGCCGACGTCGGCCACCCGGCCGGCGAGGTGGGCGAGCACACCGAAGTGGTGCTCCAGGCCCTCGCCGGATACGGCCCCGGCGAGATCGCCGCCCTGCGCGCCGCCGGCGCGATCTGAGCCGGGCATGACGAACGCGATCCTGCTGCGCAACGCCCGCCGCTACCGTGACGGCCGCCGCTTCGACCTCCACCTGCGCGACGGCCGGGTGGCCCGCGTCGTGCCCGCCGGCGCGCTCCCCGCGTCCGGCGCCGAGCCGATCGACCTCGACGGACGCTACGCCGGCCCCGGCCTGTGGGACGAGCACGTGCACTTCACCCAATGGGTGATCCGCCGCCGGCGGATCGACCTGTCGGGCGCGGCCAGCGCGGCCGAGACCCTCGACCTCGTACGCGCGGCGCTCGCCCGCGACCCCCTGCCCGCCGGGGGAGTCCTGGCCGGATTCGGGTTCCGCGACGCCCTGTGGCCCGACGCGCCCACCCTGCGCGCCCTCGACGAGGTCGCCCCGGACATCCCGGTGGTGCTCGTCAGCGGGGACCTGCACTGCGGGTGGGTCAACTCCCGCGCCGCCGCCCGGCTCGGGGTGGCGGTGGACGCGTCCGGCGTGGTGCGCGAGAGCGCCTGGATCGACTCGCCCGCCCTGGCCGAGAACGGCGCCCTGTCCGTCGCCGACTACCGCGACGCCGCCGGCGCGGCCGCACGGCGCGGGGTCGTCGGCATCGTGGACTTCGAGAACGCCGACAACGTCCGGGCGTGGCCGGAGCGGGTGGCCGCCGGGGTGACGGACCTGCGCGTGGAGGCGTCCGTCTGGCCCGACCGCCTGGACGACGCCCTCGCCCGCGGCCTGCGCACCGGCGCGCCGCTCGACCCGGACGGCCTCGTGACGGTCGGCCGGTTGAAGGTCGTCGTGGACGGCTCGCTGAACACCCGCACCGCGCTGTGCTGGGAGCCCTACCCCGGGCTGGAGCCGGGCTCCCCGCACGCCTGCGGCGTCGCCAGCGTCACACCCGCGGAGCTGCGCGGGCTGCTCGGCCGGGCCCACGCGGGCGGGATCGGCGCGGCCGTGCACGCCATCGGCGACCGCGCGAACGCCGAGGTCATCGACGTGTTCGAGGAGCTGGGCCTGCCGGGCGTCATCGAGCACGCGCAGCTCGTGCGGGCCGAGGACTTCCCCCGCTTCGCCCGGCTGGGCCTGGTGGCCAGCATCCAGCCCGAGCACGCCATGGACGACCGCGACGTGGCCGACCGGCTCTGGGCGGGACGCACGGACCGCGCCTTCGCCTTCGCCTCGCTGCACGCGGCGGGCGCCGTCCTGCGGCTCGGCTCCGACGCCCCCGTCGCGCCGCTCGACCCGTGGCAGGCCATCGCCTCCGCGGTCACCCGCAGCCGCGGCGACCGTCCCGCCTGGCATCCGGCGCAGCGCCTGCCGCGCGAGGTCGCGCTCGCCTCTTCCGCCAGGGGGCGTACGGGCGTCTCCCCCGGGGACCCCGCCGACCTGGTGATCCTCGACCTCGACCCCGAGACCGCCGCCCGCGACGACCTGCGCGCGATGCCCGTCGCCGGCACCCTGCTCGGCGGCCGATGGACCTGGAGGGCCCTGTGACCGGCACGATCCGCACCGACACCATCCGGCCGTGGCCCGCCCGGGCCTACCGGGACACGTTCGCGCCCGGCGCGCCGGAGCACGCCGGGGGAGCGGAGCTGCCGCCCGGCTGGCACGGGCTGTACTTCCTGCCCGACCTCGGCCTCGACGCGCTGCGCCCGGACGGGACCCCGGCCCGCGACGGCGTCGTCCCCGACATCGACCTGCCCCGGCGGCTGTTCGCCGGCGAGGAGATGACCTTCCACCGCCCGATCCGCTTCGGCGAGACGCTCGACCTCACCGTCACCCTCGACAGCATGGAGGAGAAGCGGGGCCGCAGCGGCAGGCTCGCGTTCGTCACGATCGCCAAGACGATCGGGTCGGGCGACGACGTCGCGGTGACCGTGCGGCAGCACGACGTCTTCCTCGGCCCCACCGCCCCCGCCCGCCCCCGGCCCGGCCCCCCTCCGGCCGACATCGTCTGGGAGCAGCCGCTCGACCTCGGACCCGTCCACCTGTTCCGCTATTCGGCGCTGACCTACAACAGCCATCTCATCCACTACAACGACACGTGGGCCCGCGACGTCGAGCGGCAGCCCGGCCTGCTCGTGCACGGGCCGCTCACCAGCATGCTCCTGCTCGACTTCGCCCTGCGGATGAGCCCAGGCCGTACCCCGGCGACGTACTCCATGCGCGCGGTCGCGCCCGTCCACCTCGGAACGCCGGTGCGGCTCGCGGGCCGGCCGGAGCCGGACGGGGCCCGGCTGTGGGTGCTCGACGCGTCGGGCGACATCCTCGTCACCGCCGACGCCGGCTTCACCCGGTGACCGCGACCCCCGAAGGAGCGGTGACGGCCGTGCCCGGCGAGAACCTGACCCGTGCCGAGACCGTGGAGCGGGCCGGGCTGCTGACCGTCCACGGCTACGACGTCGCCCTCGACCTGACGACGGGCCCCGAGACGTTCCGCAGCGAGACGACCGTCCGGTTCGCGGCGGCGGAGGGGGCCTCGACCTTCATCGACGCCATCGTCCGCACTCTCCGGTCGGTCGTGCTGAACGGCGCCGAGCTCGACCCCGCCGAGGTGGGCGACGGTACGCGCATCCGCCTCGACGGCCTGGCCGCCGAGAACGAGCTGCGCGTCGTCGCCGAGGCCGCCTACAGCCGCTCCTGTGAGGGGCTGCACCGCTTCGTGGACCCCGTGGACGACGAGGTGTACCTGTTCACCCAGTTCGAGGCGGCCGAGGCGCGGCGGGTGTTCGCCGTGTTCGAGCAGCCCGACCTGAAGGCGTCCTTCCGCTTCACGGTGACGGCGCCCGCCCACTGGACGGTGATCTCCAACGCGCCGGCGCCCGGCCCCGTCCCCACCCACGAGGGGGCGTCGACCTGGTCGTTCGCCCCGACCGCGCGCATCTCCAGCTATCTGACCGAGGTGGCCGCGGGGCCGTACGAAGCGGCGCGCGCCGAGCTGACCAGCCGCGACGGACGCGTGATCCCGCTGGGGCTGTTCGCCCGCCGCAGCCTGTTCGGGCACGTCGACGCCGGTTACCTGGTCGAGAAGACGCGGCAGGGGTTCGCCTACTTCGAGGAGCGGTTCGGACCGTACCCGTTCGAGAAGTACGACCAGATCTTCGCGCCCGAGTTCCCCGCCTCCGGCATGGAGAACGCCGGGGCCGTCGTCCTGTCCGAGTCGTTCGTCTTCCGCGCCCGGGTGCCGGAGGTGACGCGCGAGCGCAGGGTCAAGGTGCTGCTGCACGAGCTGTCGCACATGTGGTTCGGCGACCTGGTCACGATGCGCTGGTGGAACGACCTGTGGCTCAAGGAGTCGTTCGCCGAGTGGGCGTCGTCGATGGCCTGCGCCGAGGCGACGGAATGGGACAACGCGTGGACGAGCTACGCGACCGCCGCGAAGGCGTGGGCGTACCAGCAGGACCAGTTGCCGTCCACCCACCCGATCGTCGCCGACATCGGTGACCTCGAGGACGTCAAGACGGCCTTCGACGGCATCACCTACGCCAAGGGCGCCTCGGTGCTCAAGCAGCTCGTCGCGTGGGTCGGGCTGGAGGCGTTCCTGGCGGGCGTCTCCCGCTACCTCGAACGGCACGCCGGCGGCAACACCGAGCTGCCCGACCTGCTGTCGGCCCTGGAGGAGGCGAGCGGGCGCGACCTCGGCGACTGGGCACGGCTGTGGCTGTCGACGGCCGGCGTCAACACGCTGCGCACCGAGCTCGAAACGGCCGCCGACGGGACGATCACCTCGTGCGCCGTCGTGCAGAGCGCGCCCCCAGAGCACCCGGCGCTCCGCCCCCACCGGCTCGCGATCGGGCTCTACGCCTGGCGGGAGGGCGCGCTGGTCCGGCGGCACCGCGTCGAGCTGGACGTCACCGGCGAGCGGACCGACGTCGCCGAGTTGCGCGGGCTGCCCCGGCCCGATCTGCTCCTGCTCAACGACGACGACCTGGCCTACGCGAAGATCCGGCTGGACGACCGGTCGAGCGCGGTCGCGGCGCAGAGCCTGTCCGCGATCGAGGACCCCCTGGCCCGCGCGCTCGTCTGGGGCGCGCTCTGGGACGCCACCCGCGACGGTGAGATCCCGGCCCGCGACTTCCTCCGGATCGCGCCGGCGCACCTCGCCGCCGAGAGCGAGTCGGCCACCGCGAGCACCGTGCTGGAACAGCTCCTCCACACCGCGCACCTGTACGCCCGTGACCCCGCCAAGGCCCTGCGCGACACCGCCGACGCGCTCTGGGACCTCGCCGTCACCCCCGGGGCGGGACAGGACCGGCGGCTCCAGCTCGTGACCGCCTTCGCGCAGGTCGCCGAGCATTCGAGCCACGTGGACGACCTGGCCGCGCTGCTGGACGGCCGGCTGCGGCTGCTGGACGGGCCGGTGATCGACGTCGAGCTGGAGTGGGAGCTGCTGACCGCCCTGGTCGCCGCGGGACGGGCGGACGCGGACGCCGTCCGGGCCCGCCTCCGCGAGGACTCCACGGCGACCGGCCGGCAGCGCGCCGCCCGCGCCCTCGCCGCCGTCCCCACGCCGCAGGCCAAGGCCACCGCGTGGGCGTCGATGGTGGAGGATCCCGCGATCTCGGGCGTCATCCTCCGGGAGACCGCGCGGGGCTTCCTCCGTACCGTGGAGCCCGGGTTGCTGGAGCCGTACGTGCCGCGCTATTTCGAGCTGATCGAGCAGGTGTGGGCGACCCGCAGCTTCGGCATCGCCCGCCGGGTGGCGGCGGACCTGTATCCGTTCGCGCTCACCGGCCGCAGCCTGCTGGAGGCGACCGACGCCTGGCTGGCCACCGCGGACGCCCCGGCTGCCCTGCGCCGCATCCTCGTGGAGAACCGCGCGGCCGTGGCCCGGGCCCTCGCCGCCCGCACCCGCGACGGCTGACCGCGTCGTGGAGGCATCCAGGTCCCGGCACGCGAGGGGTCGCCGTCGCGCGCCGGCCCGGCGCTGATCCACTACGGTGGATTTCCACTTCGCGAAGGAAAGGCTTGAATGTCTCCCCTCCTCACCCTCCTTTCGGCGACGGCCGACCACCCGTACCCGCTCATCCGAGGGGGCGGGTTGTTCCTGCTCGGCGTGGGGACGGGCTTCCTCCTGAGCTGGACCTTCAGGAAGCTCTGGCTCCCCTTCATGATCGGCGGCTTCGCCGTCGGCTTCACCGCCAGCGGCCTCAGCGCGCTCCTGCCCAGCCTCGGCACCCCGTCCTTCGCCCAGATCGCCGGCCTGGTGGGCTCCTTCCTCCTCGAAGCCGCCCTCATCTACCTCGTCATCACCAAGACCAAGGGCCAGGACGACCGGACGATCACCCTGTGGATCCTCTTCGTGGTCGGCGTGCACTTCGTGCCCATGGGGCTCGCGCACGGGCCGCTCATCACCGTCCTCGGCGCGCTCACCATGATCAACGCCTTCGCCGGGCTCCGCACCAAGGCGCCGCTGCCCGTGATCGGGATCACCGACGCGCTGCTCAAGCTGGGTTTCGGCGCGGTCATGCTGTTCGCGTACCCGGCCCTGACCTTCGCCTGACGCGCCTCGCCCATCAGCCCGGCGGGCGAGTCGGAGGAGCCCAGAAACGCTCGTAGTTGCCGGTGGTGGACAGTGAGCGCGGCTCGGCCCGGTCCAGGTAGAGGACGCCGTTGAGGTGGTCGGTCTCGTGCTGGGCGATCCGCGCCGGCCAGCCGGACAGCTCCAGCTCGTACGCCCGCCCGCCCCCGTCGAGGGCCGACAGGTGGACCTGCGCGTGGCGCGGGACGACGGCCGTCAGCCCCTCGACGCTCAGGCACCCCTCGTTGAACGCGTGGTACCGGGGCCCCAGGGGAGTGACGACGGGATTGACGAGTTCCAGCGGCGGCTGCGGCACCCGCTCACGCTCCGCGGCGAGCTGCGGCGGCACGTCGGCGGGGTCCTGGATGACGGCCACGGCCAGCGGGATGCCGACCTGTGGCGCGGCGAGCCCCACCCCGACGCCCGGCAGGTGCCGGAACATCGCGTCGAGCAGTTCGCGCAGCAGGCCGTCGGGGAGTTGGCCGTCGTACGGCTCGGCCGTGCGGCGCAGCACGGGATCGCCGACCTGGGTGACGGACCAGGGCCGGGGCGCCGCCAGCAGGGCGTGCACCTGCTCGGCCAGCTCGTCGGCGCGGCTCACCGCCGGCCTCCCGCCGTGCCTGGGAGCGGGGCGTCGCCGGCGGCGTAGGGGTGCTGGGTACGCAAAAGGGCGTCCTTTCTGGTCGGTGGTCGCTCAGCAGACGCTAGAGCATGCGCCCGTATTGCTCTAGATCACGCTTTTCGTTGCTCCAGGCGCGGGATCGACCTCGCCCTCTCCGGCCGCGGCCCCGTCGGCAGCCACCCCTGGCGGCGACGCGGCCCCGCCCGCCGGGGGACCGCCCGCACCCGTCCGGCGGTGGCGCCCGGTCACCCACCGGCTCGCGGTGCGCGCGCTCGCCGGCGTCGCGCTGCTCGGCCTGTGGCAGGTGGCCGCCGCCGCGGCGGGCAACCCCTCCTTCGTCCCGGCGCCCGGTGCGGTGTGGGATCAGCTCCTGCTGCTGTCCACGACGCACGACGGCATCCGCGGCTACGGCGGCAGCCTGCTCGTCGAGCACTTGGGGGTCAGCCTGCGGCGCATCCTCATCGGGTCCGCGATCGGCGTGGCGGGCGGGCTCGTCCTGGGCGTCGTGCTCGGCACCGTGCCGTGGATCCGCGTCGTGACGGAGCCGGTGGTCACGTTCGTGCGGGCGCTGCCGCCGCTCGCGTACTTCAGCCTGCTCATCATCTGCACATCGTCCGCCACCGCTGGAGCCCCGGGGACGTCGCCATGTGGGACAACCGCAGCACGGCCCACTACGCCAACCGCGACTACGGCACCGCCCGCCGGGTCATGCACCGCATCACGCTGCGCGGCGACCGTCCCTTCGGCCCCCCGCCGAACGCCGACCGCTGAAGCGGCGGCCCGCCTCCAAAAATATTGCGTGATCAGCATCTTTTCGCATCCCGCAATATTATGTAGTGTGGGTCGTGTGAGCATCGAGGGCGTGTCCGAAGGGCTGCGGGAGCGCAAGAAACGTGCGACCCGCATCGCGTTGAGCTGGGCGGCCATCCGCCTCTGCGCGGAGCGGGGGCTGGACGCCGTCCGGGTGGAGGACATCGCCGCCGC
Source organism: Nonomuraea sp. NPDC050643 (assembly GCF_040654715.1). Lineage (NCBI taxonomy): Bacteria > Bacillati > Actinomycetota > Actinomycetes > Streptosporangiales > Streptosporangiaceae > Nonomuraea > Nonomuraea sp. NPDC050643. The sequence continues at coordinate 119,068 of NZ_JBFAIM010000009.1, read as the reverse complement.
GGCCGGCGTCTCCGCCCGCACGTTCAACAACTACTTCGCCGGCAAGGGCGAGGCGATCGCCTTCCGGCATCTGGAGCGCGTCCGGCAGATCGCGGTGGAGCTGCGGGCGAGGCCGGCCTCCGAGCCGCTCTGGGAGGCGATCGCCAACGCGTCGCTGACCCGGTTCGGGCTGGGCCAGGAAGGCGAGATGCGGGACGTCGACGTGCAGCAGTGGGTCTCGGGGCTGCGCCTGATGTTCGCCGAGCCGGCGCTGCAGGGGGAGATCTACAAGGCCGACGCCCAGGCCGAGGCGGAGCTGGCCGCCGCCGTCGCCGAGCGTACCGGGACCGACCTCGTCCATGACCTGTATCCCCACCTGGTGGCCGCCGCCGTCGGGGCCACCATCAGGGCGGTCACCGGCCACTGGATGCGCGCCGGCTCACCCGCCCCGATCACCGGCCTGCTGACCGACGCCCTCGGACAGGTGGCGGCGGGGCTGCCCGCCCCCTGACCGCGACCCCCGAACCCCGCGAACGCACCGTGAGCGACCGGCACGCCGCCGGTCGATGCGCCATGCCCATGTTCAAGGAGGAATGCCATGTCTGCCGATGTCGTCATCGCCGGAGGCGGCCCGAACGGGCTGATGCTGGCCTGCGAACTGAGCCTCGCCGGCGTACGGGCGGTGGTGCTGGAGCGGCTGCCCGAACGTACCCGGGAGAACCGGGCCAACGGCCTGGTCGGCCAGGTGGTGCCGTTACTCGAACGGCGCGGCCTGTACGAGCGCCTCAGCGGCTCGAAGGAACCCCCGGCCCCCGCGCCGGGCTTCGTGTTCGGCGCCCTGCCGCTGGATCTGAGCGCGCTGGCCGACAACCCGCTCCACCTCCTGCAGGTGCCGCAGCTCCGCATCGAGGAGCTCCTGGAGGAGCGCGCGAACGAGCTCGGCGTCGAGATCCGCCGGGGACACGAGATCACCGGCCTGTCGCAGCAGGACGACACGGTCACGATCGAGGTCGCGGGACCGGCCGGCCCTTACCGCACGCACGCGAGCTTCCTGGTGGGCGCCGACGGCGGACGAAGCGTGACCCGCAGGCTGGCCGGCATCGGCTTCCCCGGGGTGAGCAGGGACACCACGGTCTCCCGCACCGTGCACGCCACCGTGCCGGACTCGATGCTCGATCCGGCCACGGGCGGGCTGTACGTGCCCGGCCACGGCCCCATTCCGGCGTTCCTGCACCACCGCACCGAGCACGGGCTGTTCGTGTACGCCCCGCTGCCCGGCAGGCCGCCGCTGCTGACCACCATGGAGTGGCCCCAGGACCCGCCCGGCGACGAGCGGCCCCCGACCCTGGAGGAGATGCGTGACAGCGTCCGGCGGGTGCTCGGCGCCGACCTGCCGCTCGGTGAGCCCGCCGGCGAAGGCCCCTTCCCGCGGCGCAAGCTCGCCGGCGGCAACACCCGGATCGCCGACCGGTACCGGGAGGGCCGGGTTCTGCTGGTCGGCGACGCCGCGCACGTGCACAGCGCGATCGGCGGCCCGGGGCTCAACCTGGGCCTCCAGGACGTGGTCAACCTGGGCTGGAAGCTCGCCGCCGAGGTCCACGGCCGGGCCCCGGCCGGGCTGCTGGACACCTACGAGAGCGAGCGGCGGCCCGCCTCCGAGCGGGTGGTCATGCACACGCAGGCCCAGTCGGCGCTGATCGCTCCCGGCGGCGAGGTCACGGCGCTGCGCGAGCTGTTCACCGAATTGCTCGGCGACCGGCGCAACGTCCAGCGCATCGCGGACATGATGGCCGGCGCCGACATCCGGTACGACATGGGTCCGGCCGACGCCCACCCCCTGGTCGGCTGGTGGGTCCCCGACCTGCTGCTGGACACCGGAACCGGCCGCGTCCGGCTGGCCGCGCTGACCGTGGCCGCCCGGCCGCTGCTGCTGGACCTGACCGAGCGGGGTTCGCTCGCCGGAGCGCTGCCGGGCTGGCACGACCGGGTGGACGTCATCACGGCGAGCCTCCACAACCCGGTCACGACAAGCCCCCACGCACCGCTCACGGCGAGCCCGCGCGACTCCGTCACGGCGCGCCCCCACGACCAAGCCGCGCCGCTCACCGCCCTGCTCCTGCGCCCCGACTGCTACGTCGCCTGGGCCTCCGTGTCGCCCCGGCCCGGCTCCGACGAGCGCGAGGACCTGCGCGCGGCCCTGTCGCGATGGTTCGGGGCGCCGCTCGCGGCGTGACACGGCGCGTGGCCGGCCCGCGCCCGGCTGGTCCTGTCAATCGGCGATCCGCTCGCCCGGCATCAGCCCGAGCTCGTACGCCACCGCGAGCGACTCGGCCCGGTTGCGGACCGCCAGCTTGGCGAAGAGCCGGGCCTGGATGTTCTCCACCGTCTTGATGCTGATGCCGAGGACCTCCCCGGTCTGCCGCACCGAGTGACCGCGCGCGATCGAGTCGAGGATCTCCAGCTCCCTGCAGGTGAGCGCGGAGCGCACGGACGGGGACCGCGGCGGCGCGGGCGGGTCCGCGTCGCAGCGCGCGGCCATGGCCAGCGCCTGGCCGAGGCCGCCGGGAAGCTCGTGGACGATGACGGTCTCGGGCACGCAAAGAGACCCCACCGTGCCCAACGCCCGGCCGGAGAGCGATTCCGTCACGATCACGACCCTGGCGCCCAGGGCGCGGACCCCTTCCCACACGCCCGAGTGGTCCACGAGCACGGCCACGACGGGCCGGCGGATCTGCAGGACCTCGTCGTCGTCCGCCCACCGTTCGCCGGCGACGAGGACCGGGACGGCCTGCCTGATCAGGCTCTTCACCACCAGGTCGCGCCGGGGGCCGCCCGGTCCGAAGACGATCACCAGGTTGCCGGCGGAGATGTGCGGCTCGGCGCGCAGCAGCCCCAGGCGCGCGGCCTGGGAGACGACCTCGGGGCTGCTGCGGCCGTTCAGCTTGGCGTAGATGCGGCGCTTGTGGCTCTCGACGGTGGACGGCGCGATGTCGAGCATCGCGGCGATCTCCTTGACGTTGTAGCCGCCGCCGACCAGCCGCAGGATCTCCAGGTCACGGTCGGTGAGCGAGGTCGGGTGGGCGGCCGGCGGGCGCGGGCCCTCCTCCACCGCCTCCATCACGGCCGACACGCCGCGCGAGTAGGGGATGAGGCCGGTCACGCCCGCGCCCACCGCGATGATCACATCGCCGGCGGTCAGGGCCGAGTACGTGAGGACGATGCCACGATCGGGCCGTGTCGTCCGCAGGGCGCGCACTCCCTCGATCACCGCGGCGAAGTCCCCGTGGACGTCGATCAGCGCGACGTCCACGGGACGCAGCCCGCACAGGCGTATCAGGTCGCCCACGTCATGCGTGAGACCGGCGAGACACACGGCCGGACGTTGGGCCAGGATGGTCCCGACCGCCTCGCGGAGCAACCGGTTGGCGGAGCATACGGCCACCTGGATTCCGGCGGCACCCATGCGCCCAAACTATCGGTAAAGAACCTTTCCTGTCTGGCAAGGAGTGCGTACCACTTCTGACTCCGCCTGTTGACGAGCGGGAGATCACTGGCCGCGGCTCGCGGGGTCCACCTTGGCGAAGGTGAGCAGATCGACCATGGTGAACGTGCCCGCCGTCCGGCTGGGCAGGGTGGGCCGCCAGGACGGTGCGGCGGAGAGGAAGGAGCCGGGGTCCTTCTGGAGGAGGCCGACGAAGACCTCGCCGATGAGCCGGGCGCCAACGCCGGCGAGGATGATCCCGTCCCCCAGCGCCTGACCTTCCTTGAGCACGTAGTACCAGAGCGGCGTGCTGGTCTCGAAGCCGGCGCGGAAGACGCTCAGCTCCCCGGCGTCGATCAGGGGGATGCCCATGGTCGTCGCGATCCGCTGGCCCGACGGCAGCGACCAGGTGAGGTGCCTGAGCAGGTTGCGCTGGGCCAGGGAGATCGGCTGGCCGCCACCGGGGATGGCGGCCTGCGGGAGCTGGAACAGGGGGCTCGAGATCTTGGTGTCGATCCGCTTGTTGGGCCGCACCTGGCCGTCGTTGAAGTTGAAGAAGGTCTGCCAGCCGATGAAGCGCCGGCGCGCCCTGGCGCCGCCGCGCAGGTCGACGGGGTCGCTCTGGCCCTGTCCCGCCGGATCGAAGATGAACCCGAAGAACGGCTGGCCGCCGTCGCCGGCGAGGTTGGCCCGGTAGGAGGGCCGCACCATGCTGTGGCCCATGCGGTAGGCGATCTGGAACTCGACGGGGATGAACGCGGCGCCCGCCGGGCGGTAGAACTGCCGTCCGAAGTGCAGGATGTGGTCGATCAGCGGCTGGCCGATGAGCTGCGGCAGGAACTCGCGCAGGATGATCCACTGGTAGTGCCAGGTGACCGTGCGCCGCGCCGTGGCGAAGAGCTGCTCGGTCGGGACGCCCTCGGAGCGCAGGCGGGCGACCACCCGGTTGTGGAAGAGCAGGAAGGCCGCGTGCAGCCCGGAGATCATCAGATTCTCGTCGTTGCGGCCGTCGGGGATGATGGCCCGGCGGCCGGCGTCGCGCGGCAGGTCCTCGAACTGGCCGCCGCTCTCCACCTTGAACGTCAGGCGGTCGGCGTTGTAGAACTGCGGGCCGGCCGCCGGGCCGCCGCCGTAGACGGTGTCGAGGTCGAAGATCGGCGTCCGGGCGTTGGGCGAGCTCTCGGGCGCGGTCGGCACGCCCAGGGGCGAGGTGGCGTCGAAGGTCATGTCGTGGTCGAGGAACTGGCCCAGGAACGTCGTGCCCGCCGTGTGGAAGGGGTTGTCGCGGTTGCCGGGGCTGAGCTCCGGGTTGGTGATCAGCCGGATCGGCCCCTCCTGCAGCGGGTCCTTGGCGTCCATGATGCCGCCGAGCCTGCCCATCTCCATGAGCGCGGCCTTCACCTGGGAGGTCGCGCCCGCGAACGGCGGCAGGGCGAAGACGCGGCCGAAGGTGTTCGCCAGCGCGCCCGTGGCCTGGGCCCGTTCGGAGGCGGCGATCGCGGCATCGAGGTCGAGCGTCATCGCGGCGGCGCCGGCTCCCAGCCCGCCCAGGAATGATCTTCTGCTGACCCGTTTCGAGGCTGTGCCCGCGTGTTGAGGATGCATGGCCGTTTCTCCCTCGTGCAGGTGGGGGGTGGGGGTGATCCCTGCACGTCGGGAGTGTCGGTCCGGGCAGGCCACGGCGCAATGGCCCCAAGGGCTTCTGGGATCCCAAGGGTTCTGGAGGCCCCAAGGGAGACTGGGGAGCCCTCCTCAGCCGTCGGCGAACCAGGAGCCGTGGAAGCCCGTCGGTACGCCGCGCGGCAGCCGGACCGCCGCCACCGGCCCGGCCTTGACGTCGGCGGCGTCGAGCACCAGCAGCTCCGACGCCGACCCGTCGCGGCGGGTGACGACGGTGATGAGCCACCCGTCGTCCTCGCGGCGCGGCCCGGCGCCGGCGGGCACGAACACCGCCTCGCCGAGCACCACGTCACCGCCGGGTTCGTAACGGATGCCGGCGCCCGACACGGTGTCGTACTTGACGATCGCGGCCGGGTCGGGGCAGCGCGGATCGGTGGCGGTGATGGTGTAGAGGTAGCGGGCGGGCCGTCCCATGCGGTCGTCGTCCAGGGTGGGGAACTCGACCTCCTGCTCGTCGAGCGTCTCCTCGCCGACCGCGCCGGTCGCCGGGTCGAGCGTCCAGCGGTGCAGCCTGGCCTGTCCGGGCCTGGCCACGGGACCGGTCAGCGGGGCCGTGCGGGTCAGCAGCCCCCACAGCGAGGTGAACTCGGCGGGGGAGTAGCGGACGGCGTCCAGCACGACCCGCCCGTCGGGCAGCTCGTATGCGTTGCCGACGTGGAAGACGAAGCAGGGCTCGACGCCGAACCAGCGCACGGGCGCGTCCGGCAGGTCCCGGCGCATCAGGCCCAGGCGGGCGCCGTACGCGTCGTCCCAGCCGTACGGCAGTCCGGAGCCCACCAACTGCGGCTGGAAGGTGACGGGCAGGTCGAGCCAGAGGGCGTACCGCTCGGTGATGGCGAAGTCGTGCGTCATCGTCCCCGCCGGGACGGGCACCTCCCGGCTGAAGGCGAGCCGCCCGTCCTCGTCGAGCCGGTGATAGGTCAGGTAGGGGGGCCGCATGCCGTATCCGAAGAAGTGCAGCTCGCCCGTCGCGGGGTCGCGCTTGGGGTGCGCGGTCATGGCCGTGGTGAGCCGCCCGCCGAAGTCGCACGGGCCCACGGTGGCGAGGTCGGGTGTCACCTCGTACGGCAGGCCCGCCTCGACCAGCGCGAACATCCGGCGCGCGTGCCTGACCACGTGGGTGTTGGCCGACACGGCGGTCAGGTCGAGCCGGCCGCCGGGTCCGACGAACGAGCGTCCTTCGAGGGCCGCGGTGCGCACCCACCGGTTGCGGTACCACTCGGCGCGGCCGTCACGCAGCCGTACGCCGTGCAGCATGCCGGGGCCGTTCTGGAAGTACGCGCTCGTCTGCCCGGGCAGCGCGTTGGGTCCGTTGCGGACATAACACCCGTTGAGCTCCGGCGGCAGCGTCCCGGTGACGGGCAGGGCGGTCGCGTCGATCTCGTCGGGCACGGACCTCAGACGGCCGGGGAAGCCGTACCGCTCGACGGTCTTTGCGTCGATCATGGGAGTCCTTGTCGCCGGGGCGGCACGGGGGGAGCCACTCGATGTCACCAGAGTGCGACGCCGCGTGCCGTCTGTCTCCCGTTTCCCGGAACCCGGCCGTCACGATCCGGCCGTCACGATCCGGCCGTCACGATCCGGCCGGGACCCGGCCGTGCGGCGGGCCGGCGGAGGGCGGCGCGACGGAGACGATGATGACGGTGGCCGGGCCGCCGCGCGACCACAGCGAGTGGCGGGCCGACGCGTCGAAGTGCAGCGCGTCCCCGGCGCCCAGGGCGATCTCGGTCGCGCCGACGCGGGCGGTGATCTCGCCGCGCACGACGTAGAGCCACTCCTCGCCGCTGTGGACGGCGCTGCGCTGGGGGTGGTCGGCGGTCAGCTCCAGGCGGACCGCCTCCAGGGCGGAGCGGGGGCCGAGGCCGGCCATCGTCGCGTACGGCCCGTCGGGGCCTTCGTGCACGGGCGCGCCGGCGCCGCGCACCACGCGGTGCTCGTGCGGGCGCTCGTCGCCGACCAGCTCGCCCACGGAGACGCCGTACGCCCGCGCGAGCTGGAACAGCGACCCGATGGACGGCTGGCGCTCGCCCTTCTCCATGCGCGACAGGTGCGCGGCCGAGATGCCGGTCCACTCGGCGAGCGTGGTCAGTGTCAGCCCGCGCGCCCGCCGCAACTCCCCGAGTCGCGCCGCGACCCGCTGCTCCGGATCGTCGGGGCTCGGGTCGGCCGCCATGTGAGAGGTCACCCGCGCATCCTAGCTTTTGCCTTTGAGGCAAAGAAATTCGCCTATGAGGTTGGCCGCGGAAGAAGCCGGACCGCATCCTGGGCACAGATCGAAGAGAACGACAGCATGACGATCTCCACCCAGGGCCCGCCCCCCGAGCTGGACCTCGATGAGGCCCCCACCTACGCATCCGCCCCGGTCGAGGAGCAGCGGCTGCACCGCAAGCGCCAGCTCGCCGCCGCGTTCCGGATCTTCGCCCGATACGGCTACGACGAGGGCGTCGCCGGGCACGTCACCGCCAGGGACCCGGAGCTGACCGACCACTTCTGGGTGAACCCCTACTCGGTGCACTTCTCCAAGATCAAGGTGAGCGACCTGCTGCTCGTCGACGCGCAGGGCCGGATCGCCCACGGCGCGCGGCGCACGAACAAGGCGGCCTTCTGGATCCACTCCTCCATCCATGACGCCCGGCCCGACGTGGTGGCCGTCGCCCACGCGCACACCGTCCACGGCCGGGCCCGGAGCTGGTGCCGGCCATCTTCGGCGCCGCCCGGGAGGTCTACGGCGACCCCTGGCCACTGACCTCCAGCACCCTGCTCGGCGTCGAGGCCCTCGGCCTGCCCGGCTGGCTGATCGAGGTCGAGGCCACCGCCCTGCTGCCCGCGTGAACCCCCGGCCTCGGGGTCAGCTCCGGGTCTGGTAGGCCTCCCGGCTGGCCTCGATGTGCGGCACGTGCTCGATGGCCCAGCCGGCGAGGGCCAGGGCGGGCGGGATGAGGCTCTTGCCGGTGGGGGTCAGCGCGTACTCGACCCGGGGCGGGACCTCGGCGTACACGGTCCGGGAGACCAGGCCGTCGCGTTCGAGGTGCCGGAGCGTCAGGGTCAGCATGCGCTGGGAGATCCCGGGGATCTGCTGGTGCAGGTCGGTGAAGCGCACGCTGCCCTGGTCGAGGGTGGCCACGACCAGCAACGTCCACTTGTTGCAGATGCGGTCGAGGATGGCGCGGATCGCCCGGCCTCCATCTCCGCGGATCATGCAGGTGTGCCCGTACTCCGGCATGACAGCCCCTTGTGGGTAACGCACACGAATGTGCCTTTTGTAGGGCTTTCAATAGTGACGCATCATGAGGCTACTTACGACCGGTAACCCATGTGGCCGGCGCTACGTCACTAGCCTCCCGAGGTGTCCTTCATGGAGATTTCCTACTGGATCGTCGCGGCACTCCTGGCCGTCTTCTACCTCTACGCCGGAGGCAAGAAGGTCGTCCAGAGCCAGGAGCGGCTCCAGCCGATGATGGGTTGGGTCGACACCGTTCCCATGCCGTTCGTCCGCGTGATCGGCGTCCTGGAGGTGCTCGGCTCGGCCGGCCTGATCCTGCCGCCGCTGACCGGGATCGCGCCCTGGCTCGCCATCGCCGCGGCGATCGGCCTGGTCCTGATCCAGATCGGCGGCATCGCGCTGCACCTGAGCCGCGGCGAGGCCGGGAAGATCGGGCTGAACATCGTCCTCCTGGCCGCCGCCGCGGTGACCGCGTGGCTCGGCACCGTCTGGCTCTGAACGCCCGTCCGGCCCTGGCCTGGCGTCACCAGAGGCCCGCGAGCGCCGCCGGCCGGGACGGGAGAGCGCGACCGCCAAAGAATCGTTGCAGGTCAGCGCCCGCCTATCCTGGCTGGGAGGGTTCGCTCGACGCAGGATGGATGTCGTTATGGCCACATCTCAGAGCAGGCCGGCCGGCGCCCCGACGGCGGTCATCGTGATCGACACCGAGGGCACCGTGATCGGCTGGACGCCGGCCGCGGAGGAACTGCTCGGCTATCGCGCGGCCGAAATCCTCGACCGTTCCGGCGCGCTGCTCCTCATGCCGGAGCGCGCGGCGGCCTGGGACGCCCGGTACGGCGACCAGGAGCACTGGTCGGGCTTCGCCGAGGCCCGCCACCGTGACGGCACCAGGATCCTCGTGCACGTCGAGGGCTTCCGGCTGGTCACGCCGGGCGAGAGGCCGGCCTGGCTCGTGGAGGCGACACCGGCGACCGCGGGCGGCGCGGGACGGGTGTGCTCCTGGGTGGAGCCGCTCATCAGGCGTACCCCGGTGGCCATGGCGATCTGGGATCGCGACCTGCGCTGCGTGTGGCTGAACGAGGCGGCGGAGCGCCTGCGGACGGTCTTCCCCTACTACCGGCTCGGCCGCTCGCTGACGGAGTCGCTGCCGGGCGTCCACGCCGAGGCCGCGCGGGAGACGATGCGCAAGGTGCTCAAGGACGGCGTCCCGCAGCTCGACCGCGAAGCCCGCTGGAACGCGCCCGGCCATCACGAGGACCGTACGCTGTCCACCTCGCTCTTCCGGCTCGAAGGCGTGGACGGCCGGCCGCTCGGCGTGTGCACCGTGGCCATCGACATCAGCCACAGCGCCGCGCGCGACCGGCTCGCCATGCTCCGCGAGGCCAGCGTCCGCATCGGCAGCACGCTCGACGTCAAGAAGACCGCGCAGGAGCTGGCCGACCTGGCCGTGCCGGTCCTGGCCGACTACGTCACCATCGACCTCGCCGAGTCGGTCCTCCCCGACACCGAGCCCCTGCAGCGGCTGGCCGCCACCGACGTGAGCATCCCGGTGTTCCGCCGGGCGGGCGTGGCCTCGATCCACGACGGGATCCCCGAATCCCTCTGGCCGCTGGGGCAGGCGGTCTTCGTGCCCCCGTCGTCGCCCTTCACCGAGGTCCTGTCCTCGGGGCGCGCCCACTTCGAGCCCGTGATGAACACCTCGTCCGGCACCTGGCTCGACCAGGATCCGCAGCGGGCGGTCGTCATTCACGAGACCGGTATGCACTCGCTGATCATCATCCCGTTGAAGGCCCGCGGCGACATCCTGGGCGTGGCCGTGTTCGTCCGCACCGACAACCCGGAGCCGTTCACGAGAGACGACCTGCTCCTCGCGGAGGAGCTCGGCGCCCGCGCCGCGCTGAGTCTCGACAACGCGCGCCAGTACACCCGCGAGCGCACCGCCGCGCTCGCGCTGCAGCGCGACCTGCTGCCGCGCAACCTGACGGGCGGCGGCGCCGTCCAGGTGGCCTCGCACTACCTGCCCTCCGACGTGCACGACGGTGTCGGCGGCGACTGGTTCGACGCGATCCCGCTGCGCGACGGGCGGGTCGCGCTGGTCGTCGGGGACGTGACCGGGCACGGCATCAACGCCGCGGCGACCATGGGCCGCCTGCGCACGGCCGTACGCACTCTTACCTACCTGGGGCTGCCGCCCGACGAGCTGCTCGCCCACCTCGACGACCTCGTCGTCCGGCTGGCGGAGGAGGACGCCGGCCCCGACGGCTTCCCGGACGCCGCGGGCGCCACCTGCGTGTACGCGGTCTACGACCCGGCCACCCGGCGCTGCACCATGGCCGGGGCCGGGCACCCGCCACCCGCGATCGTGGCCCCGTCCGGGGAGGTCACCTTCCCCCGCCCGCCCAGCGGCACCCCGATCGGCCTCGGGCTCGGCTCCTACCAGGCCCTCGACCTCGAACTGCCCGGAGGCAGCCTGATCGCCCTCTACACGGACGGCCTGATCGAGACCCGCGAGGCCGACATCGAGGCCGGCATCGGCCGTCTCGGCGCCGCGCTGGCCCGCGCCGCCGCACTCCCGCTGGAGAGGGTCTGCGCGGCGGTCATCCGGTCCATGGTGGGCGACACCGGCTCCGAGGACGACATCGCGCTCCTGGTGGCCCGCACCCGTTGAGGGCCGGCGGGTTTCCTCAGGTGAGTTCCAGGCCGCCGTCGACGGTGAGGACCTGGCCGGTGATCCAGGTGGCGGCGGCGTCGGCGAGGTGCACGATCCAGGCGGCGACCTCCTCGGGCGTGCCACGGCGGCCGAGGGGGACGCGGGTGGCCTCGTCCTGCTTGATCAGCTCGACGACGGTGTCCGTGAGGCCGCTGGCGGCCAGGGCCTCGCTCTCCGTGGGGCCGGGGGCCAGGGCGTTGACGCGGATGCCGTCGGTGGCCAGCTCCAGCGCCCAGCTCCGGGTGAGCTGCTCCACGGCGGCCTTGGTGGCGGCGTAGTGGGCGGCCCCAGGAAGGGGGCGGTGACCGTACGTGCTGGAGATGTTGATGATCGTGCCCCGGTGGGCGCGCAGGTGCGGCAGCGCGACGTGGGCGAGCAGGCTGGGCGCGGTGACGTTGAGGGCCAGCAGCTCGGCGACGCGTTCGGCGCTGGTGTCGGCCAGCGGCATGACGGCGGTGGCGCCGGCATTGTTGACCAGGACGTCCAGGCGGCCCCAGCGGCCGGTGGCCGCCTCGACGACGGCCTGTGGGGCGCCGTCGGCGGTGATGTCGGCGGGCAGGGCGGCGATGCGGGAGTGCCGGGCGGCGGTCTGGCTCAGGGCTTCGGCGCGGCGGCCGACGCCCAGCACGTGCGCTCCGGCACGGGCGAGGGCGATCGCGGCGGCCCGGCCGATGCCGGATCCGGCCCCCGTGACGATCGCGACGCGATCTCGCAGGTGACCGGTGGGTTCGGGGGTCATGTCGATTCCTTTCTTCGATGTTCGTGAAATCTCGAACAGGCTGGGCCGTCAGGTCCACTCGCGCCGGCCGCACGTCCAGGTCGGACCTCGATCGCGGCGAGATCGTCGATGACGCTCTCCAGCCGGGTCGAGGCCGCCGGGCCCGCGAAGGGAAGCCGCAGGACGAAGCGCGCCCCGCCGCCCTCGGACGCCTCGGCGCGCAGGGTGCCGACGTGGGCGTGGGCGATGTCACGGGCGATGGCCAGGCCCAGGCCGGTGCCGGTGTGGTCAAGGCGGCGCGCGGCCCGCAACCGGGTGAAGCGCTGGAAGATCCGCTCCCGGTCGGGATCGGCGACGCCTTCTCCGTCGTCGACGACCGTCAGCTCGGCGTGGTCGCCGTCGCGGCCCACCCGGACCTCCACCAGGTGCCGGGCGTGCCGCTGGGCGTTGTCGAGCAGGTTGGTGAGCACCCGGACGATGCGGATCGGGACCGCCCGCACCACGACCCCGTGCTCCAGCAGGAGCCGGACCGCGATGCGGTCTCTTCTGCGGGCGATCTCGTCGCCGACCAGCTCGGCGAGGTCGACCCGCTGGAAGCGTACGGGCGGGCCCGCCTCCATCTCGGCCAGGACGCGCAGGTCGGTGATGATCGCGTGCAGCCGGTCGACGCCCCTGATCGCCCTGGTGAGCAGGTCGCCGAAGTCGGTCTCGTCGGGATGCAGGCGGGCCTCGTCCAGCTCCATGCGCAGCGCGGCGACCGCCGAGCGCAGCTCGTGCGAGGCGTCGGAGGCGAAACGCCGCTTGCGTCGCAGCTCGCGTCGCAGCTCGCGCACCTCGTCGCAGGGTGTGCGGATCACCGGTGCGGCCCAGCCCTCGGCGGGCGGGTCCGCCTCGCTGCCGTGGTCGGTCGTGGGGCATGCCGTCACAGCACGTGCTCCTTCCATTGCCTTCACATTCCGTGCGGGGACGTCACCCGAAAGTCGCTGGTGGGTACGACACGACGTTGACGCCGATCTCGCCGGCGGGACATCCGCTGCGGTTCGGTAACCAGCTAAGACAGGGCGGCTCCGCGGATTGTGACAAGCGGCGGAGACCGTACGCAGGCGGGGTTGTCACAAATGGGGCCGCTACCCGGTCGTTCTTTGCGGAAAGGAGCATCATGCACTCGCCAGAGAGACGGATCGCCACGTCGGTCCTGGTCATCGGCACGGGAGGATCCGGGCTGCGAGCCGCCATCGAACTCGCCGAGCGCGGGGTCGGCGTCCTCGCCGTGGGCAAACGGCCGAAGGCGGACGCCCACACCTCGCTCGCCGCGGGAGGCATCAACGCCGCGCTCGCCACCATGGACCCCGACGACAGCTGGCAACAGCACGCGGCGGACACCCTCAAGGAGAGCTACCTCCTCGCCAACCCCGAGACGGTGCGGATCATCACCGAGGGCGCCGCCGGGGGCATCGCGGACCTCGAGCGCTACGGCATGCCGTTCGCCCGCGAGCAGGACGGGCGCATCTCGCAGCGCTTCTTCGGCGCCCACACCTACCGGCGCACCGCCTACGCCGGCGACTACACCGGGCTCGAGATCCAGCGCACCCTGATCAACCGGGCGGCACAGCTCGACGTGCCCATTCTCGACACCGTCTACATCACGCGCATCCTCGTCCGCGACAACGCGGTCTTCGGCGCGTACGGGTTCGACCTGACCGACGGCACCCGCTACGTCATCCACGCCGACGCGGTGATCCTGGCCGCCGGCGGCCACACCCGGATCTGGCGGCGCACCTCCTCCCGGCGCGACGAGAACACCGGCGACTCCTTCCGCCTCGCCGTCCTGGCCGGTTGCCGCATCCGCGACCCCGAGCTGGTGCAGTTCCACCCGTCCGGTCTCATCGCGCCCGAGAACGCGGCCGGCACCCTCGTCTCCGAGGCGGCCCGGGGTGAGGGTGGAATCCTGCGCAACCAGCTCGGCGAGCGGTTCATGTCCCGGTACGACCCGGAGCGGATGGAGCTGTCCACGCGTGACCGTGTGTCGCTGGCCGCGTACACGGAGATCAAGGAAGGCCGCGGGACGCCGGCCGGCGGCGTCTGGCTGGACGTGTCGCATCTGCCGCGCGAGACGATCATGACCCGGCTGCCCCGCGTCTACCAGACGCTCCTCGAACTGCAGATGCTCGACATCACCAAGGATCCCATCGAGATCGCCCCGACCGCGCACTACTCGATGGGCGGGGTCTGGGTGCGGCCCGAGGACCACGGCACGGGCGTCGACGGCCTGTACGCGATCGGCGAGGCGGCCAGCGGCCTGCACGGCGCGAACCGCCTCGGCGGCAACTCGCTCATCGAACTGCTCGTCTTCGGCCGCATCGTCGGGCGGTCGGCGGCCGAGTACTCCGCGGGCCTCGACGCCCAGCGCCGCTCGGCGGAGGCGCTCGACGTGGCACGGGCGGAGGTGGACGAGCTCCTCACCGCCGACGGCCCCGAGAACGTGCGCTCACTGCAGCGTGCCCTGCGCGACATCATGACCGAGCACGCCGGCGTGGTGCGCGACGAGAGCGGCCTGCTGAAGGGCCTCACCGAGCTCGCCCACGTCGAGGCGCGCATCGCCGACGTCGGCGTGCACCCCGACATCGCCGGCTTCCAGGACCTCGCCCACGCCTTCGACCTGAAGTCGGCGGCGCTGGCCGCCCGGGCGACGCTCGAGACCGCGCTCGAGCGCCGCGAGACCCGCGGCTGCCACAACCGCTCCGACTACCCCGAGCTCGACCCCGAGCTGCAGGTCAACCTGGTGTGGTCCGGGCCCGGATCGGTGGAGAGGCAGGCCATCCCGCCGATTCCCGCCGAGATCGCGGCCCTCATGCGCGAGGTCTCGACCGACGGAAAACTCGTCGAGTAGCCGGCACCGGCATGCACCTCCCTCCAACCCCGAACCCGAAAGGACGACGACGATGAGCGCTGTGGTCGTAGGCGTGGACGACTCGGACGAGAGCCTGGCGGCCGTGGAATGGGCCGCAGGCGAGGCCGGACGCCGCGGGCTGCCGCTGCGGATCCTCCACGCCTTCATCTGGCCGCTCCTGGGAGCCCCCCTCGGACCGGCGCCCGGAGCGCCACCCGAAGGCGGCCTCCAGCACGCCGCCGAACGCGTCCTGGCCGCCGCGCTGGCCCGCGCGCAGGCGGTCGCGCCCGGCGTCGAGACGACCACCGCCCTGCCGGAGGGCGAGCCCGTCACCGCGCTGCTGCAGGGCTCCCGCCAGGCGGAGCTCCTCGTCGTCGGCACCCGCGGGCTCGGCGAGGTCGGCGGCCTGCTGCTGGGATCGGTCGGCGCCCGGCTCGCGACCGAGGCCGACCGCCCGCTCGTCGTCGTACGCGGGCCCGGCAGCCCGAGCGGACCCGTCGTGGTGGGCATCGCCGTCCACGACGAGAACGAGGACCTGCTCGCCTTCGCCTTCGCGCACGCCCACCGGAGCGCGAATCCCGTGCTTGTGGCCCACGTCGGCACCGAAGGGCCGGCCGGTGCCGGCCGCCCGCCCCTGCCGGAGAGCGACCTGGCCCGATGGCGCGAGCGTTTCCCCGGTGTCGTGGTCCACCAGGAGGCCCTCACCGGCCACCCGCGCAAGACACTGACGCACCTCGCGTCCCAGGCGTCCCTGCTCGTGGTCGGCTCCCACCACAGCCACGAGCTCGGCGCACTGATGCACGGCTCGGTCAGCCAGGCCGTCCTGCACCACGCCACCTGCCCGGTGGCGGTCATCCGGATCCGGCGGTGAGCCCCGTCCGCCGTCCTGCCACGAACCCCCATATGGGTTCATCGTCGCAGGTCACGGGGTATGTCCGCACCAGGTGTCGCGCTGCTGACGAGAGCTTCTCCGCGGCCCGGACCGGTTGGCGGCGGATGCCCCGGCGGACACGAAAGGGCAGTCATGAAGATCGTGGTAATCGGGGGCACCGGCCTGATCGGGTCGAAGCTCGTGGCGAAGCTGGGCGAGCACGGCCATGAGGCGGTCGCGGCGTCGCCCAAGACCGGCGTCAACACGCTGACCGGCGAGGGGCTGGCCGAGGCCTTGGCGGGCGCGCAGGTGGTGGTGGACGTGTCGAACTCGCCGTCGTTCGAGGCGAAGGCGGTGCGGGAGTTCTTCGAGACCTCCACCCGTAATCTGCTGGCCGCCGAGGTGGCGGCCGGGGTCGGTCACCATGTGGCGTTGTCGGTGGTGGGGACCGAGCGGATGCCGGACAACGGCTACTTCCGGGCGAAGATCGCCCAGGAGGAGCTGATCCGGGAGTCGGGGATCCCGTACTCGCTGGTGCACGCGACGCAGTTCTTCGAGTTCGTCCGGAGCATCGCCGACGAGGCCACCGACGGCGACACGGTGCGGATCGCCCCGGTGCTCTTCCAGCCCATCGCGGGCGACGAGGTCGCGCAGGCGCTCGGCCGGGTCGCGGCGGGGACGCCGCTGAACGGTCTGGTCGAGGTGGCCGGGCCGGAGCGGGCCCGGATGGACGAGTTCTTCCGCGAGGCGCTGGCCGGCTGGGGCGACCCGCGCGAGGTGGTCACCGACCCGAACGCGCACTACTTCGGGACCACGCCCGGCGAGCGCACGCTGGTGCCGGAGGAGGGCGCCACCCTGGGTCAGATCCGCTACGGCGACTGGCCCGGCCGGAACGCGACCCGCAAGTAGCCCAACCGTAGCCGTCGAAAGGTGTGTCCCATGTCCGACGTCGATCCCAAGCCGCGCTCGACCGCGTGGCAGACCGCGCTGACCACGCTGCAGGAGACCGTGCCGCCGTTCATCCCGGCCGGTGCGCACGTCATGACCGTGGTCATCGAGTACCCGCCCGGCGATCCGGGCACGCCGCCGCACCGGCATACCGGGCCGGCGTTCGGCTTCGTGGTCGAGGGCGAGATGCTGCTGGAGGTGGAGGGCGAGCCGGAGCGGGTCGTACGCGCGGGCGAGGCGTTCTGGGAGCCGGGCGGCGACGTCATCCACTATCAGGACGGCAACCACCGCGACGACGTCCCACTCCGGTTCACCGTCACCATGCTGTGCGAGCCCGGCAAGCCGATGCTCACCCTGGTGGACGACGACGAGCTCGCCCGGCGCGCGGACCGCCGCGCCCCGCGCCCGTCCTGAACGCGGATCCCTTGGCGACCGGCGGACGCCGGCGGCCGGACGGGAGCCGCGCGGTGACCGCATCGGCCATGGCCGCCGAGTTCGACGACGTCGCCGGCTGGACCGCCGACGCCGTCGAGCAACTGGGGGAGCGGCACGCCATCCCGGCCACCTGCCGCGGCAGCGCGAGCCCGGCCGCGCTGGCCTGGCTGGCCGAGGCGTGCGACCTGTCGGCCGGTACGAGGCTGCTCGACGTGGGCGCCGGAGCCGGCGGCCCGGCGGCCTGGGCCGCCGGCCGGTTCGGGGTCCGGCCGATCCTGCTGGAGCCGATGCCGGCCGCGGGCCGGGCCGCCGCCCGGCTGTTCGGTTTGCCGGTCATCGCGGCGGACGGCCGCCGGATCCCGCTCCGGACGGGATCGGTCGACGCCGCCTGGTGCCTGGGGGTGCTGTGCACCGTGCAGGACAAGGCCGCGGTGCTCGGCGAGATCCACCGGGTGCTGAAGCCCGGCGCCTCCCTGGGGCTGCTGGTGGTCGTCGCCCGGAGGCCGCGGGTCTTTCCGGCCCCGGACGGCAACCACTTTCCCACCCAGCGCGAACTCCTCGCGTCGCTCGCCGGCGCCGGATTCGAGCTCGTGGAGCAGACCGGCGAGCCCGGCGCCGCGCCGCTGTCCTGGTCGCGCCGCGCCGAGCAGGTCGCCGCGGTGGTCGCGACCCGCCACCGGGCCGACCCCGCCTACGCGCTGGCGGCCCACCAGGGCGAGCGCTTCACCCATCTGTTCGCCTCCGGCCAGATCGCCGTACGGCTGATCCACGCCGTCAGCGGGCCCGCCGGAACGTGCTGACAGTTCCCGTGCGAGGAATCCTGTCCCGCCCCGGCCCTGAGAGTGTCACTGTCTATCTAAATTTGACCAGTGATGACCCTGGGCCTATCGTGCAGGAACGATGGGAATCACCGAACGGCTGGACATGCTCACCGGCGACGAGGCGCTCGCCCGCACCGCCGAACTGCTGGAGATCTACGGCGTCGCCTTCAGCGGCCCACCCTGGTACGAGGACGGCCACGGCGTCGCCGACTTCGCCAGGCGCCTGAAGACGGACGCCCGCCGCCCGGGCTTCGCGGCGGTGCTCGCGCTGCGGGACGGCGTCCCCGCGGGATTCGGTACGGCCTGGCCGACGCGCAGCCCCTTCCCCACCGGCCGCTCCTACGACCGGGTGCGTGCCGAGCTCGGCGGCCAAGCGGAAACGCGCCTGGTCGGAGCGCTGGAGGTGGACGAGCTCGCCGTCAGCCCGCACGCCCGCGGCCACGGCCTGGCCGGCCGCATCCTCGACCTGCTCTGCGCGGGCGCGACCGGCTGCTGGCTGCTGACGGCGCCGCAGGCCCACGACGCGATCAGGCTCTACGAACGTCTCGGCTGGCAACGCCTGACCGGGCCGGAGGCGAAGGTCGTGGTGTTCACCCGCGACGGGTAGCAGGCGAATCCGCGTCCATGCCTACGCCGATCGCGGGCTCGGGCCGGCCGGGGCCGCGCCGGCGAACCGGTCGGTGAACGCGGCCCGGTTGACGGACTCGGGCGAGCGGTCCCAGACCGCGAAGACCACCCGCTCGAACGCCGAGGCGACCGCCCCGTCCCCGGTGAGCAGGGCGTGGAACGCCTCGGCGACCTCGCGCGGATCGTTGCGGAACACCCCGCACCCCCAGGCCCCGAGGACCATCTGCCGCACGCCGTGGTGGGCGGCGACGGCCAGGACGCGGGCCGCGCGCCGGTGGAGCGCCTGCCGGATCCGCTCTCCCGCGTCGGGGTCCCGGCGCAGCACCTGACCGGCGTTGGGGGCCGGGCAGGTCAGGAACGAGACCGGATACGGATCGGGCAGCAGCCGGCCGTCGCCGCCGCGGTGCACGGGAACCTCGGGCGACCAGATGACGTGGTCGCTGTAGAGCAGGTCGGGGGAGGCGCGGTGGCCGGCGTAGTAGTCGGGAGCCTCCAGCAGGCACGGATAGAGCAGGGCGTGGCGGCAGAGGTCCTCTTCCTGGGCCTTGGCGCCGCCGAGGTAACCGCCGCCGGGGTTGCGGGCCGAGGCGAAGTTCAGCACGGCGATCCGCCCGGCCCCCTCCAGATGCAGCCGCCGCGCGGCCTGCAGGCTGCCCTCCGCGGTGACCTCGAAGACCGTACGCCGCCCCGTCGCCGTGACGGGCACGTCGATGGGCTCGCCGGGAGGATGACTCCGGGTGCCGGAGATCGCCGCCGCCAGCGCCGGGCCGACGGCGACGCGGGTGCCGTCGTCGGCCGTGTAGGCGCCGTCGGCGACGATCTGTGCGTTGACCGCCGCGAACCGGCGCAATCGAGTGCTCACGCGTCCGCATCGTAGGCCGTCGGGCCCGTACCGGCCGAACGGTTTTCGCTCCGCGCCCCTCAAGAGGCGCGCCGGGTTGTCGGCGCGGCCTGGCACCATGGCCCGCATGACGACGACTGATCCTTTGGCCCCGTTCCAGTGGCTCAACGTGCCCGAGGGGGAGGGCGCCGGCTCACAGGGCTGCGAGGTGCTGGCCGTCACCCGGCACGACTACCCCGCCGAGCACGGCTTCTCCTACGCGATCGACGGCACGGTGGCCACCGGCTACCGGCTGCGGAGAGATGACCGCCTCGTGGCCGCCCGGGGCGGCCTCTCGGTGGTTCAGGACCAGGCGATCTCACCGGTCCGGCCGACGAGGCGTCCGGAGCCCGCGCCGGGCTTCTCGGTCACCAGGCCGACGATGGCGTCCGTGCCCTCGGTGACGGTCTGAGGGCCGCTGTTGCCGTTGAGGTCGGTCGCCGTGTAGCCGGGGTCGGCGGCGTTGACGCGGATGTCCGGCAGCGCTTTGGCGTACTGGGTGGTCAGCATCGTGAGCGCCGCCTTCGAGGCGGTGTAGAGCGGCGCGACCACCGACGACTCGGGCCGTGACGGGTCGTGGGTGTAGGCGAGCGAGCCCATCCCGCTGCTGACGTTGACGATGACCGGGTCCGGTGATCGGCGCAGCAGCGGCAGGAACGCGGTGGTCGTCCGGACCACGCCGGCGAGATTGACGTCGAGGACGCTCAGGGCGTCGGCACCGGTCAGGCCGGTGGGGTCGCCGGCGGGGCCGTGGACGCCGGCGTTGTTGACCAGGACGTCGATCGAGCCCTCGTGCTCGGCGACGTCCGCGGCCGCGGCGGCGACGGACGCGTCATCGGTCACGTCGATGCGGACGAACCGCGCGCCGAGCTCGGCCGCGGCCCGCGCGCCCCGCTCGGGGTCGCGGGCCCCGACCAGCACGGTGTGGCCCAGTTCGATGAGGCGGCGGGCGGTCTCCCGGCCGAGCCCCTTGTTCGCTCCGGTGATGAAGGTGATGGTCATGCGCCCATTGTTCGGCCCGCCTGCGCCGTCCGGCCAGGGACGGCTCAACGGTAGGAAGGGCGGTACCACCATCGACGTGCGCGGATGCGCGAGGATGGGTGTCATGACCGCGACACCGGAGGCCGGGCTCGGCGCGATGATCCGTACGTGGCGGAATCGGCTGCCCCCGTCGGCCGCCGCGCTGCCGGTGGGCCGGGCCCGCCGCGCCGCCGGGCTGCGCCGGGAGGAGCTCGCCGAGCTCGCCGGCATGTCGGTCGACTACGTCGTGCGCCTGGAGCAGGGACGGGCCACGACGCCCTCGGCGCAGGTGGTCGCGTCCATCGCGCGGGCCCTGCAGTTGACCGTCGCCGAACGGGATCATCTCTACCGGCTGGCCCATCTCGTACCACCGGGCGACGACGCGATCTCCGACCGCATCCCGCCCGGCGTCCACCGGGTGCTCACCCGGCTCGGCGATGTCGCGGTCGCCGTGTTCGCGGCGGACTGGCGGCTGATCTGGTGGAACCGCGGTTGGGCGGCGCTGCTGGGCGATCCGGCGTCGTCGCCGCCGGAGCTGCGCAATTTCGCCCGTGACAGGTTCCCGGTGGACGGGGGTCCCGCCCGCCTGGCGCTGTGGCCGGTGACCGAGCTGGACAGGGACGCCACCGACGTCGCCGTGGTGTCCGACCTGCGCCGCGCCACCGGCCGCTTCCCGCACGACGCGCGCCTGGCGGAGCTGATCCACGACCTGGGCGCGGGCAACGAACGGTTCGCCGAACTCTGGGCGAAGGGCACGGTGGCCGCCCATCGTGAAGACCACAAGAGGATCGAGCACCCCTCGGTGGGGCCGGTCACGGTGGACTGCGACGTCCTGACCGGCGGCGACTCCGACCACAAGATCGTGATCATGACTCCGGCGCCCGGCAGCGCGGACGAGGACAGGCTGCGGCTCGCCCTGGCCGCCGCCCCGCCGCCCGCCACGGACGGCTCGCTCGCACGCCGGTAGACGGGCACCGTCTCAGCCCATGATCTGCCGGTCGGGCTCGATGAGCGCCACGACCCGCTCCTCGGCGCGGGTGTAGGGGCCGCCGATGTACTTCGCCGCGATCCGGTCGACGATCTCCCACGCGGCCTCGCCCTCGATCCACTCGACGACCCTGCCGCGGATGACGACCGGCTGGAAAGGGTTGTCGGCCGGTGTCAGGGAGAGCGCGATCCGCGGGTCGCGCCGCAGGTTGCGGGCCTTGCGGGAGTCCGGGCCGGTCAGGATCACGACATGGTCGCCGTGCGTGCCGATCCAGACGGGGACGGAGTGGGGCGCGCCGTCGGGCAGGACGCTGGCGAGGTGGGCGATGGAGGCGCCGTCGAGTACGCGGCGTACGTCGGGGGTGAGCGTCATGGTCGTCTCCTGGTCGGGTGTCGTGCCGGTGGGTACGTGCCGTGGTTCGGTGCGGGCCGTCACGAGCGGCTCTCCCGCTCGACCTCGTAGCGCAGGTGGGCGACGCCCGTCACCGGCGGCCTCGCGCGCCGCCGCGATCGCGTCCTCGATGCCGGTGGTGACGAGGGTCTGCCGCTCGGTCATCTCCGGCGCCGGCCGATGGCTGAGGACGAACAGGCGGGCCGTCGGGTGGGGGCTGCCGCCGCCGAAGCGGTCGGAGTCCTCGTAGGTGTTGCGCCCCGCCACCACCGCGCCCACGTGCCCGGCCAGGGCGTCGAAGACCCGGGAGCTGGGCTCGCTGAGCCGGAACCCGTCGAACACCTTGCCGGGCGTGTCTCCGTCGAAGTACCAGTCGAGCAGCGTTCCCCCGTCGCCGAGCCCGCGACCGGCGCCGGGATCGCGACCGGTGATGTATCCGTCGACCGACACCGCGTGGGCGCTGATGACCTTGCTCATCTCCGCGATCCTCTCCGAAGTTCCTTGAAGAGACTCCATGACCGTAGCATTCGGAGTTCCCTGAGGGAACCCCGATGGGTAGACTGATTCCATGCAGCGCACGAACTTCAGCGACATGGCGTGCTCGATCGCGCGCACGCTCGACGTCATCGGTGAGCCCTGGTCGCCGCTGATCCTGCGTGACGTGTGGGTCGGGTTCACCCGGTTCGAGCAGATCCAGGCAGACCTCGGCATCTCGCGCAAGGTCCTGACCGAGCGGCTGAACCACCTCGTCGAGCACGGGGTGCTCGAGCGCCGGCCCTACGACCGGCGACCGCGTCATGAATACGTCCTGACGGAGAAGGGCACCGAACTCGTCGACCTGCTCATGGTCATGGCCGGCTGGGGGGACAAGTGGCTCGCGGGCGAGGCCGGCCCGCCGGTGCTCTACCGCCATCACGCGTGCGGTCGGATCAGCGGCGGCGAACTGCGCTGCGCCCACTGCGGCGAGCCCATGCACGCGGGCGACGTCGACGTGCTGCCGGGCCCCGGCGCGGCCGTGTGAGCGAGGCGGGGCCCGGGGCTCCGCCGGGGCCGGATGCCCTACGCTGCGGAGATCAGCCGCCGCGACCAGCGTCGATCATCGGTTTGGAGCCGCTTTGACCATCCACCCGGGCAATGGCGAACTCATCGACGAGCCCATCCGCAGATGGCTGTCCCGAGACGCCCTCCCCGGCCTGGAGATCCAGCACGCCGAAGCGCTCGCCGGGGGATACCGCAACGCCAACATCCTGCTCGTCTCCTGCACCGGCGACCGCTACGTGCTGCGCCGCTACCTCGGCCACAACACCTGCGCCGTCGAAGCCGCCCTGGCCGGACGCCTCGCCGGCATCGTGCCGGTCGCCGACGTGATCGCCGCCGACCCCGACGGCTCGGCGGCGGGCCGGCCCGTCATGGTCTCCCGGTACGTGCCCGGCGACCTGGTCAGCACGCTCCTGCCCGGACTCGGGCCCGGAGACGCCGAGGCGCTCGGCCACGCGGTCGGAGCCGTCCTCGCCGCGATCGGCACGGTCACCTTCCCGCGACCGGGCTTCTTCGACGGCGCCGACCTGCTCCCCGGGCCCGAAGGCACGGAACCCGCCGCCGACCTGCCCGCCTTCGTCGACCGCTGCCTGCGCACCGGAAACGCCCACCACGCGCTCTCTGCCGCCGAACAGGACGCCCTGCGCCGGCACGCGGCCGAGGCGGCACCCGCCCTCCGCGCCGTCCACGGAGCGCGCCGGCTGGTCCACTCCGACTTCAACCCCAAGAACCTGCTCGCCGCGCGGCACGGCGGAAGCTGGATCGTCACCGCCGTCCTGGACTGGGAGTTCGCCTTCAGCGGGTCCCCGCTGTTCGACATCGGGAACATGTTGCGCTTCCGCTCCGAACTGCCACCGGCCTTCGCCGGCGGCTTCACCGCCGGATACGTCGGGGCCGGAGGCCATCTGCCGCGGAACTGGCGCGAGATCAGCCAGGCCGCCGACCTGTACGCGCTCGCGGACTTCCTCACCCGCCCGCCCGAGCACCTGTTCTTCGGCAAGGCGGTCGCGCTCATCCGGCACCGCCTCGCCGGCGACCAGCAGACCTGACCCTCCCGAAGCCCCAGGTCACGACCCGTCGGCGGGTTGCCCGGGATCCGCGCGCTCGGCGGTGACGTCGCGCCCCGCCCAGAGCAGCGTGGCCTGCCCGCTCGGGTGGAAGGTCAGCTCCACCCGCCCCGCTGAACCTGCCCAGCCTCGCGTACGCGCCGACCAGCGCGTGCATCCGGTGTCGTAAGAGAATCATCGATGCTCCAATTTGAATACTCCACTTTGACTATCAGAGCATGGCGCCACTGATATGGTCAAGCTTGACCATCCAGCGGAGGTGTTACGTGTCGTCGACCCGGCTGCTCGTCCTGGGCCTGCTCAGTGAGGGGCCACGACACGGCTACGAGATCAACCAGCTCGTGACCGCCGGGGCTCTGGAGCAGTGGACCGACGTGAAACCCGGCTCGGTCTACCACGCGCTGGCGAAGCTGGAGAGCGAAGGGCTGGCGGAGACGCATGCGGAGGAGCGCACGGGCGACCGGCTCAGGCGCGTCTACGCCATCACCGCCGAGGGTCGCCGCACCCTGCACGACCTGCTGCGCAAGGCCCTGGCCGCGCCGCCCCACACCACCCGCTCCGACTTCGCCCTCGCTCTGCGCTGGCACGCGCTGCTGGAGTCGGGCGAGGCACGTGACCTGGTCGCCGCCTCCGCCCGGGAACTGGCGGCCAGACGCACGGTCCTGGCCGCCGGACGCGAGGCCAAAGCAGGCCTGTCACCGCTGGCCGACGCCTTGTTCGACAACGCCGAGGCACACCTGGCCGCCGACGCCCAACTCCTCGCCGACCTCCAGCGCCTGCTCGACGCCGGCTGACCATCGGCGGTCTTCGTACAACCCCTCTCGTCAGCGTTTCCGGGGCAGGGTGAGGGTCAGGACGGCTCCGCCGCCGGGGGCGTTGGCGGCGGTGAGGGTGCCGCCGTGCAGGCGCGCGTTCTCCATGGCGATGGCCAGGCCCAGGCCGCTGCCCTCGGTGCGGGTGCGGGCGGTGTCGGCCTTGGTGAAGCGGTCGAAGACGTGGGGCAGCAGGTCGGCGGGGATGCCGGGCCCGTCGTCGGAGACCGTGACGGTGATCTGGCCGGCGCCGGCCTGAACCCGGATGAGCACCGGCGCCGCCGTGCCGCCGTGCCGCAGCGCGTTGCCGACGAGGTTCGCCAGGATGACGTCGACGCGGCGCGGGTCGAGGCGGGCGCGCAGGCCCTGGGGGACGTCGGTGCGGACCCGCCCGTGCCAGTGCCGCAGCGCGAGCGTCTTGGCGATGAGCTCGCCCAGGTCGACCTCGTCGAGGTTCAGTACGGCGGCGCCGGCGTCGAAGCGCGACACCTCGATCAGGTCCTCGACCAGGCGGGTGAGCTTGCGTGTCTCGTCGCTGACCAGTCGCAGCGCCTCGGCGGTGAGCGGGGCGAGGCGGCCGGAGCCGGCGTCGGCGTCGAGGACCTCGGTCACGGCGCTCATGGCCGCCAGCGGCGTGCGCAACTCGTGGGAGACGTCGGCGGCGAACCGGCGAGCCCGCGCCTCCATGGCGCGCAGCGTGGCCGCGTCGGCCTGGAGCGTGGCCGCCATGGTGTTGAAGGTACGGCCGAGGTCGGCGAGCTCGTCGTCGCCGGTGACGTTCACCCGGGTGTCCAGGCTGCCGCCCGCCACCTGCTCGGCGGCCGCCCGCAGCCGCCGGACCGGCCGCAGCAGTCGGCGCGCGGCCAGCAGCGCGGGGATGATGGAGGCCAGCACGACGGGCAGGGCCCCGGCGCGGGCGGCGGCCGCGAGGGTGTCCACGTCCTGCTGCTGGGACGCCAGCGAGAAGGAGGCGTAGACGACCAGCGGCGGCGGGTCGTGCGGGCGCGCGGCGGCGGTGACGGGAAGGGCCACGGCCAGCCAGGGCGTCTGGGCGTGCTGGAAGCGCTGGGCCAGCGCGGTGGTCGCCGAGGCCGCGCGGTCGCGCAGGTGAGCGGGCAGCGGCGGCGCCTGCGCCCCGGCGGCGACGAGCGGGCCGCCGCGATAGGACAGGGCGGTACGCCAGCCGCGCGTGCCCGCCGCCCGGTCCAGTTGCAGCGCCAGCGTACGCAGATCCGCCTCGTCGAGGTCGGCGGGCAGGTCGGGCGCCCGGGAGGTGAGGTGGGCGCGCAACTCCTGGAGGGCGTCGGCCTGCGCGCGCGCCACGATCGCGGTACGGCCCTGCCGGAAGGTGAACGTGGCGGCCGTCAGCGCGCCGAGCGTGGCGACCAGGAGGAACACCAGGACGAGCTGGGCCCGCAGGCCGCGGGGGAGGGGCAGGCGGATCACAGCGGCCCGAACCGGTATCCGAAGCCGCGCACGGTCTGCACGTAACGGGGGTTGCGGGGATCGTCCTCGACCTTGGCCCGCAGCCGCATCACGCACGCGTCGACCAGCCGGTAGTCGCCGTGGAAGGTGTGCTCCCACACCTGCTCCAGGAGCTGCTGGCGGCTGAAGGTCTGCTCGGGCGCGGCGGTCAGGAACAACAGCAGCTTCAGCTCCGTCGGCGCGAGCGCGAGCTGCGTGCCGTGCTTGAGCACGCGCAGGGCGACCCGGTCCACGAGCAGGTCGCCGTGCGTCGTGCGGGCCTGGCCCGAGGAGCCGGACGGCGTGGTACGGCGCAGCACCGCCCGGATGCGGGCCTCGATGACCTCGCTGCTGGCAGGTTTGATCACATAGTCGTCGGCGCCGGCCTCCAGACCGACGACGACGTCCACGTCATCGTCGCGCGCCGACAGGATCACGATGGGCACCTGGCTGAACGCGCGGATGCGCCGGCAGGTCTCCAGGCCGCTCATGCCGGGCAGCATCAGGTCGAGCAGCACGACCTCGGGCGCGCTCGCGACGAGTTCGGCCAGCCCGTCCTCGCCGGTCGCGACCAGCACGGTCTCGTGGCCCCGGTGGCGCAGGCCCAGGCTCACGCCCCGGCGCACGGCGGGGTCGTCCTCGATCAGCAGCACCCGGGTCACGAGGAGCCCCCCTGACGGGCCGGCACGGCCGACCCGCTCGCATCGCACCTGACCGGCCACGGTTCGCTTCCCATGCCGGGCTCGAACACCTCCACGACGGGATCGCCACCGGAGTCCGTGGCCGCGGCGGCCGTGCACACCATCTGGCTCACCGCCACCGGCGGCAGGTCGCGTACCAGCCACGGCACCCGCAGCTCCACCCGGTCGCCGGCCGACCTGGCCCGGATCGGCTCGGCCGCCGCGGGCAGCCGCGTGACCAGCCCCCGGGCCCGCTCGTCCGCCGTGGGGCCGGTCAGCAGCGCGTCCATGGCACGCTGCAGCCGGTCTCCGGCCGGGGCGGGCCGGGACACCGGCCAGGTGCCCTGGGCCGTGACGAAGTACACCCGCAGCAACCGGCCGCTGTCCTCGGTCAGGCCGCCCTGGACCGGCCGGCCGGCGGGCAGCGGATCGGTGTCGGTGATCCCGCAGCCCGCCAGCGCCGCCGCGACCAGGACGGCCGCCACGCGGCACAACACCCCCGGCATGTGTTCGCCCCCGTTCCCCGGCAGGTTCTCGCCGGCTACACCTGGCTGAGCCTGCTCACATCGACCGTCCCGGCGCCGGGCTCCGGGCGCGGGATCGCCGCCCACAGCCCCGCCGTCGTCACCGCGGCGACGGCCAGCGCCGCCCATCCGCGCCGCCCGGTGGTCCAGCGGGCGCGCAGGCGTACCGGATCCTCGACGACGACCTTCGAGATCGCCGCGGCCACCAGCGACAGCCCGATCGCGACGATCGTCCAGCCCGCGCCGCCGAGCCCGGCCGGCGACCGGGGCAGCAACAGATAGATGGGCCAGTGCCACAGGTACAGACTGTAGGACAGCTCGCCCAACCGGCGCGGTACGGCGCTGCCGATCACCCGGCCCGCCAGGCCGTCCGGCATGGCGGCCAGCAGCGCGATCAGCGCCGCCCCGGCCAGGGAGTGCGCGAACATCCCGCCCTGGAACAGGCCGGGCGCCTGCTCCCCGCCGGTCAGCAGCCACGACACGGCCAGCCCGCACAGCAGCAGGCCGCACATCGCCTCCATGGCCACGCGCGGCAGGCGGCCCACGGCGTCGCGGACCGGCGACGTGGCGGCGACCGCGCCGAGGAGCAGCGAGAAGGCCCGGGTGTCGGTGCCCTCGTAGGCGCGGGTGGTGTCCACGGCCGCCCCGAGTCTGATCATGAGCACGAGCGAGACGACCGCGCCGGCCACCGCGACGAGCCCGACCCGCCGCTGCCCGCCGGGCCCGTTCCCGGCCAGGACCACCGTCAGGGGCCAGAGCAGGTAGAACTGCCATTCGACGCCGATGCTCCACAGGTGGGCGAACAGGCGGGTGCCGGCGGCGTTCCAGTAGCCGATCCGCTCGCCGATGTAGTGCCAGTTCACGCTCTGCGCGGCCACCCACGGCGCGTCCTGGAGCGCGGACCTCAGCAGGTCCGGCCTGGCGGACGCCCAGGCCAGCAGCAGCGTCGCCGCGACCATGACGGTCAGCGCGGGCAGGAGGCGGCGGGCCCGGCGTCCCCAGAAGGCCACCAGGTCGAGACGACCGCGGTCGCCGAGCTCCGCCAGCAGCAGGCCGGTGATCAGAAAGCCGGACAGGACGAAGAACAGGTCGACGCCCAGGAACCCGCCGCGCAGATGCCCGGCGTGGAACAGCAGGACCGCGACGACGGCGAGCCCGCGCAGCCCGTCGAGCGCGCCGACGTGCGCGCGGCGAGACGCCGAGACACGCCCGCCCTGGCCTGCCGAGACGTGCCCGCCCTGGCCGGGTGACGCGTGCCTGGCCTGGTCCGCTCGTGCCGGGTCGTGGCCGATCATCAGCCGCAGCCGAGTTTGACGAAGCGTTCATCGCCGGTCCACGGCCCCGTGGCCCACGCGCTGGGGGCGGCCGGGGTGAAGCCGGCCAGCTCGCCGAGCCGCTTGGCGAACCAGGTGGCGAAGGCCGCCGACCCCTGCTGACAGGAGTGGATGCCGTCCCGGGCGCGCTGGGCTTTGGCCGCCGTGTAGTCGCCGCCCCACAGCTCGGAGGCGTCCAGGAAGCGGGCGTGAGGGCCCTTCGCGACCTTGGCCGCCATCGCGGGCGCCCTGGTGATCGCGCTCTCGTAAGGCTTGAAGAACGCGTCGAGCTTGAACGGCGGCGCGGACACCAGCACGAGCCGGGCGCCGGCGTCCTCGGCCGCCTGGGAGAGCCGCCGGTACGCCGAGAGCTGCTGGCCGGCGGTGCCCCAGTCGTAGGTGGTGAGCTGGTAGGCGATCACCGTCGGCCGGAAGGAGGCGAGGTTCTCCTTCAGCGACTTCCAGGTGTCCTTGGCCCCCATGGTCGTCACCTCGTGGCCCCCGGCGACGACGTTGCCGCCGCCGTCGGACGTGGCGTTCCTGAACGTCACACCGACGGCCTCCAGCGCCGCCTCCAGGGCCGGGGCCTGCGCGCCGGCGATGGAGTCGCCCATCCACAACACTCTGACACCGGTCTGCCGGACGCCCTGAGCCGTCCTGTCCGGCCCGTTCTGGCCGTCGCCCGCGGAGCCGCAGCCCGCGAGCGTGACGCCGGCCGCGACGGCCAGGATCGCCACGGCCCGCCGGCGGCCGGCGGGCGTGCGGGGGGACGGGGAGCCGGGAGAGAGGTTCGTCGATCGCATGGACATCAGGCAATCAGCCGAATCCCCGGGTCCCCCGCGTTGTCATCGTTTCATCACACGATGGGGGAAGGGCCGTCACGAACCGGCTCTCAGCTCCCCTTCCGGCCGGAGGCCGGGGCGTAGTCCAGGATGTGCTCGCGCAGCAGCCTGCCCACGTACGGGTCGTCGCGTTCGAACGCCTCCACGAGGGGCCCGTGGTCGGCGGCGTTCTCCACGGCCCGCGTCCGGAACAGGCGGATCGACAGGTGCGTCCACACCTCGACGCCGAGGGACTCCCACACCGACAGCAGCACGTCGTTGCCGGACGCCTGGACGATCTCGCGGTGGAAGGCCACGCTGTGCCCCACCTGGTCGATCAGCGAATCGGCGCCGGCCGCCTCGTGCAGGCGGGCGAGGTGGGCGCGCAGCACCTCCGTGCGGGGCCGACCGAGCCGTACGGCCGTCTCCTCCAGGCCCGCGCGCACCTCGTAGACCTCACGCAGGTCCGTCTCGGTGAGCTCGCGGACCCGCGCGCCCTTGTTGGGGGAGGACTCGATCAGCCGCAGCGCTTCCAGCTCGCGCAGCGCCTCGCGCACGGGGGCCTGGCTGACGCCGAGCTCGGCGGCGAGACCGCGCTCGACCAGGCGGTCACCCGGCCCCCAGCGGCCGTCGATGAGGCCGTCGAGCACGATCTGCCGGATCTGGTCGCGCAGCGGGGAGCGTGTGACACGTTTCACCCCACCATGGTAGTACGAATATCGGATGATCGATCATAGGGTGTTTAATGGAGGTATGGAGAAAGACCTGGATCCGCAGGAGACCGCCGAGTGGCTCGAGTCACTGGAGGCGGTCCGGCGGGCGGCCGGTCCCGAACGGGCCGACTACCTGCTGCGCAGGCTGGCCACGAGCAGCCGCTACGTCAACACGGTGCCGACCTCGCAGGAGCCGGACTACCCCGGTGACCTGGAGCTGGAGGAACGCATCGCGGCCTACGACCGGTGGAACGCCGCCGCGATGATCACCAGAGGCAGCAGGTTCGGCCTCGGCGGTCACCTGGCCACCTACGCCTCGGCCGCCTGGCTCTACGAGGTGGGCTTCAACCACTTCTTCCACGGCGAGCACGACCAGGTCTATTTCCAGGGCCACGCCTCACCGGGGATCTACGCCCGCGCCTTCCTGGAGGGCCGGCTGAGCCGGGAGCAGCTCGACCTGTTCCGGCGCGAGCCCGAGGGTGGCCTGCCGTCCTATCCGCATCCGCGCGCCATGCCGGACTTCTGGCAGTTCCCCACGGTGTCGATGGGCCTCGGCCCGCTCAACGCGATCTACCAGGCCCGCTTCAACCGCTACCTGCACCACCGCGGCATCAAGGACACCTCGCACGGCCACGTGTGGGCCTTCCTTGGCGACGGCGAGATGGACGAGCCGGAGTCGACGGCCGCCCTCACCCTGGCCGCGCGTGAAGGGCTCGACAACCTCACGTTCGTGATCAACTGCAACCTCCAGCGGCTCGACGGGCCCGTACGCGGCAACACCCGCATCGTGTCCGAGCTCGAAAGCGTCTTCAGGGGCGCGGGCTGGCACGTGGTGAAGGCGTTGTGGGGCCGGGAGTGGGACGAGCTGCTCCTATCGGAGGAGCTGGTGGCCAGGCTGGATGTGGTGCCCGACGGGCAGTTCCAGACGTTCGCCACCGCCGACGGGGCCTACATCAGGGAGCGTCTGTTCCACGGGCTGGACGTGCCGTACTCGGACGAGGACCTGCGGCGCGTCGTCGGCGGTTCGCGGGCCGGCCACGAGCCCCGCAAGGTGCACGCCGCCTACCGCAGGGCCGTCGACCACCGCGGCGCGCCCACCGTCGTCCTCGTGCAGACCGTCAAGGGCTGGACGCTCGGCGCCGGCATCGAGGCACGCAACGCCAACCACCAGATGAAGAAGCTCACCCAGGACGAGTTCCGCACCCTGCGCGACCGGCTCGGCCTGCCCGTGCCGGACCGGGAGCTCGACGGCGACCTGCCGCCGTACCTGCACCCCGGGCCCGACTCGCCGGAGGCCCGCTACGTGGCCGAGCGGCGGCGCGCCCTGGGCGGTCCCGTGCCGCGCCGCACCGCCGTCCACCAGCCGCTGCCCGAGCCGGGCGAGCGCCCGTTCCGCGCGCTGGAGAAGGGCTCGACGCAGCCGGTGGCGACCACGATGGCCTTCGTTCGCCTGGTCAAGGACCTCATGAAGGAGCCGGAGACGGGCCGCCGCTGGGTGCCGATCGTGCCGGACGAGGCCAGGACGTTCGGCATGGAGTCGCTGTTCCCCACCGCGAAGATCTACTCGCCCCTGGGCCAGCGGTACGAGGCCGTGGACCGGGAGCTGCTGCTGTCGTACAAGGAGGCGACGGACGGGCAGATCCTGCTCGAGGGCATCACCGAGGCCGGCTCGATGGCCTCGTTCGACGCCGCGGCCTCCAGCTACGCCACGCACGGCGAGGCCATGATCCCGTTCTACATCTTCTACTCGATGTTCGGCTGGCAGCGCACCGGCGACCAGATGTGGGCGCTGGCCGACCAGCTCGGGCGCGGCTTCCTCATCGGCGCCACGGCCGGCCGCACCACGATGACGGGGGAGGGGCTGCAGCACGCGGACGGGCACTCCCAGCTCCTCGCCTCCGCCAACCCGGCGTGCCTGGCCTATGACCCCGCCTTCGCGTACGAGGTGGGCGTGATCGTGGGAGAGGGCCTGCGGCGCATGTACGGGCCCGCCGGCGAGGACGTGTTCTACTACCTGACCCTCTACAACGAGCCGATGCCCCAGCCCGCCATGCCCGACGGCGTGCGGGAGGGCATCCTGAAGGGCATCTACCGCTACGCCCCCGGCGGCGGCCAGGCCCACCTGCTCGCCAGCGGCACCGCCATCCACTGGGCCCTGGCCGCGCAGCGCCTGCTCCAGGAGGAGTACGGCCTCGGCGTCGACGTCTGGTCGGTCACGTCGTGGAGCGAGCTGCGCCGGGACGCCATGAGCGCGACCGGCGTGCC
This sequence comes from Nonomuraea sp. NPDC050643, assembly GCF_040654715.1. NCBI lineage: Bacteria > Bacillati > Actinomycetota > Actinomycetes > Streptosporangiales > Streptosporangiaceae > Nonomuraea > Nonomuraea sp. NPDC050643. The sequence continues at coordinate 86,710 of NZ_JBFAIM010000009.1, read as the reverse complement.
CTACCTCCGCCAGGCGCTGGCCGGGATCGACGGCCCGGTGATCGCGGTCAGCGACTGGATGCGGGCCGTCCCCGACCAGATCCGGCCCTGGATCGACCAGCCGTGGACGTCGCTCGGCACCGACGGGTTCGGGCTGTCGGGCACCCGGGAGTCCGTACGCGAGCACTTCGGGGTCGACCCGCGCTCGATCGCGGACGCGGTGCTCAAGGGCGTCGAGGAGACCGCCCGGCGCTGAACGACGGAGGAGTCGCCGCCCGGCCCGGAGATCACGGGCCGGGCACGGCACGGTCACCGTGTGATCCGGGCTTGAACGCCCGCACCGATCCTTCCGTCGGAAAGGTCATGACACGTCATCGTGCACTTCTCGCCGCCTTGCCGCTGTCCGCCCTGCTCCTGACCGCCTGCGGCGGAGCCGGTACGAGCGGCGCCGCCGCGCCCGCCATGATGTCCGAGGACCAAGGGCGAACGGGCTTACGCGCGGGCAGCGTCGACGACAACGCCGCCTTCACCGCCTACCTGGACTACCAGAAGGAGTTCGCCACCGGCGACCAGCGGTTGCGGACCGCCGACGTCAGCAGCCGCAGGATCGTGACCGTGACCGACAAGAGCGGCCGGCCGCTGTTCGGCGCCACCGTGCGGGCCGGCGACCAGACGGCGCGCACCTACGCCGACGGGCGCGCGATGGTCTTCGGCGACGACCGCGTCACCGTCTCGTACCAGGGAGCCACCGCCACCGCCACCGGCGACGCGCCCAAGGTGGAGCTGCCCGTCGCCAGGCCGGAGGGCCGGGCCATGCTGCAGGTGCTGTTCCTCATCGACACCACCGGCTCGATGGGCGACGAGATCGGCCGCCTGACCGCCAGCGTCGACTCGGTCGCCGCACGCATCGCCAGGCTGCCGGCCGTGCCCGAGCTGGAGCTCGGCATGACGCTCTACCGCGACAAGGGCGACGAGTACGTCACCAGGACCTCCGACTTCACCGCCGACGTGGGAACGTTCCGCGGGCGGCTCGCCGAGGTGCGGGCCGACGGCGGCGGCGACACCCCCGAAGACCTGAACGCGGCGCTCGCCGAGGCGCTGGCCAAGCCGGCCTGGCGGGAGGACGCCGTCAAGCTGGTCTTCCTCATCGCCGACGCCCCGCCGCACCTCGACTACGACGGGCCCGACCACCTGACCGAGGCCCGCCGGGCGGCCGAACGCGGCATCAAGATCGAACCGATCGCCTCGTCGGGCCTCGACGCCCAGGGCGAGTACATCTACCGCCAGCTCGCCCAGCTCACGATGGGCCGCTTCACCTTCCTCACCTACGGCGCCGACGGCGTCTCGCCGGGCGACGAGACCGAGCACCACGTATCGGAGTACGCGGTGCTGGCCCTGGACGACCTGGTGGTCAAGCTGGTCACCGACGAGCTGCGGCCCCTGTCGGACTGACCTCCCCCGCCACGGGCGCTCCGTTGCGACCGGCCGCGACGGCTCGCCCAAGTGTGGTGAGGCTGTGGAGGTAAAGGGCGGGTAGCGTGCAAACGGTCGCCTGGCCGGGTCTTCGCCCTTACCGTCGCAGAATATGCAGACAGTGGATGTACTGGTCGTGGGGGCCGGCCTGGCCGGCCTGCACACAGCCCGGCTGCTCGCGCGACGGGACCTGAACGTGATGGTGGTCGACCGCCGCCGGTCCCTGGCGACGGGCGTCCGCACGACGGGGATCTTCGTCCGCCGCACCCTCGACGACTTCGACCTGCCGGACCACCTGCTCGGGCCCGGCGTCCGGGACGTGCTGCTCTATCCGCCCTCGCGCCGGGCGCCGATCCGGCTCACCAGCGATCGCGACGAGTACCGCGTGGCCGACATGGCGGCCGTCTACGAGCACGCCCGCCGCTTGGCGGAGTCGGCGGGGGCGCGGATCCTGCTGGGCGTACGGTATGTCGGCGCGTCGGGGGGTCTCGTCCGGTTCGCGGGCGCGGAGCCGGTGACGGCCCGGTTCGTCGTCGGCGCGGACGGCGCCCGCTCCCGGGTGGCCCGCGACCTCGGCCTCGACGTCAACCGGCGCTTTCTCGTCGGCGCCGAGATCGTCCACCCGATCGCGTCGGGCACGACCAGCCCGGCGTTCCACTGCGTGCTGGACCCCCGGGTCGCTCCGGGGTACCTGGGCTGGGTCATCGACGACGGCCGGCACGCGCATGTCGGCGTCGCGGGATATCCGGACGCGATGCGCCCCGGCCTCCGCCACCTGCTGGAGACCTTCGCCGCGGACGCCCCGGGCCGCGCGGCGCCGGCCGGTCCGGTCGAGCGCCGGGGCGGTCCGATCCCGGTGGGCGGCGTGCTGCGCCGGCTGGCCTGCCCCGCCGGGCTCCTCGTCGGGGACGCCGCGGGCGCGGTGTCGCCGCTGACGGCCGGTGGGCTGGACCCCTGCCTGCGCATGTCGGAACTGGCCGCGACGGTCATCACCGGGTACCTGCGTACCGGCGACCAGCGCGTGCTGAGCCGGTATGACGGGGGCGCGCTGCGCAGCCGGTTCCGGGGCCGGCTGCTGCTGCGCCGGGCCTTCGCCGGCATCCGCTCACCCGCGGCGGCGGAGGCCGCGGTGAGTGCGCTCCGCGGCCGTGCCGGGCGCGCCCTGGCGGCGAAAATCCTGTTCGGCGACGGGTCGTTTCCCGATGTCCACCCGCGGTCGGCGAACCCGGCGATCGGCCACCCGGGCCGGTGACGAGGGCGTACGACGGCCGTGGGACGCCGACCAGGTCGGCCGGTGCCCGTCGTTCAGCGTCTCCCCTGCCAGGAGTAGAAGGCGCCCCGCAGGTGCTCGAAGGAGTGGTCGACCGGATCGCCTGACGGCTCCACGCCATCGAGGATCCGGGCCGGATCGCCCTGCGGGCTCCAGACGTAGCCGTAGGGGCTGGCCATCGTTTCGCCTCGCTGGAAGAAGACCACTCCGTGCTCGCGGCCGACCTCCTCGAACTCCATGCCCCCGATGGTGCGCGGGCCGGACCGCTCACCTTCGCCCAGCGCGCGGGCGACCGCCTCGGCCTCCCCGGTCGTACGAGGGAACCACTGGTCCTCGGAACCGGAGCCGGAGGCGGCCACGACGGCCACCATCAGTGCGCCCGCGAGAGCCAGGACGCCGAGGAAGACCAGCACTCTCGAACGGGAAACACCGGCCGGCACCGCGACCTCCAGACGACCGTCAGGGACAGGACTTCCGATGATCGCAGACGAACCGGCCGGGCGGGAGCCACCGGGCCCGGTCCGGTCGAGGACCGGCACCGCCGGTTCCAGGAGGACCTCCCGCGGCGCGGCGAACGGCACGCCGGCTCACTCGCCCGCCACCGGCGTCAGGGAGACGTTCCAGAAGGCGGCGTAGCGGCCACTGCGGTGTAGCAGGTCGGTGTGGTCGCCGTCCTCCACGATCCGGCCGCCGTCCAGGAAGACGATGCGGTCGGCGCGCTGGACGGTCCGCATCCGGTGGGCCACCATCACCACCGTCCGGCCCGCCATCAGGCGTTCGATGCCGTCGTGGACGGCCGCCTCGTTCACTGGGTCGAGCGCGGAGGTGACCTCGTCCAGCAGGATGATGGGGGCGTTCTTCAGCAGCGCCCGCGCGATGGAGACGCGCTGGCGTTCACCGCCCGACAGCAGCGCGCCGCCTTCGCCGACGTTCGTGGCCCAGCCGCCGGGCAGCCGTTCGATCACGTCGTCCAGGCGCGCGGCGGTCGCCGCCGCCCGTACCTCGGCGTCGTCGGCGTCGGGGCGGCCGAGACGGATGTTCTCCTCGATGGTGCCGTCGAAGAGATAGACGTCTTGGAAGACGATGGCGATCTGCGCCATCAGGATGTCGGCGTCGACGGCGCGCACGTCCACGCCGCCGACGCGCACCGCGCCCGCGTCGGCGTCGTAGAAGCGCGCGAGCAACTGCAGCAACGTGCTCTTGCCCGCGCCCGAGGGGCCGACCACGGCGAGCCGCTGTCCCTCGGGGACGGACAGGGACAGGTCGTCGATCACCGTACGGTCGCCGTGGCGGAAGGTGACGGAGTCGAACCGCAGGTCGTGGCGGAGCGGGCGGATCGGTTCGGGGGCTTGGGGCAGCGGTTCGGTACGCAGGACCGTGTCGAGTCTGGCCAGCTCGGAACGCGCGCCGCGGAGCTTGCCGCCGATGTCGGCCAGCGACAGCAGCGGATCGGCGCAGCGGGCGGCGAGCACCAGGATCGTCAGAGCCTCCGCCACGCCGATGTGCCCGCCGAGCGCGAGGTAGGCGCCCAGGGCCAGCAGCACGGTGAACATCGCCTGCACCGTGAGCGTCAGGCCCACGATGCCGGGCAGCGCCGACAGCGTGGAGCGGCGGGCGGCGCGCTGGACCTCACGCAGGGAGTCGTCGAGCAGCCGGAAGCGTTCGGCGGTCCGGCCGCCGGCCCGCAGCACCGGCTGGGCCTGGAGGTATTCGACGACCCGGCCGGTGGCCTCGTGGGCGCGTTCGGCGTTGTCGGCGTCGCCGGCGGCCGCCGAGCGTGCCGTCCAGACCTGGATCGCCGCCACGATCGGCACGGCGGCCAGCGCGGCCAGCCCCATCCGCCGGTCGAAGGCGAACATCACGACGACGATCGTCAGGGGCGTCACACAGGCGGACACGAACGGCGCCAGCAGGTGCGCCGCCACGCTCATCGCCTGCAGCAGGCCGCGGCTGGCCATGACGGACACCTCGCCGACCCGGCCGGCGCTGTACCAGCCGAGCGGCAGCCGGGCCAGATGGTCGCCGAGCCGGTGGTACATGCCGCGCAGCAGCGCGGTCCCGACCCGGAACCCGGACAGATCGCTGACATAGCGCAGCACGGCGTAGACCGCGACCGCGGCCCCGAACGCGACCAGCCAGGGCCAGGCCTGTCCGGGATCGCCGCCGAGCAGGGCCCGGAGCACGGGCACCAGCAGCGCGTACGACAGGCCCTCGGCCATCGCGGTCGTCGTCATCAGGGCCACGGTGCGGCGCATCGGCCGGGCGTACTCGTGTCCCAGCACACGCAGCAGCATGCGGATCATCGGGGCTCGTCTCCTTGCGGTACGCCGGCGTGGGGCCGGGCCTCGTCGGTGATCGCCGATCGGTGGGATCGCCAGAACGCGGCGAACCTCCCGTTCTGGGCCAGCAGGTCGGCGGGCCGGCCCCGTTCGGCGATCGACCCGTTCTCCAGCACCACCACGGTGTCGGCGTCGGCGATCGTCTCCAGGCGGTGGGCGATGACCAGGATGGTTCGATCACCGCGCAGCGTCGCCAGGGCCCGGTGTACGGCCTGTTCGGTCTGCGGGTCGGCGAAGGAGGTCGCCTCGTCGAGCACCAGGACGGGCGCGTCGGCCAGCAGCGCGCGGGCGATCGAGACACGCTGCGCCTCTCCGCCCGACAGCCCGGCCTCTTCGCCGATCACCGTTTCGTAGCCGCGGGGCAGTTCGAGGACGCGGTCGTGGATGCCGGCCAGCCGGGCGGCGCGAATCACGTCGTCGCGGCCGGCTTGCGGGACCGCCAGCGCGATGTTGTCGGCGACCGACGCGCGCAGCAGGCGTACGTCCTGGAAGACGAAGGAGACCGTCCGGTAGAGCTCCCGGCCGCCGATCTCGCGCAGATCGACGCCGCCCAGGACGACCGAGCCGCTCGTCGGGTCGAAGAAGCGCGGCAGGAGCTGGACCAGGGTGGATTTTCCGCTGCCCGACGGGCCGACGATCGCGGTGACCGTACCCGGTTCGAGCACCAGGTCGATCCCGCGCAGCACCTCGTGGCCGGCGTCGTAACCGAAGCGGACGTCACGCAGCTCCACCCGGTGTCCGTCGGGTGCGACGGGATGCTCCGGTTCCGGGAGCGGCCGTACGTCGAGGACGTCCCGGATCCGGCCGACGGCGCGCCGGGCGGCCTGCAGATCGTCGAAGCCGTGGCCGAGGGCCGCCACCGGGGCGGTCAGGCCCAGTCCGAGCAGCAGGAAGGGCAGCAGGTCCGCCGGGGGCAGGCCGCCGGTGGTGATCAGGGCCGTGCCGCCGATCAGCACGACCAGCAGGACGAACGGCGGTGACAGCGCGAGCTGCATCCCGGCGGCGATCGCGGACATGGCGCGCGCCCACCGGGAGAAGATGCTCACGAAATCGTCCGCTGCCGTGCGGAATCTGCGGTGGGCGCGCTCCGACCCGCCGAACGCCTTGACCACCGCGATGCCCTGGACGAACTCGACGACGGAGCTCGCGATCCGGGCCATGGCCGCGTCGAACTCCTCCTGCTCGCGCAGCCGCGCCGGGGTCATCATCAGCGGGACCAGCGCCACCGCCAGCACCACCGGGATCAGCGTGATCAGCGTGAGCCGCCAGTCGACGGCGAACAGGTAGACCAGCGACACCAGCGGCACGACGAAGGCGGAGACGAGCTCGCCGGGGAAGTGGGCGATGAACGGGTGCACGGCACTCACGTCCTGCCCCACGATCTTCGCCAGGTCGCCGCTCCGGCGCCGGGCGAACCAGCCGATCGGCACGCGCCCCAGCCGCGCGGCCAGTTGCCGCCGGAACGACAGTTGCACGTGGCCGTCGAGCAGGTGCCCGATTCCGGACGACGCGGCCGTGAACAGCAGCCGGGCGAACAGGCCGGCCGCGCCGGCGATCACCACCGTCCGGACGTGACCGTGGTCGATGGGGCAGGGCGACAGCAGCGTACGGCCCAGCTCGACGACCGCCAGCAGCGGCGCCAGCCCCGCGACACCGCCGATCACCTGAAGGATGATCACGGCCGCGAAACTCCAGCGGTAGGGGCGCAGCAGCCCCGCGACGCCCTGTCCCGCCGGGGCGCCGGCCTTCGGCGGCATCACTCGGCCAGGGCGCGGCGCAGGGCGGCGCCGAGTTCGGCGATCTGACGCTGTGACACCTCGGCGGACAGGATCGCCTGCGACCCGTGGAACGTGCCCGCCCACTGGTGCAGCTCGACCGACACGCCCGCCTGCAGCAGGCGCAGCGCGTAGTCGATGTCCTCGTCCCGGTTCGGGCAGAACTCGGCGGTGGCGAGGTAGGCGGGCGGCAGGCCGGCCAGGTCGCCGGCCCGCGCCGGGGCCGCGTACGGCGTCGCGGTCGCGGAGCCCAGGTAGTGCCCCCACAGGTGGAGGGCCTTGTCGCGGTTCATCCAGGGCGTGTCGGTGAAGTTCCGTGCCGACCAGGTCTCCAGCCGGTCGTCGAGGCCGGGCTGGTTGAGCAACTGGAAGCGGATCGGCGGCCCCTGCTCGTCACGTGCCCGCAGCGCCACCGCGGCCGCGAGCCCCGCGCCGGCGCTGTGACCGCCGACCGCGATCCGGGCCGGGTCTATGCCGAGCTCGGCCGCGTGTTCGGCCGTCCAGGTCAGCACCGCGTAGACGTCGTCCAACGCGGCCGGGAACGGATCCTCGGGCGCCAGGCGGTAGCCCACCGAGATCACCACCGCGCCGGAGCCGTCCGCCAGGCGCGCGGCCCATGGATGCTCGGTGTCCAGGTCGCCCATGACGAAGCCGCCGCCGTGCAGCCAGACGATGGCCCCCCGCGCCTGACGCGGGCGATAGATCCGCACCGGCACGTCCGGGTCGGCGGGCACCGTGCGGTCCTCGACCTCCATGCCCGAGGTGTCCGGCGCCGGCACCGCGGTGGCCAGCGCGGCGAACTTCTCGCGTGCCGTGACCGGGTCGCTCAGGTCGGCCTTGGGGAACAGCGGAATGAACGCTTCCAGTTCGGGATCCATGCCGACCATCCTCATGGCCGTCACCCACGGGGAGCATCCGCCATCTGTCGGGCATCCGGCCCCGATCGCGCACCGATCGGCGCTCATGTTCACACCGTGCAGGCTCTATCCTCCTGCCATGGAGGCACTGGCGGTACGGCTGTCGCAGCTTGATTCGCAGGTCGAGGGCGCGATCCGGGTCGTCATGTTCTACGACACGCTGATGCGCCGGCGGGTGGACCTGCCGGCCCTCGCCCGCGCCTCGGCGGGCCTGGCCGAATGCGTGGCCGGCATCGGACTGTCCGGCACTGGACAAGTGATCCGCATGGGCCCCGACGGCAGACCCGCCACCACCCCACCCCCACCCCCCTCCAGCACCGCCCCGATCACCCTCGACGACGAGGAGATCGGCACCACATGGCTCGAACGCCCAGGCCCGCCCAACCCCCTCGACGAAGTCCTGCTGGACCGGCTCGCCATCGCCACCGCCGGCGCCGTCGAACGCTACGGCCCCGCCCGCACCACCATGGCCGACCCCGCCCTCGTCGAACTGGCCATCAGCCCCGACACCGACGACGCGGCCCGCGCCCGCGCCCTGCGCCTGCTGGGCTTCCCCACCGACCCGCCCCTCCACGTCATCGCCGTCCGCTCACCCCTCCCCCTCGACCAGATCGGCACCCTCATCTGCCCCACCCGCCTGGTCAAAGCCGCCCCCCTCGCCGACACCGGCGTCATCCTGGCCACCACCATCGACCCCACCCACCTGCCACCCACCGTCCGCGCCGGCATCGGCACCGCCGAACGCCCCGACCACGCCTGGCGCCAAGCCCGCACCGCCCTGCGCTTCACCACCCCCCGCCACCCCGTCGTCGCCTACGACACCCTCGGCGCCATCGCCCTGCTCGCCGACATCCCCCACCACACCGCCCGCGACAACCCCGACATCACCGCCATCACCCGCCTGGCCACCACCCCCGACGACCTCGACACCCTCGACGCCTACTGCGAAACCGGCTCTCTACGCCGCGCCGCCGACCTCCTCCACCTGCACCACAGCAGCGTCGCCCGCCGCCTCGACCACCTCAGCCGCACCCTCGGCATCGACCTCACCGACCCCACCGGCCTCATCCGGGCCAGACTCGCCCTCACCACCTGGCGCCTGCTCAACGACTGAACAGGCGCCACCCGAGGGCGAGCCCGGCTCAGCGGTCCCAGGCCACCGGGAGCGGCTCGGCCGGGAGGTCACCGGCGAGCAGTCGCTCCAGGAAGTCGGGGAGGTCGGCGGGCAGGATGGATTCCCCGGTGCCACGGAGCTCGTCCAGGGTCCACCAGTGGAAGCGGTCGAGCCTGGCCCGTTCGAACTCCTCCATGCCCGAGGTGTCGATCTCCAGCAGGGGGACGCGATGGAAGAAGAAGTGGTGTTCCGAGCGCATCAAGCGTCCGTCCTCGCGGACCCAGACACCGGTGTTGAGCGCCACCGCCGGGCCGAACGCGGCGGGCTCGACGTGGTGGCCGAGCTCTTCGCGCAGTTCCCTGGCCGCCGCCTCGGCGGGCGTCTCCCCGGCTTCGAGACGGCCGCCCGGCGTGAACCAGGCGAATCCCCCCCTTCTCGCCAGCCGCCGCGCGCGATAGAGCAGCACGCGGTCTTCGGCGTCGACGACGATCACGCGGGAGGCCACGAAGGAGTCCGGCGCGGGATGATGCCAGGGGATGACGTACGGCTCGGCCGGCAGGTCACCGTCGAGCAGGGGTTCGAGCAGGTCAGGCAGGTTACGAGGGATCAGCTCGTCCGTCGTGGCCCGCAGCTCCGCAACGCTCCACCAGCGGTGGGCGGCCAGCAGGGAACGTTCGAGCTCCTCCATCGCCGAGACGTCCACGCCGACCGTCCCGACGCGGAGCAGGAAGTAGTGATCGGTGGCGTGGTAGATGGTGTCGTTCCGCGCGATCCAGAGGCCCTCGCTGACCGCCACCGTCGAGCCGAAGGACTCCGGTTCGACGTGCAGGCCGGTCTCTTCGCGGAGTTCCCGGGCGGCCGCCACCGCCAGTTCCTCTCCCGCGTGAACCCCGCCGCCAGGGGTGAACCAGGCCAGGTCCGGCTTCTCGACCGGTCCTCTGCCCTGGAAGAGGAGGATCCGGTCGCGTTCGTCGACGAGAAGGATGCGGGCGGTGGGACGCATGATCGGTTCTGGCATGACGGTGACCCTATGCCGCATCGCCAGGCGGTCCGAATGCGCGGCCTCGCGCCGGTCGGCGCGTCATTTCACCACAAAGTCCGACGGATGGCGGCTGATCTCGGAGCCGGCGGCCGAGAGGATGGCTGACATGGATCCCGAACTCGAGGCCTTCATCCCGCTGCTGCCACGACCCCGCTATGACGACCCGGTCACCGAGCGCAAGACCGTCGCCCAGCTCGTCGCCTCGCTGCCGCCGCCGGACACCTCGGCCATGGAGGTGACCGACCTCAGCGTGCCCGCCGAGCCGGAGGTGCCGGTGCGGATCTACCGCCCGCTCCAGGCCCAGGGCGCCGTCATCTGGCTGCACGGCGGGGGTTGCGTCGTGGGCGGCCTCGACATCGAGCATCCCTGGGCGGCCCGGCTCGCCGAGGCGTCCGGGGCCCTGGTGGTCTCGGTCGGCTTCCGCCTGGCGCCGGAGCATCCGTTCCCGGCTCCCTTCGACGACGCGTACGCCGTGCTGCTCTGGCTCACCGAGCACGCCGCGGACCTCGGCGTCGATCCGGAGCGGATCGCGGTCGGCGGCCTCAGCGGCGGCGCCAGGCTCGCGGCCGCCATGACGTTGCGGGCCCGCGACGAGCAGGGGCCGGCGATCCGGTACCAGGTCCTCAACCAGCCCTCGATCGACGACCGGATGGAGACGCCCTCGTCACGGTTCACCGACACTCCCCGGCTGGATTCGGACATCCTGGCGACCGCCTGGCGGGCCTATCTCGGCTCCGCGCCCGTCACCCCGTACGCCGCCCCGGCACGCGCCGACGACCTGTCCGGCCTGCCGCCCGCCTACGTCGCCACGGCGGAGTTCGACCCGCTGCGCGACGAGGGCATCGGCTACGCGCTGCGGCTGCTGCAGGCGGGTGTCCCGGTCGAGCTGCACCAATGGCCCGGCACCTTCCACGGGTCGAACGCGATCCTGTCCGCCGAGGTGTCCCAGCGCCAGAACGCCGAACTCGCCGCCGCCCTGCGCCGCGCCCTGGCCGACTGAGCCCGCCCCGACCGCTCCGCTCCCACCGCCCCGCCGTGGCCGGCGTCGGTGGTCATGAAAGGCTCCCTCTGAGGTGGGGTTACGCGAACCGATCCTCCACGCGAAGGCCCGGGAGCAATCAGCGGCAAATGTCACGAGACGGGCGATGACCTTCGCCGCGGGCCGAGCCGCCGTGCCAGCAGCGTCAGCAGCAGCGCCGTGAGCACGGCGAACCCGATCTGGCCGGCGCGGTCGACGGGCGCCGACGCGAAGACGACGCTGCCGAACAGGGTGTGGCTCACCAGCGCGCCCCCGGCCAGCCAGAGCGAGTGCCTGTCCGTCCAGCCGGCGGACCAGCGGTGGAGCAGCCATCCGAAGCCGCCGGCGACCCCGGCGGCCAGGGTCATCGGCAGGAACACCCACACCCCCTGGCCGACCGCGGGCGGCTCGCCGGACGGGATCAGCAGGGTCAGGAAGGCGCTGGTGGCGAGCGCGGCCAGCAGGCCGGCGACGACCGGCTTCGGCGGGTTCATGTCCGGGGGCGGCGACGGCGTACGTCCGGGCAGCACCCGCAGGGCGATCACGGCCAGCAGCGCGCCCGCCAGGCCGATGCCGGCCAGCGCCACCGGCGGCGCCTGGTAGCCCGGATCCATGACGGGCGGGATGAGCAGCCGCACCATCGCCACGCCGAGCACCGCGACGGCGGCCACGCCGATCAGCCCGCCGCGACGCAGGTAGGGACGATCGCGATGGCCGGGGTGGAAGAGGTCGGTGAGCATGATCGGGATCATCACGCTGAACACGATGTGGTATCCCGCCTGCGCCTCCCAATAGGTGGTGTTGAAGCCGAGCACGCGCGGCCCCCATTCGCCGGCGCGGTAGAGGGTGGGGCTGGTCAGCGCCTGCAGCCCGAAGCCGTCTTCGACGAGCTCGTACACCAGGCCCAGCAGTAGCAGGCTCGGCCAGCCGCCGCCGGTGCGGCGCAGCGCCTCCCTGATCAGCAGCACGCCGGCGCCGTACATCGGGATCAGGAACGGCAGCAGCCAGATCAGGTGGAACGGGATCGCGCCGAACGTCAGCTCGCCGCACACCGGCGCCAGCGCGACCAGTGTCCACGCGGCCCTCTTACGCCCCTTCGATGGCGGCTCCTGGCTCCGCATCATGATCACACTCCTTACTTGTTCAAGTAAAAGTTACCTAAGCCAAGTAATTCCGGCAAACGGCCCGCCGCGTTGCACCGGGTCTCCCGTGCCGGATAGCGTTCTCACGCATGCAGGTGACGCCCGAGGGGCCAACGTTCACGGCGACCGCCCGGCGGGCGCAGATCGTCGCCGCCACCATCGACACGCTCGCCGAGCTCGGCTACGGCCAGACCACGTTCGCGCGCATCGCCGAGCGTGCCGGCCTGAGCAGCACGCGCCTGATCTCCTACCATTTCGCCGGCAAGGCCGAGCTGATGAGCACCGTCGTGAGCGAGATCTACGGCACGATGGGCCGGTTCATGGGCGAGCGGATGGCCGGCCGGGCCGACGCGCGCAGCCTGCTCCGGGTGTACATCACCGCGCTGGTCGAGTTCATCGCCGGGCACCAGCCGCAGATGCAGGCGCTGATGTCGATCTTCCTCAACCACCACGACCCCGACGACGGCGGCCGGTCGTACGACGCGGGCGACGACCGCGACGCCATCGGGCACGTCGAGGCCATCCTGCGCCAGGGGCAGGCCGACGGCGAGTTCCGCGACTTCGACACCTTCGTCATGGCGGCCACCATCCAGCGCAGCCTCGACGGCCTGCCGTTCCTGCTGCAGACCAGGCCCGGCCTCGACCTCGACCGGTACGCCCGCGAGCTCGTGACGACGTTCGACCTGGCCACCCGCGCCCCGGCCCGATGAACGCCCGGTGATCCCGTCCGGCGACGACCACCGGGGGCCACGGAGGCGCGCAGCCGATACGCAACCGTGATCGCCTCAGGGCCAACCGGCGCGAACCCTCGAACGTGAACCAGGCGCCACGCCCTCGCGCGGAAAGGCCACCGACGATGAGCCCGGACCGGCATCGCCATCCCCGAACGGCCCACCAGCCCGCGCCGCGTGGTCTCCGGGGGAGGCTGAAGAAGTCACGGATCTGGCTGGCGGGCATCGTGGCGGCCGCGTTGACCGCCGCGCTGACGACGTACCTGTCCTCTGCCCTGGACAAGGGTTTCTCCGCCGTCACGGGCCCGCCGCTGACCTCGACGGTGGCGCTGAACCGGAACCCCTGCGAGGGCGCCCCGTACGACTACGTGGTCCCTTCGCTGCCCGCCTCCCCGGTCGATGGGGGCGGCATGCCCCAATCCTTCGAGGAGAGCGCGCCGGACGGCGGCTACAGCGACGTCATGATCACTTTCCAGGGCAAGAGCGGCACCGCCGTCGTCCTCCACGCGCTGCGCGTCGAGGTGACCGGACGCGCCAAGGCGGCCGGCGTCTCGATCGGCAAGGTGGCGCAGTGCGGCGGACTCGAACCGCGGAACCTCACCGTCGACCTCGACAGTCCCGCACCCCGCGCGGTCTTCCGCCCCGGTTCCGACGAGGCCGGTGACGGCAAGCCGCCCGTCCGGTTCCCGTTCCGCGTCTCCGACAGCGATCCGGAGGTCTTTCATGTCTTCGGCGCCACCCGTACCTGCGACTGCCGCTGGCGGATCCTCATCGACTGGAGCAGCCAGGGGAAGAAGGGCACGCTCGTGATCGACGACCACGGGCGGCCCTTCCGCACGGTGGGCATCAAGGACCTGCCGAACTACGACGTCCGCTACGACGACGGTGGCAGGCCCGTGTGGCGGCGCGGCGAGCCGCCACCGGACCCCGCTCCGCTGCGCGAGCCGGCGAGCTGAGAGGGCCGGACCGAGGCCGGCATCGGGTGCGCGGGCGCTACGGCAGCGCGGCCCTCGTGGTTCCGGTCAGGTCGCGGCCCTGGACGTGCGCGGGGGGACGGGTTCCGAGGAGCGCCGCGATGGTCGGGGCGACGTCGATCAGGCGCGGACGGCGCAGGCGGATTCCGGGACGGACTCCCGCGCCCGACAGCAGCAGGGGGACCCCGATCTCGCGCAGGCTGCCGTGCGAGCCTCGCCACTGCCCGGCCGGCGGCTCGGCGAGAGCGAATCCCCACGGCGGCCTCGCCTCGGCCACCAGGTCACCGAGCTTGTCGCCGGCGTGCAGCGCGTGCAGCGCGCGGTCGTCGAGCACCCGGCTGATCTGCGGAAGCCGGCGGAGCGCCGTCCGGATCCGGTCCCGGGCGGTCGGGGCGGACGCGCCGCCCCGCAGCGTGATGTCGCCCACCCGCACCGCGTTGGGGACGATGACGACCTCGGTGCCGGAGGCCGGGGCGCCGCCCGCGGGGACGACCTCGACGGTGTGCCCGAGCGCCGCGACGGCATCGACGACCCGCGGGAGCAAGGTACGGTTCCAGGCCGTCATACCGTGATCACCGGTGAGCAGGAACGCGGTGTCGGCATGGATCCCCGCGTCCTCGGTGGCCCGCACCAGCCTGCCGAGCTGCCGGTCGTGCTCGGCGAGCAGCGGGCCGATGCCGGGGCTGTCGGGGCCCTCGTCGTGGCCCAGCGCGTCGAGGTCGGAGCTGTAGACGGCCAGCAGGTCGGGGATCTTCGGCACGGTCACCCACTGCCCGTTCGACTCCACCGGGCGCCGATTGAGGATGTCGATCGCCACGTCGACCCGCTGCCCGAACGCGCCGCCCGGCTGAACGTACAGGTGCTCCGGGTCGCCGTAGCGCACGCCGTGGTCCTGGATCATGTACCACTGGACGGAGGCGACGGTGCGCCCCCCCGCCGCCAGCGCCTCGGCGATGGTCTCGGCCGCCAGGAACCGGCTCTGCCCCTGCGCCCTGCCGCTCACCGGGTCGTACACGTACGCGACGTTGCCGTGCACCTCCGGGTAGGCGCCCGTGCTCATGGACGCGCGGCAGGGGTTGGAGACCGTGTGGAACGTCGCCTCCGCGACGGCGAGGGCGCCGCGCGCGGCCAGCCGGTCGAGGGTCGGGGTGGCCACGCGGCCCAGGTAGCGCGGGTCGAAGCCGTCCCAGTCCACCACGATGACGTGCCTGGCCCGGCGCCGCCGCTCGTGGCCGTGGTCGCCGGCCCACGCCGCCGGCGCCATGCCTCCGGCCCCGGCCGCCGCGAGGCCGCCGAGCACGGTCCGTCGAGAGATCGACATCGACCACCCCCGCCTTCGAAGCCGCCGCCGCGACGGCCGCAGTCAACGTAGGAGAAGGCGGGCAAGGATCACACCCGCCTCCAGGTGACAGCCCTGTGAACATCACACGGCGTCCGGTTCGGGGCCGACTCAGGGAGCGGGGTACGGCGAGCTCAGGCTCCAGGCCCGGACCTTGCCGTCGTCGCCCCCGGAGACCGCCACCGGGTGACCGTCCAGGTGCCCGATGGCCACCGCCTCGATCAGGCCCCGATGGCCCGCGAACGGCCCGCCGATCGGTCTGCCGGTCGCCAGGTCCCACACCCGTACGGTCTGGTCGGCGTACCCGCCGGAGACCACGATCGGGCGGCCGTCGCTCAGTTGCCCCGCGGCCAGGCCGAGCGCCCAGCTCTGGTGACCTCTGAAGGGCAGGCCGATCGGCTCGGCCGTGGCGAGCTCCCAGACGCGTACGGTGTGATCGCCCTGCCCGCCGCCGGAGATCGCCACCGGGCGGCCGTCGAGCCGCGCCACCGTCATCGACTCGACCGGGCCCTCGTGGGCGTTGACGCGTCCGGCCACGGGGGCGCCGGTGGTCAGGTCCGTCATCTGGATGGTGCCGGCGTGATCGCCTGAGACCACGACCGGGCGGCCGTTCACCTGGCCCACCGCCACCGCCAGCACCCAGTCGCGGCCGGTGCTGACGGGTTCGCCGACCGGCTCGCCGGTGGCCGGGTCCGAGACCCGTACGGTGCCGTCGAGGCCGCCGGAGACCACGACGGGACGTCCGTGCGCCTGTCCGACCGCCACCGATTCGACCGAGCCGCGATGGCCTCGGAAGGGTGTGCCGATCGGTTCGCCGGTGGTCTGGTCCCACACCCGTACGGTGCCGTCGCGACCGCCGGAGACGACGACCGGGCGGGCGTCCATCTGCCCCGTCGCCACCGACCAGACCGGCCCCTCATGTCCCTTGAACGGCTCGTGGAGGGGTACGCCGGTGGCGAGGTCCGACACCAGCACGGTGCCGTCGTAGCCCCCCGACACGACCACGGGACGGCGGTCCCACTGGCCCACCGCCAGCGACAGCACCCACGGCTGCCCGCCCTTGACCGCCGCGTGGACCTGGGCGCCGAACGACGCGGCCGGCGGGGCGGGCTTCGGGTCCGCGCCGGCGGTGGAGGGGGTGGCGCCGGGCAGGAGCTCGGTCAGGCCGGGGGCCAGCCATAAGGCCGCGGGGATCACGAGGACGACGGCCGCCGCGGCGAGCACCACCGCCAGGCGGCGCGGACGACGGCGGGACGGACGGAGAGGCGGCGCACCATCGGGCGATGGCGCGCCTCCGGGCGATGGCGCGCCTCCGGACGGAGGTGCGCTGCCTGAAGGTGGCGCACTCCCCGCCGATGGTGCTGCGTTCGAGGGCCGCGCTGTGGGGGGCCGGTCGCCTGTGTCCTGGAGGGGAGTCTCGTGGGTGAGCGCGGTGAACAGGTCGGTGACGCTCGGCCGGGTCGCCGGATCCTTGGCCAGGCAGGCGGCCAGGAGGGGACGGACGTGCCCGGGGACGCCTTCCAGGTCGGGCTCGCGGGTCATGATCGCGTTGAGGACGCTCGCGGCGACCGTGCCGGTGAAGGCCCGGTGCCCGGTGGCGGCGTACACCATGGTCGCGGCCCAGGCGAACACGTCCGAGGCGGCCCCGGCCGGTTCGCCGTTGAGCTGTTCGGGCGACAGATAGGCCGGGGTGCCGATCAGGCCCGATCCCGTCGTGGAGTGGTCCAGTATCCGGGCGATGCCGAAGTCGATGACCACGGGCCCCTCCTGGCCCATGATCACGTTGGCGGGCTTGAAGTCCCGGTGCACGATGCCGGCCCGGTGGATCGCGTCCAGCGCGACCAAGGTGGTGATCGCCAGCCGGTCCAGCCCGCCGCCGGTGCGCGGCCCCTCCCGGGCCACGAGCTCGTCCAGGGACGGGCCCTGGACGTACTCGCTGACCAGGAAGGGCGCCGGTCCGGCGAGTCCGGCGTCGACGACCCGCGCCGTGCAGAACGCCGCCACGGACCGGGCGATCTCGGCCTCGCGCAGGAACCGTTCCAGGGCCCCGGTGTCGGAGGCCGGCCGGGCGTGCAGCGTCTTGACGGCCACCCGCTGCCCCGACGGGGCTTGCCCGAGGTAGACGATTCCCTGCCCGCCGACGCCCAGCACCCCGGTCAGTCGGTAGTCCCCGATCTGCCGGGGGTCGCTTTCGGCCAGCGGGCGCGGACCAGACATGAGGCGTTCGTCTCCTGGACGCAGGGAGGATCCACTCGGCTGCTCAAAAGGTATATGTCTTCGGTCGCGCGCGCCTGCCCGATTTTTACCATACGATCGTAGTGTAAAAGGAGGTGCGTGGGATGCCACGTGCGAGGATCGGCCGGTTCACCACACCGGAGGCTCAGGCGCGATACGACAAGGTGTACGAGGCGGGGATCGCGGCCCTGCCCTTGTCCGGGCAGGGGCGCGACATCGCCACCGGGTTCGGGCGGGTCCGCGTGCACCGGTTCGGCGGGGACGACCGGCCGCCGATCGTCCTGCTGCACGGCCGGGCCGCCACGGGCATCACGTGGCTGCCCAACCTCGCGGCCCTGGCCGAGCACCGCCTCGTCTACACCGTCGACCTGCTGGGGGAGGGCGGCCGCAGCGTACAGACCGCACCCATCCGCGACGCCGGCGACCAGGCCGCCTGGCTGGACACCCTGCTGGAACGGCTCGGCATCGACGCCGCCCACCTCGTGGGCCACTCGATCGGCGGCTGGCTGGCCTGCAACCAGGCGGTGCGCGCACCCGGGCGGGTGGCGTCGATCAGCCTGCTCGACCCGGCCGTCACCCTGACCCGGGTCCCGCTCGCCGTGGTCCTGCGCACGATCCCGGTCGCCCTGCCGATGACCGCGGAGTGGGCGCTGCCCGGGTTCATGCGCTGGACGAACAGCGGTGAGCCGTACGACGAGCACGACCCGGTGGCCCGGCTGATCCACGCGAACCTGCACGCCTACCGCTCCGCGCTCCCGCCGCCGGCCCGCTTCACGGACGAGGAACTGCGCTCGATCGCGGTCCCCGCCCTGGTGGTCATCGCCGGGCGGAGCGTGATCCACGACCCGCGCAAGGCGTACGAACGCGCCCACGCGCTCATCCCCGGCGTCCAGGCCGAGCTCTGGCCGCACGCCACCCACTCGATCGCCGGTCAGTGCGCCGCCGAGGTGAACGCCAGGGTCCTGCGCTTCCTCGGCGAGCAGGACCGGTGACCCCGCATCACCCAGTCGACCCACGATCACAGAAAGCGGCCCCATGGAACTGGCGCTGGAATTATCCGGGTTGTCGATGGCCTTCGCCGGCC
Organism: Nonomuraea sp. NPDC050643; assembly: GCF_040654715.1. NCBI lineage: Bacteria > Bacillati > Actinomycetota > Actinomycetes > Streptosporangiales > Streptosporangiaceae > Nonomuraea > Nonomuraea sp. NPDC050643. Next base: position 68,278 of record NZ_JBFAIM010000009.1, on the reverse strand, counting down.
GGACCGTGGTCCACGGCATCGGACTGCGCGTGCCGAGCGGCACGTTCTTCGGCCTGGTGGGGCCGAACGGCGCGGGCAAGACCACGTCGCTCTCCATGGCGACGGGCCTGTTACGGCCGGACGCGGGCACCGTACACGTCTTCGGCGTGGACCTGTGGCGCGATCCCGCACGCGCCAAGGCGCTGCTCGGGGTGCTGCCCGACGACCTGGCGCTGCCGGAACGCCTGACCGGCCGCGAGGTGCTGACCTACCTCGGGCTCCTGTACGGCCTGGACGAGCGGGTCGTGACCGGGCGAGCCCAGGAGCTGCTGGACCTGCTGGGCCTGCTGGAGGCCGAACGCACCCCCGTGGCCGGCTACTCGGCGGGCATGCGCAAGAAGATCGGGCTGGCCACGGCGCTGCTGCACGGGCCGCGGCTGCTCGTGCTCGACGAGCCCTTCGAGGCCGTCGATCCCGTCTCCGCCGCGACGATCAGGACGATCCTGCGGCGCTTCGTCGATTCCGGCGGCTCGGTCGTGGTGTCCAGCCACCAGATGGCGCTGGTCGAGCGGCTGTGCGACCACGTGGCGGTCATCGTGGACGGGAGAGTCGCCGCCGCGGGCCCCCTGGAGCAGGTACGCGGCGCGGGAAGCCTCGAGGACGTCTTCGTCCGCCTGGCCGGCGCCGGCACCGTGGCGACGGGAGGGCTGTCGTGGCTGTCGTCCTGATACGCATGCGGCTGGCCCTGCTGGGCCACGCCACGAACGCCCTGCTGATCACCGGCGTGGCGACCGGCTTCCTGCTCGCCCTGGCGACCCTGGTCTACGGAACGTCCCCGGGCCTCCTCACCGTGGCGTTCGCCGCCTGGGCGGCCGGCTGGCTGGTCGGCCCGCTGTTCACCGGGGGCGGCGACGGCGGGCTGCGCCCCGAGTACTTCACCCGGCTGCCCCTGACCGCGCGCACGCTCGCCACCGGGCTGCTGGCCGCCGCGTTCGCGGGCCCGGGGGCGGTGATCACCGCCGTGGCCTTCGCCTCCTTGGCCGTCTTCGGCGCCCGTCTCGGCGTGCTCGCCGGCCTGGTCGCGCTGCCCGCCGCGGTCGCGCAGGTCGTGCTGGTGGTGGTCGCGTCGCGGGTGGTGGTGGGCCTGCTCGGCGAGGTGATGCGCACCAGGCTGGGCGCCGCCCTCGTGGCGCTGCCGTGGGCCGCGGCCATCGCCACGGCCTCCAACATCGGCATCGTCATGATCGCGCTCGCCCGCTATGACCTGGACGTGACCTCCTGGCTGCTGTTCCTGCCGTCGAGCTGGGGGCTGGTCGCGGTGCAGGCCGCGGCCGAGGGGGACTGGCCGCTGTGCGTCACCGCCCTGACCGGTCTCGTCGTGGCGATCATCGCGCTGCTCGCCGCCTGGGCGCGGCTGCTCGACCGGCGCCTCAGCGGTGTTCTCGCGCGCCGGACCCGGCACCCGGCCGGTGACGGTCTCGTGGCGCGGCACCTGCCGGCGACCCCGCTCGGCTCGGTCGTCGCCAAGGAGCTGCGTGACTGGTCGCGGGACACGATGCGCTCCTACAATTGGTATTTCGCGATCGCGTTCGGCCTGTTCATGTGCCTGATGCCGCTGGCCGTCGATCTCACCTGGTATCTGCCGTGGACCGGCGCCGTGGTGACCTGGATGGCGGCGGCCGGCGGCGCGACGCTCTTCAGCAGTGACGGCACCGCCCTGTGGCTGACCCTGATGCACCCGGGCGCCGAGCGGACGGACGTGCGCGGGCGCCAGCTCGCCTGGCTGCTGAAGGTGGCCCCGCTGACCATCGTGTGCACCGTCGCGGGGACCGGCCTGTCCGGGCTCGCCTGGGCCTGGCCGGGAGCGCTGGCCCTGCAGGCCGTCGCGCTCGGAGCCGGCGCCGGGCTCGTGGTCCTGCTGTCGGTCATGGCGCCGGTCCGGATGCCGGACGCGCACCGCCGTACCGGGAACGCCGCCGCCGACGGCGCGAACATCGTCGGGCTGGTCTGGGCCATGATCGGCCTCATCGCCGCGTGCGCGCTGCCGTCGGCGGCCGTGGTCGTCGCCGGGTACGCCCTGGACGTGATCGCGTTGCAGTGGGCCGGGGTGGCGCTCGCGGTCGCGACCGGTGTCCTCTACGCGTGGCTGTTCGGCCGGATCGCCCACCGCCGGCTCCGGACGGCGGGCCCGGAGCTGCTGTTCCGGCTGCGTACCGGCCGGTCCGCCGCGCGCCCGCGATCCACGGCCGCCGCCGTGGCCCCGCCGCCCGGCCAGGCCCGGCGCAGACTCGTGATCGGCCTCTGCCTCGGACTCGGCTGGACACCGCTGCTGTCCGCGGCGCTGACCCTCGTCAAACTGGTGACGCGCGCGCCCAGCACCACCTTCTGGACCTTCCCGCTCTCCTTCCCGCCCGCCCTCCACCTGCCCGCCGTCCTCGTCCTCCTCGCCTGCGCGCTGGCGCTGTACACGATCGCGATCCGCACACTGATCACCCTGATCCGCGCACGGCCGCGCTAGGGCAGCCTTTGCACTACGCTCGTATGGCAAAGCGAGGGGTGCGTACGGATGCCGAAAATGGTCGACCACGAGGAGCGGCGCAGGCAGATCAGCCAGGCGCTGTGGCGGATCGCCGCCGAACGCGGGCTCGAGGCCGTCAGCATGCGGGAGGTCGCGGCGGCGGCCGGCATGTCGACCGGTCTGGTCCAGCACTACTTCGCGACCAAGGACGACATGCTCCTCTACGCCACCGGCTGGCTGCGCGAACAGCTCGGAGAGCGGATCCGGCGGGCCGTGGCGGCGGTGCCGCAGCCCTCGACAACCGCCGCGCTGCTGCGTGCCGTGCTGACGGCGCTGCTGCCGCTCGACCCGGACGGCCGGGCGGAGACGCTGGCCGGCATCGCCGTGTTCATCAGGGCGCTCAACGACCCGGCCATGGCCGACCGCTACAGCGAGGGCCGCGCCCAGCTCACCGCGGCGGTGGCCGACCTGCTCGCGAAGGCGGACCCCGCGGACGGCGGACGGCGTGCCGAGCACGGCGACGCCCAGCGGGCCGAGGGCGTCGAGCTGGCCGCGGAGACCCTGCTGGCCCTCGTGGAGGGCCTGGCTTCCGCGCTGCTGCTCGGCCGCCTCACCACCGAGCGCGCCCTTCGCATCCTGGACCACCAGCTCGCGCGGACCGGCGCCGTACAGGGTTGACCGGGGAGGCTAGCGCGCCCACATCGGGCCGAGGTGCGCGCCGCCGGTGGCGTCGAGCACGTTGCCGGTGATCCAGCGCGCGTCGTCCGAGGTGAGGAAGGCGACGACGTCGGCGATGTCGGCCGGCCGGCCGATCCTGCCGAGCGCGGTCAGGCCGGTCAGGACCGTGCGGATCTCGGGGCTGCGCAGGGCGTCGGTCAGCTCGGTGTCGGTGGCGCCGGGGCTGACCGTGTTCACCGTGATGCCGCGCCCGCCCAGCGCGTTCGCCAGCGTCCGGCTCATGACCTCCAGAGCGCCCTTGGACATCGCGTAGGCGATCTGGTACGGCAGGGCCACCCGCGTGGCGAGCGAGGAGATGTTGACGATGCGCCCGCCGTCGGACATCAGCGGCAGCGTCTCCTGGACGAGGAACAGCGGCGCCTTCACGTTGATCGCGAAGACCTCGTCGAACTGGCCGGCGGTCAGCCGATCGACCGACCCGGCCCGCACCGTGTCCTGGTTCCCGCAGGCCGCGTTGTTGACCAGGATGTCCAGCGGCCGCTCGCGCAGACCCGCGGTCAGGCCGGTGAGCAGCGTCCGCACGTCGCCGTCCGTGCCGAACTCCGCCTGGACCGGGAAGGCCTCACCACCGGCCCGCCCGATCGCGGCCACCGTCTCGCCGGCCGCGCCGGCGTCGCGGCTGTAGTGCACCGCGACCACCGCGCCGTCCCCGGCCAGCCGCTGGGCGATGGCCCGGCCCATGCCCCGTGAGGCGCCGGTCACCAGCGCGGTCTTGCCCTTGAGGTCCGCCATGTCGGTCTCCCTGTCAGTGAAAGGTGATGACCACGAGGCTGCCGGGGACCGCTCACCATCCGCTCACGACCCGTACACCGGCTCCTCACCGCCGGGCGAGGTCACCGCGGCCAGCGCGGCGGAGGCGGTGGCGGCGCTCTGGCGGTCTCCGTACGCGTGCGCGATGGCGAGGGCCTGCCGGTAGCGGAGGCGGGCCTGACCGGCGTCGCGCTCGGCCTCCGCGACCCGGCCGAGGCCGATGAGGATCCGCAGACGCGTCAGCGCGGCGCCCATCGAGGCCCGGCCGCAGCCCCGCAGCGCCCGCTCGTACAGGTCGCGGGCGGCCGGCAGATCGCCGCGCAGCCGCGCGACGTCCGCGAGCCCGCGCTGGGCGCCGGCCTGGGTCTCGGGCGTTCCGGTACGGCGGGCGAAGGCGATGGCGCGCTCGTACTCCGCGCGCGCGTCGGGCAGCCGGCCCGCGTCGGCCAGCCTGTCGGCGTTCCTGACGAGCAGCCTGGTCAGGTCCTCCACCGCGCCCAGCCGTCCGGCCAGGTCGATGGCCTGCGCCAGCAGCGCGGCGGACCCCGTCTCGTCCGCGAGCCCGGCGAGCCGCTCCAGAGCGGTGAGGACGCCCCAGCGGTCCCCTGCCGCGCGGAACCCCTCCAGCGCGGCGCGGAACGCCTCCCCGGCGGCGTCCCGCTCACCGCCGAGCAGGCACGTGACCCCTGACTCCAGGCGGCCGAACGCCGCGGACCACGGATCCGCGGGGACCGGCCCGGCGGCGGGGGAGGGGCCGATCACCATGAACCGCAGGACGCGCAGGAACGGGTACCGCAGCCGCCCGTCGCCGCCGAGACGCTCCAGACGCTCGCGCAGCCGCCGGTCGTGCCCGTTGTCGGCGGCGGCGGCGTGCGCCAGGCACAGGGTGTACTCCTCTTCGAGACCGGCGGGCGGCTCGTCGCCGATCGTCGTGAGCAGGCCGGCGGCCACCGCGGCTCGCTCGCCGGGCAGGCCCCGCAACTGCCCCTGCCACGACAGGGCGGCGAGCAGGCGGAGCCCGAGCACGGGGTCGGCCCCGGCCGCCCAGCGGAGCGCCGCGTGGAGGTTGCCGCGTTCGGCGTCGAGGCGCGCCAGCCACTCCAACTGGCCGGGGCCGCGCAGGTGCGGCTCGGCGGCCTGGGCCAGGTCGAGGAAGCAGGCCGTGTGGGCCGCTCTCACCCGTTCCCGCTCGTCGCCGGCCAGTCGCTCGGCGCAGAACTCCTGAACGGTCTCCAGCATGCGGTACCGGCCCCCGCCGGCCTCCACCAGGGACTTGTCGACGAGGTCGGCGAGCAGTTCGACGACCTCCTCCTCGGACGGGCCGCAGACCCGGACGGCCGCGTGGAGCGGCGCGCCGCCGCTGAAGACCGTCAGCCGCGCGGCCAGCGTCTGCTCGGGGCGGCTCAGCAGGTCCCAGCTCCACCCGACGACCGCGCGGAGTGTCCGGTGCCGGGGCGCCGCCGAGCGATCGCCACGCGACAGGAGCCGGAACCGGTCGTCCAGCCGGGCCTCGATCTCCTCGAGCGTCAGCGACCGCATCCGCGCCGCCGCGAGCTCGATCGCCAGCGGCAGCCCGTCGAGCGCCCGGCACACCCGCAGCACCGCGCCGGCGTTCGCCTCATCGACCGAGAAACCGGGCCGCACGGCGGCGGCGCGATCGGCGAACAACCGCACCGCCGCCCGACCCCGCGCTTCCCGCCCGCCACCGGCGCCACCGTGAGCGTCGTCGCCGCCGTCCAGGGGCAGGGGCGGGACCGGGTGCAGCGTCTCTCCGGTGACGCCCAGCCGCTCCCTGCTGGTGACCAGGATCCGCAGGTCCCGGCAGGCCGCCAGCAGCCGGCGGGCGAGCGTGGCGACCTCGGCGACGACGTGCTCGCAGTTGTCCAGGACGAGCAGCACCCGCCGCTCGGCCAGCCCCGCGATCAGCCGCTCCACGGGGTCGAGCGGACCGGACAGCGACGGCACCAGCCCGGCCTCGCGCAGGCCCAGCGCGTTGATCAGGACCTGCGGGGCGGCCGCGCCGTCGGTGAGCGGGGCCAGGTCGACGAAACGGACCTCGCCCTGCTCCAGCCCGGCGGCCTCGGCCGCCAGCCGGGTCTTGCCGACCCCGCCCGGCCCGGTGAGCGTGACCAGGCGCCGCTCGCCGAGCAGCGTACGGACGCGTTCGAGGTCGCCGTCGCGGCCCACGAAGCTGGTGAACTGGGCCGGAACGCCGCCTCCCGCCGCCTCGGCGGGCGCGGGCCCGGCGCGCAGCATCGCCAGGTGGACACCGCCGAGCTCGGGGGAGGGGTCGGCCCCGAGCTCGTCCGCCAGTGTCCGCCGCGCCTCCTCGAACACCTGGAGCGCCTCGGCCTTCCGGCCGCTCCCGTACAGGGCCCGCATGAGCTGTCCGCGCAGGCGTTCCCGCAGCGGATGCGCCGCCACGATCTCCGGCAGCTCCGCCGCCAGGTCGCGGTGCCCACCGTCCGCCAGCCGCGCCTCGACCAGGTCCTCCAGCACGGCGATGCGCGACTCCTCCAGCCTGGCCGCCTGCTCCCCGGCGAAGGGCGCGTCGATCACGTCGGCCAGCGCCGGCCCCCGCCACAGCCCCAGGGCCTCGCCCAGGAGCCGGGCCGCGCCGGCGTGATCTCCGGCGGCGAGCACCTGCCGCCCTTCACCGGCGAGCCGCTCGAACCGGTGGGCGTCGACGTCGCCGGGATCGACGAGCAGCCGGTATCCGGCGGGACCGAACTCGAGCAGATCCGCGGTCTCGCCCGCGTCCTCGAGCCGCCGGCGCAGCCGGGACACCTGGGACTGCAGGGCGTGTGCCGCGCCGCTCGGTGCCTGCGGGCCGTACAGGCCCTCGACGAGCCGCCGTACGCCCACCGTCCGGCCCGCGTTCAGCAGCAACATCGCCAGCAGCGCGCGCAACCGCGGTCCGCCGGCGGAGACCGTCTCGCCGTCGGCGGACCACACGCCCAAGGCCCCGAGGACACCGAATCGCATGGCAGGTCAGGAACCGCACCCGTAGGGGAGCCGCCGCCCTGCTCTGGCCCGTGTGCGCTCTGCGATCACCATTCCCCCATCAACCGATCTAACCCTATGCAATACGTACGCATCAGCGTCCCGGGGCCCTCGGACAGGGAGAAGGGCTCACGGACAGGAGGGCGCGCATGCCCCGTCGCCACATTCATCTCGTCGGAAGCTATCCGGCCGCCGACGCCCGCCAGGCCATGACGATCATGGCGGACGTGGCGGGCCCCTACCTCAGGACGCTGGCCGACGGTGAGGTCGGCGCCCGCCGCAACTGGATCGCCCACATCATCGACGACCTCCGCGACCATCCGGACGTCGAGTTGCGCACCGACGGCGACTGGTCCGGCTACGACGACCACCCGATCTACAAGGTCAGGCGCGGGCACCGGTTCAGGTCCGGTCTCCTGCGCCTCGGCCACGCGAAGGAGGCAGGTGCGAGTTACGCGGTGTTCAAGGAGGTACGTGCGGAGCACCGGCTCGACGGTGTGACGTTCCAGGTCGGGGTGCCGGGCGACCTGGACCTCGCGCTGTTCTCCTTCGGGCCGGCCAGGGCGTTCGTGCGCCGAGGGCCCTTCAGGGACGCCCTCGTCCGGGAGATGCGCGAGATCGCCGCCTGGGGCGGCCGGGACGTGCTGTTCCAGATCGAGGTGCCCGCCGAGACGGTCATGGTGGCCACCGCCCCCGGGCCGCTGCGGGCCCTGGTCGCCCGATCACTGGTCCCCGGCCTGATCAAGCTGGTCACCGCCGTGCCACCGGGCAGCCGCTTCGGCGCCCACCTGTGCGTCGGCGACCTCAACAACCGGGCGCTGAAACGACCGGACTCGGTCGCGCCCGTGGTGTCCCTGGTCAAGGCGCTGCTCCGGGCCTGGCCGCACGACCGTCCCCTGGAGTACGTCCACGTCCCGCTGGCGGCGGGTGACCAGCCGCCACCCCTCAGGACGGGTTTCTATCAGGCCCTGGAACCCCTCGCCGGCCTCCCCTCGGGCATCCGGTTCGTCGCGGGCCTGGCCCACGAGGCCCAGGACGCGGACGACCAGCGCAGGATCCTGCGGATCGTGGAGAAGATCCTGTCCCGCACGGTGGACGTCGCCTCCGCCTGCGGGCTCGGCCGGCGGTCGGAGGAGGACGCCAGGCGCGCCCTGGAGAGGGCGGTCGCCCTGGCGGACTCGTGACCCCGGCGTCGCGGGCGGCCGGCCATGCCCCTTGCCGCTCCACCCTTCCTCACGCCCTGTCGGGCGCCCGGTGGGCGAAGGCGGAGATGTCGTCGCCGGTCTCGCCGTCGGTGGCGAGCTCGGCGAGGATCCGGCCGATCGCCGGGGTGAACTTGAAGGCGTGACCGGCGCCCAGGGCGACGATGATGTCCGGGTGGTGCTCCAGCGGGCCGATGACGAACCGGCGGTCGGGCGTGATCGCGTACTGGCAGGTCACGGTGCGGACGGGCGGCCCGCTGCCGGGGATGACGTCGCCCATGAACGACGAGAGCTGGTCGAGCAGCTCCGGTGAGGGCACGAAGGTGCGCTCCTGCGGCGTCATCAGGTTGTCCGACTGGTCTCGGGCGGCCTTGATCGTCGGCTCGCCGTAGGTCGGGAACCCGTAGAAGCAGAACGTGTCCTCCCAGATCCACACGGGGAAGCGGTCGCGGTCGAAGGCGTCGGGATCCGCCGGCTTGAAGTAGGTGACCTGCTCCTGCATCGTGACCAGCGGGACGGCGGCGCCGAGCGGTTCGAGCAGCGTGTTCGTCCAGGCGTCGGCGGCGAGGATCACCTTCCCGGCCCGGACGTCCCCGTTCGCGGTGTGGACGATCACGCCGGACCCGTCAGGGGTCAGCCGTTCCACCCGGGTGCGGTCCCGGATCACGGCGCCGTGCGCCCGGGCCTGCATCTGCAGGGCGGCGACCGAGCGGGACGCGTGGACGATCCCGGAGTCCGGGGTGTAGATCGTCCGCACGTTCCCGGGGATGGAGAACCGCGGCCAGCGCGCGTTCACCTCCGCCGCGCCGAGCAGCTCGTACGGGATGCCGACCGCGTCCAGGCTGGAGGCGAAGTCGCCGGCGGAGTAGGGCCCGTCGGCCGGGCAGAACACCAGGCCACCGGTGACGGTCACGAACCGCTCGCCGGCGACGGCCTCGAAGTCGGCCCAGTCCCGGTAGGCCGACCGGGCGAGGCGCACGTACTCCGGCGCCCCGTAGGAGGTCCTGATGATGCGCGAGGTGTCGTGCGAGGCCCCGCGCACGTGCCCGAGCTCGAACTGCTCGAACGCGACGACGCCGGCGGACTTCCGGGCCAGGTGGTAGGCGGCGGCACTGCCGAGGGCGCCCATGCCGACGACGGCTACCTCGAATGTCTCCATGGGGTCGTCCCCTTTCTCGTTGGTGCCTGCGCTGATGAGACCGGTCCGCCCGGGCGGCTAGAGCGCGCCACCCGCCGCGGGCGCGACCGTACGGAGGAACTCGCGCGTGCGCGCCTCGACGGGATCGACGAGCACCTGCTCAGGCGGCCCCTGCTCGAGGATGACCCCCTTCTCGAGGAACACGACGAGATCGGCGACCTCGCGCGCGAAGCCCATCTCGTGTGTCGCGAGCATCATCGTCATCCCGTCGTGCGCGAGCTCGCGCACGATCGTGAGCACCTCCGCGACCAGTTCGGGGTCGAGCGCCGAGGTGATCTCGTCGAGCAGCACGACCTCGGGGTCCATGGCGAGCGAGCGGACGATCGCGACGCGCTGCTGCTGCCCGCCGGAGAGCTGGTCGGGGTAGTAGTCGGCGCGGGAGGAGAGCCCGACGCGCTCCAGCAGCTCGTCGGCGCGGGCCTCGGCCGCCGCCTTCGGCAGGCGGATGACCTTGCGCTGGGCGAGCGTGATGTTCTCGCGCACGGTCATGTGCGGGAACAGGTTGTACGACTGGAACACCATCCCGACGCGGCGGCGCAGCCCGTTGAGGTCGACCCCGGGGCCGGAGACGACGTCGCCGTCGAGCCGGATCTGCCCGCCGGTGATGGGTTCGAGCGCGTTCGCGCAGCGCAGGAGCGTCGACTTGCCGGACCCGGAGGCGCCGATGAGCGTGACGACCTGGTGCCGCTCGATCGACAGGTCGATGCCCGCGAGCACCTCGTGGTCGCCGTAGTGCTTGCGCACCGCGTGGAACTCCAGGAACGTCATCGGGTCCTCCTCGTGCGACGCCGGGTCGCGTCGCGGGCCAGCAGCCAGTCGACGAGGCGGGCCTGCGGGATCGTGATCAGCACGAACAGGACGGCGACGACGGCGACGGACGACAGGTTGAAGTTGGACGAGGCGAAGAACTTCGCCTGGCTGAAGGCGTCGACCGCGCCGATGATGTTGACGAGCGCGGTGTCCTTCTGCAGCGCGATGAAGGCGCTCAGCAGCGGCGGGATGACGGTGCGCACCGCCTGGGGCAGCACGACGTGGCGCAGCGTCCGGCCGTAGGACAGGCCGAGGGAGCGGGCGGCGCCGGTCTGCGAGGGGTGCACCGACTCGATGCCCGCGCGGTAGATCTCGGCGACGTACGCGCTGTACGTGAGCGTGAGGGCGATGATCGCGTACCAGGCCGGTGGGAGCCCGCTGAACAGCGGGAAGCCCGCGAGCGGCAGGCCGAAGCCGATCAGGTAGAGCACGATGATCGACGGGATCGCCCGCATCACGTCGATGTAGGCGATCGCGAGCGCGCGCAGCGGTCTCGCCCCGTCTCCGGGGATCATCCGCACGACCGCGAGCACCAGCCCGAAGACGAGCACGAAGGCCATGGCGCCGAGCGCGATGACGATGTTGAGCCCGAACGCGCTCGTGACGTCGAGGGCGCTGCGGAGCATGTAGTCCAGGTTGAAGAAGGTGTCGATGATGCTCGCGTCGTTCGCGGTGAGCAGCACCACGAGGGCGAGCAGCAGCACGAGCGCGAGGGACGTGCTGAACGCGCCGAAGCTGTGGACGCGCGACTTCGCGGCGAGTTCGCGCGCGGCCAGGCGGTCCCCGTCGCCGCCGCCGGCGTCCCGCCTCCGCGCGGACAGCCCCAGCCGCAGACCGCGGGCCGCGTACCAGGCGATTCCCGCGCCGAGCGCGGCGCCGGTGAGGCCGATGGCGAGTCCGGGAACGGAGAGCGCGCCGGCCGCGGAGTAGGCGAGCGCGCCGCCGAGGACCCCGGCCCAGACGATCAGCACGATCGCGGTGGCGAGGGCCGCCCACGCGAGCGCGACGGCACGCGGCGGCGGGCTCAGGCGGGAGGCGCCCGCGCTCACGGGCGCCTCCGCCGGGCCGGCGGAGGAGGTCACTTGACCGTCCAGAACGGGATGCCGCCCGGGTCGACCCCGAACAGCGGCTCCAGGTACTCCTTCGACAGGCGGTCGAAGGTCCCGTCGCTCTTCATGTCCGTCACGGCCTTGTCGACCTGCGCGACGTTGGGCGAGTCGAGCGGCATGATCATGCCCCAGGGCGTGGCCACCTCGTACTGGGCGACGACCTGGGTCTTGTCCTTGTAGGCGTTGCTCTGCGTGAGCGCCGTCTCGGTGTCGGTGATGACCGCGTCGATCTGGTTCGCGGCGAGGGCCGCGAACATCTCGGGGCCGTCGCTGAACAGGGACGGCGACGTCGCCGGCTTGAGGTTGTCCATCACCCATGCGGCACCGGTGCTGGCCTGGATCAGGCCGATGCGCGCGTCGCGGATGTTCGACTCGTTGAACGCCGAGCCGGGGGCGAGCGTGACCGCGAGGTTCGAGGAGTAGTAGGGGGCCGAGAACTTGAAGACCTTCTTGCGCGGCTCGGTGATCCCCGTCACGGTGGCGCCGAGGTCGTAGTCCTTGAAGGAGCCGGAGATGTACTGATCCCACGAGAGGTTGCGCACGACCATCCTCCCGAGGCCGGCGCGGTGCGCGATCTCCGCGACCATGCAGAACTCGAAGCCGCTCTTGAGGTTCTCCGGGCTCGTCCCGTTCCACCACCCGGGGTTGGGCAGGGCGGTCACCACCGTGAGCCGGCCGTCGACGGTGGGGTCGATCGTGATGCTGCCGGGCTTGCCCGTCAGCTTGCAGTCGCCGAAGCCCGTCGGGCCGCCGGCGTCGGGAGCCGCGTCGGTCGCCGTGCAGGCGGCGAGGGTGAGGGCGAGCACGGCGGCGAGTGCGACGGGGGTGATGCGTCTCTGCACGTGGGGTTCCTGTCTCTCGGGACGGCCGTGAGGAGTACGGCTCCCGGGGAGCGGCGTGGCCGGATCTGATCCGTGTCACCGCGTCCGGGCCGGGTGACCGGCCGCAGAGCCAGTCTCCGGGAGCCGCCGCGCGCTCCCTATGGGCGAATCGCCCACGTTTGCACCGTCGAGGTGTGGTGAAGCACCCACGGCGTCCGTGACCGGACGATCACCGGAGGTGGTGGGCCGCCGGGTCCGAAACCAGATGGGGGTCCCGTCCGTCCGGCGCGGCGACTCTCGCCTGGTGCCGGCGTGTCAAGGGGAGTTCTGCTCACCCGGCAACGGCCGAACCCTAATGCGCCGCTCGAAAGTTCAATATGTCGGCACTCATTGACATGACGATGGATGGCCGCCTAACGTCCCGGTCTGTCGAAGGCCACCAGAGGCGACGCGCCGCGGCCACGACACGCCCACGACCGAGTGAAGGAGACGACGATGCCAAGCGGTAAAGAGGGAGAGCTGTCCCCGCCCGACAGCGACTACGAGAGCGAGATCGAGGACAGTATCGAGGAGCTCGGCAAGGACACCGACGACCCCGACATGCAGATGGCCCGCAAGCTGGGCGAGGAGGTGGGCGATGACGTCAGCGTCATCGAGCTCGAGACCTTCGACGACCCCGTGGCGCAGAACATCGACGACGGGGTGGTGATCCTGAACTCGAACGAGGCCGTGCTGAACGACGACGGCGTCATCGCCGACCTGCGCGATAAGCTCTCCGCGCTCTCCCTGAAGTTCGCCGAGCAGGAGACGACGCGCAAGTCCTACAACCTGGCCCGGTTCCTGGCCGTGTTCAGCATCGCCAGCACGATCGGCACCCTGGCGACGCTGATCTACAACGCCCTGCGCAACGCGCAGCTCGACAGGTCCCTGCCGCCGCAGATCCCGGCGGACACCGCCGCCAAGATCCGGGACCTGGTCAAGCAGTGGAGCGACGACACCGACCCGTACTACTGGACCAGCCTGGCCGACTACGTCGAGCTGACCGGCAAGCAGGACAAGCCCCTCACACTGGCCGACCAGTTGCTGTTCATGGACTACACGATCGGGCTGTTCCCGAGCCAGCAGGCGTTCCTGTGGGCCTCGGGCAACGACATCGCCGGTTTCGTGGACCGGCTCGTGGCCGAATACCAGGGCAAGGGGAACAGCACGCCGGCGATGTACCGGCTCGTGGCCACCCTGACCTACCACGGAGACCCGCTGCCGCGCGGCGTCGCGGCCGGGCTGCTGCGGTACGCGCTCACCCGCATCCTCGTCCTGCTGACGACACCCGTGCTGGGCGCCGGCGGAAGCGGCGACGAGGGCGAGCTGTCCCCGCCGCCGAGCGAGGAGGAGCAGGAGGAGGCGAGCGACGAGGACGTCGACGAGTTCCGGGAGGAGAACCGATACGCCCAGCAGAACGCCCACACCGCCGACGACATCAGCAACGTCGTCAATGCGCTGACCCTCGTCAGCACGAACACCCAGGGCGTGGACGCGGCGACCAACTCGGTGGTCGACGTGACCAGCAGCGGCGTCATCAACCCCAGCCCCAGCCCCCGCAACGACCAGCTCCAGGACGCGGCCCAGAAGGCGGCCGACAAGACCGCCGACGCGAGCAAGGAGGCCAAGAACAACAACACGCGCCGCTACCTGGCCTGCATCGTGGGCCTGATCGCCGTCGGGTCCGCCGCCGCCGTGATCATGGAGTACCTGATCCGGCAGCAGCGCGGCCAGGACACGGGCGACCTGCCGCCCATCCCCGACGCCACGAAGCAGCAGCTCAAGAGCCTCGTCATGGCGTGGAACGCCCAGCCGGACACGCAGTACTGGAACTCGCTGGCCGACTACGCCGACGCCCACGCGTCGGAGCTCACCGCCGCCGACCAGATCCTGTTCTGCAACTACACGATCCAGCTCACCCAGGCGAGCGGGTTCTTCCTCTGGGACACCCTGAAGGACAAGACCGACACCGTGGACGTGCTCGTCAAGGCGTACAACGACGGGGGGAGCAAGGTCTCCGTCCTGTACCGGGCCGCGACGAAGCTCACGTACAAGAAGCAGCCGATCCCCAGGGCGGACACCGCCGACCTGCTGCGGCTGGCGCTGGCGTGGATCTTCCGGGTGTCGTTCCAGCCCGACGACCAGCTCCGGGCGCCTGATCTGGAGGGCTCGGCGCATCTGCGGCCGCGTGTCCACGTCCCTGCCGTGACGGAGGGGCACAACAGGGACGTGTACGCCCGCGGGCTGCTCCAGCGGCTCTACCCCGATCTGCCCCCGGGCGCCGCCGCCGCGGTCCGGCATCTCACCCTGCCGGACGGCGAGCCGTACGAGCTGCTCGACTCGGCGGCCGTCATGGCGACGCTGCCCCCCGCGGTCCGGGCCAGGCTGGCCGACCAGTACGGGCTCCTGCTGGCCAGGCTCAACCGGGTCTTCCCGCTCGCCGACGGTGAGAGGGTACGGCGCTCCACCCTGACCGCCCTGGCCAAGCCGGTCGGCGACAGCCCCGCCGGCACCGTCGTCCTGGTCCGCGAGACGAACCTGGCCACCGTCCGGTACCTCCTGCCCCACCTCGTCGTGGACGCCGCCACCGGCCGTCCCCGCATGAGGGCACTGCCGGGCGGGCTCGCCGCCGCCTGCCGGCCGGAGCCGCCGGTGAAGGAGCAGGTCGGCGGCGCCGCCGACGTCGCGCTCCAGGTGGCGGGCAGCCTCGTGTGGGGTCTGCCGGAGCCCTGGGGCCCGGTCGCCGCCGCCGGCATCACGCTCATCGAGGCGCTGTTCGGCGGGGCGGACAAGCCCGACCCGTTCGGCGCCGTGGTGACGCGGCTCGAGGACTTCATCAAGCAGCAGGAGATCAACGCCCAGGCCACCGCCATCAAGGGGTTCGCCGACTGGATGGTCCAGGAGCAGGGCGTGCTGGCCAGTACGCAGGGCGACAACTCCGGGTACATCACCGACGCCCTGCTGCCCGAGCTGCGCAAGATGACGGCGCCGGGGGACGAGAGCGTGTACAACGCCGTCTACTCCCTCGAGAACTACCTCGACGTCCCGGGCGCCTTCGACCTGCTGGTGCTCGGCGTCTCGGTGCACCTGCTCGGCCTGAAGATGATCGTCCAGCTCGACGCCCTGCTCGCCTCCACGGCGCGCAAGGCGGGCGACATGAACACCTACAACTCCAACAACCAGCTCTGGCGCAGCGACTACGCCAACTTCTACGCCGCGGTCATGGGCATCCAGGGCAACCCGGGGTGGGTGCAGCGCATCGGCAAGCACATCGCCGACTTCGAGAGCTCCAGGCTCAGCCAGATCACC
This sequence comes from Nonomuraea sp. NPDC050643, assembly GCF_040654715.1. NCBI lineage: Bacteria > Bacillati > Actinomycetota > Actinomycetes > Streptosporangiales > Streptosporangiaceae > Nonomuraea > Nonomuraea sp. NPDC050643. Next base: position 52,802 of record NZ_JBFAIM010000009.1, on the reverse strand, counting down.
GAGCCGTACCGGTACGACAACCGCATCTACATCACCGGCCCCGACGGCGTGTACGTCGACAACGACCTGGGCTGGACCTACCGCGACGCGGCCCAGGGCGACGGCGACATGACGCACTTCGTGGCCGACACGTTCGTCTACAGCGGCTGCTGCAACGGCACCTCGACCAGGGTCGAGCACCAGTCGGACGTCCAGGCCGCCCGCGACCAGCACGTGGCGGGGGTGGTCACGGAACTGGACGACCAGTACGGCGGCCACGTCCAGACGGTCAAGGCCTGGCAGTCGGCCATCGACCAGTGGAACGAGCACCTGCCGCCGCAGCGGCCCACGCAGGGGCCGTCCATCGACCAGACCACGTGGCAGTACGACAGCACGCCGCACGGGGCGTACTGGGTGGACGGCAACCAGGTGGCCTACGCCGTGGCGTTCGTCAACTCCAGCGGCCCGTCGCCGATCGGCGTCTGGTCGGACCCGGTCACCATCAAGGGCCACGCGGGCCCGAAGGTGGTCAACCTGCCTGACGACCCGCTGGGGATGTCGGTCTCACGGCAGATCTGGCGCCGGTTCGACCTGGCGGAGGGCGGCAGCAAGATGAGCCTCATCGGGCTGACGACCACCATGAGCCAGCACTCCTTCCAGGACGACGCGTCGACCTGACCACCCCCGGCGCCCCTCGGGGGACACCGCCGGCGAAGGAGATCGGCACGGAAACGGTCTCGTGATCACCTCGATGATCACGAGACCGTTTCCGTGCCGGGACCCGCGTGCCGATCCGGCTCCACCGCCCGGCAACCGCCTCATCGACCAACGCGACCCGGCCACCACCTGACGCCCTGACCTGGGCCGGTGGTGCTCCGGGAGCCAGGCCTCCAGCCTGGTGGGATTCATCGCAGCGGCGGCGAGGGACGACGGCCCGGCATTCGGTCGGTGCGGTCCAGTACTCTGCCGGACGTGCGGCGAATGATCATCTCCCGGAAGTGGTGGCTCGCGCTCGCGGCGGCCCTGGCGGCGGCGGCGATCGTCGTGATCGTACGGTCACGACGGCGCCCGGCCCCCGTCCCGTCCCCGGCGCGGCAGGCCACGACCGGCCCCGCCGTCGCGGGGACGGCGACGGCCGAGGACGGCACCGTCAGGCCGTGGCCCGCCGTCGCAGAGCCGGAGCCGGCCGAGGGCGCCCCTGTCGCCCCGTGGCCTGCCGTCCCGATCCTCGGCGTCCCCACCGCCCGCGACCTCGCCCGCCACACGGCCGGGCCGTCCGTCCTCGACCGGCCCGCGTTCACCCGCTTCGCGGCGGGCGGCGAGCCGAGGAAGCCGCTCACACCGGCCGCCCGCCGCCACCTGAACCGGTGGGGCGCGGTCGGCCTCGCCCTCGTCCTGCTGGCCGCCGGCACGCAGGCGCTGGAGACCGCGGTCTTCTCCAGCGGGCCCGCCGAACACCCGACCGGCTTACGCGCCCCCTGCGACGAGCCGGTCCCGGGCGTTCCGGTCACCTGCGCGGTGTTCGACGTCGAATCGCAGCAGGGCCCTGCCGCCCTGCCCACCGCGTACGGGCAGACTCAGGGACCTCCCCCGGCCGAGCCGTCACCGTCACCCCTCGATGCGGCCTGCGAGCCCCCGAGCACCGAGCCGCAGGTGCGCGAGCCGAGCGCGAAGACGACCCGGGCGGTCAACCGGCAGTGGCGGCGCATCGAGACCTGGCTGCGGGCCAACGCCCCGGCCAGCCACCGCACGCTCGGCCGGCCCGCCACGCCCGCGGCCGTCGCGGCGGCGGAGGCGCAGATGGGCATGAGGTTCCCCGACGACCTGAAAGCCTCGCTGCTGCGGCACGACGGATCTACCGGGTCCGACGACGCCTGGGCGTTCGGCCCGCTGGGGAACGAGAGCCTGTCCGTCGAGGAGATTCGCCGCACGTGGCGGATGCTGTGCGACATCGACGATGAGGACATCACCGACGGGCATTCCACCGATCCCCGCGCGGAGTGGTGGGACGGTCGCATGATCCCCTTCGGGTCCGACGGAGTGGGTGACCACCTCGTGATCGACTCCGTACGCCGTGACGTCGGCGGCACCGACCACGAGGGCTCGATGAGCTTCACGCCGGGAGGGATCCGGATCCGCTCCTACCATGCCCTGCTGAAGGCCACCGCCGACGCCCTGGAGAACGACGGGACCATCGGCCACTGGAAGCCCACGGCGGCCGGCGGCGCGGTCGTCTGGGACGTCGTCGGCTGAATCTCCGGGCTTGAACCCGCGCCGGAAGGATCCCTAGTCTCGATCTGGCCGCGGGCCGACCATCTCGGCCCCGGGGCATGGGAGGTACGGTGACACCGGACTCGATCTCCGCGATGGCGCACATCTCAGCCGGATACGACCCGGACCCTGCGCGGTCGATGTCGTTGCACGCCGATGCCTACACCGATCCGGCGTGGTTCGAGGTCGACCAGCGGGCGATCTTCGCTCGTACGTGGCAGTGGCTGTGCCATGCCGAGAAGCTGCGCGAGCCGGGCGCCTATGTGACGGGCACGGTGGCGGGCATGCCCATCGTCGCCGTCCGGGACGAGGCCCGTACGCTGCGGGCGTTCTACAACGTGTGCAAGCACCGGGCGCACGAACTCCTGTCCGGTTCCGGCGTCCGGCACAGCATCGTGTGCCCTTACCATGCCTGGAACTTCGACCTGACCGGCCGGTTACGGCGCGCGCGCAACACCGGTGACATGCCCGGCTTCGACATCTCCACGGTGTGCCTGGACCGGATCCAGGTCGCCGAGTTCGGCGGCATGGTCTACGTCAACCTCGACCCCGAGGCCGCCGCGCTGTCCGAGCAGGCCGGAGAGCTCGAGGCGGAGATCGAGGCGCGGGCACCCGACGTGGCGAAACTGACCCTCGCCCGCCGGCTCACCTATGACATCGCCTCCAACTGGAAGAACGTCGTCGACAATTTCCTGGAGTGCTACCACTGCCACGTGGCCCACAAGGACTTCGTGTCCCTGGTCGACATGAGCACCTACAAGGTCACCACGTACGGGATCTACTCCAGCCACATGGCCCAGGCCGGCACGGCGGCGAACTCCGCGTACGACGTGTCGGGCGCGACCGTCACCGAGCACGCGGTGTGGTGGCTGTGGCCCAACACCTGCCTGCTGCGCTATCCCGGCCGGGGGAACTTCATGGTGCTGCAGATCATCCCTGACGGCCCCGGACGGACCCGCGAGATCTGGGACTTCTACCTGGAGACCGCGGAGCCCGGCGAAGCCGAACTGGACGGCATCCGGTACATCGACGAGGTGCTCCAGGTGGAGGACATCGCCCTGGTGGAGAGCGTCCAGCGCGGAATGCGCACCCCCGCGTTCACCCAGGGGAAGATCGTCTACAATCCCGGCGGGTCCGGGCTGTCGGAGCACGCGGTTCACCATTTCCACGGGCTCGTCCTCGGCGCCTACCGCTGTGAGCTCGACCGGTCGTCCCGCAGCCCCGGAACACGCTGAGGGCCGGCGTCACCGTGCGCCCCGTCGTCCGCGAGCAGCGTTCGCCGGGCGTCGACCTTGCGAACCGCCCAGATGGTGATCAGGATCGCGAAGAGCGTGAGCGGCCAGCCCATGGCGACCCTGGCGATCCCGAGCCAGGTGGTGTCGTCGTTGACGTACAGCCAGTTCTGGACCGCGAAGCGGATGAAGCAGAGCGCCGTCCAGAACAGTGTCGCCAGGTCGTAGTAGAGGCGTGAGCGCCGATCCGCGCGCCATGAGGTGCCGTGGAGATTGCCGACCGACCAGACCAGGCCGATGAGCGGCCGGCGCACGATGACGGAGACCAGCAGCAGGATGCCGATGGCGAAGGTGATCCAGATGCCCCACAGGTAGTAGCCCTTGGCGGCGCCGACGAGCACGGCCACGGCGGAGGCGAGGACGGCCGTCGGCTTCTCCCTCCGGAGGAGCTGGACGATCCCGACGAGGACCGCCGCGCCGATCGAGGACCAGATCGCGGGCCACATCCCGCCGAGGGCGTTGCCGAGGACGAAGACGACGACCGGGATCGTGGTGAGGATCGTCCCGGAGACTCCGCCGATGTGGCGCCAGGCGAGGACGAGCTGCTCCTGCAACGTCTCCGGCGCCTTCTCGCGCTCCCCGCCGGAGCCCTCCCGCCCGGGGGCCGGGTCCGTGACCGGGCCGTTCATCGTTCCTCCCGCGGCCCGGCCGAACGGTCGCCGCCGTCGGTGAAGAGGCGGTCGAGGTAGGTCTGAAGCATGTGCCGGGAGGCCGCGGCGTCGTAGACGTCCGGGCACGTGAGCATGTAGTTGGCCAGGCCGTCGAGAAAGGCGGTGAGCTGCCTGGCCTCGAGAGCGGCGTCGAGGTGGTCGGGCAGCTCGTCCAGGGTCTGCGCCGCCGCCACGACCCGCTCGAAGCCGGTCAGCTGGTGGTCGACGGCGCCGCGGTGCAGGGCCGCCAGGTCGCCGTCGGTCAAGGTGAGGGGGAGGAACGACGCCCACACCGCGGCCTCGTTGCGCCGCTCGTCGTCCAACGGCAGGAGCGACTCCGCCAGACGGTAGAGCGCCACCCGGAGCGGCCGGACGGCCCTGATCTCGTCGATGCGCTCCTCGGCGCGCCGGCACAGGTGCTCGACGGCGAAGCGCAGGAGCTGGGACTTGGATCTGAAGTGATGCTGCACCAGGCCGACCGAGATCCCCGCGCGCTCGGCCACCGTCACCAGCTTGGCGCCCGCCAGGCCCTGCTCGGCCACCACCTCCAGCAGGGCCTCGGCCACCTGCCTTCTGCGCGTGTCGACGTCCGCTGTGGCTGTCATAGCGACAATATTACCATATTATTGTGAGGTGGCGGCCAGGGCGTCGGGGCGGCGGGAGTCGACCGTCCACCGGTTCAGGCCGGCCGGCCGGGGTGTCCGGCCGGTGTCAAGGCCGTGGCCGGGGTAGGGGTCACCTGACGCGGTGCGTGGCACCGCCGCGAGGGCGGCCGCAGGTTCTTGCGCAGGGGGCTCGCGGGGCGGCAACGGTCGCGGCGAGGGTGGCACCATGCCCGACGACGCCCGCGAACCCGAGTGAGGAGGTCACATCATGGACATGAAACTCGAGGTCATCGTCCTGCCCGTCGCCGACGTGGACAGGGCGGAGAAGTTCTACGCGGGCCTGGGCTGGCGGCTGGACGCCGATCTCGGCACCGACAGCCTGCGGGTGGTGCAGCTCACGCCGCCGGGCTCGCCGTGCTCGATCATCTTCGGTTCGGGCGTCACCACGGCCGCACCCGGCTCCGTCCAGGGCCTGCACCTGATCGTGACGGACGTCGAGGCGGCCCGCGCGGAGCTGGCCGACCGCGGCGTCGAGGTGAGCGAGGTGTTCCACGACGAGGACGGGCTGTTCCACCACGCGGGTACGACCGGGCGGCTGTCCGGCCCGGATCCGGAGCGCCACAGCTACGCGTCGTTCGCCTCGTTCAGCGATCCGGACGGCAACGGCTGGGTGCTCCAGGAGATCACCACCCGGCTCCCGGGAAGGTGATGACATGCCCGTGACGTACGACTCCGCGGCCGACCTGGCCGCGGCGCTGCGGCGCGCCGCCGAGGCCCACGGCCGCCACGAGGCGGAGATCGGCCACGAGGACCCCGACTGGCCGGACTGGTACGCCGAGTACATGGTGCGGGCGGCGACCGCCTTCGGTGGCTGAACGCTGAACTCCCCGCCATGGGATCGGCTCGGCCACTGGACTCTCCCTTACGGGGAGACCCCATGCTGGGGGCATGGACGAGGAGCTGCTGCCGATCGGGCGGTTCGCCAGGCTCGGCCGGCTGAGCGTCAAACAGGTGCGGCACTACGCCCAGCTCGGGCTGCTGGTGCCCGCGTACGTGGACGAGCACACCGGCTATCGCTACTTCCGGCGTGAGCAGGCGCGCGACGCGCTGTCGATCGGGCTGCTGCGCTCGCTCGACGTCCCCCTCGCCGTCATCGCCCAGGTGCTGTCCGGTACGTCCGGTGCCCTGGACGGGGTGCACGAGCGGCTGGAAGCCGAGCTGGCCAGGCGCCGGTCGACGCTGGCCGCCCTGGAGCGCGTCATGGCGGAGGGCCTGCCGTCCACCCCGGTCACGGTGGTCACGGAACCGGCGCGGCGCGTCGCGGTGGCCACGGCGACCGCGGCGGACCCGTCGGCCATCGGCGAGGCCACCTCGGCCGCCGTCGCCAGGCTGCGGGCGGTGCCGTCGGCCGCCGCTCCCGAGCTCATCGGCCTGTTCCCGCTCGACCTCGGCGAGCCCGTCACCGTCGCCGTCGCGTTGGTCAGCGACCAGCCGGTGGCAGGGGCCGAGTTCGACGTGCTGCCCGGTGGCCGGTTCGCCAGGGCCACCCACGTGGGGCCCTACGACCAGATCGGACTGACCGCGTACGCGCTGCTGTCCTGGTGCGCCGAGCGGCTCCACCCCGTCCGCGGCCCGATCCGCGAGGTGTACGTGTCCGACCCGGAAACCACCCCGCCCGACCGGCTGATCACCCACCTGATGATTCCCTTGGAGAAGCCATGACACCGCGATTGGTCCACTGCCCCCCCGTCACCTGCCTCAACGTCACCGGCATGGGCGAGCCAGGCGGCGCCGAGCACGTCTCGGCCATCGGCGCCCTGTACGCCGTGGCCTCCGCCATGGGCGGCCCCGCCGTACCGCTGGAGGGCCGTTGGTGGGTGGAGGACACCTCCCGGCCGCCGCTGGAGGTGCCGCGCGATCAGTGGCGGTGGCATCTGCTGCTGCCGCTGCCCGGCGCACCCGAGCCGGGGGCGGCCGAGGTGGCGCGTGAGCGGGCACGCGCGTCCGGCGCGGCCGTCGACCGCGTCCAGGTGGTCACCTTCGCCGAGGGCGAGTGCGTGGAGTTGCTCCACGAGGGGCCCTACAGCGAGGAGAAGGCGTCGCTCGACGTGATGGAGGCGTTCATGGCCGAGCACGACCTCGTACGCAACGGGCTGCACCACGAGATCTACCTGACCGATTTCACCGATCCCGATCCCAGGACGATGCTCAGGCAGCCGGTGGCACGCCCCACCGGTTGATCATCCAGGCAGCCCATGGTCGCCGGACCAGTGCGGGCGCCGGGGCGGTGGCGTTGAGCGCGGTCACGATCGCCTCCTCCTCGTAGCGGAAAGGGGCTCCAACTGAGCAGCCAGCCGGTCCGGCTCGGCGCGCAGGTGACACCAGGCCAGGAACGACTCCGACCACACCAGGGACACCAGTTCGCCGGAGTCGGTGGCCCGGTAGTCCACCCGCTCGACCTCCCCGGCCAGGACCGCGCCGCGGAGTCCACGCCCCCACACCTACCTCACGAGCGGACGCCACACGGCGCGGTGGGGTCCCCGTGGAACCCCACGCCCTCCGTGCGCCCCCGCGGGAGGCCTCGTTCTAGTCGGACGCCGCGGCCACCCCGCGCTCGATGGCCTCGATGATCCGCGGACGCAGCTCGGCGGCGCCGATGATCGCGTCGACCGAGCCCACCTCGACCGCGCGCTGGATGCTGTGCACCCGGTCGAACTCGGTGGCGACCTCGCCCAGCTTCTCCGCCCGGACCGCGGAGCGCACCTCGGTGAGCCGGGCGTTCAGCGCGGCCCGCTCCGCGCCGGCCGCCGCCGCGACCTGCTGCTGCAGCTCGGTCACGCGCGGGTCGGTCGCGGTGCGGTTGTTCACCTCGCCGGAGAACACCACGGCCGCCGCCGGCGCGCCGCCGAGCACCGAGGCGAACGAGCCCTCCAGCGCCAGCACGGTCATGTTCGGGTTGAGCGCCTTGGAGAACACGACGAACGCGCCGCCGTGGTAGCGGGAGATCACGCAGAACACGATCGGCCCGTCGAAGTTGACGATCGCCCGGCCGATCTCCGCGCCGTACTCGAGCTGGAGCTTGCGCATCGACTCCGGTGAGCCGTCGAAGCCCGACAGGTTCGCCAGCACCACCAGCGGCCGGTTGCCGGACGCCGCGTTGATCGCCCGCGCGGTCTTCTTCGACGAGCGCGGGAACAGCGTGCCCGCGGTGTAGGTGTCGGGTCCGTCGGTGGGAGGGAAGCCGAGCCGCGGCACCGAGCGCGACTCGATGCCGATCAGGCACACCGGCCGGCCGCCGATGTGCGCGTCCAGCACCGCGGAGGTCTCCGCGCCGGCCATGCCCGCCCACCGCTCCAGCACCGGGCGGTCCTGGTCGGACACGGCGCGCATCACCGTGCGGATGTCGAAGGGCTTCTTGCGGTCGGGGTTGTGCTCGGCCGAGAAGATCTGGCCGACGGTGGTGAAGTCGCTGCCCGCGATCACATGCGGGAAGTCGCGGACGTCGCGGTCGGCCGGGTCGGTGGTGGGGGCCGGCCGGGGCGAGGTCTCGCCGGGGGCGACGTAGGTGTGCTCGTAGTGGGCCATCAGCACGTCGCGGGCGGCCGGCAGGTCGGGCGCCCAGTATTGTGCCTGGCCGTTCGGCCCCATGACGCGGTCGTAGCCGCCGATGCCGAAGTTGTCCTCGGCCGACACGCCGCCGGAGAAGTCCAGCGACTGCTTGCCGGTGAGCACCATGGCCGAGTCGGGCGTCATCACCAGGACGCCCTTGGTGTGCATGAGCATCGTGGCCTCGGCGTTCCAGTACGGCTGGGCGCCGACGGTGATCCCGGCGACCACGATGTTGATCTCGCCGCCGCCCTGGGTGAAGGTGACGATGCGCTTGAGCGCCGCCGCGACCCAGTCCATGTTCTCGGTGCCCGAGGTCATCGAGATCCGGGCGCCCGCCGACAGCGCGTACCACTCCAGGGGGACGCGCATCCGCTCGGCGAGGTCGAGCGCGGCGATCACGCGCGAGCACTCCGGCTCCGACAGCGCGCCCAGCGCCTTCGTTGGGTCGCCGAGCAGGACCACGCGGGTGACGCCCTGCGGGTGCCGCTCGGTCGGCGTCGTGACGACGCCCGCCACGATCGCCGCGGTGTTCCTGCCCTTCGGCCGGTCCACCGGCACGAGCGCGCCACTGTCGTCGAGGTCGTGCTCGACGAAGCCGCCTCCCGGGCCGATGAGCAGGCCGGTCAGCTCGTACGGGTAGGCGTGCCCGCGCCGGGTCGCGCGTAGCACCTTCTGGCGGTAGTCGTCGAGCGGCTGCAGCGGCTCCGTCGACGGCTTGCCGACGTCCAGGCGCGCGCCGCGCCCCGGGTCGAGGGTGATCCGGACCGCGACCTCGGACAGCTCGTCGGCGGGGGTGCGCTGGCGGGCCACGAACTGGACCTCCTCCAGCCCCGCGCCCGCCGTCGTCGGCAGGATGCGCTGGACCAGCGCGTTGAGCTCGTCGGTGGACAGCTCGGTCGACGGCCAGACGTACATCATGATCCGGTTGCCGTCGAACCGCTTGTTCCGGGGGCGCTGCGCCTGGATGTTGCGGATGGAGTCGAGGCCCGCGGTGATCGCGTCCTCCACCGCGGGCAGCGCGACCAGCCTGCCGTCGGCCTCGCGCAGCGGCGTCAGATCCCGGACCTGGCCCATGGCGATGAGCCGCTCGTCGGCCGGGTTGCTGCGCGCCACGGCCTTGAACAGGTAGATCTCCTCGTCGGCGGACGGCAGCCGGGTCAGGTCGAACTCGCGCAGCCGCTGGAGCTGCAGGCGCCGCGCGATCTGCGGATGCAGGCCGCGGATCAGCCGGTCTTCGGCGAAACCCGCCCCGTCGGGACGGAAGGTGAAGTGGTGGTGGATCACGGCGCCGCTGGTGCCGGCGATCGTGGTGGTGATGCGGCGCGTGCCCGCCGGCCACGGCTGGTCGGCGAGAATCCGGGCGAGCCGGGTCGCCATCGCGTCGGCGTCGGGCTGATCGTCCCACGTGACGTACAGGTCGGCCACCAGCTCATGGCCGCCGCCGGTGAAGGTGCCGAGGGCGGCGATGGCGGCGGGCAGGGCGGCGATGTCGACGGCGGTGGCGGCCACCCGGGTCACGCCCGCCGGGCCGGTGTGCTCGGCGGTGACGAAACGGCAGCCCTCCACCTCGCGCGCGGTGACCTCGGACAGCCCGCGGTTGCCGTAGTAGCGGCGGGTCAGCACCTCCAGCAGCGGCACGTGGTCGCGGCCCGGCGCGCCGATCCGCTGGCCGATCAGCCGGACCAGCGGCTCGGCACTGGCCACCATGGCCTGGATCCGCTCGTCACGGTCGGGCGCGTCGGGGTGGCGGTCGAGGTGGCGCAGGTGGTCGCGTACCGCGGCGTAGACCTTGGCGCGGTTGCGGCGCAGCAGCGGCTGCGCGAACCAGCGGAACACCACCCCGCGGGCCAGGTCGGACACCGCGGGGAAGCGCACCTGCGTGGCCTCGATCACGTGCTCGAGGGTGATCCCGGCGCGTTCGCCGAGCGGCTCCAGCGGCGGCACGCCCGCCAGCCACTGGCGCAGCAGCTCCGACACGATCGCGACGCCGGAGCTCGCGTGCTGCTGGGCCAGGAAGATGCGGAAGACCGCGGCCTCCAGCTCCGGCGTACGGTCGAGCCCGGCGACGCCGTAATGGGCGAAGACCTGGGTGAGCTTGGCCCGGAAGCTCTCGCTCACCCCCGCCCGCTCGGCGTCGAGGCTCTGCAGGTAGCTGTGGAAGAACTCACGCGGGCTGTGCACCTGGCTGTCGGACTCGGCGTCGAGCGCGCCGTCGGGCCGGTTGCGGGTCAGCTCGGACAGGTCGGCGAACACGGTCAGCAGGTCGAGCTCGCCCTCGAGCGGCCGCCCGCCCAGCTCGGCGCGCGCGGCCAGGTAGGCCGCCAGCGCCCGCTCGGGCTCGTGCGGGTCGGCGTCGAAGCCGAGCAGCAGGCTGCGCAGGTCCTGCAGGCCGCGCTCGGCGCGCTCGGCGGCGGACACCCCCTCGGGCTCCGCGGGCAGCTCGATCTCGACGCTCTCGCCGTCCGGCTCGGCCACCTCGGCGGCCTCGTCGGGCAGCGGCTCCAGCCGCATCAGCGGGGCGCCGGTCTCGACCTGGCCGCCCACCGACACCGGGCACTCACGGACGCGGGCGCGGAACGGCGCGCGCAGCACCGTCTCCATCTTCATGCTCTCCAGGACGAGGAGCGGCGCGCCCGGCTCGACCTCGTCGCCCACCGACAACGGCGTCGCGACCACGAGGGCCGGCGCGGGGGAGCGGACGACTCCGCCCTCGTCGCGGCTGATCCGGTGCGTGACGCCGTCGATCTCGACCAGGTGGATCGGCCCGTGCGTGTCCGACACCAGCCGGAATCTGTGGCCGTTGACCACGAGCCGGCCGCTGTGCTCGTCGAATCGCTCCAGCTCGACGTCCGCCGGATGGACGTCGCCGCCGCCACGGACGCCGACCCGGAACCGGCCGGGCCCGACCGCGGCCACGCTCACCCGGTAGCCGACGCCGCGGAGCTTGAGCTCCAGGGGGCGGCCGGGCTCGTGCCGAGCCTGCGGGCGCCCGCCGTGCGCGGTGGACAGCAGCCGGCGGCGGCTGACCTCCTCCTCGTCCTCGTAGGCCTCGATCGCGGCGGCGGCCAGGGCGATCGCGGAGTGCCGGTGGCTGACCAGACGGCCCTCGGCGCGCACGCGGTCGATCCAGCCGGTGTCGGCGCTCGCGTCGACGACCTCGGGCTGGTCGAGCAGGTCGAGCACGAAGCTCTTGTTGGTGGCGCCGCCCTTGATGACCACCGTGGTCTCGGCCATGGCGCGGCGCAGCCGCCCGAGCGCCTGCTCGCGGTCGCGGCCGTGGGCGATGATCTTCGCGATCATGGAGTCGAAGTCGGCGGGGATGGTGTCGCCCTCGCTGACGCCGGTGTCGACGCGGATGCCGGGGCCGGTGGGCAGCACCAGGCGGGCGATGCGGCCCGGGGCTGGCGCGAAGTCGCGGTCGGGGTCTTCGGCGTTGAGCCGGGCCTCGACGGCGTGGCCGCTCTCGCCCGGCTGCGGGCCCTCCAGCCTGCCGCCGCTCGCCACGTGGAGCTGCAGCCGGACCAGGTCGGTGCCGGTCGTGATCTCGGTGATCGGATGCTCGACCTGCAGCCGGGTGTTGACCTCGAGGAAGGCGAACAGCTTCTCGCCGGGGTGGTAGAGGAACTCGACGGTGCAGGCTCCCCGGTAGCCGACGGCCACGGCGAGCCGCTCGGCCGACGCCTTCAGCTCGGCGGTCTGCTCGCACGTCAGGACGGGGGAGGCGGACTCTTCGATGATCTTCTGGTTGCGCCGCTGCACCGAGCAGTCGCGTACGCCCAGCGCCCACGCGGTGCCCTGCCCGTCGGCGATGACCTGGACCTCGACGTGCCGGGCGCCGGTGACCAGCCGCTCCAGGAACAGCACGCCCGAGCCGAACGCGCGCAGCGCCTCCTGGCTGGTGCGCTCGTAGGCGTCGGCCAGGTCCTCCTTCGAGGCGACCATGCGGATGCCGCGCCCGCCGCCGCCCGCGGTCGCCTTGAGCATCAGCGGGTAGCCGATCGCGTCGCCGGCCCGCAGCGCGTCGTCCAGGGTGGCGACCTCGCCGCGGCTCCACGGCGCGACCGGGACGCCGACCTCCTCGGCGAGCAGCTTGGCGCCGATCTTGTCACCGAGCCTGCGCATCGCCTCCGGGCTCGGCCCGATGAAGGTGACGCCGAGCTTGTCGCACAGCTCGGCGAACGCCGGGTCCTCGGCGACGAAACCCCAGCCCACCCACGCGGCGTCGGCCCCGGTCTCCAGCAGCGCCCGCTCCAGGACGGCGTGGTCGAGGTAGGGGCGCGCGGAGGCGGGGCCCAGCGGGTAGGCGACGTCCGCTTCCCGGACGAAGGTCGCGTTGCGGTCGGCGTCGGTGTAGAGGGCGACTGTCTCGATTCGCGCCCCGGTCTCCGCGCACAGATCCCGGACGGCGTGAATGAGCCGCATCGCGGCCTCTCCACGGTTGACGATGGCGACACGACTGAACACCGGCTGAGCCTCCCAAGCACCACCCCGCGAAGCAGGCGACGCCCGCGTCGGGGGGCGCCGCCTGCACCTGCTAACTAGACCTTGCTCGATCAACGGCGTGTACACCAATGTCCGGATCGCTCATGGCTGCGTCGTTGCGTTGTAGGGATCCTACAAAGGAGGGTGACGGCTGCCCCGACCGCCCTGCGCTTCACGCGAGGTCTGCCACAAAGGGCAGCGTGCTCCCAGGGGATCGTCGAGCGCCCCTTCGTGACGAACGCCGGGCCGGTCTCGAACCCGGCCGCCGGCTCGCCGAACGACCGGACTACAATGGCGGCGGCTCCAGGAAGCCTCCGGTCCGCGGGAATGGGCTCAGCCCACCTGGCGTGAGCACCTCGTGTCACCATCGCGCTCCTTTCGGCCTGACCGAGCGGACATCAGGCACACGAGAGGAGGCCATTGTGCCGACCCTGGACATGCCCGACCGTCCCCACCTCGACAGCTTCCGCCGGCAGGCCCGCGCCCTGCAGCGGGCCGTCCGCACCGGCGACCCCGACGCCGCCGCGCGGGTGGCCCGCCACCATCCCGGCGGACTGCCCGGCGACGCCGGGGACTTCCGGCTCAGCGCGGCGCAGTTCGTCGTCGCCCGCGAATACGGGTTCGCGAGCTGGCCGCGGCTGACGCACTACCTGGAGACCGTGGCCGAACACGGCTGGGACGGCAGGCTGCGGGCGGCGTCCGCGGATGATCCGGCGGAGGAGTTCTGCCGCCTGGCCTGCCTGACGTACGGCCGTGAGGACGGGCCGGCGCGCTGGGCGCAGGCCCGTCACCTGCTCGCCCGGCATCCCGATCTGACCACGGCGAACATCTGGGCCGCCGCGGCGGCCGCCCGCCCGGAGGACGTCGACCGGCTGCTCGCCGAGCGGCCGCGGCGGGTGGCCGAGCGGGGCGGCCCGTTCGGCTGGCGGCCGCTCTTCTATCTCGTCTACTCCCGCTGTGACCCGGACGTGCCGGCCGAGCGGGTGCTCGCGGTCGCCCGGCGGCTGCTCGACGCCGGCGCCGACCCCGACGAGGGCTACCTCTTCGATGCCCTGCCGTCGCCGTTCACGCTGCTGACCGGCGTGTTCGGCCACGGCGAGCTGGGGCTCCGGAGCCAGCCCGCCCACCCGCACTGGCGGGAGCTGGGCCGGCTGCTGCTCGACGCGGGCGCCGACTCCAACGACGCCCAGGCCCTGTACAACCGCATGTTCGAGCCGGACGACGCACACCTGGAGCTCCTGTTCGAGTACGGCCTCGGCACCGGCGACGGTGGTCCGTGGAAGAGACGGATCGGGGAGCTGAGCACGCCCGCGCAGATGCTGCGCGTCCAGTTGCGCTGGGCCGTCGAGCACCACCAGCGCGACCGGGTGCGGCTGCTCGTGGAGCACGGCGTCGACTTCCGCTCGCCGTTCGAGGACGACGGGCCCGCGTGGAGCCCCGGCGACGGCCGGACACCGGTCGAGCTGGCCACCCTCAACGGCGACACCGAGATCGCCGGCTACCTCGTCGCCCAGGGCGCCGCGCCGCCCGATCCCGACCCGGTGCACGAGCTGATCGCGGCGGCGTTCCGCGCCGACCGGCCCGCGCTCGACCGCGTCCGCGCCGAGCACCCCGGCGCGGTGGCGGAAGCCCGCCGCACCCGCCCCGGGCTCATCGTGTGGGCCGCGGCCCAGGCGCCCGTCGAGACGGTCGTGCTGCTGGCCGGGCTCGGCTTCGACGTGAACGCCTACGGGCGCGGCGACGCGCCGGTCGAGGAGCCGTGGGAGACCGCGCTGCACCACGGCGCCGCGGCCGGCGACGTCGAGCTCACCCGCCGGCTGCTCGACCTGGGCGCCGACCCCGACCTTCGCGACCGGCGCTTCGACGCCACCCCGCTGGACTGGGCCCGCCACCTCCACCAGCCGTCGACCGCCGCGCTGCTCGAACCCGTCACGACGCCCCCGGCGAGCGGCGCATGAGCGCGGCGCGGCGGACGGACCTCGGTGCGCGTCCGGCCGGAGACCAGCCGTGCCGCACGTTCGCTCAGACGCGGCTACTCGGTGATGACGGCGTCCCGCGGGCCTCCGTACACGGGGTTCTTGTCGTAGCGCCGGTCGGTGACGAGCAGGCGGATGACGCCCTTGGCGTTCTCCTCCGCCTCCCAGACGATCCAGTCGTCGCCGACGGGCTCGGTCCGCGTACGCCCCTCGCCGAACCCCCCGGGGTTCCCCGGCGGGATGACCATGGTCATGAAGACGACCTTCCTGCCCCTCTTCCTGAGCTCCGGCAGGACCTCCCCGACGGTCTTCTCGTCCACACGGAGCCCCTCCAGCGAGCGCCCCTTGAGGGTCGCCGTCCGGAACTCCTGCTCGACCGCCTTCTGCGTGGGCCTGGGAACGGGTTCGCAGGGGGCCACCGGGCCCTCCATGAGATAGGTGCTGGTGCTGCTGCTCCCCCCGCTCGCAGGTGCGCTGATGGTCCAGACGAAGGTCTGGCCCGGCCGGAACAGCTTGGTGTTGATCCGCATCTGCCAGCCCCGCTTCTCGCCCGGGACGTTCTCCGGCAGGCTGTACAGGCCCCGGGGGATGTCGTCCACGTGCCTGCCACGCGGCTCCCGGCACCGCTGCCCCCAGGGAACGAAGTCGACGATGGCCGGAACGTCGAGGTCCCGCAGCCGTGTCTCCAGCCCCGCCGCGTCGCGGAAGTCGCGGACCTTGATGGTCACCATCCCGTCGGCGGCGGTGACGGCCCACGACGCCGGCACCCCGGAACCGTTCTCCAGCAGGCTCGGCCCCACCACCGCGCCCGCGCCGAGGACGACCGTGGCCGCCAGACCCAGGGCCGGCCGCCGGTAGGCGCGCGTGCCGGTCTTCGCCGCGGTGCCGGGGTCTTCCGAGGTGATGGCGGCCAGCAGCGCCCGCGCCTCCGCGTCGGACGGGTCGCCTCCAGGCGTTCCGGGCGCGACCCGGGCCAGCGCTCTCGTCGTCGCGTCGATCTCGTCGGTGTTCTTCACAGCGACCCCTCCGCCGGCGCCAGCCGGCTCTCTGGCGTGTTCCGGATGCCCGCCTCGGCGAGCGCACGGGCGAAGCGCCTGCGGGCGCGGTGCAGCTTGACGCGTACGACGTTGCGGGACAGGCCCAGCGCCGTGGCGATCTGCTCGCGGTCCAGCTCTTCCCAGGCCACCAGCGACAGCAGTTCGCGGTCGTCGTCGGACAAGGCCCGGAAGACCTGGGCGATCGCCTCCAGTTCGGCCTCGCCGCCGGGGGAGTCCGCGTAGAGGTCGGCCATCCTGGCGTCGAGCCCGACGCTGCGGGCCTGGCGGCGGCCCTCGCTCCGGTGGTGGTTGGCCAGCACCCTGCGCGCCACGCCGTACAGCCACAGGATGGCCTCGTCGCCTGGCGGCAGTTCGTCCATGCGCCGCCAGGCGACGGTGAAGGTCTCCGCCACCACGTCCGCGGCGTCCTGCGGCGAGTCGCAGCGGCGTGCGGCGTACGCCATGATCCGGCCGTACGCCTCCCGGTAGACGGCCTCGAACCTCGCCGGGCGTTCGTCATCCACGGGCAGTTCCCATGAGCGGTTTCCTTTGTCGGTACGAAAGACGGACAACCTCCCTATGTGCGGAGCAACGCCATCATTACGCCCCGACTCCAAGAAATTTCCGCATCCGGGCAGACCCGGCAAGCCCGGCCAGGGCGCAAAGTTGGCGGCGACGTCACAGATGGGCCGGCCACCCTGTCTTAGCTGGGCAGAGAGTCCGATTCGGCGCCCTGGTGAGAGAGGACGGGCCATGACTGTTGCAGATCGCCGGATGGTCACGGCGACGCGGAGCCTCACGCCATGACGGGCGGCGGGAGGATGTCGGCGGGCCTGCGCGCGCTTCCCCGTCCCGTGGCGGTGGCGGTGGGCGGCGGGGGAGTGCTCGGGGCTGCGCAGGTCGGCATCGGGTACGCCCTGGAGCAGCGAGGATTCGTCCCCGACCTGGTCATCGGAACCTCGGTGGGCGCCCTCAACGGGGCGATCGCGGCCGCCCACCCCGGCGAGGCGGCACCCTGGCTGGATCGCGTGTGGACCCGGACGCGTCGCCGTGAGGTGTTCCCGCTGGGCCTCCTGTCCTCGCGGGCCAGCATCTTCGCCGATCACGGCCTGCGCAGGCTGATCGCCCGGGCCGGGCTGCCGTCGCGGATCGAACAACTCCGGATCCCGTTCACCGCCGTGGCCACGGACCTGGTCACCGGCGCCCAGGCGCTGCTCGACCACGGCGATCTCGAGTCCGCGCTGCTGGCCAGCGCGGCCATTCCGGGGGTCCTGCCCCCGGTGGACCGGGACGGCCGGACCCTCGTCGACGGCGGGGTGATCGCCCTCGTCCCGGTGCGGGCGGCCCTGCAGGAAGGGGCGGCCAGCGTGCTGGTGCTGTCGACCGGGCCGACGAGCCGGCCGCTGCGCCCGGTCGTCACGCCCCGGCGGGCCGGCGCGGTCGCCGCCAGGGCCGGGCTGCTGCTGTGGCACAACCAGATCGAGCGCGACCTGCACGAGGTGTCGCGGCACATCCCGACCGTCGTCCTGCCGACCGGCGTCGAGACCTGGCCCGCGCCGTGGGACTTCCGCCACTCCCGGCGGCTGATCAGCACCGCCTGCCTCGCGGCCGGCCGCTTTCTCGACGGGCTGCGCATCAGCGGACCCGGCCTCTACCGGGCCGAACCGCCCCCCGCGGCAGCGGCCGGCCTGGGCACGACACGCACCGCGTCCATTTTGGAGGGCGGCCGATGAGCACCATAGCGTTCCTCAACATCGCCATGCACGGGCACATCAATCCGACGCTGCCGGTGGTGGCCGAACTGGTCCGTCGTGGCCACTCCGTCACGTATCACACCTCACCCGCGTTCGCGGAGGAGATCGAGGCCACCGGCGCGGCCGTGTGCCTCTACCCCGGGGGCGACCGGCCCTTCGCCGGGCCGCCGATGGCGGTCACGATGCTGGACGGGCTCGCGCGCACCGCCGTCGGCGTCCTGCCCGCCGTCCTCGCCGACCTGCGGCGCGTCCGGCCCGACCTGATCGTCCACGGCGCCGCCTGCCCGTGGGGCGCGGTCGCCGCCCGCGAACTCGAGGTGCCGGCGGCATCGCTGTTCACCACGTTCGCGTTCAACCGGTACGCCCCCAGCCCCACCCGCGCTTCCTGGGAGCTGCTGGCCGAGGCGGTGGCCCGGCCCCGCAACGTCCAGGGCTACCTGCGCGCGCGGTGGGAGCTGCACCGCCGCTACCGCACCGGTGGGCTGCCGCTCTTCGACCTGGCCAACGCCCGCCAGCCGCTCAACCTGGTCTTCACGTCGAGCGCGTTCCAGCCCGGCGCCGACGCCTTCGACCGGACGTACCGCTTTGTCGGCCCCAGTCTCGGCGCCCGCCCACCCGACCCCTCGTTCCCGGCCGATCGCCTGCGGGACCCGGTGCTGTACGCCTCGCTGGGCACGGTGTTCGACGCCGGCCCGCGGCTGCTGCGCACCTTCGCCACCGCGCTGGCGCCGCTGGGCGGCACCGTGGTCATCTCCACCGGGCGCACGGACCCGGCCGCGCTGGATCCGCTGCCGGACAACGTGCTCGCCCGCCGCTCCGTACCGCAGCCGGAGGTGCTGGCCCGCGCCGCGCTGTTCGTCACCCACGGCGGGATGAACAGCGTCAACGAGGCCATGCACGCCGGGGTCCCGATGCTGGTGGTCCCGCAGGGCGCGGACCAGCCGCTGGTGGCCCGGCGGGTCGTCGAGCTCGGCGCGGGGTTGTCGATCCGTACCCAGGACGCCGCCGTCGGGTCTGTGAACGCCCTTGCCCGGCGCCTGCTCGGCGAGCCACGCTTCCGGGCCGCGGCGGCCACCCTGCAGATCGCCCAGCGGGCGGCGGGCGGCCATCTGCGCGCCGCCGACGAGCTCGAACACCACCTGCGCCGGGCCGGCCGCGTCGGCGGGCCGGCTCCGGCGGACGCGTCGCGGGAGCGCTGACCGATGTCCGCCGCCGTCGTCGTCCTGCTGCTGCTCGCCGGGCTGTCCGAGTCCGCCGGGCGGATCCTGCCCCTGGTGGCCCGCCGGGCCGGCGTGTCGCGGCCCAAGGCGATCGTGCTCGTGCTGACCGGCGCCGTGGTCGAGGGCTCGGTGTTCGCGCTGTGGCCGCTGACCGCCTGGACCCTCGCCGAGCTGGTGGTGTCCGCCCCGGTGTCGGGCGTCGCCACACTGACCTGGACACCCGGCCAGGTCGCCCCGCTGCTTCTCGCCGCCGTCCTCGCGTTCCCGCTGCTCGGGCCCCTGCTGCACCTGCTGCTGTTCGTGGGGGTCGGCGCCGGTCTGGCCGCCCCGCTCGCGGCGACGACGGGGCTGGGCTGGTGGGCCGCCGCGGGCTGCCTGGCCGTCGCCGGCATCGGGCTGGCCGCCGCCGTGGACGTCATTCGCCGCCTGGTCGTGAAGATCAGCACCACCGGGGTGCGGGGGGCGCTCATATGACCGAGTTCCCGCTGCTCGTCCTGGTGCTGGGTCCGGTCCTGCTCGCCGAGGCCCTGCTCGCCCGGTACGAGGTGATGGCGTACACGACCGGCTGGCGGACGCTCACCACCGAGCTTCCCCACGGCATGCCCTACGCCCGGGGCGCGGACCCCGACCGTCCTCCGGACGCCTACCTGGTCTATCTGGACGGCATCGGGAAACGCCGCTTCCGGGACACCCGTGACGGGGGCCTGCTGGTCAAGGCCCTGATCGCCGGAGCGCCTGAGCTGCGGCTGCTGGGTCAGGTGCAGCCCTACTCCCCGCTGGCCGACCCGCTCGTGGACCGGCCCGTGTGGGCGTGGCTGCGCCGCCGCATCGCGCTGCTGCTGTTCCTGCACAACGTCATGCAGATCTTCGTCGCCGCCGACCGCCGGTACCGCCCGCTGTACAACCGCGCCGTCGGCGCCCAGATCGCCGTCCAGCTACGCCTCGCCGGTTACCGGGCCGGCAGCGGCATCCCCGTGGTGCTGCTCAGCTACAGCGGCGGCGCCCAGGTCGCCACCGGCGCGGTCGACGAACTGCACACCCAACTGCGTGCCCCGCTCCTGCTGATCACCATCGGCGGGTTCCACAACGGCGCCAACGATCTCACCCACGCCCTTCACCTGCATCAGCTCACCAGCGCCGGCGACCGGATCGAGCGGGTCTCCCGCTGGATGTTCCCGCAGCGCTGGCGGCTGTTCCGGCGCAGCGGATGGAACCGGGCCGTACGCGCCGGCAAGATCACCGTGCACCGGCTCGACCCGGCCACCCACGTGGGGCCGCGCAGCTACATCAGCCCGGAGACGCGGTTGCCCGACGGCCGCAGCCACCTCGCACGGACCGCCGACACCGTGATCGCCCTCATCCGCGCCCACCGCGCCGCCGATCCGCCGCCCTGAGGAGCCGCCCGGCGCGACGGCCCTGGCAATCAGACGTCGCCGAACATCCGCTGTTTGTCGCCCTCCGGAACGTCAAGAGCATGGAGGGCGCGGTTCAGGGAGCCTTCCTCGAAGCCGAAATGGGCCTTCATGGCGGCCTTGATGTCATTGATCTGCTCGAAAAGCCGCTGCGGCGATGATTGCGGGGAGTCGAGGCTCGTCTGGAAGTCGGCGAGAAGCCGCGCGAGGACTTGGTGCTCGCGACCCAGGCGTGTGATCGTGGGCTCGAGCTCGGGCATCTGCTTCAGCAGGGCCGGGAAGAAGTCGGAGTCCTCGCTGCGGTGATGGCTCCCCAGGGCGGAGCAGAAGGTGTGGCAGAAGTCGCGGAGCTCGGGCGCGAGGGCCTGGGCGCTCCTGCCGGAGCGGATCGCCTTCCGGGCCTCCTCCAGGGCCTTCTCCAGCCGGTGATGAACATTCTGCAACTCCCGATGCCAGGCGAAGACACGGTCACGAAGCACGATGGGTTCCGCCTCCCGTGGGGCCGGCCGCGCCGGTGGGCGGTGCGGGAGTGCGGCTGCCGCGCTCGCTCAGGGGGAGCAGGTGCGGAAGCTGCTCCAGCAGGCTCTCGTGCCAGGCGATCTCGGCCCGCAGCCGTGCCGTGGTGTGGTCGAAGGTCATCGGCTCCAGCCCGCGCAGGTACGGCTCGGCCTGCTCACGCTGGTGCCGCCAGGCGGTCAGCCGGGCGGTCAGCGCGTCGCGCCGATGGCCGATCATCGCCCGCAGGTCCTCCTCGGTGAGATCCTCGGCGTAGTGCAGCGCGAGATCGACCGGGTCGGGCCGCAGCCGGACCTCGCGCAGCATCCGGTCGCGCAGCGCGATGAACTCCTCACGTCCCGCCGCGGTCAGGGCGTACACCGTCCGCGCCGGGCCCCCGGCCTTCTCGGTGCGGACCACCTCGATCGCGCCCTCGGCGACCAGCCGGTGCAGTGCCGCGTACAGCGAGCCCACCTTGATGTCGGTCCACAACTCGGTGCGGTCCAGTTGCGCCTGCCGGCGGATCTGATGGCCGTGCATCGGGCCCCGGACCAGGGCGCCGAGGACGAACACTCGTACGTCACTCACCCAACTACTCAAGCACGAGTAGTTTCGACAAGTCAAACACGAGTAGTGTGCCGGGCGAACCGGTATCGTGCGCCCATGATCGGTCCTGCGCGGCGTCCGCTGCTCTTCCTCGATGTCGACGGACCCCTCATTCCCTTTGGGGCAGCCTCGGGCCGATATCCGACTTTTCACACGATTTCCGAACTATCAGGGGTCGGCTCGAATCCCCTGCTGGCCAGGATCGATCCCGCGCACGGACCCCGTCTGTCGGCACTGCCGTGTGATCTGGTCTGGGCCACGACCTGGATGGACGATGCCAACGAGTGCGTCGCGCCGCGCCTCGGCCTGCCACGGCTGCCCGTGGTGATCTGGCCGGAGCCGTCCGACACCGACCTTCAGGACGAACGGGACGGGCTGCACTGGAAGACCCGCGCCCTCGTCGACCGGGCGGCGGGGCGCGCGTTCGCCTGGGTCGACGACGAGATCACCGACGTCGACCGGGCCTGGGTGTCCGCACATCACCGAGGACGGGCCCTGCTCCATCGTGTCGACCCCCGCTGCGGCCTGGTCGACGCCGACTACGCCGTACTGGAGGAGTGGTCGCGATAGTTGGTTGCAATTCGTGATGCTTTGCACACGCCCTGAGGGAAACAGCCGTAAGCTCCCAGAGCATCACTCGTGTCATGATCCTTGACCGATGTGACGAGCGGAGCAGCGATCAGAAAGGCAGTTCATCCCGTGACGCAAGGCCCATGGTCCCAGCAGCCCCCCGTAACCACGGCACCGCTTACCGCCGAACCACTGCTGACCAGGGATTACGACGCCGACCCCGCACTCGTGCACGAAAGGCTGCGCAAGACGTACGGCCCCGTCGCACCGGTCGACCTCCTCGGGGTGCCGGTCTGGTTCGTGGTGGGTTACGAGGAAGTGCTCCGCGTCCTGCAGAACAACGAGGGGGTGTGGAGCAAGCGCCTGGACAAGTGGAAGGCCAACGTGGAAGGCCGGATCCCGGCCGACTGGCCCCTGCTCCCCGTCTTCCAGGTCAACAACTCGACGTTCCAGGAAGGCGCCGCGCTGAACCAGTTGCGGGGCGCCTGGACCAGCGCGCTCACCCCCTTCCAGGACCAAGGCCGGCCCCAGGCGCAGCGGCTGGAGCAGGCCGTCGTGAGCTACGCCGACGACCTCATCGGCCTGCTGTCGGAGGGCAGCGCCACGGGATGGGCGGACCTGGCCGCGCAGTACGCGCGACCGCTCCCGCTGATGGTCGCCAACCGCATGCTCGGCTTCCCGGCCACCCGGGGCGAGGACGTGGTGATGGACATCTGGCGCATCCTCGACGCCGGCCCCGACGCGGCCGCGGCGTTCGAGCGGGTGTACGCCGCCATGACCGAGCTGGGCGCCGCCAAGCGGGAACGCCCTGGTGACGACCTGCCGTCCTACATGATCAGCGCCATGCCGGACATCACCCTGGACGAGCTGGCCCGCGAGCTCCTCATGCTGCCCGGCCTGCTCGACTTCACCGCCAGCCTCGTCTGCAACGTCGTCGTCGAGGTCGCCTCCAACCCGGACGTGCGCGAGAGCCTGTCGGTCGGGGCCATCGACGAGACGGTGAACAGGGTCGCCCTGCTCAACCCGCCGATGGCCAACCTGACCTTCCGGTACGCGCTGACGGACGTGCGGATGGGCAACTTCACCATCTCCGCCGGGGATCCCGTGATGCTCTCGGTCGCCGCGGCCCACGGCGACCCGCGCTTCGCGGGGGCGATCGACTGGCAGGCCATCCGCAGCACCCGCGCCCACCTCGCCTGGGGAGCGGGGCCGCACAGTTGCCTCGGCCAGTTGCTGGCGACCCGGATCGCCACCATCGCCGTGCACCGGCTCTTCAAGCAGTTCTCCAAGGTGCGACTCGCGCTCCCGGCCGACCAGTTGCCCTGGCGGCCCTCTCCCTTCATGCGGGCGTTGCGGGCGCTGCCCGTCCAGTACGAGCTCGCCAGGCCTCCGGTGCCCTCGAACGGCACCCCCGCCGGCGAGGAGCCCGCCACGCAGGCGTCCCCGGCCCCGGCGGCCGAAGCGGCCGGGAAGCCGGCCCGTTCGCCGCTCTGGAACTTCCTGCGCGGGCTGCGCCGCCCGCGTTGAGAGGCGGCCATCCGGCCGAGGTTCCCACCGGGCGCCGGGGGAGGCACGGCGATTCCAGGTCGCGGCGCGGCTCGGCCGCGACCTGGGGGTCAGTGGACCCCGCCGAGGAAGGTCTCGCTCTCGGGGTCTCCTTCGAGGTAGTACCTGAGCCAGGCCGCCTGGTATTCCTCGCGGGAGATGATGTCGTCGCCGTCGGTGTCGATGTCCGCGGCGGTCCGGCGGGCCTCCTCCTCCGCGAGGCCGACGCTCTCCAGGAACGCCTGGAGCTCCGCCCGGTCGACCGTGCCGTCGTCGTCGGCGTCGATCACCGCGAACTCCGCGCCGATCGCGTCGGTGAGGCTCTCGGTGAACGGCGCTCCGCTGCTCGTGCCGTTGCTCATCGCGTTGATGAACTCCTCGCGGGTCACCTTGCCGTCGGAGTCCGTGTCGGCGTGCCGGCTGAGGACCTCCCAGAAGCGCCGGTAGGCGGCGTGGATCGCCTGGCTCTTGGCGGAGCCTGCGGGGACCTTCCCGGCCTGCACGACGCCGGTGGCCAGCGCCGCCAGGTCGTCCGGCCCGATCACCTCGTTGCCGTTGGCGTCGAACAGGTCGAAGGTACGGCCGTACCGGAAGGCCGCGGTGTCACTCATGCTGTCCCTCTTTCACGTCACCAGGACATTTACCGAAGGTGACTTTACCGTCACCGAGCGTCTCCGAAGGCCACGCCGCCTACCACCGGGGACGTCACGGCCGGCGTGATTGAATCGGCACTCGTCCGACGATGAGGAGAGTTGCCATGGCGGTGGACCGTGAGCGGAGCGTGGTGTTCGGCGAAGCAGTCGAGCAGTACGAGTCGGCCAGGCCCGGCTATCCCGAACAGCTCGTCACCGAGGTGCTGGAGTACGCGCCCGCCGGGCCGGCGCTGGAGGTGGGGGCGGGGTCGGGCAAGGCCACGACCGGGTTCGCCGCCCGCGGCGTCGACCTGACGTGCGTCGAGCCCGATGCCAGGATGGCGGTGGCACTGGCGGCGAAATGTCCGGGCGTGCGGGTGGTGAGCGGGATTTTTGAGGATTACGTCCCTGACCGGCGGTTCGCCCTGCTGTACTCGGCGCAGGCCTGGCATTGGGTGGACCCGGAGCGCCGCTGGGACCTGGCCCACGCGGCGCTGGCCCCTTCGGGCGCGCTGGCGCTCTTCTGGAACCGCTACCTCGTCACCGACCCCGGCCTGCGGGCCTCCCTCGCCGCCGTGGCCCACCGCCACGGCGTGTCCAGCGTCGGCCTGCACCAGGACGAGGTGGACCGGACCGAGGAGTCCCATCACCTGCTGGCCGGCGACCCGCGCTTCACCGACCTGGACGAGCGCGCCTACACCTGGACGGAGTGGTACGACGCCGGCCGCTACCTGGACCTGGCCGGCACCATCTCCGCCTACCGGATCCTCGACCCGGGCCTGCGGGAGCTGGTGCTGCGCGAACTGGGCGCGCTGCTGGGCGACGGCGTGGACATGACCTTCACCGCCGCCCTCTCCCTGGCCGAAGAGCCGACTGACCCGGCTGGCCCGGCAGACCCGACTGGCCCGGCTGGCCCGGCTGGCTTGGTGCCCGGTCAGCCGGCGCCCTCGAGAAAGCTCTTGATCCCGTTCGCCAGCGCGCCGGCGATGCGCTTGCGGAAAGTGGCGTCGGACATCTTGGCCGCGTCGCCCGCGTTGCGCATGTTGCCGCACTCGATGAACACCGCCGGGCGCTTCGACAGGTTGAGCCCGCCCAGGTCGGTGCGGGACCGCAGGCCGTCCTTGCCCCGGTAGTTCGCGTACGGCAGGCCGGTGCCGGCCCAGTACGCGTCGCGGATCGCCAGCCCGAGCCGGCGGGACGGCTTGACGACCTCGTCGTTGTGCCCGGGGATCAGCCCGGGGACGACCACGTGGAACCCGTGCCCGCTCGGCTCCCCGCTGTCGCCGTGGATGGACACCACCGCGTCCGCCCTGGCGTCGTTCCCGATGGCGGCCCGCTCGGTGACGCACGGGCCCACGCCCTTGTCGTCGGGCCGGGTGAGCACGACCTCGGCGCCCATCTCCTCCAGGAGCGGCTTGAGGTGCTGGGCGACGCTCCAGGCGAAGGCGTTCTCCTGGTATCCGGCGGCGGTCTCGAAGCCGACGGCGTTGCAGGCCTTGCGCTGGGTGATGATGTCGACCTGCCGGTCGATCTCGGAGCGGTTTGCGGCGTTCCCGCCGTTGTGCCCGGGATCGATCACCACCACCTTGCCCGCCAGCGCTTTCGGGGGCGGGGACGGTGGCGCGGGCAGCGTCGCCGCACGCGGGTCCGGCGCGGCGGCGCCGCACCCACCGGACAACGCGGCCAACATGATGATCACCACGAACCCGGATCGATCAACGCGCATGGTCCGACCGTATCGGGCGAGCACCCGTCAAATCCTGAAATCTCGCTCGCTGCGGCGCTCGCCACCGCGGCTCAGATCTGGATCGCGCCGCCGTCGACGAAGATCTCCGCGCCGGTCATGTAGCTGCTCTCGTCGGAGGCCAGGAACAGCACGACGGCCGCGACCTCCTCCGGACGCCCGGATCGCCGCATCGGCACCGCCTGCCCGCGCTGCTTGTGGAAGTCGGCCGCGAGGTCCGGCGTCGGGGCGAGGGTGGCCAGTCCGGGGGTGTCGATCGGGCCCGGGCTCACCGTGTTGACGCGGATGCCGCGGCCCACGAGTTCGCCCGCCCACGTACGCCCGAACGAGCGCACCGCCGCCTTCGTCGCGTTGTAGACGCTCGACCCCACCGCGCCGCGGCTGCCGTTGATCGAGGAGGTCACCACGATCGCGGCGCCGTCCTTGAGCAGGGGCAGGGCCTTCTGGACCGTCAGGGCGGTGCCCCTGATGTTGATGGCCAGCATCTCGTCGATATGGTCCACCGTCAGCGACTCCAGCGGGCAGGACTTGGCGATTCCCGCGTTGGCGAACAGCACGTCGATCTCCAGGCCGCGGTCCGCGATCGTCCTGTAGAGGTGATCGACGTCGTCGGGCTTGCTGACGTCGCCCTGTACGCCCGTGGCCTGGCCGCCCATCTGCTCGACCGCGGCGTCCAGCTCCGCCCGGCGGCGGCCGGTGACGAACACCTGCGCCCCCTCGGCCGCGAACGCCTTGGCGCTGGCCAGCCCGATGCCGGTCGTCCCGCCCGTCACCACGACCGTCTTGCCGGTGAACCTGCCCACAGCACAACCCCCTTGTCGACGTCAGACCAGGCGGACCTGATCACCTGGAGAGAACCCACCCGCGCCCGGGCGGTCTCACTCGGCCCACCGGTCACGAGCGGTTCTTTCGCGATCGCAGGAACTCCAGCAGGTCGGCGTTGAACCGCTCCTTGGAGCCAGGGACGAGGGCGATGCCGTGGGAGCCGCCTTCGTACACCTTGTAGGTGCAGTTCGGGATGATCTTTGAGGATTTGTCGCCAGAAGCAGCGATGGGCACGATCTGGTCGTCATCTCCGTGAATGACCAGAGTGGGGATGTCGAACTTCTTCAGATCCTCGGTGAAGTCGGTGGCGGAGAACGCGTCCACGCAGGCCACGCCCGCCTGGATGTTCTCGGCCATGCCCATGAGCCAGAAGGCGTCCTTGTTGCCCTGCGTCACCGTGTTGCCCGGGCGGTTGGCGCCGAAGAAGGCGTCCGCGCTGTCGCGCCAGAACTGCGAGCGCTCGGCGAGGATCCCGGCCTTGATGCCGTCGAACACCTCCTGGGGCGTCCCTTCGGGGTTGGCGTCGGTCTTGAGCATCAGCGGCGGGACCGCCGCCAGCAGCACGGCCTTGTTCAGGCGGGAGGTGCCGTGCCGGCCGATGTAACGGGCCAGTTCGCCGCCGCCCATGGAGTGGGCCACCAGCGTGACGTCGTTCAGGTCGAGCGTGGTGATGAGGTCGTTCAGGTCGTCGGCGAAGGTGTCGAAGTCGTAGCCGTCCCAGGGCTGGCTGGAGCGGCCGTGCCCGCGCCGGTCGTGCGCGATCGCCCGGAAACCGTTGTCGGCCACCGTCTTCATCTGGTCGTGCCAGGCGTCGGCGTTGAGCGGCCAGCCGTGGATGAAGACGACCGGCGGGCCGCTGCCCCAGTCGTAGAAGAAGATCTGGTTGTCGTCGCGTGTGGATACGTACGGCATCGGTGCGCCCCCGAGGGGTTGATGGTGCTGTCGGTGGACTGCCGGGTGCATGCACCCATGCGTCGGACACATCACCCACAACGGGGCACTACCGCAGTTCGCTCTTCTACAAGGCCAAGGCCCGGCCAACAGGTCTTTACCGCCACCCGCTCCATGCGGGCGCGCGGCGAGCGGCGGTCAGTGGACGCGGCGGTCGCCGCCTTCGCGCGGTGCGGTTACGCGGGGTGGGGGTCCGCGACATCGCCCGGAGCGCGGGCGTGACCGCGATGCTCATCAACCGCTATTTCGGATCGAAGGAGCAACTGTTCGCGGAGGCCGTGGACGTGGCCTTCGCCCCGCGCACGGTGATCGCCGGCACGGGCGCGGAACTTCCCGGTGAGACCGCGCGCGCTCTGGTGGCGCGTACGTCGCCGGAGGCGGAGGAGCTCGGCCCGTTCCTGCTCATGCTGAGGTCGGCGGCCAATCCCAGAGCCGCCCAGATCATGCGCGAGGCGATCGGCCGGCATGCCGGGCGCCACCTCAAGGAGGAGCTGTCCGGAGACGGAGCCGGGATCCGCGCGGAACTGATGCTCGCCGTCCAGGCGGGGGTGTGGCTGATGCGCAGCGTCCTGCGTACGCCGGCGTTGGCCGAAGGGGAGCCGGAGGAGCTTGCCCGGCGCATTCGATCGCTCTTCCACGTGCTGCTGTGAGTGCGGCGTTCGAGAATCCGCGTCATGGGCTCGACCTTTGACGCCGCGTCGGCCCTCCGTGCCGACGTGTTCCGGAGGCGCCGCCGCCTGGGCCCGGCGGCGCTCATCTAGGCGACGAGGCGGCGGACGGCCTCGACGACCGCGGCGCGGTGCCGCTCCACGTCCTGGCCGCCGGCGGCCATGGGGCTGGTCGGCATCCAGGCGCTCGCCAGCGCCAGGGTGAAGACCAGCAGGTCCTCGGCGGTGAAGGCGGCCGGGACCTGCCCGCCGGTCTGGGCCCGCGCGATCGCGTGCGTCTTCTGGCGCATCGAGGTGCGCAGCCCGTCGGGCTCGTGCCCCGTGCTCGGCCGTTCGAGGCGGTGCCACGTGGCGAGGCGGAGCTGGTGGGGGTTGGCGAGCAGGAAGTCGAACAGCCGCCCGGCGTAGCCCGGCAGGTCCCCGGGGGTGAAGGGGACCTCGTCGAGGACGCGGGTGACGTGCGTGTCCATGACCGCGTCGAAGAGCTGCTCCTTGTTGCCGAAGTAGGTGTAGATGAGGGCCTTGTTGGCCTTCGCCCGGACGCCGATGCGGTCGACGCGGGCCCCGGCGATGCCGTGGGCGGCGAACTCCTCCGTGGCGGCCTGCAGCAGGCGAGCCCTCGTCGCCTCGGCGTCACGGGTCCTGGCGGGATCGGCCTGCTGCGACATGCGCCCAGGATAAACCAACTAACCGTTTATTTGACAACCGGCCCGTGGCGGGCGCAGCATATAAATGAACGTTTAGTTAGCAGGAGGCGTGTTCCCATGACCAAGACCTGGCTCATCACCGGCGGCTCCCGTGGCTTCGGCCTGGCGCTCGCCCATGCCGTGCTCGACCGCGGCGGGCGAGCCCTCGTGACCGCCCGCCGCCCCGAACAGCTCGACGACCTCGTGCGGCGCTACGGCGACCGTGTCCGCACCACGGCCCTCGACGTCACCGACGTCAAGGCCGCCCACGCCGCCGTCCAGACGGCGCTCGACACCTTCGGCGGTCTCGACGTCGTGGTCAACAACGCCGGCTACGCCACCAGCGCCCCCATCGAGGAGATGCCGGACGAGGAGTTCCGCGCCCAGATGGAGACGAACCTGTACGGCGTCGTCAACGTCACCCGGGCCGCCCTGCCCGTCCTGCGCCGGCAGCGCTCCGGCCACTTCATCCAGTTCTCCTCCATCGGCGGGCGCGTCGGCGGATCGCCGGGCCTGGCGGCCTACCAGACCGCGAAGTTCGCCGTCGAAGGCTTCTCCGAGGTGCTCAACGCCGAGGTGAAGCCCTTGGGCATCAAGGTCACCATCGTCGAGCCCGGCGGCTTCCGTACCGACTGGGGCGGCTCGTCGATGACCGCTCTGCCGGTGGGCGCGGACTACGAGCGGACGGTCGGCGAGATGAACCGCTACCGCGAGTCGACCGTCGCCACCTGGCGCGGCGACCCGGTCCGCGCCGCCGAGATCATCACCGACATCGCCGACCTGGACGAGCCGCCCCTGCGCCTGCTGCTCGGCGCCGGGGCGGTCACGATGGCGCAGGAGTCCTCCGAAGCCCGCGCGGCCGAGGCCGAGCGGTGGGCGCAGGTCAGTCGCTCCGCCGACTTCCCGCCCGGGGAGTAGCGCCGTCAGGAGGTGTCTCGTGCGCCGATCCCGGTTCGAGCCCGGAGATCCGCTGAGGACGCTGGAGGTCAGGCCGTTGGCGAGAGCCAGCAGGCCGGCGACCTCGGTACGCGGGTCACGATCGGGGGCGATGTCGCCGGCCTGCTGCGCGGCGGTCAGCCCGCACGGCCGGTGGCGTCTCCTCGGGAGGCGGCGGGGACGTCCGTGTCCTTGGAGCCGAGCCCGTGAACCCCGCCAGGTCCGCCTGCTCGTCACCCCTGACGACGGGCCTGACCGGTGAGCCGCCTCAGGGCCTCAGGCCGCCGGGGAACCCGGTCCAGCGCAGGTCGGGCGGGAGGTGGCTCATGTCGTTGAACATCACGACCGTGGGCGGCAGCCCGTCGCGGTACTCGATGACCGTCAGCGCGGTGTTGGCGCTGTTCAGTCCGAGCCACCGGGACGGCGGCGCGTCCAGCGCGTGCCGCAGCAGCCACGCGATCGGGTAGGCGTGCGTCACCAGCACGTCGTGGGTGTCGGTCCGGTTCCCTTCCCTGGTCGGGCCGGGGACCTTCGCGAACCGGGCGACCAGGGCCTCGGCGAGCCTGTGGCCCGAGGCGGCCTCGGCGGCGTCGTAGCCGTCGAAGAAGCCGGCCCAGGACGGGGGCGTCTCGGCCGCGCTGGGCACGTAGGGCACGTGGTCGATGAGTTCGGGGGCCTCGGCCACGGGCACGTCCGGCAGGTGCCGGGCGAGTTCGTACGCGCTCGCCGTGGCGCGGGGCAGCGGAGAGTGCCATACGGCGTCGACCGGCACGCCGGCCAGCCGTTCGCCCAGCAGGCCCGCCTGCCGGCGGCCGACGCCGGTGAGCTCGCCGAACGCGTCGGCCGCGCCGTGGCGTGCCAGGTAGAGGTGTCGTGTTGTCATAGGTGGTCCGGGGCACGGCGCCCGTGCGGGCCCGTCTCCCCTCTCCGTTCGATCCGTAGGCGGGGGTCGTGGTCCGGCAGAGGCCGTTCGAGGCCGGGGCTCCCGGCCGGGGGCGGAACGTGGTCGATCACGCGCTGGCCGCCGTGACGGTGCCGCTGGTGCCGTCGATGGTGACGAGGGTGTCGTCGTGGAGCCTGCTCGTCGCGCCCGGGACGCCGAGGACGGCGGGGATCGCCTGCTCGCGAGCGACGATCGCGGCGTGGGAGAGCACGCCCCCGATCTCGGTGACGACACCGGCGGCGATGCGCAGCAGCGGCGTCCAGGCGGGGTCGGTGAAGGGGCAGACGAGGATGTCGCCCGGCCGCACGCGCGCGAAGTCGCCGGGGCCACGGACGATCCTCGCGGTGCCGGTCGCGGTCCCGCGGCTGCCCGGCGTACCGGTGAGCGCGCCATCCGGGGGGCCGGAGCGCGACGGTGGCGGTGGCGGGAGCGGTGACGGTGGCGGGGCGGTGACCGGCCGTGCCTGCAGGATCCAGGTACGGCCGCCGGCGACCGCCCACTCGACGTCCTGCGGCCCACCGAGTACGGCGGCGATCTCCGTGCCCAGCCCGGCCAGCCGCGTGGCGGTCGCGTCGTCGATCGCCGGCCGGTGCCGGGACTGGGCGGCCACGTCGCCGGCGACGAGCCGCGTGCCGCGCCGGTCAAGGCGGGTCCGCTTGTCCGCGACGGTGCGGGTGACCGAGCCGTCCTGGGCGACGCGGAAGGCGTCTGGGGTGACCGTGCCCCCGACGACGCTGGGGCCAAGACCCCAGGACGCCTCGATCCCGGTCGCGTCGCCCAGGCCGGCGGGGGTGAACATGACCCCCGACGCCTCGGCGTCCACGTGGCGCTGGACGATGACGGCCATCACGAGATCGTCGCGGCCGCGGGCGCCCCGGTAGTCGATGGCGCGCGGGGAGTACAGCGAGGCCCAGCAGGCGCGTACGGCATCGGCGACCCGGCCGGTGCCGTGCACGGCGAGAAAGCTGTCGTGCTGGCCGGCCGCCGAGGCCTGACCGGTGTCCTCGGTCGCCGCCGACGACCTCACCGCCACCGGCGGATCGCCGAGCTCGTCGAGCGCGCGTCCCAGCGCGTCGACCACGGTGGTGTGGACCGGTCGGGCCTCGATCGCCTGAGCCGCGGATCGCCCGAGGTCCAGGTCGCGGACGGCGTCGAGGTAGCCGGCGAACGAGACCACGAAACCGTCAGGAACCGGCAGGCCCGCGCGCAGCAATGCGCCGAGCGCGGCGGCCTTGCCCCCGCAGGTATCGGCGGCGGCCTCCATGAGGGGTATGATCATTCACCTTTGACCTTTCAACGGATTGTTGACAACATTTTGTTGATTGTGCATCATGATTCGCATGCAGCGCAAGCAGGACATCGTTCACGCCGCACAGGCCGACCACGCCGAGGCCCACCGGGAGCGGGACGCGCGTGAGCGCCTTCTGAGCCTGGGCGCGGACGCGCTCGACGCCCGCCCGTGGCGGCCCGCGCCCGCCCCGCTGTCGGCGGTCGACCTCGCGCAGTTCGCCGTCTGGCGCAGCGCCGACCTGGACACGGAGGGCCTGCTGAGCGCGCTCGCCCTCCTGCCCGCCGCCCGCGCCGAGGTCGACGGGCTCGAGGCCGCCCTGCTCTTCACGGCCCGCGGCGCCGGGCTGACCTGGGGCCAGATGGCGCACGCGATGGGGTTCAACTCCCCGCAGGCGTGCCAGCAGCACTACACCCGCCTGGCCGCACGGCAGGACGACGGCTCATGACGCGGGAGTCGGCGCCCGACCTCCTGGTCCTGCACGCCGTACGCATCACCGGCTTCGCCGACACCCCGGCGATCGCGCATCGATACGAGCTCGACGCGGCCATGACGCAAGAGGCGCTGCTCGACGCCGAGGCGCGCGGCTGGGTCGGGCACTCCGCCTTCGCCGGCGCCGGAGGCTGGTCGCTGACCGAATCGGGCCGGGCCGAGAACGAGCGCCTGCTCGCGGCCGAGCTCGCCGACGCCGGCGGCGCCGACGAGGTCCGCGACGTCTACCGCGCGTTCCTCCCGCTCAACGCCCTCCTGCAACGAGCCTGCACCGACTGGCAACTCCGGCCCGCCGCCGGCGATCGGCTCGCCACCAACGACCACTCCGATCCCGCCTGGGACGCCGCGGTCCTCGACGGGCTCGCCGGCATCGACCGCGCCCTCACCCCTCTCGCGGAGCGGCTCGGGAGCGTCCTCGCCCGGTTCCGCGGATACGACACCCGATTCGCCACGGCCCTGGGGCGTGCCCGGACGGGGGAGGGCGGCTGGGTCGACCGCACCGACGTCGACTCCTGCCATCGTGTCTGGTTCGAGCTCCACGAAGACCTCATCGCCACCCTGGGCCTCGACCGGCACGCGGAGCCCTGACCCCACCGCTTGATCGACTTCCTCGCACCCCGCCCCAGCGCGTCCTGCTGGAGATCAGGCTGACGGCCCGCCCCCGTCGGCCTGCACCTGCCGGCCAAGCCCCGGCACCACCTGCTCGTCAAACCCGTGCCGGTGCTGGTCGGCACCGTCGCTCAACTCGCCGCCGCCTGGCAGCTCGCCGGACCCATCGACGACACCGGCCGGCGGTGGATCCTCCTGGCCATCGCCTTCAACGTGCCGCTGCGGTGAGCTGGACCGGCGCCGCGCTCGCCCTGTGGCGGAGCACCGCAGCCGGCGACAGGATCGCCTACCGGCTCTACACGTCGGACAACGCCGCCCTCATGTGTGCCGTGCCGATTCTTCGAGAGTGGTGCCCAGGAGCTTGCCGAGGAGCGCGGTGAGCTGGTCGCGCTCCTCCGGGCTGAGCGGCTGGAAGGTGCCGTCGAGGAAGGCCGGGATCGATTGCTCGGCCTCGGTGAGGCGGCGCCGGCCGGATTCGGTGACGGTGACCGCGTAGGAGCGCCGGTCGCGGGGGTTGCGCTCGCGCCGGACCAGCCCGGCGCGCTCCAGGTCGTCGCAGACCGTGACCATGACGCTGCGGTCGATGCGCAGTTCCTCGCTGAGCGTCTGCTGGGAGCACGGGCCGACGGCGGCGAGCATCTTCAGCACCAGGTGCTGGCCGACCCCGAGACCCTGCGCGGTCGCGTGGGCCTCGGCCGCCCGCGCCACCGACGCCGAGGCCCGGCACAGCGCGATGTCCAGCCGTTCGGCCGCCAGACGCGGGAAATAGGTCGGCCTGGCGGGCCGGTTCGTCGTCGGCATCGGATCTCCTCGGTGAGCGGTAGGGATCAGCCTACCAAATCCGTCTTTATGCCGATTGTTTGACAGTGGATGATTTCAGCTCATACGGTCGTAATAGTCTGACCGCAGATCGTCTGACCGCAGATGGATGGCGAGCATGGCGCATCCCACCCGCACCGACCTGGAGACCTGCCCTGATGACCCTGGACCTGACACCCGACCAGTTGCTGTCCACCACCCGCGCGGTGCGCAAACGCCTCGACCTGGACCGGCCCGTCCCGCGTGAGCTGATCGCCGAATGCGTGGACCTGGCCACCCAGGCGCCCACCGGGCGCAACCGGCAGCGCTGGCACTTCCTCGTCGTCACCGAGCCGGAGCAGCGGCGGGCCGTGGCCGACATCTTCCTGCGCGCCATGCCCCTGGCCACCGGGCAGCCGCTGACCGAGCGCGACCTGTGGCGGATGAACTACCACGCCGGCTCCACCGAGCGGGTCTTCGACGGCCTGCGTCACCTGGCCGACAACATCCACCGGGTGCCCGCCTTCGTCGTCCCCGGCATCGAGGGACGGACCGACCATGCGCCGGTCGCCGTACAGGCGGGGGCGTGGGGGTCGATCCTGCCCGCGGTGTGGAGCTTCATGCTGGCCGCCAGGGCGCGCGGGCTGGGCACGGTGTGGACCACGGCCCAAGGGCCGCTCGAACGCGAGCTGGCCCAGGTGCTCGGCGTGCCGTACGAGGAGGTCATGCTGGCGGCGTTCATCCCGCTGGCCTTCACCATCGGCACTGACTTCAAGCCCGCTCCCCGAATCCCCCAGGAGCGGGTCCTGCACTGGGACCGCTGGTAGAGCCCGGTGACGTCAGGGCGTCACTGCCAGTCCAGAGAGCCCCGTGCCGCCCAGTAGGTCTCGGGATCCTCGGCCAGCGCGGCGAGAGGATCGTCCAGGTCCGTGTCCCAGCCGAGGGAGGCCGCGGCCAGATTGCTGTGGAGCTGTTCCACCGAGGCGGCCCCGCTCAGCACCACCCCGGCCCACGGCTGGGCCAGGACGGCGGCCAGGGCCAGCGTGTCCGGCGTGACGCCGCGCTCGCGGGCGGCGGAGGCGAGCGCGGGCGGGGCACTGCGAGCGGTCAGGCGGCCGTTCGCCACGGCCTCCTTGACGATCACCCCCATGCCGGACCGGTACGCCCTGCTCAGGGCCGGACCCGCGGACCGCTCGAGCAGGTTCCAGGTCACCTGGACGGTGTCGAACAGGCCCACCTCGACGGCCCGGTCGATGGTGTCCGGCTGACGGGGGCCGGTGGTGGACAGGCCGATCGCCACGCCGGTGGCCCGCAGGTCGCGCAACTCGGCGAGGACGGCCGCGTCGTCGAGCACGCCGCTCTCCACGGTGGCCGAGTGGATCTGGTAGAGCGACAGGTGCTCGCCCAGCAGCTCACGGGTCTCGCCGAGCTGGCGTCGCAGGTGGCCGGCGGACAGTTCCTTCACCTCGTGCCGGTCGGCGTCCATGCGCCAGTCGCCGACGTAGGCGTAGCCCCACTTCGATCCGACGGTCACCGTGCCGGGGCGGACGGCGCGCTCGCGCAACCAGCCGGCGAGGAACTCCTCGGCCCGGCCGTAGGAGCGGGCGACGTCGACGTACCGTACGCCGGCCGCCAGCGCCGCGTCGAGGACCGCCCAGGTTCGCGCCCGCATCGCGGCGACGTCGCGATCGGCGCCCAGGTCCCGGTCCCGGCCGAGGGTGATGTAGGCGGGGCGGCCGAGCGCGGCCAGCCCGATTCCCACGGGGGTCACCCGCAACCCGGTCCGGCCCAGCGCGCGCACGCTCAGTTCGTCGCTCTGGCCACGCGTCCCCGCTTCTCCGGTCATGCCGCCAGTTCATCACACGCCCTGGACCGGCCTCCCCGCCGGTCTCGCCGTCCCAGACCGGTCAGAAGAGCTCGGCGAGGACCTCTTCCATCACCTGCAACGCCGCGGCGTTGGCGGCGCGGCGGCGCTTGCGCTCCACCCAGTAGACGGTCCGCTCGGGCGGCTCCTCCGTCACGGGCGCGGTGCGGCAGCCGGTCTTGGCCACCAGGTCGGCGACCATGAACGCGGGCACGAGGGCCCAGGTGCCGGGCGCCCGGAGCACGGGGGCCAGGGAATGCGCCCTGGTGACGATGTGGGCGGGCTCGCCGAGCAGGTGCCGCTCCCGCCACAGGTCGTAGTCGGGCCCCCAGGGCAGATAGATCTCGTCGCCGTCCGCCAGGCGGGTGAGGGAGACGGCCGAGCCGGGGTCCAGCTCCCTGAACACCGCCACCATGGGGTAGCGGGCCAGGACGCGGACGTGGAGATCGGTGTGGAACGGCTCGTAGAAGACGAACGCCACGTCGAGGTGGCCCGACACGACCCGGTCGCACAGCTCGCCGCCCCGGCCGGTCTCCAGCGTGAGGTGCAGCCGCGGGGACCGTTCGAGCAGCCGGGTGATGAGCGTGTCGAACAGGTAGATGTTGATCGCGTCGGAGCTGCCCACGGACAGCGCCGCCTGCCGGTCGGAGCGGATGCGCGCCGCCTCCCCGACGAGGTGCTCCCATTGCTCGGCGAGGTCGAGGTAGCGCCGCCCGGCCGGCGTCAGGCCGATCCCCTTGGTGCCCCGGGCCCGTAGCACCAGGGTCTGGCCCAGGCGTTTCTCCAGGCAGTCGAGGCGGTAGCTGACCGTCGACTGCGAGGCGTGCACGATGCGCGCCGCCTGGGTCAGGCTGCCCGATCGGGCGATCGCCAGGAACGTCTCGACTTCCTCGATCACGAACATCGTCCCGCAATATTCGATCGCATCGATATTTGATGTCAAGAAGTTCGACGTGACGAACATCTCCACCTCGCCTTAGCTTGGGGGTTCATCGCGGCGGCACGTCAGCGTCCGGCGATGTTCCATCCCCCATCCAGCAGGCACGACCTGCGTGAGGAGGTGAGAGGCCGTGGGTCAGAAGATCCCCCTGGACGACCTGCCGACTTCTCCGTTTCACCGCAAGGTGGCGTTCGTCGCCGCGGGCGGCCCGGTCATCGTCACGCTGTTCATCGTCTTCAACGTCGCCGAGGCCGCCGGCTCCGGACTGCAGTTCGTCTACCCGAACGAGCTGTTCCCCACGGAGCTGCGCGGCACGGGCATGGGGCTCGCGACCGCCCTGAGCCGCCTCGGGTCGGCGGCCGGCACGTTCCTGCTGCCGGTCACCACCGCCACGTGGGGCTCCTCCGTCGCGCTGTTCATCGCCGCCGGCATCGGAGCCGCCGGCCTGCTCGTCTCCTGGCGGATGGCGCCCGAGACCCGTCACCTGGCCCTCGCCCAGGCCGGCGCCCGCCACGGATCCCCGGCGGGCCCGCCTGGCGCGCAGGCCCGTCAGCCGCTGTGACCGTACCCGCACCCGTACCCGCACCGCACACGAATCGGAGCACTCCACACATGCAGACCTCCGCCCACCACGTCGTAGTCGTCGGCGCCGGCATCCTCGGCACCGCGCTGGCCAGGCAACTGGCCCTGCGCGGCGCGCGGGTCACGGTCCTCGACCGGGAGGCCCCGGCGGCGGGAGCGACCAGCGTCTCCTTCGGCTGGCTCACGAACCAGACCTACTTCCGCAACGGCGACTCGCTGCCCGACACGTCCTCGCGCCACTACTTCGGCCTGCACCGGTTCGCCCTCGGGGCCTGGCGGGCGCTGCACCACGCCCTCGGCGACTCCCTCGGGGTCCGCTGGCACGGCGCCGTGCAACTCGCCCCCGCCCGGGGCGCCGACCGCGACCTGCTCGAAAGCGACCTCGCCAGGCGGCTGGCCTGGGGCAGCCCGTCCTACCGCGTCGACGCCACGCAGGCCCGCGCGCTGCTGCCCGGCGCCGTCGTGGCCGATGGCACCACCGGGTTCCACACCCCCGACGAGGGCTCCGCCGACCCCAACGCCGCCGTCGCCGCCCTGGTCGAGGCCGGGCGGAAGCTGGGCGTACGGTACGTCACCGGCACCGAGGTCCGTGCGGTGGAGGGCGACGGGGGCAGGGCCTCGGCGGTCGTCACCGGAGACGGGCGGATCGCGTGCGACGACGTGGTCATCACGTGCGGGGCGGACTCCCCGGCGCTGCTCGAA
Organism: Nonomuraea sp. NPDC050643; assembly: GCF_040654715.1. NCBI lineage: Bacteria > Bacillati > Actinomycetota > Actinomycetes > Streptosporangiales > Streptosporangiaceae > Nonomuraea > Nonomuraea sp. NPDC050643. The sequence continues at coordinate 14,639 of NZ_JBFAIM010000009.1, read as the reverse complement.
CCGCTGGGCATCCAGGTGCCGCTGGCCGAGTCGTACGGGTCGATCGTGCACCTGACCGCCGTACCGCTGTTCCTCGGCCCGGTCCTGCTCTCCTCCGACATCCACGCCATCCAGCGCACCGACGGGCGCGTCGTGGTCGCCCGCCACTACTCGGGCAGCCCCGTCGGGGATCCGGACGGCCTCGACAGCGAGCGCCTGCACGCCGACGCCGTCGCCGTCCTGCCCGCCCTCCGCGCCGCCGCGATCGAGAAGGTCACGGTGGGCCGCCGGATCGTCCCCGCCGACGGCCTGCCCGTCATCGGGCACAGCCCGCGCTACGCCAACGTCCGCAGCGTCACCACGGACTGACGACCTCGCGACCGCGGCATCCCCCCGCGGATGAGGAGACAGCGTCGCGGTCGGCCCTTCCGGGGGCAGCGTCCACGTCCTACCGGCGGCGGGCGTTGCGAGCGACGGCCGTGACGACGTCCGGCCAGAGCTCCTGGGGCAGCTCATGGCCCATCCCGGAGTAGACGTGCAGCTCCGATCCCTCGATCGCCGTCGCCATCGCCACGGCGGCCCCCCAGTGCAGCGAGGAGTCGTCGCGCCCGTGCATGATCACCGTCGGGAGGGTCACGCCGCGCAGGCGTTCCAGCCGGTCCGTCGCACGGAGCAGCGCCGCCCACTGGCGGGGGAGCCCGTCGGGCGCGTAGCACCGGTCGTAGGCGACACCCGCCGCCTCACGCACCCACGCCTCGTCCCACGGGCGATCGTCCGAATGGTAGGGCCGCTGGACGGCCACGCTCTCCTCGATCGCCTCCGCCCGGGACCGGCGCGGCTGCACGACGGACATCGCGGCCGACAGGTCCTGGAGGACGTAGGCCGGGTCCTGGCCCGGGATCGTGGACAGCAGGGCGAGGCTCCGCAACCTCTCGGGGTGGTCGAGGGCGATGACCTGGGCGATCATGCCGCCCATCGAGTAGCCCAGCACATGGGCCCGGTCGATCTCGAGCGCGTCCAGGACGCGGAGCACGTCCTCGGCCATGTCGGTCAGTTCGTAGCCGCCGTCCAGATCCTCCGGGCCGCCGAACTTCCGCGACTTGCCCACGTCCCGCAGGTCCAGCCGGATGACGCGGAACCCCTCGGCGGCGAACAGGTCGCAGAGCTCGTCGCGCCAGCCGATGAGCTGCGCGCCGAACCCCTGGACGAGCACGAGCGGCGAGTCCGCCGGATCGCCCGTCACCTCGTAGTAGATCTCGACGTCTGGGGAGACCGCGTACGGCATGAGGAGCCCTCCTTGGGAAGTCCGGACGGCTACCAGACTGGCTACGCCGCCCGTCCCCACACCAGGGAGCGATCGCACATCCGATCCCCGGCACGGTGGGCGATGAGCCCACACCGTCTCTTCACGCGGTGGCGTACCGGTGGCCCGCCTCTCCCCGGAGCTGTCCGGGCGGCAGCTTCCGGCCGTAGGCGAGCAGGAGGAGATGCTGCGCGGAGCCGGTCAGGGGAGTGCCGGTGCCGAAGAACTTGAGGGACCGAGGGGTGACGCGCTATAGGAGGAGGCGCACGCGGTCTTCCGGGACGCGGCGGCCGATGCCGAAGGCGAGGGTGATGTCCAGGCGGTCGACGTGGCCGCCCGCCTTGAGGAGTTCGAGCAGCATCCTGGGCAGCCGGTGGCGGAAGCGGCGGTGAGGTGCATGGTGGTGCTCTTTCCGTGGGGCCGGCGGCGGGCTGCAGGTACGGCAGGCCGCTCATCAGGGCGCCACCCGTTCCGTCAGGTGGGAGGCGGCGGTCAGGATGGCGCCGAGCTGCACCGCGATCATCCTGCGCGGCTCGATCGGCGGGCCAGGGCGGTCGGTCTCGGCCTGGTCGCACCACTGGTCGAAGCACTCGGCGAACAGGTGGCGCTGCCGCCGGATGGCGGGCGTGAGGTTGCCCGCGGCCAGTTCGGCGTCCAGCATGCGCAGGAACACCCCCAGCAGACGCAGCCGCAGCAGGTGCAGCGTCTGGCGGTGGGAGAACTCCTCGGCGACGGTGGCCGGCCGATCGAGCTCGGGCAGGGCCTCCTCCTCGAGCTCGGCGAGCCTGCGGAAGGTCTCCAGCGTGCTCTCGGTCGAGCGGCGAAAGGGTGAGTGCACGGTCAGGTCGTCGGCGACGGCCCGCATGCCCGCCCGCAGCGTTTCGATGAGCTCGCGCCGTGCCACCGCGCCTTCGGCGGCCACCTCCCGGTACGTACGCCCGGTCGCCCCCTGGTCGGCCACCCGCAGGTCGGCCCAGGAGGGCACCTCGGTCACCAGGTGGAGCGCGCCGAACCTGGCGGCGTAGTCGGCGCTGCTGCCGCCCGCCCTGAAGGCCGCGCCCACCAGGGCCCCCTCCGGCGTCAGGTAGACCGCTGGCGCGATCGGCTCCGCGCCGGGCAGCTCCGGCTCGCCGTGGTGCAGCGGAAGGTCCTCCACGTCCGGCAGGCCGGAAAGCCGCCCGGCCAGGACGGCGTCGTGGCGGTTGAGGTAGAAGAACGCCCCCTGGTATTCGCCGTTGTGCAGCGAGCAGACCAGCGACGGGCGTACCTCGTCCATCAGCCGCATGAGCGCGGCCGTCTCCGGCAGCGGCCGCTCGAACCGGTAGTCGCCGCTGACCAGCGGGAAGGTCCATTCGACCTGGTCGGCCAGGTCGGGGCGGTAGAAGTGCTCGGCGTAGGTGCGGCGGTCGCCCGGCGTGGCGTACCAGCCCTCGTTGAGCCGTGCGCCGTCCGGGTCGGCGCACGCGACGATGTGCCAGCGATGGCCGAGCGAGGCCGGGTCCTGGCACAGCAGCCGGATCAGGGTGAGGGCGGTCAGGGTGCCGGCGGGTTCGTTGGGATGCGGTCCGGCGATGACGACCGCGTCGGCCGGGCCGTCGCCGACGGTCAGGGCGCGCAGCGGCTCGCCGAGCCGTGAGACGCCGATGCGGCGCAGCCGCACCAGGCCGGGGTGGGCGGCGGCGATCTCCTCCAGCTCGGCCTGCACGGCGTCGACCGACGGGAACGCGGCGTGTCCGGGGACGCGGTTCATGTACTCCTCGATATTCATAACGAGATTACTGTAATAATAAGATTATGAGAGTGACAAGGGCCGAGGCCAAGGAGCGGAACCGGCGGGCGCTGCTGGACGCCGCTCGCTGGATCGTGGCCAAGGACGGCCATCGAGCCAGGCTGGAGGAGATCGCCGACCGGGCCGGGCTGACCACCGGCGCCGTCTACTCGCTGTTCGGCAGCAAGAACGGCCTGTTGATCGCCCTCGTCACCGACTACCTCGGCCCGCACTACGACGGCATCGAACAGACCGTCTCCACCGCCCTCGACCTGGACGAGGCGGTGCGGGCCTTCGCCCGCCACTACCGCCGCCTGTGCGACGACCCCGACGCGCTGAGCCACCTGTCGTTCGAGATCAGCCTGCAGGACCTGGCGCTACGCGACCCCGAACTGCGGCCCAGGCTCGCCGCCTCCGTCCTGGCGCACGAGGAACGGCTGGCCGCGCTGCTGGCCGGCCGGCGCCACGACGGGGCCGCGCTCACCCCGCGCCAGGCGCAACGCCTGGCCACCGCGCTGCGGGCGCTCCTGGTCGGCCTCAGCCAGGGCGTCATCCTGGGCCTGGCCCACACGGCCCCCGAGCACTACTTCGCCGACGCCGCCCGCGCTCTGGTCACCCCCGACGTGCTCGGCCCGCCCTGACCTGCCGAGCACCACCGGCGTCGCGCAATTCGGTTGCGCCACGCGAAGAGGGTGATCGACCATCACCCGGTGAGCGATCACCCTTCTCGTGGAACGGCGGTCCCGCCGCCGGAGGCCGTCGCCTACGTGCGCGACCTGCTGGCCGGTTTCGGTCCCGCGTGGTGCCTGTGCGGTGGCTGGGCCGCCGACGCCTGGCTCGGCCGGCAGACGCGCGATCACTGCGACGTGGACATCGCCGTCTTCCACCGTGACCAGCACGCCGTCTTCGAGCACCTCCCCGGCTGGGCGCTGGTGGCCCACGACCCCAACGTCCCCGACGACACCACCCGGCAATGGAACGGCCGGCGCCTCGACCTGCCCGCCCACATCCATGTCCCCAGGCTCGGCAGCCCGCTGGCCACCTCGGCGACCCTGACGCACACGGCCGTCGAGTTCGAGTTCCTGCTCAACGAGCGCTCCGGCCACGACTGGGTCCTCAACCGGGAACACGGCATGGCCGTCCCCCTGGAACGTTGCGTCCGGCCGTCCCCGTGGGGGCTGCCGACGGCGTCCGCGGAGGTCGTGCTCTTCTTCAAAGCCGGGGGAAACCTCACCGCCGCCGAGGCGGAGACCTCGACCGACATACTCCGGCCGCACGACGAGCAGGACTTCTTCGCTCTCCTCCCGATCCTCACCGCGGCGCAACGCTCATGGCTGCGGGAGTCGCTCGGCACGGCACAGCCCGACCATCCGTGGCTGAGCCACCTCCGGGGCCGCTAGCGGGGAGGGGAGCTCCTGACGATCTCCCGCACGTCGTCGGGCAACGTCGGCGCCTGCCATGACGCGTAGCGCAGCGGCGCCCAATCGTGCGAGAACGGTCCTTGGCGCGCTTCGAGCAACCCGACGATCTCCTGGCGGGCCTCGGCGACGCGGCGATGCACCCGATCGTCCACCAGCCCAGCTCCCACGTGCCTGAGGCGAGTTCGCGGATCGCGCGGTCCCGATGGCCGCCGCCGGTCCGCAACGAGTCGATCCACGTGGTCGACGCCAGGCCGCGAAGCCCCGGCCAGCCGGCCACCACCAGATACTCCTCGGTGTCGTGGAGGACGCGGTAGGGGACCGCCGTCCAGACCTTCTCTTTCCAGACATGGCGCCGCACGGCTGTCGCCCCGGCCTCGAAGCGGTGGTGGGTGTCGATCTCCATGACCTGATCTTGCACTACCCCCGCCCGCGAAGCCGCGGTCACCTTCCCGGCACCCTTTGCGCACCCCCCGAAGCTAGCGTCCCTTCCCACGGCCCCGTCGCGGACCTGTTCGAACCGCCCGCCAAGGGCGCTCCGAAAGACCGATCACCGCATCCGGCAGGAGTTCACCATGACCAAGGCGTCCGCACAGGTCGATGGCGCCGGGCGCGTCGCCGGCCCGCAGAACGCTTCCAGACGCGGCAGACGCCTGGGCGCCGCGCTCGCCGGCGGGCTCGGCGCCCCCGCACTCGTCCTGAGCATGTCGAACGTCGCCCGGGCCGACGTCATCCCGAGAACGCAGCACATCGTCTACGCCGACTACTTCGGAGAAGGACGGCCCATGACAATCAACCTTCCCTCTTTTCCCGTCGCGGGCGAACACCCGCTCGACACGTGCCTCCGCCTCCGGGAGATCGCTCCTGTGGTCGAGGTGGCGTTCGCCGGGGGCGTGCCCGCCTACCTGGCCCTGTCCCACCAGGCCGTGCGGGAGGTCCTCGCCGGGGACGACAAGACCTTCCTGCGCGGTCCGCGGCACTGGCCCGCCCTGCACGACGGGTCGATTCCGGCGAACTGGCCGATGCGGACCATCATTCAGGGCGATCACATGGCCGCCATGGACGGTGCCGATCACCGGCGGTTGCGTGCCCTGATCGGCAGGGCGTTCACGCCCGCCCGGGTGCAGGAGCTGGAACCGCGGATCCAGGAGATCATCGATGGGCTGCTGGACGAAGTGGTGGCCGCGGGCGACGGCGTGGACCTGGTGCCCGCCTTCACCGAGGCGCTGCCGATGTGGGTCATCTGCGAGTTGTTCGGGGTGCCCGTCGAGGACCGGCGGCTGCGTGGCTGGACGGCCGCGCTGCTGGCGCACGACACCTCGCCGGAGGCGGTGTTCGCCACGCAGAACGACCTTCAGACCTTCCTGCACGCGCTGGTGGAGAGCAAGCAGCGGGAACCGGGCGACGACCTGACCTCCCGCCTGGTGCAGGCGCGCGACGAGGGTGACCGGCTGTCCACCGAGGAACTGGTCGGGGTGCTGTGGATCATGCTCATCGCCGGCCACGAGACCACCGTCCATCTGCTCGGGTACGCCATCGTGGCGCTGGCCCGGGACCCTGGACAGCTCGCCCTGGCCACGGCCGGGGACCGGTGGGCCGACGTGGTCGAGGAGACCCTGCGCTACCGGCACTCGGTGATGATGAGTACGTTCCGGTTCATGGCGCAGGACGTGGTCGTCGCCGGGGTGCCCATCGCCAAGGGGCAGGCGGTGGGCGTGGTGTACCAGGCGAGCGGGGTCGATCCGGCGCAGTACGGCCCCAGCGCGAACGAGTTCGACCTCACCCGTGACCAGAGCGGGCAGCTCGGCTTCGCCTACGGCCCGCGCTATTGCCTCGGGGCGCCGCTGGCCCGGCTGGAGAGCCGGCTGGCGCTCGCCTCGCTGTATCGGCGGCTGCCGGGGCTCGGCCTCGCGATCGACCCCGACGACATCGCGTACTCCCCGTCGTACTTCACGATCGGGCCGCTGTCGCTGCCGGTGAACCTCGTCATCGCCAGGCCCTGACCCGCCATCGCCCGGCGGCCCATGGCCGCCGGGCCGGACCCGTCTGTTCTCGAACGGCGGGAACGGGAGGTGGCGGCCGGTTCGAGGCGGCCGGTCGCCCGTGCCTAGAATCGGAGGCCGACCAGCGATCCGGGGGGAGCAGGAGGCCAGGGTGGAGCCGACCGGCACGTTGGCGGCGGCCGACTGGGAGGCGCATCGCCCCGCGGTGTTCGGGGCCGCCTACCGGATCCTCGGCAGCGTGGCCGAGGCCGAGGACGTGACGCAGGAGGTCTGGTTGCGCGCGTCCGCCGCCGACCTGTCCGAGGTGCGGGATCTGCGGGCCTGGCTGGTGACCCTGTCCGCCCGGACGTCCTACAACGTGCTGAAGTCGGCGCGTGTCCGCCGCGAGTCCTACGTCGGGCCCTGGCTGCCCGAACCGCTGCTGACCGGCCCCGACGTCGCCGCCCAGGTGCTCATGGACGAGTCGGTGAGCACCGCGATGCTGGTGGTCATGGAGACGCTGACCCCCGCCGAACGCGTCGCGCTGGTGCTGCACGACGTCTTCGACCTCCCGTTCGGCCAGATCGCCCAGGTGCTCGGCGGCACCCCCGCCGCCAGCCGCAAGCACGCCTCCCGCGCGCGGGCGCGGGTCGCCGCGGTCAAGGAGCGGCCCCAGGCGTCCAGGGCCGAGACCGAACGCGTGCTCACGGCGTTCAAGGCGGCCGCCGACGCGGGGGATCTGGCCGGGCTCGTCGCGCTGCTGCACCCCGAGGCCGTCTATGTCGCCGACGGCGGCGGCAGGGTGACCGCCGCGCGCCGGCCGGTCCGGGGCGCGGAGACCATCGCCCTGCTGGCGGTCCGGCAGATCGAGCTCAGACGGCCCGACACGTACGAGGTCATCGAGGTCAACGGGCACCCGGCCCTGGCGACGTACCAGGGCGGCGAGCTGGTCTGGCTCGACACCGTGGAGATCGCCGACGGGCGGATCACGGCGTACAGGAGACTGGCCAATCCCGAGAAGTTCGCCCACCTCGGTCACATCTGACGCCGCCCTGTTGTCTCCCTGCCGAACCCCTCGAACACCGGGGGGAGAGGCTGAGAGAGGACGACAGGACATGGCACACGTGGTGATCATCGGAGGCGGCTTCGCGGGCGTGTGGAGCGCGGCGGGAGCGGCGCTGGCCCGCGGGGACGCGGACCTGCGCATCACGCTCATCGCGCCGGACGAGCACCTGGTGCTGCGGCCGCGCCTGTACGAGCCGGAGCCGGACCTGGCCAAGGTGGAGCTCAGCAGGATCCTCGGGCCGATCGGCGTCGAGCACCTGCGGGCCTCGGTGAGCACGATCGACACCGCCCGCCGCGTGGTGGTGGCCGGCGGCGAGGAGATCGGCTACGACCGCCTGGTGCTGGCTGCGGGCAGCAGGCTCGTCCAGCCCCACGGCCTGCCCGGCGCCGAACGGCTCTTCGACATCGACACCTTGGACGCGGCCCGGCGGCTCACCGACCACCTGCGCGACCGGCAGGACTACTCCGCCGTGGTGGTCGGCGCCGGATTCGTCGGTTTGGAGGCCGCGACCGCGCTGGCGGGCCGGGGCCGGGTGCTGCTGGTGGACCGGTCGGACGTGGTCGCGCACCAGCTCGGCCCGGGCCCGCGCCCGGAGATCGAGGCGGCGCTGGACGAGCTGGGCATCGAACGTCGCCTCGCCACGACGGTGACGGAGGTCGGCGACGGCTACGCCGTCCTGTCCGACGGCACGAAGGTCGAGGCCGACGCGGTGGTGTGGTCCGTGGGGATGCGGGCCAGTGAGCTCACCCGGCAGATCTCCGGTGACCTCGACCACCTCGGCCGGGTGCCGGTGGACCGGCGGCTGCGCGCCCTTCCCGAGGTGTTCGTCGCCGGGGACACGGCCGCGGCGGCGTTCGACGACGAGCACCTGGTCATGCAGGCCTGCCAGCACGCCAGCCCGCTCGGCAAGGTCGCCGGGTACAACGCGGCGGCCGACCTGCTCGGCGTGCCGCTACGCGACTTCACCCCCGGCCCGTACGTCACCTGCCTGGACCTGGGCGGCGCCGGTGCGATCTTCAGCCGGGGCTGGGACCGCAGGGTGATGGCCTCGGGCGCCGCCGGCGCGGCCGTCAAGAAGCAGATCAACCAGCACATCCACCCGCCGGTCGACGACGCCGCGAAGATCCTCGCCGCCGCCGACCGCGTCTACCTCGAGCTCCCCTTCTTCCCCCGCGACGACGAGGAGGCCGCCCCTGCCACCTGAACCCCGCACCCCCCTCATGGCCCGGAGGACGGGACGGCGTGATGTCCCGGCTCAGGAACGGGATGGAACGCCTGACGAGCAGATACGCGCTCCGCGTGTCACAAGATTCGCAACAGCTCAAAAGGAGCGAATGTGCGCAGACTGCTCTTCTCCATCATCACCGGGCTGACGATGCTGCTGTCCCTGGTGCTGACCCCATCGGCGGCCCAGGCCGCCGACTTCCCCTTCGCGACGATCCCCAGCAACGCCATCGCCGCCTCGAGATGCTTCGGCCCGCTCAATGGCGGCACGGCCGACGGCACCCCCATAGTGCTGATGGACTGCAATCAGCTCTGGCACGGCTTCGCGCACGTCACCTTCACGGACAACTCGATCCGTCACTTCAGTGGCAAATGCCTCAGCATGGCCAACACCAGCTCTCCGGTGCCCATCGGCACCCGGCTGGTGCTGCGGGACTGCAGCCGGGTGGCCCTGGGTGACCAGCAATGGATCTTCTGGGCGGTGACTCCCGGTGGCCTGGACGGCATCTGGGTCCTGCGCAACCCGGGATCCCTGAGGTGCGCGGGCCTGAACAACAACGGCACGGCCATCGGCACCCCGTTGGTCGTCCAGCCGTGCGACTTCCGCCTGACGCAGCAGTGGCTGCTGCCGGACCGGCCGTCCAGGTTCGGGTTCGGCTTCGACGACGGAACGACCGTCTGATCGGCCGGGATCGCAGGGGGCGGTCGTCCGCCCACGTGTACTGACGGTCACGAACGCGCCGCGATGCCGATCGAAGGCATCGCGGCGCTGCACGTCTGCCTCGGCTGTCAGTCTGGCTTGACAAAGGCGCTCCTGTCAAGCCAGACTGACAGGAGCCGAGCCCCCTTCGTCGAAGAAGGACCGATGCGCCTCAACAGCCCACTCAGAGCACGCTCCCCGTTACTCCTGTGCGGTGTGATCGGCGGACCCCTGTTCGTCATCGCCTTCCTCGTCGAGGGCGCGTTCCGCCCCGGCTACGACCCCCTCCGCCATCCGGTCAGCTCGCTGGCCCTGGGCCCGTCCGGGTGGACGCAGATCGCCAACTTCGTCATCACCGGCCTGCTGATGCTGCTGTTCGCCATCGGCCTGCGCCGGGCTCTTCACGCCGCCGGGCGCCCCTCGACCTGGGGGCCGCTGCTGGTCGGGACGTACGCGATCGGGCTGGTCGGAGCGGGCGTCTTCGTGACCGATCCGGTGAGCGGCTACCCGCCCGGCACGCCCGCCCAGGGCGTCCACACCTGGCACGGCGCGCTCCACGACATGCCCTTCTCGCTCCTGGTCTTCGCCTCGCTGGCGGCCGCGTGCTTCGTCTTCGCCCGGCGCTTCGCCGGTTGGGGCGAACGAGGATGGGCCGTCTACTCTGCCGTCACCGGCGCCGTCTTCCTGATCGGCTTCTTCCTGGCCGGAATGGGTTTCGCGCAGGTCGACGGCCTCGTCGAAATCGGCGGTCTCCTGCAGCGCCTGACCATCGTCGCCGGCTGGGGGTGGCTGACCCTCCTGGCGATCCACCTGGAACCTGCCGCCTCTCCGGGTCCCCGGCCATGAGGCGACAGGTCAGAGCTTGATGCGGGCCGCGACCGGCAGATGGTCGCTGCCGGTGACGGGCAGGTTCCAGGTGGTGACAGGAGTCGCCGCGCGGGTCATGACGTGGTCGATCCGGGCGACGGGGAACGCGGCGGGCCAGCTGAAGCCGAAACCCGCCTCCGCCGGGGTCATCCGGGAGATGACGGGGGCCAGACCGCGATCGTCGAGGGTGCTGTTGAAGTCCCCCAGCAGGATGACCCTGTCCAGCCTCTCCGCGGCGACGGCCGCGCCGAGGGCGGTGGCGCTCTCGTCCCTCCAGCCGGTGCCGAAGCCGTCCGGCAGCCGGATGCGGACCGAGGGCAGGTGGGCGACGTACACGGCCACGTCGCCGGCCGGCGTCCGCGCCGTGGAGCGCAGTCCGCGGTTCCAGTCGCCCTCGACTTCTCTGGGCCTGATGTCCACCGGCCGGGAGTCCGCGAGCGGATATCGGGACCACAGTCCCACGGTGCCCACGACCGTGTGGTGAGGGAGGGCGGGCGCGAGGGCGGCCTCGTAGACGGGCAGCGCGTAGGGCGTCAGCTCCTCCAGCGCGACCAGGTCGGCCCCGGCGCGGGCCAGGGCCCGTGCGGTTCCCGCCGGGTCGGGGTTCTCGTCGTTGACGTTGTGCTGGAGCACGGTCAGGTCGTGAGCCGCCGCCCGATCGGCGGGCAGCAGCCGTTCGCCGAAGAGGGCGGCCCAGACCCCCGCAGGCAGCGCCAGCGCCACGGCCGCGACGGCCGAGCGACGCAGCGACGCCAAGGCCATCAGCACGGGAACGGCCAGGCCCGTCCAGGGCAGGAAGGTCTCCAGCAGGCTGCCGGCATTGCCCACGGTGTTGGGGACGGCGCCGTGAAAGGCCGGCAGCACGGCCATCAGCACGGCCACCGCCGCGAGCACCCGCCCGCGCGTCCAGGGTGTCCGGGCCGGCGTGTCCCCGCCCCGGCTCCGGCGGCCGATGCGACCGGAGGGCCTTTCCGTGGCGCGGACGGTCCGATCTTCGATGTCCATGAGCCCGACGGTACGGGCCGCCGTCCGTCCCTGGGCGCCTCGGGCACGGAGCGGATCCCCGAGGGCTCCGAATGGCTTCCGGCATGGCGGGTAGTTGGCGACAGCAGGGCACGAATCACCCGCCAGGAGGGTCGCGGCGGTGGGGGATCCCGCCGTCGTGTCACGTCGCCCGCGGGCGTCCTGGCGCCAGGAGGTGATGCGCACTTCCGTGACACGACCACACGTCGCGTACGAGGGAAGGAACGTCATGCCTGGAAACAGAGCCGTCGTTTACGAAGGCCCGGGCAAGGTCGAGGTGCACGAGACCGACTACCCCGAATTCGAGCTCAAGGACGGCCCAGGGGTCAACCCGGCCAACGTGGGACGCAAGCTGCCGCACGCGGCGATCCTCAAGACCGTCGCCAGCAACATCTGCGGCAGCGACCAGCACATGGTCCGCGGCCGGACCACGGCTCCGCAGGGCCTCGTACTGGGGCACGAGATCACCGGTGAGGTCGTCGAGACCGGACCGGATGTCGAGTTCATCAAGACCGGCGACCTCGTCTCGGTTCCGTTCAACATCTCCTGCGGGCGCTGCCGCAACTGCAAGGAGCGCAAGACCGGGGTCTGCGAGAACGTCAACCCCGACCGGCCGGGCTCGGCGTACGGCTACGTCGACATGGGCGGCTGGGTCGGCGGGCAGGCGGAGTACGCCCTGGTGCCCTATGCGGACTGGAACCTGCTGAAGTTCCCCGACAGGGACCGGGCCATGGACAAGATCCTCGATCTGGCCATGCTCTCGGACATCTTCCCGACCGGCTACCACGGCTGCGTGACCGCCGGTGTGGGGACGGGATCGACCGTCTACATCGCCGGCGCCGGCCCTGTGGGGCTGGCCGCGGCCGCCTCCGCGTTCCTGCTCGGGGCCGCCGTGGTCATCGTCGGCGATCTGAACAAGGAGCGGCTGGACCAGGCTCACAGCTTCGGCTGCGAGACGGTCAACGTGGCCGTGGGCGACCCGAAGGACCAGATCGAGCAGATCCTCGGCGTTCCGGAGGTCGACTGCGCCGTGGACGCGGTGGGCTTCGAGGCGCGCGGTCATGGGCAGGAGTCGTCGGAGGAACGCCCGGCCACCGTGCTCAACACGCTCATGGAGATCACCAGGGCGGGTGGCGCGCTGGGGATCCCGGGCCTGTACGTGACCGGCGACCCGGGGGCACACGACGAGGCCGCCAAGCACGGGTCGCTGTCGATCCGGTTCGGCCTGGGCTGGGCCAGGTCGCACAGCCTGGCCACCGGCCAGTGCCCGGTCATGAAGTACAACCGCGAGCTCATGATGGCGATCCTGCACGACCGGGTGCAGATCGCGAAGGCGGTCAACGCCACGCCGATCCCGCTGGACCAGGCTCCGCGCGGCTATCACGAGTTCGACGAGGGCGCCGCCCGCAAGTACGTGCTCGACCCGCACGGACTGCTGTCCAGGTCGTCCTGATCCGTCGCACGCCGTTTCGAGGCGTTCGACCGGGCCCGTGCCTCCGCCGCCGACGAGGCCGTCTGGGGGCCTGCCTCGGGTGGCGCGGGCCCGGCTGGATCCCCGGTGCGTCAGGCGGCGCGAACGCTCCGCGAGTGCCGGGCGGCGAACAGGATGTGGGTCCCGCCGTCGAGGGCCCCGGGTTCCTGGCATGCGGCGATCTCGTGCTCCAGGAAGCGGGCCCAGCGGTCGGGATCGGCCTCCAGTACGGCCAGCGCGTCCAGGTCGCCGAGGGAGGCCCAGTTGCTGGCGGCGGCGGCCACCATCTCCCCACCGGCGGCCCGGATCAGGTCACCCAGGTCGCGGGAGCGGAACATCTGGCAGACATGGTCCTGTCCGCCCTGCGCCGGCCCGTGGCGCAGGTCTCCGGTGCGCAGGATCAGGTCGTTGGCGTCCTCGCCGGCGGTGTGAGCCGATCCCACTCGGCGTCCCCGAAAGCGTCGAAGTAGGTGCGCACCCGCTCCCGCGACTCGATCGTCATGGCGAGCATGATGGCAACGAAGGGGAACGACGGTCGACCGAATATCCGGCCCGTCACACGCCCTGGAATCCGCAACTGGAGAGCCTGCCGCGCGGATACACATAGGCGGCCCCGTCGTAGAAGCAGAACCACCCGGTCGGGCAGTCGGGCGACGCCGCGACCGAGATCGGGCCGGTGGAGGACGGCAGGGCGTAGGTGACGACGAACGTCCGTCGCCGTAGGTGACCTCGTTGGGGGCGGTCTGCGTGCCGCCCGGCGCGAGTTCCAGCTGTAACGCGATCTGCCGGCGGAGCTCCTCGTCCGATCGGGCCTGCCGGTGCAGCAGGGGGTCGTCGGCGGCACTCGGCGCCGGCGCGTCGCCGGCGCCGGTCGCTGCCGTCGCGGCACCGGCCGCTCCCCATCGTCATGGCGGTGACGAGGCCGAGAAGCATCAGGAGCCTGGCGAACAGCGTTTTATGGTCGTGCCCAGGCGGGGGAGCGCCGTACGGCGTCCCCGCGCGCCGGTGGTGGGCATGCCCGTTGGCTTCATGACGTTCCTTTCCAGCGGATGGATGGGTCGTCGCCGGTGTCCGAAGCGGCCGGTGGGCTGCACGGATCGTTCTGGCTCGGCAAAAACGTGGCTGCCGGAGATCAGGCCCCCCGTGACAGCGGCCCCGTGCCGTCGTGACCGGTTTCGCCGGCAGAATTAGGTCGGCCCGGGTTGTCCGGCAACGTTCTCCGGCGCTGAACAAACTAAATCGGGACGGCATTCATCGGTCGCGCATTCCCGGTGCCAGAAAGGCTTTTCACACCGGCGGCGCCGGCGGATCCGGGTCGGCCTCCGCGTGCCGGCCCAGGGAACGGGGCAGGCGCCGTGGCCGACGTTCAGGGGCCGCGGTGGGACGCGAATACCCGCAAATCCCGCGTCCGAGCTGTTGATCTCTGCCAAGGTTGTCGATGAAACACCTGTTGGTCTCCTTTGTCCTCGGAGCAGGCGACCCGCCGAACCGGTCCGGCACCTCGCCGGCAGGTTCCGGGGACGTGGTCCATGACGGGAGCCGGGCCCCGGCGTGACGGGGTGCGGCTCTCCGCCTGCCGATGACGTCGTAGACCACGTCGCCGGATGACTGAACAAGGACCCGTGAGTAACAGCAGCCATGACCCGGAGCCGACCGGCCGCCCTCAGCACACCGAGGGCCGGCCCGGCGCGTCGGCTCGTCCGGGGAGGCGTCATCGCCCGCCTCAAGGAACCACGCCCAGCCACGACTCCTCCCCTGCCGTGAACCCGGAACGAGCGCCGCATCTGCCGCGAGGGCGACCCCGACTGGTCCACCGGCGTCCCGGTGCGCGAGGAGAC